>JAKIUW010000001.1 GCA_021647365.1 Cocleimonas sp. | reverse complement strand
GCAAAACACATACCGCCATTGCGCTCGGCGCAGAGCTGATACAACGTGGACAGAAAACACGTTTCTTTAATGCGGTCGATTTAATCAATACCTTAATCAAAGAACAAACAGAACAACGCCAAGGCAGTTTAGTTCGACGATTACAGTTTGTTGACTGCGTGATTATTGATGAACTGGGTTATATCCCCTTCCCAAAATCAGGCGGTGCGCTACTGTTCCACTTGATTAGTAAGCTGTATGAGAAAACCAGTGTCATCATCACCACCAATTTAGAATTCTCAGAGTGGATGAGTGTGTTTGGTGATGCAAAAATGACCACAGCATTACTCGATAGAGTGACGCATCACTGCTCAATTATAGAGACTAAAAATGATTCATATCGGTTTAAACAAAGCCAACAAAAGGCGCTAAAATAACAACCCAAGGGTGGGTCAATATTCGATGCCTATGTGGGTCAATTTTGGATGCTCATTGACACATTTACTTATCAATACTCAATTACAGCCATGCAGGAACGAGACTTAATCTTAGTGCCTCCGTTGAATTTCCACTATAACAACTGCTTTTTTAAACTTGGCTTTAGGTTATCTATGAACGTATTCCATAAAACTATTATCCTACTTTTTGTAGCGCTCTTTTGGATTTCATTTGGACAATCTAGCCCAAACAATGAAATTGTTGTTAGCGTAGAGTCTCAGAAAAATATCAAAGAAATTCAGCATGTTTTAAGCGATAGATTGAATAAAAGATATGGTGGTTTTTTCTCAAAAGTTAAGAGTCAAATTAATGATAATAAGACCATTACGTTTACCTTTAACAATGAATCAGATGTAAGCGATGACGAACTACCCTATTATATTGAGACACAAGGTCAGTTTCGTGCTTATATCAATGAGGCAGATCCTTGGCTCACAAACGCGGATATAATTGATGCAAAGCCATCTTTTGATGAAACAAATAGACCATCACTCAGGCTAACATTGTCAAACGACGCCGCAAAGAGAATGAAAAAAAACACACATTCAGCTTCTGGAAAAATTTTAGTTATTGAATTAGATAAAAACATACTTGCGAAAGTTAAAATTTCTGGAACAGTGGGTAAATACATAGAGATAGTATTTACTGACTCAGTATTCATTAATTATCGTACGGCAGCGTTATTAAACTTTAAAGAGTTGCCTGAAAAAGTAACAATTCTAAATAAGTAACACGGTAGCCGTATACGTAGGTCGGATGACGCTATCGTTCTTCCAAATATGGTTTTCTTCTCTGTTTAATTGGGAATATTTCATCTCCAATTATGGCACTTGATGCCGAATTAGGGGGAGGATACCATTTCATCAACCTACACATACGGCTCACTGCGGTGCTTTTGAAATTTCTGGTAAATCAACGCGTTAAGATATTTATTTACCTATCTAATATATTTACATTCTTACCAAGTAGCATAATCTTACTTGTATCTAACGGTGTAATACCTAAATCTATAGGTCTAGAATTCACACCTAAACCTAAATACTCTGAATTGAGGTTTATAGGGCGAGTGTAAGTTGGTACATCTGTTGCCACATCAAAACAAGATTCTATCCCATTTCTTAATAGAACAGACGAGTTCTTATTTTTACAGTCATTTACTTCATAAACAACAGGTTGTTCCTTATCTATATTTTGTTTTTTTGCTACTTGTTTTTTTACAGCACCCTTTCTTCGTTTCACAGTCTTTTTAGCTAAATTTGTCTTAAGTTTTTCATTATATAGTTTATCTCTAATTATCCGATTTTTTGTAATCGTTTCTATATTATTAGCGTACTCATTAGAAATATTTTTAATTAAATCAATACTATTATAGTAATTGACCTCAGGTAATTCATTTGCGACTATTTCTGTATTGAAAACTAGCAAGCACATTCCAAGTACAAATATACGTGAATTTATTGAAAGAGCCTGAAACACTTTAATTAGTTTGAAATATATTATCATGAATAATATTTATATTGTTTTCACTACGGTGTCAATAGTTTTGTACCAGTCAAGCATGTATGACTTGCAAACAGAGTGAGAATATTAAAACCCATCAAGCCCCAACGCGTATACGTAAGTCGGAAGAACGGAGCGTCATCCGATATGACCATATTTTCTCAACCCGCAACGTCGGATGACGCTATCGCTCTTCCAACCTACGGTATGAGCAGTTTAATATTTGCACCTAGCGATGCTTTTTATTCTGGGCTTCTTTAAACTTACGCTTTTCATCTCGATGTTTATCAGCAAACTTAACTACATCACCACCAATATGGTCTTCACCGCGTTTCTTGGCTAATTCAATTTGTTTTTGACGTTCGATATAGCGCTGTTTTTGTACTTCATCGGTTACATCATGGCAGTGATGACAACTTACGCCATGAGTGAAATGCTCTTGATTTTTATCATCTTCGGTAATCGGCATTCGACAAGCGTGACACTGATCATAAATACCTTTTTCTAATTGATGATTCACTGACACGCGATTATCAAATACAAAACATTCACCTTCCCACATTGATTCTGCTTCGGGGACTTCTTCTAAGTATTTAAGCACACCACCTTCAAGATGGTAAACCTCATCAAAACCTTGTGTTTTTAAGTAGGCCGTAGATTTTTCACAGCGGATACCACCGGTGCAAAACATGGCAACTTTTTTGTGCTTATTTTTATCTAAGTTATCTTTAACATATTGTGGAAATTCACGAAATACCGTTGTATCGGGATTGATGGCATCTTTGAAAGTACCAATAGCTACTTCGTAATCATTGCGAGTATCCACTAGTAAAACATCAGGGTCTGAGATTAAGGCATTCCAATCTCTAGGTTTAACATATGTACCTACAATATGTTTAGGGTCTATGCCTTCAACACCCATTGTCACAATTTCTTTTTTAAGCTTAACGCGTGTGCGATAAAACGGTAGTTCATCATCGTAAGATTCTTTGGTGTCGAGTTTGGCAAAACGAGGATCATTACGAAGCCAACCCAATACATTATCGATGCCTTCACGCGTGCCAGAGATGGTTCCATTAATACCTTCTAGCGCTAATAACAAGGTTCCTCTCACGCCATTAATATCCATCACATTATGCAGTGGATCACGAAGCTCTTCGAAGTCTTCTAGAATGACAAAATGATAAAGAGCGCAAACAACAAATTTAGGCATGGTATAAACCGAAAGAAAATAATGGTGGGGCGCATTATACGCGCAAACGGTTCTGTGTAAAACTGACGTAAATCAATCGTCTATCACTAATTCAAATCAGTCGCATACTTTTTTAAAAGATCCAGTGGGATAATTTCTAAAGCACGTTGATGCGTTTTTGATAGAAATACTCGCGGTGCGGCATCCTCTTCATAAGCTTCTAACCAACGCGCAGCACACAAACACCAGCCATCGCCTGCTTTTAAGCCTTCAAAGCCAAACTGCGGTGCAGGTGTTGATAAGTCATTCCCCATCGCTTTTGAATACGCTAGAAACTCTTTACTCGCTTGAATACAAACGGTATGCGAACCGTAATCTTCTTCACAGGTATTACAGTGGCTATCTCGGAAGAAACCTGTGACAGGGTTATCACCGCAAAGCTCTAAAGGCTCACCGAGAACACTGATTGAATCATCTTTTGTCATGGGTTTTTATTCCTTTTACGCCGTTCTCTAAAAAAGTTTTTAAGAATTTGACCGCAGGCTTCTTGCATCACACCACCTTCTACATCTATTTGATGATTATTATAAGATTGAGAGAACAAATCAATCGCACTTCCTGCAGTACCTGTGCGTGGGTCTGGCGCACCAAAAACCACACGAGCAATACGCGCATGAACCATTGCGCCCGCGCACATGGTGCAAGGCTCTAAAGTTACATACAGCGTTGTATTGGGTAAGCGGTAATTGTTGAGGGCTTTGCCAGCGCCGCGAATCGCCATTATTTCGGCGTGCGCTGTGGCATCGTGGTCGGCTATGGGTTGATTCCAGCCTTCTGAAATTAACTCACCATCTTTAATAATAACAGCCCCGACTGGGACTTCACCTTCTTCACGTGAGCGTTCTGCCAGTTTTAAGGCGTGAGCCATCCACTTTTGATCATCGGTAGAGCTCACTAAGTAGTTTGATGTGATATTTTAAAGCACACCCCCCCACTTTTACATGATGTTAAAACAATACCTAGTGTACTACTCATTTGTTAACGTCTTAGCCAGCTCATAAGATCACATATACCTTGATAATCTGTGCAAGTATTATCTACTCCATTACCTTCAACACTAGCTTTAAAACTAGCCCATCCTGATTCATTTTTACTTACAATGCCTAAATGTGCTTCAATCGCTCCTTTTTTCCATATCCAGATATTGTGAGCTAATAACTTTTGATGCAACGACTCAATCGGCTGAGTTGCATCTGTTTCTTGAGCCAATAACTCATAGGCTTTAGCAGCAGTTACAACTCCTTTTTGTGGAAAACCATCCGTATTTAGTGTAATTAGAGCAGAGCCTTCAAGATTTCTAAGCACCGTTTTAATTGCTAATATATCTGTATCATTTGTTTGTAAAAAACCATCACCAGTAATTCTTTTTATATAATCCAAATCAACTATTGCCTTAACTGGAAGATCCATTGCATTCAATATATCTAGTGATTTTTTAGTGTTATCTACACCACCTTGTGGCACCAAAGCGCGCTTCTCTTGACCCAGTGTAACCCCAGATATTTTTTGAAATAACAAAGGCAACAAACGTAGCTCTGTTTTTCCTTCGGTTAAAACAACATTCTCCGCAAATAGTATTTGCGTTGAATGGGAAAGTGAAAATAAGTGTTCCATTTGATGTGTAGTATTTGGAACAATAGTTTGTATCGCATCGCTAAGTCGTGCTCTAGCGTATGTACCTCTTGTAGCATCTTTACGAATTAATAAGGTGTTTTCTGCCCCTTTTGGAGTAATCATTTGGGCAGAGTGTGTAGAAAGAATAATTTGATAACCATTCGTTGATAACAACAAGAGAGCTTCTCTAACTTGCTCAATTGCAAATGGGTGGAGATATAATTCAGGCTCATCAATCAATAATAAAGTAGTTGTAAGTTGCTCAGAGTTATCTTTTTTAAACTCTGCTAAGTACTGGATTAAAGCCATTTGAATTGCACGCTGAGCACCATGACCATAAGAAGTAAATTCTCTAGCTTCTTGTTGGTCTTCATAAACCTTTATTGTTCCACTTTTAATCAATTCATCAAAGTTAGGAGTATTAAAATGAAGCTTTAAACTCATTCCTGGGAATAAATTACTTACTTTTTCATTAATTCTATCGTCTATAGTAGATAGTTCATTAAATCTTAAATCACCGTCTGCTGATATACGACGACTCACTTCATCTAAGTGACTTGTTAAATCCGCTTCATGAGCTTGTTTAACAGGCTCTAAAAAAGCAGCTAACAACTTTCCTATTGTTGATGTTGACTTTGCTTTTGAAGCATCATCTGCTGCATTTTCCATTGCTCCTATTCTTATTGGTTCAGGTAATAACCCTTTAATAGCATTATCTATTCCAGTAGGATTTGCAGTCCACTCATTTTCAGATTCATTCCATACTGATAAACTTATTTGACCTACAGAAGATGTTGGAGAATCTTGTACTCTTCTAATTATCAATTTCTCGTGATTAATATATGGTTCGATGGAGGTCTTTTGTCTGGCAGGCATTTGCTCTAATATATCACTAGAAATACCTTCTATTGTACCTTCAACTTCAATAGCTTGAGTTTCATCTGTGAATGCAGTTGTTGGTTGTTTTGATCTTGTTATAAGCCATTGAAGTGCTGTTAATGAGTTTGATTTACCTGCATTGTTGTAACCTACAAGTACAGTAAAAGGTGATAAGAGTAACTCTGTATTTATACATGATTTGAAATTTTTAATTTTCAAGTTAGAAATAAAATGTGGCATTATTCTTACTCTATAATAAAAAAATCTATGGTAACAGATAAATAATTTGTAACAACTAATTGATACGATAGTTAAATAAAAACATACTATTTTATCTATAAAAATTAACTTATGTTATGATTATGACCATAGGTATATGACTAGAGTAATAATCATGGGCAAAGAACAGCAAATATCAAAATCACAGTTTAAATCTAAGGCATTGGAGTTTTTCCGCCAGGTTGAGGCGAATGGTGAATCATTGGTTATTACTGATCACGGAAAGCCTTCCATCGAGATACGTCCTTATCATTCAAAAGAGCGTAAACCACTTGATATATTAAAAGGTAGCGTGAGTGAATATATTGATCCCACTGAACCTGTCGGTGAAGGTGACTGGGAGATATTAAGCCAATAATGATTGTACTGGATACACACGCCCTTATCTGGTGGGTGAATGGGGATAATCGATTATCAAAACCTGCCTTGAAAGCCATTAAGAATGAAATCAATAAAAATGATGGGCTTATTTTCGTTTCATCCATAACGACATGGGAAATTGCCTTACTGGTTGATAAGGGGCGCTTGTCATTGACTATGGATACCGATGATTGGATACGCACTGTATCTGCCATCGAGAAAGTCGAATTTGTGGCGGTTGATAATGATACCTTTATCCAATCGGTCAGATTGCCAGATGATTTCCATCCAGACCCTGCGGATAGAATTATCACCGCCTTAGCAAGGCAATATTCAATACCTTTAATTACCAGCGATAGAAAAATTCTTCAATATAAGCATGTGAAAACTATTTGGTAGTATTCACTACAGGTTGGCTAGAAGCACACCCCCCCACTTTTACATGATGTTTTCATAAATAGCTTTTTCTTTATACCAACAAAGGTATTTTTGCTGCTCAGACTACTTTCAGAAGTCGGCAATTCAAGGCGAGGAAATAGGCGCTTACAGATGTAAGTAACTATTTTCTCAACGCGGAAGTGGCGGCTTATGGAAGTGATGTGAGTAGTAAAAACTATTCCCATTCGATGGTTGCCGGCGGCTTACCTGAAATATCATAAGTCACCCGCGAAACATTCGAAATTTCATTAATAATACGATTAGAAACCAAGCTCAAAAAATCATAAGGCAGGTGCGCCCAGCGTGCAGTCATAAAATCAATCGTCTCAACCGCGCGCAATGCAATCACATAATCATAACGACGGCCATCACCTGTTACACCTACCGATTTGATTGGCAGGAACACAGCAAAGGCTTGTGAGGTTTTATTGTATAAATCATGCTTATACAATTCTTCTATAAAAATATTGTCTGCAAGACGAAGTATATCAGCGAATTCTTTTTTCACTTCACCTAAAATTCTCACGCCTAAACCAGGCCCAGGAAACGGATGCCGATGGACCATTTCAGCGGGAAGCCCAAGCTCCATCCCAATGGTCCGAACTTCATCTTTAAATAGCTCGCGCAGAGGTTCAACTAGCCCTAGCTTCATATCTTCTGGTAAGCCACCCACATTATGGTGCGACTTAATTAAATGCGCCTTGCCCGTTTTACTGCCTGCTGATTCAATAACATCAGGGTAAATTGTGCCTTGTGCTAGCCATTTTGCATTAGTAAGTTTATTAGATTCTTCTTCGAAAATTCCGACAAACAAATTACCGATGATTTTACGTTTTTCTTCTGGGTCTGTTTTGCCTTTCAGTGCTTTTAGATAACGCGCTTCTGCATTCACACGAATAACTTTTACACCCATGTGTTCGGCAAACATCGTCATTACTTGATCGCCTTCGTTTAAGCGCAACAAACCCGTATCTACAAATACACAGGTGAGCTGTTTACCAATCGCCTTATGAAGCATTGCCGCAACAACGGATGAATCTACGCCACCTGACAACCCTAAAATCACTTCATCAGAGCCAACCTGTTCTTTCACATTTTTAATACTGTCTTCGATAATGTTCTGCGGATTCCATAAATTGGCACAGCCACAAATCTCACGCGTAAAGCGCTCAAGTATCCGACCACCCTGCTTTGTATGAGTCACTTCTGGGTGAAATTGAATACCGTAGAATTTCTTATCTTCATTGGCGATACCTGCAATCGGCGCATTCTCAGTGCTTGCCATCAACTTGAATGATTCAGGAATCTCCACCACATGATCACCATGCGACATCCAAACATCTAATAAGCCATGGCCTTCGGCATTTACTTCATCTTCAATATCCTTGAATAGAGCCGTATGGCCCCGCGCACGCACCTGTGCATAGCCATATTCTTGGTGATCAGCTGTTTCAACCTTACCACCAAAATGCATTGCCATGGTTTGCATACCATAACAGATGCCCAGTACGGGTACGCCCAATTCATAAACCGCTTGAGGTGCTTCTGGTGCATCATCGCCAATCGTTGATTCTGGCCCACCTGATAAAATAATCCCTTTAGCTTTAAAGTCAATCACATCTTGACTGCTTACATCCCAAGGGTAAATTTCACAATAAACGCCAACCTCGCGTACACGACGGGCAATCAATTGGGTGTATTGTGCGCCGAAATCTAGTATTAGAATGCGATCTGTGTGAATATTGGAAGTCATAACTTTACCATCTGAAAAATTGGGCTTATTAAAGTCGGCTAGTGATTATAACGCAAGTCTTTTTCCAGCCCACGAGATAAATCAATGACCCCCAAAAAAACTTATAAAATCATCTTAGTTGAAGATGATGCTGAACTAGCGAATATGATTCAAACCTTCCTAACTAGTGAGGGATTTGATGTCATTTGGGTGGATAACGGTCTTTTAGCAGTAGATCATATTTTATCAGATAAACCTGATTTAGTGGTACTTGATATTATGCTTCCTGGGTTAGATGGCGTTGAAGTGTGTCGTCAAATTCGTCAAGACTTTAATAACCCCGTGTTAATGCTTACCGCTAAAGATGATGATTTTTCTGAGGTATCGTCGTTAAATACGGGCGCTGATGGCTACCTTAATAAACCCGTTAGACCTCACATATTATTAGCCCATATCAATGCTTTATTACGTCGCAATCAAAGCACATCTGTAAACAACAATGTCGATAAAATACACATTCAAAACCTAACTATTAATCTAAAAGCCTATACCTTACATATAGATGATCAAGAAATTAATTTAACCAGTGGCGAGTTTGAGTTACTCAGCGTTCTTGTAAAAAGTAACGGTATACCAGTGAGTCGTGATGACCTATACCAACAGTTACGTGGTATAGAATATGATGGAATTGATCGTTCCATTGATCTACGCGTATCCTCATTGCGTAAAAAAATGGATGATGATATTCCCCCCTATCGTTTTATCAAAACAGTGCGTAGCAAAGGGTACTTGCTAGTTGTATAACGTTATTTTTAGTTCAAATACCTACAATCGCTTACATTTCACCTACAATTTCTGACGGATACTATTCGTATTCTTTGTCATTATTAGCGCATGAATATTTTAAATACGAACCAATAAGGACAATATTATGATTAGTAAAAAGAAATTAGGTTTAATTATTATTGCGCTCGCTGTGCTAATAGGCGTTTTAAGTAGGTCTTTTTCAATAATTCCTAACTTAGTCGGAAAAATAATATGCGGAAACAACTATATGCAGCCAGTAGATGGGGTGGTTGGAGATGTCTCTTGTGGGTTTAACACAGATATGCACCTTATAGCTCTTAGTATCGCCGGTTTAATTACAGGCATTATTCTTGTCCTACTATCAAAAGGGGTTACAAAATGAAAAATATAAAAATATTAGTAGGAATCATTGTTATAAGTTTTCTTTCTGGTTGTACTCAACTATTAGTGGGTGCATTAAATCAAATCGAAATGACTAAAATATCCATTCAGCAAGATAAAATGTATTTAATGGGTGATTTTAATAGTAAATCTTATGGGCAAGTGACTAAGGCATTGCGTACACACCCTAAAGTAAAGACGATTGTACTAACCGCAAGTTCTGGCTCTTTAGATGATGATGTTACCTTTAAATTAGCACGCTATATAAGAAGCAAAGGCTTAAACACACACCTTTTAAGTAACAGTGTAATTGCTTCTGGCGCGGTTGATTTATTCTTATCAGGCAAACAAAGAACCATGGAAAAAGGCGCGAAATTGGGGGTGCATTCTTGGTCAGATGGTTCAACACAAGCAAAAGACATTCCACGTGGTCATCCAGATCATAAGATGAATGCAAGCTATATTAAAGATATGCTAGGAACAGCAGACTTTTACTGGTTTACCATTTACTCAGCACCTGCGGAATCAGTTTATTGGATGAAGCATGATGAAATCAAACGTTATAAGATGTTAACTCAGTCTGTTAAACCTACGAGCAATGATAAAACGCCTTTTGGAAAAGCATTTCTTAAAGAGCGCCAGAGTATATTAGAAGACTAATTCATAGAGATACCCAATTATGATAAATTCACTTTTTTTACGGGTGTACCTCAGTGCATTAGTTTTCTCATTCGCTGTTTTCTTTTTAATGATGTTCGTTCTAAATGTTTTTATCTTTGATACACAACTTATTAATGATTCTAAGACAATACAACAGACCATTGAAAAAGGGTTGCAACATAAAAACCCAAAAACGTGGCAAGATGAAATAGAAATCTACAATGCCTTAGAAACAGAACTTACCTTATCACTCATTTCTTGGGACAGCCTGAGTGACCAAGAACGTAAAAAGCTAAGCCAAGCAAAAGATCACAGGGTTATCTCTGATAACACCTTGGGTCAAAAAGATCTATACACCCTGGCGCTTCTAAAAAACTCCAAACAATGGGTTTTAAAGATTGATGAGACCGATAATGATGGCGATGAATCAACTTACGATTGGCTCGATTTAGCCATTAGCTTTTTTCTGATTTTTAGCAGTCTTGCTTTTGCCTTATTCCTGTTAGTTAGAAAACTAACCCAACCGATAGATCACTTGGTACATGTTGCCACAAGGTTGGGCGATGGTGAGTGGGATGCACGGGCAAATAATAAGTTGCTGCCACCGATGGACACCCTCGCCATAGGCTTTAATCATATGGCAGATGAACTCAAAAACATCATGCAAGAACAACAAATTTTAATTGGCGCAATACCGCATGAACTACGCTCACCTTTAGCTAGAATACGTTTTTCATTGGATTTATCACGTACTCATACATCAGTGGATGATCTACGAAAAAATATCGAAAAAATTGATGGTTATGTGGATGAAATGCAATTAACGGTAGATGAAATTCTAGAGTTAAACCGCTTACAAAATCAACAGAGGGTAGAGACATCATCTTTTGAAATTTGCACGCTATTGGAACAACTTCAACATCAGCATAAAATAGAATTACCTGAAATCAAACTAATGGTGGAATGTGATAACCCGCAGCAAGTTTCTGGCAATGAGTCTTTAATAAAACGTGCAATAAATAACGTATTAAGTAATGCGCAATGTTATGCCAAAACCACCATTAAGATCGTTGTTAACCAGACAGAAAATCAAACGAGCATTACTATTAGTGATGATGGGGCTGGCATAGAAGAGGATAAAAGAAGTGAAGTATTCACTCCTTTTTCGACGTTGGATAATAGCCGAAACCGTAAAACTGCGGGTATTGGTTTGGGCTTGGCAATCGTAAAACTGATTATGAAAAAGCACGGTGGCGATGTGCGCGTGAATCGAAGTAAAAATCTTGGCGGGGCACGCTTTGAACTTCTGTGGTAATGAACGATAGTTTAAACCTAAATCAGTTACCCACTACTCAACAGTCATAAGAAATTAATTTATAACACTCGAAAAAGGCTATCTGCTAGTTGTTAATTAAATTCGTGCATACAAAACCATACAGTTCCATACATAAGCAAGACAGACTATCTTGTATCTTAATGTCAAAATTCAGTCTAGCTTGGAAAATATCTCTCAAGATATTCCAACTTAATCATTCATTTTTATACAGGAATTTTTATGAAAAACATTATTTTATTAACTCTAATTTCATCCGCTATGCTCGGTTGTGCTTCATTACCCTCTTACCAGGAAATGAGTTGTAACGATCTTAAAAAGAAAGAAAAATCATTACAATCTGACTACAAATTTGGCACGGCAGACTCTGTCCTGAGTGCAATCGTAGATCTTGCCGAGGATACTGCTGAGTCTACAGCTGATGCCACATCGGCTGATGTTGAACTCAATCATACAAAGCGTGAGCTTCGCACTATCCAGGGTGTGATACATCAAAAGCGCTGTAAGTAAATCATAGATACCTATTATTTAATAAGGAATGAAATTAATGAACACTAAACCAGTTTCTAACAATAACCCTTTCATCCGCTTACTTATTTCAAGTGCTGTTGTAATTTCAGTAGCTGGCTGTGGAGGTGGAGGAAGTAACACTACTAACCCAACATCTAATACTATTAATATAAACTCGACGCTTAATAATATTGAAGAGGTTAATAGACTCAGATATTTTAAAGAGATTAATGTGGGTCAAGCACGAACAAATTTCAACCTAACGGGTAAAGGTGTCACTGTTACCATCATGGGCGAAATTGCAGACGCAAGCCATCCTGACTTGAAAAACCGTATTGTAAAACAGTTTAATACATATTCACAAAAAGGCACCGTTATTACAGGTGATGGAAACCAACCTTATAAACTTGAGCTTTTTGGCGCAGAAGGTGAAGGACATGGAACTCATATAGCAGGAACTATTGCCGCGGAGTGTGATAACAAGGGTGTTCAAGGTGTCGCGTGTGAGGCAAACCTAGAAGTTTATGATATTGGAACTTATATGAATAAGGCAATACCTCAACAAGGCTGGGGTGAAGCTGAGGGACTGGAACGTTTAATTGTTGCTTTTTCTACCGCTCTAGATGATGTTAGCCAACGTCGATCGAGTCGAATTCTTACAGGTAGTTTTAATATTGAATCACCAACAATCATATACAAGGCAGGTGGTGAAATAGAAAATCTCTCGATCACGCAAATGTTTAAGCGTTTTGAGCAAGATGTAGAAAGCGTTAATGATCTTTCTGATAAAGGATTAGTCACGTTTCAAAATGATGCAGATAAAGGTTATTTAGAACGCATCTTCAATAATAATAATCAAGACCCAACTATTATTGCTGGTACGGTGTTACCAAAATCAAAACAATGGAAAGAATTAGAAACGGCGATTAAGGCTTATCAAGACACCGACGGCGTTTATATCATCACCGAAAGTAATAATATTTTTGAAAATCGCACTTCTGTGCTTAATGCAATGCCAAGTTTGAGTGATAAAGTTGATCCTGATCTATGGATTTCTGCTGTGTTAGTACAACCAAAGCCCTACAGTGAGACTGGCATTGCGGTGCTTGAATCGGAAGTTGATTTAGCAGGCGAATACATCACTCCTATCAATTCTTGTGGAGAGCTGGCACAAAGCTATTGTATTTTAATTCCTTCGTATGATGTGTTATCAACGATGACAGAGGCTCTTGCCTTTAATCGCCCTATTTATCAATTAAACAACCGTAACCACCAGATATTAACAGGGCATTCGATGGGAGCACCTATGATTGCAGGCGCGTTAGCGTTAATGGAAGAATACAATGTACGTGAAAACACGGGCTATAAGATGAAAGATCTTGTGAGAATTCTAAAAGAAAACGCACATAAATCATTTTTAGGATATGACGCGAAAAAGCATGGCAATGGATTGCTTGATATTGAAGCAGCCTTGAATGCAATGTAGAATACTTATGCTATTGGACTCGTAATTTTCTGCCAATTACTTTCATAAAAGTAATTGGCAGCATGCAAAATAGCCAACAAAAATCACCTGTTATGAGTGATAATTTGGTGCTTCCTTGGTAATCGTTACGTCATGCACATGGCTTTCTTTCATACCTGCACCTGTAATTCTCACAAACTCTGGCTTGTTACGCATTTCTTCCAAATCAGCACAACCCACATAACCCATACTAGAACGTACACCACCTGTTAATTGATGGATAATAGGCGCTAATGGACCTTTGTAAGGCACTTGCCCTTCAATACCTTCTGGCACTAATTTATCTGCTGCGTTTTCTGATTCTTGAAAGTATCTATCGCTCGAACCATCTGCCATTGCCGCTAGTGAACCCATACCGCGGTATGATTTATAAGAGCGGCCTTGGTAAATAATAATCTCACCTGGCGCTTCATCCGTACCTGCAAACATGCCACCGAGCATCACGCAATGTGCGCCTGCCGCTAATGACTTTGCTATATCACCTGAGAAACGAATACCACCATCTGCAATTAATGGAACACCGCTGTCTTTCAATGCTTCTGCTACATTCATAATCGCTGATATTTGTGGAACGCCTACACCTGCCACCATACGTGTTGTACAAATTGAACCCGGGCCGATACCGACTTTTACGGCATCTGCGCCTGCTTCTACTAATGCTAATGCTGCTGAGCCTGTGGCAATGTTGCCACCTATGACTTCAACTTGTGGAAATGAGTCTTTCACCCATCTAACACGATCTAATACACCTTGCGAATGTCCGTGTGCGGTATCAACAATAATCACATCAACGCCAGCTTCTACCAATGCTTTTACGCGTGCTTCTGTACCGTGACCTGTACCGACCGCCGCGCCTACGCGCAAACTTTCTGATTTATCTTTACAGGCATTAGGGAAGTCTGTGGATTTTTGAATGTCTTTAACGGTGATCAAACCGCGTAATTTAAAATTGTCATTGATCACTAATATTTTTTCAATTTTATGTTTGTGTAGCAAAGATTGAATTTCTTTTTTGCTCGCACCTTCGGACACCGTCACCAAGTCTTGCTTTTGCGTCATAATGTCAGAAACAGGTATATCAAATTTTGTTTCAAAACGTAAATCTCGACTCGTGACAATTCCTACTAAATCATCGCCATTTTCAACCACTGGCACGCCTGAAATTTTGTTTTTTGCCGTCAGCGCCATTACGTCACCAACGGACATATCAGGTGCTATCGTAATGGGATCTTTAATGATACCGCTTTCAAAACGCTTAACCGTTGAAATTATTTTAGCTTGCTCATCAATCGTCATGTTCTTATGAACGATACCTAAGCCACCTTCTTGTGCTAATGAAATCGCTAAACGTGCTTCTGTCACGGTATCCATCGCGGCTGAAAGCATGGGGATATTTAGTTTAATCTTTTTCGTAAGATTCGTGCTCAAATCAACCTCGGCGGGTAACACATTTGAATGGGCGGGGATTAATAAAACATCGTCAAATGTTAAAGCTTCTTCGAGAATTCTCATATTATATTTATTCCAACTGTTGGTATGTTATTGGGGTTTTGTAAGTGTTTTAAATTAAAATAACCCTAGCTGTATTAGCATTGCCTTAATTTAGCGGCTTATTATAGAGATTGACCTTTAGAAGGTAAACTGGTATCAATGCATTTGTAGTTAATAATTACAGATATATACAAAATAGTTACACACACATAATTTTATAAAAAGCATTTATAAAAATATTCATCTACTAGGAGGAATGAATGAAACTTAAATTGGTATTAGCAACATTAGCACTTTCACTTACGACATTAACCACCCCAGCAATGGCTGGTGGCGCAGACGATGCGATTAAAGCGGCAAAATCAGCAAATAAAGAAGCGGCTGCAGCGGGCTTTGCATGGACTGCAACCGGTAAGATGATTAAAAAAGCAGAAGCACTTGCTAAAGATGGCAAAGAGAAAAAAGCCATTAAGATTGCTAAAGCTGCAGAAATGCACAGTAAAGCTGGTCTTAAACAAGCAGCACTTGCTAAATCAGCAGGTCCTCGCTTCTAAGAAACTGTCTAGAACAGACAAAAAAATTAGAACAAGATCATGAAAGCCGAGCTAGTCTCGGCTTTTTTAATGACTGGATATACACCCCCCTAGTTTTACATGATGCTCATTTATTTTTCTAAATGGCTACTAGAATTTATATAGCGCTCCATGCCACAATAGCCAAATATGCAAACATCAAACCGTACCATTCTCAATGTCTCCGAACTTAATGCTGAAGTTAATCAATTGCTCACGCGAGGCTTTCCTTTGCTTTGGGTTGAGGGTGAAATTTCTAATTTAGTGCGCCCTGCTTCTGGGCATCTTTATTTCACATTAAAAGATAATAAATCTCAAATTCGTAGCGCGATGTTTCGTAATCGTAATATGAAATTAAACATTCAGCCCGAGAATGGCATGAAGGTTTTGGTGCGTGGACGCGTTGGTTTATACGAGCCACGCGGTGATTATCAATTAATAGCCGAACACATGGAAGATGCAGGTGTTGGTCAACTTCAACGTCAGTATGAAGCACTCAAGCAAAAGCTGGCTGATGCAGGATTATTTGCAGAAGAACATAAAAAGGAATTCCCCGAATACCCAAAGCGCATTGGCATCATCACATCACCTACTGGCGCAGCTGTTAGAGATATTCTACAAGTGCTGTCACGCCGTAGCCCGCATACACCTGTTTTGATTTATCCTGTTGTTGTACAAGGTGAAGCAGCAAAAACACAGATTGAAGTAGCGATTAGACAAGCGAATATTGACAAAAAATGTGATGTACTCATCCTTGCACGTGGTGGCGGGTCGATAGAAGATTTATGGTCATTCAATGAAGAAAATGTCGCCAAGGCTATTTACAATTCAGAAATACCCATAGCCTGTGGCGTAGGGCATGAAATTGATTTTACGATTGCAGATTTCGTAGCGGATTTACGTGCACCAACACCCTCTGCGGCTGCCGAGCTAATCACACCAGATCGTAATCAGCTTTTAACGGATGTCGTCCAAACACAATTGTGGATGACGCAAACCATCAAGCAAAACATCAAACAAAAACGACAGCGTTTAGAATGGGTAGATGCACGACTACAATTACAAAAACCATCGAGTAAAATCCAACAACAGGCTCAACGACTCGATGAATTAAATATTCGCCTGCAACAAAAAATGAAAACCATATTGCACGCTAGGCAAATTCAAACAAACAACTTAAGCAGCCGTTTAAAGTCAAACACACCCTCAAGAAAACTAGCCGAGCAAGGACAAGCCTTCAGCCATTTTTCTGCGCGCTTGCAGCAATCTATCAATAAGAAAATACAGCAAGAACAATCTAACTTTAAAATTCAATTAGCGATGCTTGATAGTATTAGTCCGTTGAAAACACTGGAGAGAGGTTATTCGATTATTAAGGATTCTGATTCTGGGGATTTAATTACATCGGCAACAAAGCTTAAACCAAAACAGAAGATCATTCTCAAGCTAAAAGACGGTGATGCCAAGGCGAGGATTGAAGACTAGATAAATTATTCTATACCCATAGAGTGAAAGCACACCCCCCCACTTTTACATGGTGTTTAAGATATTACTACAATTTCACCTTCTTGCACCTCAACAGGAACAGCCGTTAAACCAATCCCTTCACAAGGTCCACCAAGGCAACCTCCACCTTCAATAGAAAATATTGCCCCATGCAATGCACAGATAATATTTTCTTTCTCCGCATCTAAAAACTCATCAGGATTCCACTCAAGCGGGGCTTGAGCATGAGGGCATACATTTTGGTAGGCGTAGACTTGATCGTCTTTACGAATGACAAAAATATCAGTTTTTTTACGTTTGATTTTTACACTGAAACTTTTGGATGATAAATCTTCTAATTCGGATAGTTGACAAAGCACCTGTCCTTTTTTCTTATGCGCCACTACTCTGTATCGCTTTGATTGGGCATATTTTTAGTACCCACATTAGCTTCCCATTGGTTAATAATATTACAATATAAGTCTGCAGTTTTTTCAGTATCGTAAACTGCCGAATGCGCTTCTTTTGCATCCCAGTCAAATCCTGCCGCTTTTACTGAACGTGCCAAAACCGTTTGCCTGTATGCCATTGCTGCCAGCGTTACCGTATCAAAAGTACTAAAAGGATGGAATGGATTACGCTTCTTTTTAATACGCGCTACTGCCGCATTTAAAAAATTCAAGTCAAATGCCGCGTTATGCCCGACTAAAATGGCACGTTTGCATTTATTCAATTTCATTTCTTTGCGCACGATGCTGAATAATTCATCCAAACATTTTTTCTCATCAACCGCGATAGCTTGGCGAAACGGTAAGTCAGGGTCGATGCCGTTTACTTCTAGCGAAGCTGGCTCCATATTTGCACCTTCAAAGGGGGCAACGTGCCAGCCATAGGTTTTGTGCGGATGAATAAAACCTTCCTCATCAAAACGCAAAGTCACCGCAGCAACTTCTAATAAAGCATCGGTTTGATGATTGAAGCCACCTGTTTCCATATCGATTACAACGGGTAAAAAGCCACGAAAACGCCCTCCCATAGGTGCAACGATATTTTGTTCTACAGCATCATCAGATTTCTCGTCAGACGTACTTAATAAAGGGTTATTTAGTTCTTTTGTCATAAAACAGAGCTTACAGGATATATCTACAGATTACACAATTAACGCAGATTAAAACAGGTACTTTAATCAGCTAAACATCAAGCATAATGTGTGAAAAAACCCCATATAAGCATTGGATTTATTCTCTATATATTTATATTGACACTATAACCATATGATTATATTACTGATATTTTTATAAATGTCGTTTTCTTTCGTTTTTTGTGCCGAAGTGCTAAAATTACCCATTAATTTAAATCACAGCGAAATAGATTATGAGCGATATTGAAAACACCGATGTAGATCCGCAAGAAACATTAGACTGGACAGAGTCTTTAGAAGCCATTATCGAAGCCGAAGGCGTAGAACGCGCCCACTATATTATCGAGCAATTAATCGATACGGCACGTCACAATGGAGCGAACCTCCCCTATTCTGCTAACACTGCTTATATCAATACGATTCCTACGCACTTAGAAAAAGCAAACCCTGGTGATTTATCTATTGAGAGTCGTATTCGCTCATATATTCGCTGGAACGCTGCGGCAATGGTGGTTCGTGCAAACCGTAAAAGCTCTGAACTTGGCGGACACATTGCATCGTTTGCATCATCAGCTACGCTTTATGATGTTGGCTTTAATCACTTTTGGCACGCGCCTTCACCGCAAAACGGTGGCGACTTAATTTACTTCCAAGGGCATATCACCCCCGGTATTTATGCACGTTCGTTTATGGAAGGTCGTTTTGATGAAGAAACCATGGATACATTTCGCCAAGAAGCGGATGGGCCAGGACTATCGTCCTACCCGCACCCTTGGTTAATGCCAGATTATTGGCAATTCCCTACCGTTTCGATGGGACTTGGTCCAATCAAATCAATTTACCAAGCACGTTTTATGAAATATTTACAACACCGTAAACTGGCTGAAACCTCTGAGCGTCGTGTTTGGTGTTTTGTGGGCGATGGCGAGGTGGATGAACCTGAAACGCTTGGTGCTATCTCACTAGCGGGTCGTGAAAATTTAGACAACCTCACATGGGTTGTAAACTGTAATCTACAACGTTTGGATGGCCCTGTTCGTGGTAACGGTAAGATTGTTCAAGAATTAGAAGCGGTATTCCGTGGTGCTGGTTGGAATGTTATCAAAGTATTGTGGGGTTCATATTGGGATCCGCTCCTTGCTAAAGATAAAGACGGCATCCTTAAAAAACGTATGCTTGAAGTGGTTGATGGTGAATTCCAAAACTACAAAGCCAAAGACGGCGCGTATGTTCGCGAGAACTTCTTTGGCGCTTATCCTGAGCTTGCGGCAATGGTTGAGAAAATGTCGGATGATGATATTTGGCGTTTAAACCGTGGCGGACATGACCCGCACAAGGTTTATACGGCATATGATTCTGCAGTGAACCACAAAGATCAGCCGACGGTAATTCTTGCTCATACGGTTAAAGGTTACGGCATGGGTTCTGCAGGTGAAGGTCAAAACCGTACTCACTCACAAAAGAAATTAACCGAAGATGAAATGATCGCCTTTAAAGATCGTTTCAATATTCCATTAAGCGATGAAGATGCGGCTGCGGCAAAATACTATCGCCCAGAAGAAGGATCTGAAGAGCGCAACTACATGCTTGAGCATCGAAAAGCACTAGGTGGTTCTCTGCCAGTTCGTAAAAGTAGCGCTGCACCACTTGAAGTCCCACCATTAGAAGTCTTTCAGTCGATTCTGGATGGCTCGGGTGATCGTGAAATGTCTACCACTATGGCGTACGTACGTTTATTAACATTGCTAACGCGTGATAAGAAGATGGGCAAATATGTTGTGCCAATCGTGCCAGATGAAGCGCGTACATTTGGTATGGAAGGTATGTTCCGTCAACTCGGTATTTTCTCTTCTGTTGGACAGCTTTACGAGCCACAAGATAAAGAACAAGTGATGTTCTACAAAGAAGACAAGACAGGTCAGATTTTAGAAGAAGGCATCAACGAAGCGGGCGCATTCTCATCATGGATTGCGGCGGCAACGGCTTACAGTACGCACGGCGTTAACATGGTGCCGTTCTATATTTATTACTCGATGTTTGGTTTCCAACGCATTGGTGATTTGGCTTGGGCTGCGGGCGATTGTCGTTCGCGTGGCTTCTTAATCGGCGCTACGGCTGGACGAACCACGTTGGCAGGTGAAGGTTTGCAACATCAAGATGGTCACGGCATGGTGCAAGCAGGATTGATTCCAAACTGTATCAGCTATGACCCTACTTTCGCTTATGAAATGGCAGTACTCATTCATGATGGCATGAAGCGCATGTATGAAAGCCAAGAAGATGTTTACTACTACATCACCGCAATGAACGAAGCCTATGTACAACCTGCGCTACCCAAAGGTGCTGCAGTTAAAAACGGCATTATCAAAGGGATGTACTTGCTCAAAAATGGTGGCAAGAAGAAGAATAAAGTTCAGCTTCTAGGTTCTGGCACAATTTTGTTAGAAGTGATCGCAGCGGCAGACTTGTTGATGGAAGATTGGAGTGTTGATGCCGATATATGGAGCTGTACCAGCTTTAATGAATTAGCACGTGAAGCACAAGATATTGAACGCTGGAATCGACTGCATCCCTTAAAAGATGCAAAAACTCCATACGTGGCACAACAACTAAAAGGGCATCGTGGTCCTGCAGTTGCGGCGACTGATTACATCCGCCAATATCCTGAGCAAATTCGCCAGTGGATGCCAAATACTTATTCTGTATTAGGCACAGACGGCTTCGGACGCAGTGATACGCGCGTTGAATTACGCAAACACTTTGAGGTTGATCGCTACCAAATAACGGTTGCGGCACTAAAAGCGCTAGTTGATGAAGGAACTTTACCTGCGGCGAAGGTGGCTGATGCCATTAAGAAGTACGGCATCAAGGCCAATAAAATCAACCCATTAAAAGCATAAGGAGGCACTGAAATGAGTATTAAAGAAATTGTAGTGCCCGATATTGGTGATTTTGAGTCGGTTGAAGTCATTGAAGTTTTGGTGGCTGTTGGTGATATTGTTCAAGTAGAAGATTCACTGATTACCGTTGAGTCTGATAAAGCTTCTATGGAAATTCCTAGCAGTGAGTCTGGCAAAATTCTTAAATTAAAAGTAGCACTTGGCGATAATATTGCTAAGGGTAGCGTGCTTTTGATGATGGAGGTTGATGAAACATCTCCTGAAGTAAAAGAAGAATCCCCCCCTCCTCCCGCTAAAAAGACTGAAAAAATTGAACGCGAGAAAATGGCGCCTGCAGAGTCTGTAACATCAAAAGCATCTGTGGGTAAAGTTCAAGTTCACAAACCTTCACCTACAGCAAGTATTGATGAAGTGCGTTTCAGCAAAGCGTATGCCAGCCCATCGGTACGCCGCTTTGCACGTGAGCTAGGCGTTGATCTTGGTAATGTAGAAGGTACAAGCCGTAAGAATCGCATTAATAGAGACGATGTGAAAGGCTTTGTTAAAAAGGCAATGGCTACAGGCGGTAGCGGAACAGCTCTTGGCATTAAACCGATGCCAGAGATTGATTTTAGCCAGTTTGGTGATATCGAAAGCCAAGCATTATCTAAAATCAATAAACTCACCGGTGAGTTCCTGCATCGCAGTTGGGTGACAGTGCCACACGTTACCCAGTTTGATGAAGCTGATATCACAGAAATGGAAGCCTTCCGCAAGCAAATGAGCAAAGAGATGGAAAAGAATGGCATAAAAATCACACCATTGGCTTTCATCGTTTGGGCGGTAGTAGCTTCGCTGAAAGCCTTCCCACGTTTTAATAGCTCCTTGGATGCTACGGGTGAAAATCTCATCCTAAAGAAATACTATAATATTGGTGTTGCGGTTGATACGCCGAATGGATTAGTTGTACCCGTGATTAAAGAAGCCGATCAAAAATCGCTTGTAGAAATCTCTCAAGAGATTCGTGAACTTGCTATTAAAGCGCGTGATAAAAAACTCAAACCTTCTGAAATGCAAGGTGGCTGTTTTTCTATCTCTAGCTTAGGTGGTATTGGGGGTACTAGATTTACTCCAATCGTAAATACGCCTGAGGTTGCCGTACTGGGTGTATCGCGCTCTAAGATGGAGCCTGTTTGGAATGGGGCGGAGTTTGAACCACGTTTAATTCTTCCACTTTCACTCTCTTATGATCATCGTGTTATCGACGGTGCGGATGGTGCGAGATTTACTACGCATTTAAGTAAAATGTTATCTGACATAAGAAGAATGATGGTCTAATATCACCATACATTCACCACTTATAATCATGTAAAAGTGGGGGGGTGTGCTTTTAATATACTACTATCAATTATTTTAGAGATTTAAACCGTGACAATAGATATAAACATACCCGATATTGGCGATTTTGACGAAGTTGAAGTCATCGAAGTACTTGTAAAAAAAGGCGACGAAGTTCAGCCAGAAGATTCACTCATTACGGTTGAATCTGACAAGGCTTCAATGGAGATTCCAGCACCTTCTGCAGGAACCATCGCAGACATGAAAGTTAAGGTGGGTGATAAGGTTAAGCAAGGGAGCTTACTTGCTACGCTAACGCCCTCTTCTACAGCTACAGCCAAAGAAGATGCAACAACCGATACTGCCACTGATACAGCGCAACAAGAAACCCGCACAGCTGAAGAAGCACCAACAGCTTCAAACTTTACAGGAGATGCAGACCAACATGCGCCTTTAGTTGTTTTAGGTTCTGGCCCTGGTGGTTACACCGCGGCATTTCGAGCGGCTGATTTAGGTGTTGAAGTTATCTTAATTGAGAAATACGATAATATCGGTGGAGTCTGTTTAAACGTCGGTTGTATCCCCTCAAAAGCCCTACTCCACACTGCAGAAGTGATTAACGAAGCAGCAGAAGCGGATCATTTAGGTGTAAGCTTCAACAAACCTAAGATAGACATCGACAAGGTTCGTGATTACAAATCAGGGATTGTGAGCAAACTTACAGGTGGCTTAAAGCAACTCGCAAAACAACGTAAAGTCACTATCGTTCACGGCTACGGGAAATTTACATCTGCTAATAGCATTGAAGTAGTAGCAGATGATGGCGGGAAATCTACTATTGGTTTTGACAACTGTATTATCGCGGCAGGTTCTCGCGTAACTAAGCTCCCTTTCATACCATGGGAAGATCCACGCGTAATGGATTCTACCGATGCGTTAGAGCTTGAAGAAGTACCAAAACGCATGTTGGTTGTCGGTGGCGGCATTATCGGACTAGAAATGGCGACCGTTTATGATGCACTAGGCACAGACATCACCGTGGTAGAACTTGGCACAGGATTAATGCCAGGCGCTGATCGTGACCTTGTTCGACCTCTTGAACGTCGTATCAAAAAGAAATACGAGAATATATTCCTCAATACCAAGGTCTCTGAAATCAAACCGACCAAGAAAGGGCTGGTTTGTACGTTTGAAGGCGGTTCTGGTTCGACAAAGGTAGGAAGCAAAAAAGGCGCGCCAGAAACAGACACTTTCGATAGAGTGTTAGTCTCAATCGGTCGTAGCCCGAACGGAAAACTCATTGATGCCGAAAAAGCAGGCGTTGCCGTAAACGACTGGGGCTTTATCGAAGTAGACAAACAACAGCGCACCAACGTCGATCATATCTACGCAATTGGCGATGTGGTTGGTCAGCCCATGCTGGCTCATAAAGCCACGCACGAAGGTAAAACAGCCGCCGAAAACGTAGCAGGACATAAAGCATTTTTTGATGCACGCGCCATTCCATCGGTCGCTTACACTGATCCTGAAATTGCGTGGATGGGTAAAACCGAAGATGAATGTAAAGCCGAAGGTATCGAAGTCAAAAAAGGTGCTTTCCCTTGGGCTGCCAGCGGACGTTCTTTGAGTATTGGGCGCAACGAAGGCATGACTAAAGTATTGTTTGATAAAGAATCAGGTCAACTCATTGGTGCAGGCATCGTAGGCACAAACGCAGGTGAACTCATTGCAGAAGCGGTACTTGCGTTAGAAATGGGTGCTGATGCAGAAGATATTGGATTGACTGTACACCCTCACCCAACGCTTTCTGAAACACTAAATTTCGCGGCTGAAGTTGCAGAAGGGACTTGTACCGATATTTACGTTCCTAAGAAGAAATAAGGGATATAGAGAAGCACACCCCCCCACTTTTACATGATGTTTATGATAATCATAAACATCATGTAAAAGTGGGGGGGTGTGCTTCGATAAATTCCGTAAACACCAAAACTTTCAAACCTTTATTCTCAGCATCAATATAGACTTCTGGCGGTTTTATATCTGTAACAAAACGATATTGCGGCGCAAGTCTAGCCATATTATCAATTAAAAAGTCTCGCCCTAATTCAGGTGCATTTAAGCATAAAACCAACGTAGCATTAGGCGCCATAAACTCGTCTAGCCTACGCATTATTTTGGGATAATCACGTGCTATATCGACACTGCCTTTTTGTAAGGTAGGCGGATCACAAATCAATAGATCAAATGGCCCCCGCTTTTTTAAGCGCCCAAAGGATTTGAAAATATTGAGTTTTTCAAATTTTACATCCCCTAATGAATGTTTATTTAAACGGTGATTTTCTCGCCCTACATTCAGTGCCGCGCTACTCATGTCGATATTTAAAACAGACTTAGCTTCCCCTGCAATGGCAGCTACTGAAAAACCACAGGTGTAAGCAAATAGATTTAACACCCGCTTGCCTTGGCTATGGGTTTGCACCCACTCGCGCCCATTGCTCATATCCAAAAACAAACCTGTATTTCGAGATTTGCCTAACTGTAGTTGATACTTTAATCCATTTTCTTCAACCACTAATTGCTCAATAGCATCGCCATGAATCACATCAATCGGCCCATGTAGCTCATAGCGATGCTGAAGTTGTATACTTTTACATTCAGGAAGAATCTGTAAAAGTTGGTCAGCCAATTTTTCAATACTCTGGGATGATTCTGAAGCAAATAAAGTAATCAAAGCAACAGGAGGAAGCCAATCAACCGTGACATGGTACAAACCATCAAAAGCATGACCGCGCCCATGAAACAGCCGTTGTGCTTCTTGTGTTTTTCTAATGGGAGTCTGTATATGTAGTGGAAGTTGATTTAGAGATAACATTTTTTAACGCAATTTCTTCTCTTTTTGTTTATGGATGACACTATTTTCATTCAATTTCTTTTTGATTAAATCATCATCATAAAACTTACCGTAGTAGTGTGTTCCACCAAAAATCGCGGCAATTAGAATCATAAAAGCAATTTTTTTAAGCTTGCGTCTAAATTGGCGCTTAAAGTTATATCGTCGTTTTCTTTTTGGATTGGGAAGCGCCATAACGCCACAGTCTCATAGATATTTGAGACTTAATTATACGTTTTTATTGTTTTTTGGCTAATTGTGTTTTGCTACACGATGAAAATATATCAAGACTATCATCATGTACTTTGGTTTGTATGACTAATAAACCCAACATAGAACTAAAAAGGTTATCATGAGAAAGTTTTGTAGCAGATTTTTGAGCAATACAAGATTTATTGATGCCGTATGTTTGTTGATAATTTTCAGATAACCAAAGTATAAAAGGCACTTTCTTCTGTTGTTCTGGTGCGATCATATAGGGCAAGCCATGCAAATAGAGATTATTCTCCCCTAAAGATTCACCGTGATCAGAAATATAGACCAGAGCTGTATCGTACTCATCCTCATTCTTTTTTAAGAAATCAATTGAACTAGAAATAAAGTGATCACTATAAAGTATGGCATTATCATAAGCATTTACGACCTCTTCTCTTGAACAAGATCGTAATTGATTGGTTTTACATGCAGGCTTAAATACTTCAAATTCTTTAGGGTAACGTAGATGATAAGTAGGACCATGGTTGCCTTTTTGATGTAAAACAATAAACCTATCACCATTCTTTTTAGTCATACTTTTCCCTGTAATACTCTTTTTATCTACAATGTCTTGCAAGTCATGTAATAAAATATCATCAATACAATTACCGTCTTCACAAAAATCAGCCAACTTTTCGTGTGCTAAATCTTCATAATCTATACGCTCACAACTTCCTTGGCAACCTGTGTTGTTATCCCGCCAAAGAACTTGATAACCTGCATGTTTAACAACATCCAGTAAGTTCTCATATTGCTTTCCTTTTGAATAACTGAAATCAGCACGTGAAAACTTTGAAAACATGCAGGGTACAGAGACAGCCGTAGCTGTTCCACAAGAATTAACATCAGTAAAATTGATAATATCTTGTTTAGCCAACAATGGGTTTGTATCTCGCTTATAACCATTTAATGAAAAGTTCATTGATCTTGCGGTTTCACCTAACACTAAAATAACTAACGAAGGTTTCCGTTCATTAGCATGGTTTGGTTTTTTTGTAGCATCATCTTCAATAGCTTGTACTATAATGTTTCTGCCACCAATACTTTGACTGATTACAGACTTTATCGATGCGATATAATTTACGGGATTTATCAGGTGACGTAATTCACGGTTATTTCTCCCAAAAAAAGACAGCTCTTGATAATTAGTATAAAGGGTAGCAGTAATAATACCGACACATGCAAGGCTGATAAGTGTCTTTTGAAATAACCCTTTTACAAAAGGCTGATAATTAATTTTTGCTTTAAAAACCAACCAAGAAGGAATGATTCCTAGAAGAAGTACAGTAATCAATAGACGAAAACTAAAAAGCTCCTTTGCTTCATGCGTGTCTGTGGCTAAAATATTTCGGACCATACCTTTGTCAATCATCACCGCATAGTTGTCCATAAAATAAGCCGCTGAAGCGGAAGTGATTAACAATATAATACTGGCAAGTTTAAATATAGGTTTGAAGCTAAACACCGTAAGCAATAAGTTAATCAGCATGAATATTATGATGAAAAAACCAAATAAGAGTAAAGGTTCTTCGGTTATTGAAATACGATCAATCAACTGTGCCCAAAAGGAAAAATTACCCATGATAGCGATTAATAAAGATACCAGTAACGTGATTTTCCAGAGAGAAATAGGTGATTTCATTGTATTATTGTTTTAACCAAATTGAATATTTGGCGAGAATATTTGAGTTATCAAGTTAGAACTATTGGGCAATTGTTCTAAAAGCGTTACTTTAAGTCATTTGCCCCATGCTTTATGCTATTTATTTTTAAATTAGGAACTCATGCTACATTCACAAAAAATATTATTAGGATTGTTTTTCATCATTATGAGCATTTATAGCTCATACGAGGTATATGATGAGTTAAGAGATTTGATGAATAACAACGAGACGATTTGGCATGTTTCAGCTGAAATTTTAATCGTCATAATTTCATATTCAGGATTGGTTTATTTCCTTTATCTAATTACCAAACAGGGCAAAAAAGAAAAGCTTTTAGAAGCTAACCTTATCAAGACAAGAAAAGATTTAGAGAGTTCAAATATTCGCCTTCAAGAAGGTAAAAAAAACTATCAGAAAGTGATTCAGTGGCAATTTACAGAGTGGCTACTAAGCCCCAGTGAAAAAGAAGTTGCACTCCTCTTACTAAAAGGTTTAAGCCTTAAAGAAGTTGCTACGTGTCGCTCCACCCATGAAAAAACCGTAAGAAAACAAGCATCCACTATTTATAACAAATCAAAACTAGGTGGACGGCACGAGCTTTCTGCGTGGTTTTTTGAGGATATGTTATGAGGCTGATGTTTACTTAATTGTAAAAGTGATTTTTTTGAGCTTACCTCTAAACTGGTACTTAAAAGTTATAACATTGTTTTCTTTTTGAGTTAGGAAGCGCCATAACATCACAACCTCATATATTTTTAAGTTTACAATTATACGTTTTAAATGTCTTTTTGATAATTACATTTAACTATTATAAAAATACATATCAAAGTATTCCATTCTCGTGCAAGTATTTCTCATTTCTTGTCTTGGAACATATTCTATAATGGAGGTTATGAATAAATGCCAAATATACAAAAATCATTACTAAGTTTTTTTCTTATTACTATGAGCCTTTATGGTGCATATGAAATCCATAGTGAGTTAAACGGCTTTATTAATAATAAAGTGTCAGTCTTTCATGTTTCTATGGAAATTTTAGTCATAATACTGTCTTTATCTGGTTTAATTTATTTTATGTATTTAATCAATATCCAAAACCAATTGAAAAATAGTCTTGAAAATAATCTTGTAAAAGTAAAACAAGACTTAAAAGGCACACATATTGAACTCACAAAAGGTAAACAAGAATACCAGCAGGTAATTCAGTCTCAGTTTGCCGAGTGGCAACTAAGTCCTAGTGAGAAGAAGGTGGCGTTATCTATATTGAAAGGCTTAAGTTTAAAAGAAATTTCAGAACTCCGTTCTACCCATGAAAAAACGGTAAGAAAACAAGCGTCAGCTATTTATGAAAAATCAAGACTAGGCGGAAGACATGAACTTTCTGCTTGGTTTTTCGAAGATATGTATGATGTATAACCATTAATATATATAAAACTGTTTTGTTAAGCTGAAATAAAACAGCCCCCCACTTTCACATGATTCTTTTTCATCTATGATAACTGACTCAATTCTCACCTGCCCAAACTGTAGCTTTAAATATAAAGAAGAAATGCCTGAGAACACCTGCCAGTACAGCTACCGCTGTCCATCATGTAAGGCGATTACTAAAACCCAAAAAGGTGAGTGTTGCGTATACTGTTGTTATGGCGATTATCCTTGTCCACAAGCACAATTAATAGGTTCTGCCTGTTGTAGTCCAGATTAACTTCTATACTCTTTGTACCCCCATCAAATACAAGGAAAAAACAATGTCAGATAAACCCTTTGCAACAGGGCGATGTTTATGTGGAAAAGTAAGCTATAGCATCGCAGGTGAGCCCTTACGTATGGCGCAATGCCATTGTGACTATTGTCAACGCGCATCAGGCACGGGTCATATGTCTATTGCTTTTTTCCCTAGAGATGCAGTCACAATTAAAGGCAAAACAAGTTCACACACAAGCGATACTGATGATGGTGGTGAAGTTACTCGTCATTTTTGTACAGACTGTGGTAGTCGCTTATTTGGCAAAAATAAGGCAATGCCAACGATGATAGGAATTGCCGTGGGTTGTGTTGACGACAGCTCATGGTTTAAACCTGGCGCGATTGTTTACAACAAACGAAAGCCCAACTGGGACTTTATGGACGAAACGCTGCCAACATTTGAAGCAATGCCCCCAGTAAAATAAAAAATACTTCTCATACAAGAAACAAATATGTGAATATTTTTTATATATGTACTACATTCTGTAGTGGTGTATTAAAAAATGTAGCTTACTGAAATATCTCAATATTATTAACCTGTAGGAGTAGTGACAGATGACTTTTTTCTTATGCAAGCTTTGGCCATATTTGGCTGGCGGCTTAATTGGTTGGCTTTTGGCTGGCTGGTTTGCACGTCGCCTAAAACACGTAGCCCCCGTTGAAAAAATCGTTGAGAAGCACATTGATAAGGTTGTTGATAATCCAGAGCATCTTGCTTTAATTGGAAAGTTACAACGTGAAAATGGTCAGCTTGAAAAACTAAGATTTAAAATCAATAGAAATTTAGAATCAAAAGGAAGCTCGATAGATCAAACAGAGCATCTTGCACTGGCTGGTAAACTGGAAAAGGAAACGAGCCAAGTTAGTCTACTCACATCAAAGTTGGCTGAGCTAGAATCTGCCAACAAAGAGATTCCTGCCTTAAAAACTAGGATTAAGTCATTTGACAATCAGCAATCACAAGCAGCTTCTGGCAAGACAGTGGAGGTAGAAAAGCTTGTTGATAACCCTGCTCATCTTAAAAGAATTACTGAGCTTGAAGGTGAAATAAGTGACTTGCAACGCGGCCCTGCGATTGATTTTAAGGCAGCTAAGGCGGCTGGCCTTTCTATTAAAATGGACACAGATTTCACCGTTATCGAAGGCATTGGTCCGAAAATTAATGATCTAATTCATGCTGGGGGCATTAGAACATTTGCCGAATTAGCAAATTCTGACCCATCAAGAATACAGAAAATTTTAGATGATGCGGGTTCAAGGTATACCATTGCTAATCCAGGCACATGGCCTGATCAGGCAAATCTTGTTGTTAATAATCGTTGGCCTGCACTTAAGGCATTACAAGATGTGTTAGATGGTGGCGTTTATCCTGATGGAAGCGCTAAATCAAAAGGTGCATCTTCAACTAAAAGCAGCAATGCTAAAAGCGCTTCTACTGCCAAGAAAAAACCTGCTAAAAAAACCCCGCCAAAACTCGATATTGAAGCTGCAAAAACAGCAGGATTCAAAATCAAGCAAAACAATGGGCAAGATGATTTCACCTTAATTGAGGGTATTGGTCCGAAAATTAATGAGTTAATCCACGACGATGGTATCCATACCTTTACTGAATTGGCAGATACACATGTTGATGTGATACAGAAGATACTGGATAACGCAGGCCCTAGATACAAACTCGCAAAACCTGGTACATGGCCAGCCCAATCTGATATGGCTGCGAGTAACAAGTGGGATTCATTAAAAGCTTGGCAAGATGAACTAGACGGTGGAGAATAATCATGAGTAATAATACAGAAACAATTTCACCACGCTGGGCAGGCTTCCATAGACTATGGATAATTGTCGCTATCATCCTTTTTTTACTGTTACTTCTACTATGGCTTTTAGGTTATGGGCCTAATGGAAAAAAATGTGTTGTACCACCTACCATTGTTGAAAAAATAGTAGAAAAACAGGTTGAAGTCGATAGTCCAAAGCTATTAAGTCGTATCGGGTCTCTTGAAAAAGAAAATTCTGGAATAAAAGGCTTACAAGCAAAAATAGTAGAGCTACAGAACAAGGCTCCTACAATCAAAACTGTTGAAAAGCTAGTGACAGCGCCAGACACTCTTGCCCCACGTTTAGGTATCAAGGGTTCATCAACAATGAGCATGCTCGTTGGAGAAAGCTTTACAGATGAAGGTGTTATTGCGCTTGATAATATCGATAACAAAGTTGATGTTAAAGTTACAGGCAAGGTAGACACTAATACTGCTGGTGAATATGTACTAACGTATACTGCAACGGATGCTGCCGGAAATACGAGTACTGAAACACGTAAGGTTATTGTTGAAGCTCCCGCTCGTGATGAAACACCTCCACGTTTAAGCCTAGTCGGATCTGCCATGGAAAAAATATCCGCTGGTGAGAAATATGTTGATACAGGCGCAACAGCAATGGATAACGTGGGTGGTAAAACCGATGTGAAAGTAACAGGCAATGTTGATGTTAATAAGCCTGGAACATATACGCTAACTTACACATCGACAGATACTGCTGGAAACACCTCTACCGTCAAACGTAAGGTTATTGTAGAAGCGCCTTTGGCAGTTGCTAAGTTGTACTTTGACTTAGACAGCGCAGAATTCCCTGCCGATACTGAACTTTCATTATCGACTGTTATTTCACACTTGAAGACGCATAGCTCATCAATGGCGATTATTTCTGGCTTCCATGACCCTAGTGGTAATAAAGCGCACAATGAACAGTTAGCTTACGACAGAGCAATTGCTGTTCGTGATTTATTGCAGCAATCTGGAATCACACCTGATCGAATTGAGCTTAAAAAACCAGAGCAAACTACAGGAACAGGTGCGCCTGAAGAAGCGCGTAGAGTAGAAGTTAGTGTAACTAAGTAACAAAACTACTTTGTTCAAAAAAGGGAGTGTTTGGAACCAAACACTCCCTTTTTTTATTCTCTATAATTTCCAATTAGAAGTATTAAAGCTATTATACTAATAACCTTTCCCTTGCTTTAAATGATGCTTTATCATTACACGCTTTCAAAGATCATTTAAACTTATCTTGAACTTCTATGTATTTATCTGTCATAGATACAAAGTTATTTTTATAAACGATGAAAGAGTATATATGGATAAGATTGGTCAGTTAGTCATAACACGTTCATTTTGGATTACCTCTGCTGTACTTTCCTTTGTTCTCTCTTCAGCGGTATTTGCAAAAAACTCCTCGATTCATGACGGCTTAGCAAAAGCAACCAATACGCAGTCAAGCAACGCCTATGCTTTTGAAAAGTGTCGAGCACTACAAGCCAAGCCTTTTGATGATAATATTAAGAAAAGGAAAGCTATTATCGTAGGCGATAGCCAAGGTTGTGACTTTCTCAACAGTGCTCTTGAAAATGGCTATTTAAGAAACTATCAAATTCAATTTCGATTTATTCCTTATCCCTGTCAAACAGTACCAGGTGAATATATTTCAAAATACATAGAACCAAAGCATCGTCGATTCTGTACAGAGAAAGGACGAACAGATAGCCTTAAAGCAGCAAAAGAACAGGTTCAAAAAGCAGATGTATTAATCTTTGCATCACTTTGGAAACCAGAAGTTGCTCAAAAACTACCTAAAATTATTAATTACTTAAAAAGTAAAAAACAACAAAAGCTGATCGTTGTTGGTAACAAGTTTTTTGGCAAACTAGCAATCAATGATTATTTCCATATGACCAATAAAGAGCTACGATCAGTCAGAACGGAAGTAGGAACAAAGTCGATGGAAATTAACTCCATCCTCGAAAAGAAAACACACGGAAAGATAGCCTTTGTAGATCCACATAAATTAGTCTGTGGTAATTCAACAACCTGTCCAATCTTCACTCAAAACTTACAACTAATTTCATATGATGGTAGACACCTTACAAAGGCAGGTGCGCGCTACATGGGTAGAATCATGTTCCAAAACTCGGTGCTAGGCAGAATTTAAAAAATACGAGCACACCCCCCCACTTTTGAATGATAGCTCGTTAGTTCTTTAACGATTTCTAGAATTTATGCAAAGCTCCATGATGTGTATACAATCATCATGTAAAAGTGGGGGGTGTGCTTCTCATTCTCTATCTAAATACAGCTCTAAATAAGAAGAAAAAACTCAGCAAACCAGAAAGAACACTCGCTAAAATACTCAGTATCAGCGCTGTGGTTTTTCTCAAAACACGTACGGTACGCAAAGCCCCCTTCCCTACTAGCTTCATTAAACCCTTGGTTCTTGTGCCGTATTTTAGACTTATTTTTTCAAGTTTTCGGAGGTCACTAGGTGAATCAACGTATTTTAGTAAATGTACCGTATCAAGGGTAGAAGTGGATTTTCGTATACGGTTTACTTGGCTTGCTATCTTTTTTAAAGGCTTGATTGCTTCAGGATGATAAGCCTGCCTTGCAGCACGACGGATATTATACGCCCCTCTATTTTGTTTTAAAAGCCGAGAAAATAAAGACCAATCAAATACTTTTCTACCCAGCTTGACCATATGCTTTTGAAAACCTCGCGTCATGCGTCGGGTTTTTACCGCGAGTTTGATAATAGATGTGCCCGCCTTTGCAGGCGCGGTTGTACCAAGTGATGCTACTGTTAGTGCAGTTAGGCCGATACCTGCCCCTGAAAGTAGAACGATCACTTCATTAATCTTTTCACCTTTCTCATGTTTTTCATACTCTGTACTTAAATCACGGACATCACCCACCACGGTAAAATCTGCCACTACCGAGCCTGTAATGCCTGCAACATTAGCACTTTTTCCTTTTATAAAACCCTGAGTGAAGTTAGTCGTCTGTGTGATAATTTTTCTAAGTTGAGTATCTTTTTGGGTAATGAATTTTTTCAGCCTTTCGCTATCAACATCATAATGATTAGATTCTGCAATAGCGATGTACACTCTGGCATCATAAAACTCAGCGTTGCTGATCGCATTATGGATTTCTTGAGAGATTTGTTTTTGTGTAACATTTAGTCGAAGGGACTTTTCAAGATCAACGAGGGTATCATCATAGTCCCAGTGTTGCAGGACTTGGTAAACACTCAGCCCAAAAGCACCGAGTGATAAAATTAATGCAAGTTTCCTAACAGCTTTCTTCACCATGATTTTTTATGCCTATATTTTTATCTACAGGATTCTTAACAGTTACTTGTTTTTCAAGCGAAATCCAATTGCCTTTAATCAGCCCTTCAATCGGTTGAAAGCGCGTTTTATAATTCATTTTACGGCAATCTTTAATCCAAAAACCGGGGTAAACATATTCAAGTTTCTGATCACTAGCGTATTCAATTTGCCACAAAACCGCATAAATACCCAAGCCTCTACGATTACCTTCTTCAGGGTCAAAAAATGTGTAAACCGCTGAAAATCCTGATTTTATCGCATCAACAACAGCAACGCCAATGAGCTTTTCATTCGCATAAAACTCAATAAATTGAATATCACACCAATCGGCAACAAGAAACTTCTCAACGCCTTCGTAATCTTTACTTTCATGACGACTGATTAAGTATTGTTGGTAAAGTGGTAAATACTCATCACGAAAGCCATCATGATTCACTTTAACCGTTAGGTCTTTATTCCGATTCCAATTACGCTTTTGGCTACGACTACGCTTAAATTCTGCGACTGGAATACGCGTTGTTACACACTCTTCGCAGGTATGACAATAAGGACGGTAGACTTGTTCGCCACTACGACGAAATCCATTTTTAATAAGATAGTCATATACCTCTGGTGTCATCTCATAATCAGGATCAACAACCGCATTGCGCGCAATAAGCCCAGGAAGATAAGAACACGGGTGCATTCCTGTTGGAAATATTTTAAGTGGATGATCTAGTTTCATAGTAGATTGATATTCTTATCTAAGTCTTTAAAATGTTACAAAAAATGTTTATTCGTCACATGAACCTTCAGAACAAGCGGCTTCTTTTAGCCCTTCTGCATCAATAATTTGTAGTGTACTCTTTGACTCCTTAATGAAACCTTTACGCTTCCAATCAGAAAAGAAACGACTAACTGTTTCAATAGTTAAGCCCAGTAAAGAACCAATTTCTGCCCGAGATAATGGCAAGCTTAACCATACATCCCCGTTATTGAGCGCAGATTTATTATCTGCTTGGCTCAAACGTAAAATAAAACTCGCTAGTTTTTCAGACGCTCTTTTTGCACCTAGCTCTAACACCATATTTTCTGTTTGACGTAAGTTTTTAACAAACCGTGACATAATTGAGGCATCTACCTCCCGATGATTTTGACGTAATGTCGTCAAATCTTGCAAGGGCAAACGACAGACCTCTGCATCTGTTAGCGCTGTGGCAGTATGGTTATAATTTTCATAGCCAAACCCATCCATACCAAATAAATCACCTGCCACCAAAACTCGTACTATTTGCACACGTCCATCAGGTAAACTTTTTGTGATCTTGATTAAACCTTTTCGTAAGGTGTACGCGCTTTCAGAACTATCTTCATTCTGCCTAAAAATAGACTCCCCAGATTCGAACGTTATGACCGATGTATGAAAGTCTTTAATTGTTTCTTCTAAGGTTGATTCTGGTATATCAGAAAAAATACTGCGATTTCGTACGGGACAAGTTAAACAATGTCCTTTACACTTAATATGTGACAAAGAAATAATACCGAACTTAATTGATTCGCCCTATTCTAACAAATTAAGTTATTAATCGACAGATTAATATAGGGAGACTTCATAAGGGCATTTCACAACATAGTTTGCGAGAGAAATATAGCACTCATAAATAACATTAAAATCTTGGGGAAGAATATAATGATACACCGCATTATCAAGATGATCATCATCTTACAAATAGGGTTTTTCGGAATAACAAATATCCACGCAAAAGAAAATTTTAGGGATAGTGCTTTTTCATTTGATCTAGTAAATGCCGCGCTGGAACGCCTATCACACACCGTAAAGTACGATGGCTCTTACCTAGAAATCCCCTTCCCGTGGGGTGATGTACCCGACAACATAGGTGTATGTACTGATGTGGTAATACGCTCATATCGTAAACTAGGCATTGATTTGCAAGAACGCGTCAATGCCGATATGTCGATAGGCTTTAATCAATACCCAAATCTTTCAAAGTGGGATCGAATAGCGCCTGACACAAACATTGATCATCGCAGAGTGTTAAACTTACGCGTGTTTTTTGCACGCAATGGTTCTGCAAAACCCATTACAAACAATGCTAATGACTATTGGCCTGGCGACCTTGTAACTTGGGATATTATGCCAGGCATGCCACATATTGGTATCATTACGCATAAAATCAGTAATGACAAAAAAAGGCCTCTCATTGTTCACAATATGGGGAAAGGTCCTAAACTTGAAGATATTTTATTCACAATGAAAATTACTGGTCATTATCGTTATCGACCTAAAAAATAACCCGTATCCCTCTCCCTGAACATGCCATTAAGCTTTGGTTAATTATAATAATGTTATATAGATTCTATAATCTACTATAAAAAATTATCGGGGAAAATATGAGGGTAAGATTTCACAATCATCCTCTACTACAGTCATTGTTTTTATCAACAATATTCTGTTTTAGTATACTGGCTCACCAGCCTGTAAGCGCAGGTGTATTAAGTATTCCACTACAACGCACTATTGCCACACAACCTATTACCACATTGGAGATAATGGCTATCGTGAAGACGTTGTTTAGCGGTCGCGTGCTTTCTATTAAGAAGTTTTCAAGTTACAGCAATCCAGATTGTCACTATGTGAAAGTTCTTGAAGATAAAGGGGAATTTCAAATGATTAGAGTCGGCTGTTTCACGGATAAGGTAGCACAGAGCAAAAATTGAAGACTCTTCTTTTAACTAGGTATTTCTAAGCAATATTATTGCCATATAAATAATACTTTCACTATTAATAGTCAACGGTTACTATTAGCTTGTTGGGCTAATAAAGAATGCTAATCAAAATACTAATCTAAAACATATAAATGGGGTCTCTTATGAGAGTACTGGTTGTCGAAGACGATACGGATATCCGCGAACAACTTATCGAATCATTACAAAAGGAAGGCTATATTGTTGATGCCGCCGCTGATGGTTCACAAGGCTTATATTACGCACTAGAATACCCTATCGATCTTGCTATAGTCGATTTGGGATTACCTGAAGTTAGCGGTTTAGAAATCATCAAACAGCTTCGTGATAAAGGTCATGATTATCCTGTAATTATCCTTACCGCACGCACGCGTTGGCAAAATCGTGTTGAAGGCCTTGAAGCGGGTGCGGATGACTATGTAGACAAACCTTTTCATCAAGAAGAATTACTCGCACGTATGCGCGCCCTACTTCGCCGCACAGGTCGATGGTCGCAATCAGAGTTCTCTTGTGGACCTATTAGGCTCAATACCTCAGAACAGCGTGTGTTGCTTAATGACGATGAAGTCACGCTTACCGCTTACGAATATAAAGTCATCGAGCATTTAATGATGCACGCGGGCGAAGTTATTTCAAAAACAGACTTAACTGAAAGTATGTACGATGATGATTCTGATCGTGACAGTAATGTGATCGAAGTATTTATCCGTCGTTTACGTATGAAGCTCGATCCTAATGGTGACATCAACCCTATTGAAACATTACGTGGGCGTGGTTATCGCTTTACACTAGAGCGCAATACTTAACCATTTTTACAATCTCAAACGTAATGTTAATTTTTAGTACAAGCTAATATGAACTCACTTCGTAGTCGTCAGTTTTTAAGTGCCTTAGCCATTATTGGGCTTGGTATTTTACTCTTGGGCAGTGTGCTGTATTACGTCACACAACACAAAATGCTGGAAGATGAAAAAATATCCCTGAGCGAAACCGGACTTGAACTACTCGGTTATATTGATTCAAAAGAAGGCACGTTTACGATTGACAGCCATGGTAAGAACGATTTTCTCGCCTTTTTGATCAAACACGATTTTAGTAAATTAAGCTCTGAAAAATTTGCCTACATTCAGCACACACAAACACGCAATATCGTCTGGCACAGCCAATACCCCTTTAACGACATCAGTGAAAGCCGCTTTACCAAAGATAAAGAAAAGGTCTTTACCACCTTCTTACTTGAAATGCCGCCTGAGATTGAAGGAGTTGAAATCCTCAACCCGAAAGACACGCAAGGAAGAAATATTTCTAAGCTTGATGGCGCTGAAAACTATATTGTTTATGCTCGTGGTTTTAGCTATAAGCCACACGGTGACTATCAATTAATCCTTGCCAAATCTGCGGCTACCCTTCAAAAGGGTCGTGATGAAATTATTCGTAACATCTTCATTCTATTTTTAATTACTACCATACTGGTCTTAATTTCTCAGCTCGTGAGCAGTTATCTGGTTATCACACCCATAAAAGGATTTGAAAAAGAAATCATAGAAATTGAATCAGGTGAAAAACAGTTAATTAGCGAAACTTACCCTACGGAACTTGCAGCAGTAAAAAGTGCTGTCAATGCGCTCATCAACGCTGAAAAAGGACAAAAACAACGCTACCGCGATGCACTTGATGACTTAGCACATAGCCTTAAAACACCTTTATCCGTTTTACAAAGCACGGCTGACAAGAGCAATAATGAAGCCATCAGAACACAAGTACAGCGCATGGACGACATTATCGCCTACCAGCTAAGACGCGCCGTGGTGAGCGAACATGGAACCATCATCAAACAACAAACTGTACGCCCTGTTTTATACCGCTTAAAAGACTCTCTTTTAAAAGTATACCGAGACAAACCCTTTGAGTTTGTAATCAACGTGGATGATTTTGCTAAATGCCGCATGGAAGAAGACGACATGATGGAAGTCTTCGGCAATCTCATCAACAATTCCTGTCGCTTTTGTGAAAAAATCGTAGAAATTACCGCTACACAAAATGGTGATATTTTAATTATTGATATTGACGATGACGGCATGGGCTTTCCTGACAAAAACCCAGCAGAACTACTACAACGTGGCATACGCGCAGATAGTCAATCAGAAGGCCAAGGTATTGGTTTAGCAGTGAGTACGGAGATTGTGCAGGCAATTGGTGGGAAGATTGAACTATTAGTTTCACCACATGTTGGGGCAAGAGTACGGTTACATTTGCCGATGTAATATAGTTTTTTCTTATTTTGGTTCAAGCCAGTTCACACCCCCCTACTTTTACATGTAGTCTTACACGCTTAAAGAATTATTCAATCATGTAAAACTAGGGGGGTGTGCTTGTAATATTTTCTGTATAATTGCTCTTTTTCTATAATATAAGAATATTATGCTCACTTTTTCTGCCGCTATTTTGGTTGGCTTAGTTTTACTCATTTGGAGTGCTGATCGCTTTGTTGATGGCGCCTCTAGCATCGCTAGAAACATGGGAATTTCTCCGCTGATTGTCGGCATGGTGATTATAGGTCTAGGGACTTCTGCACCAGAAATGTTGGTTTCGGGAGTTGCAGCCTTTCAGGGTAATCCTGGTTTAGGCATTGGTAATGCGATAGGATCTAACATTACAAATATCACTTTAGTACTTGGTTTTACTGCGATTCTTTATGTGCTTCCTGTGCATTCTAGCTTGCTTAAAAAAGAACTTCCTCTTGTTTTAGCAACCGCACTGTTAGCTTGGGGTTTGATGGCTGATGGTCATTTTTCACGTCTTGATGGCATAATTCTCATAGTTGCATTGGTGGTTATTTTTAGTTGGATGATCTTGTCGGCTAAAAAAGATGCTACTAATCATGACCCGTTGATTGATGACACCATCGAAGAATTACCTGAAAAACTGGAAAATAATAAGGCAATACTCTGGACCATCATCGGGTTGGCTCTATTACTGGTAAGCTCGAAGATGTTGGTTTGGGGAGCATCAAATATTGCCAGTGAAATGGGCGTCAGCGATCTTGTTATAGGCTTAACCATTGTTGCAATAGGTACAAGCTTGCCAGAGTTAGCTGCAACCATCAGCAGTGCGCGTAAAGGTGAAACTGATCTGGCAGTAGGTAACATAGTTGGTTCAAATCTCTTTAATACTCTTGCTGTGTTAGCAATACCGGGGTTGGTTCAACCATTGGACGTTCCAGCCGGTGTTCTAGATCGTGATATGCCCATTATGATAGTACTTACAGTGATGTTATTGATTTTTAGTTTTGGCTGTTTTAAAGGTTCACGCTTTAAGATTAATCGTGCAAAAGGCATTGTTTTATTATTGGCATTCTTTGCTTATGAAGCTCTATTATTTTATCAAAGTACAGGGCAAGCTTAGTTATGAAAAATAAAAATACTCACGACTTTATAGGGCTTGCAAAAGCAGTTATTGATGCAGAGGTGAAAGCCATTAGTGCGATGAAAGCCAGTATCGATGATTCATTTTCAGGTGCCTGTAAAGCAATCCTCGCCTGCCAAGGTCGCGTAATCATCTCTGGCATGGGGAAGTCTGGACATATCAGCAATAAAATTGCAGCAACCTTCGCCAGCACAGGAACCCCTGCATTCTTCGTTCATCCCGGTGAAGCATTACACGGCGATTTGGGGATGATCACGGGTGATGATGTGGTGATTGCGATTTCCAATTCTGGCACAACAGAAGAAGTTGTCACCCTCGCCTCTTTGGTTAAGCGGCTAGGCACTGTGGTTATTGGTATGTCGGGCGATACACATTCGCCGCTTGCTGAACTTTCTGATTTTCATCTTGATATTGCAGTGGAAAAAGAAGCTTGCCCAATGGGTTTAGCGCCGACATCAAGCACTACAGTTACCTTGGTGATGGGTGATGCACTTGCCGTTGCACTTTTGGAGGCACGTGGTTTCACTCCAGAAGATTTTGCACGCTCACATCCTGGTGGTCGTCTTGGCAAGCGCTTGCTGGTACATGTTAAAGATATTATGCACAGTGGTGATGCCCTACCCGCTTGCTCGCCTGAAACTTCATTAAAAGATGCTATATTAGAAATGACTGGTAAAAAGCTTGGCGCAACCTTGGTTGTTGATAGCGATAATAGCTTGTTTGGTATTTTTACCGATGGTGATTTACGCCGTTGCTTTGAAGATGGTATTGATATGAAAAGCGTCACTATTGGTGAGGTTGCGCATAAAAACTGCATTTCAACTAATGTTGATGAGTTGGGCGTTAATGTCGTCAATCTCATGCAAGAAAAGGAAATTACTGTACTGCCTGTTGTGGACGAAGGAAATAAAGTAAAAGGAATCATACACATGCATGACTTACTTAAAGCAGGAATTGTTTAACTGAGATTTAAACCTATGATAAAATATTCTGATAAAAGCCAAAAACTGATCAACAAAGCAAAAGACGTAAAACTCATTATTTTTGATGTGGATGGTGTCTTAACCGATAGCAGTCTTTTCTTTGATAATCAAGGGCAAGAATTCAAAGCCTTCAACTCAAAAGATGGGCACGGTCTACGCTTATTATTAGAAAATGACGTTGAAGTCGCGCTAATCACAGGCAGACAATCAGAATTGGTAAAACATCGTGCTGAAAATCTACGATTAAACCCTGATTTAATCTACCAAGGCTATCGTGACAAAGTCCCTGCTTTTAATGATTTGTTAGAAAAAACAGGATTCAAACGAGAAAATATTGCTTACGTAGGTGATGATGTTATCGACCTGCCCATTATGAGCCAAGTCGGTTTTTCCATTGCTGTCGGCGATGCTAACTGGTTTGTAAAAGAAAAAGCGGATTGGACAACAGATTTAGGTGGGGGTAAAGGTGCCGCTCGTGAAGTCAGTGAATTTATCCTTGATGCACAAGGCAAATTAGAAGCACTCTATGAGGCATATACAACGGGTAAGGAAATAGATTAAGTATGAATCGTAGCGGGCTACTTTTGCTGGTTCTATCGGTGTTAATTGCCATTGTAATTACGTGGCTTAACTCTACTTGGCTAATTTACAAAGGTTTTCAATTCACCCAAAAAGTTAAAAAAATTGATTATTACCTCAGTGATTTTACTTTATTAAATACGCTTCCAAATGGCCAAATGCGTTATTTTGTAACGGCTGAACACCTAGTACATCAGCAATCTACAAACTCTAGCGAAATATTCAAACCCCTACTCCAAGCCAGCGATGTTGATGGTTCAATGATTACACTTAAATCAGATAAGGCAGAACAAAATAAAGAAGGCATCATTAAATTGGTGGGCGATGTAAACGTAATAAAAAATAGCCCTAAAATTAAAGAAAACTTTGAACTGATAACCCATGATTTAATCTATAATCCTAAACAAAAGGCGTTATCATCAACGTCAAAAGTAATATTCACCTCATACCAAGGCCAGTTACAGGGTGTTGGCTTTAGCAGCAAGCTCGATGAACAAGAATTAAGGATACACTCAAATGTACGCGCTGAATTTAATCCCGCAAAATAATCGCATTGCAGAAATAATGATCGCTGGTTTTTTAATCACAACCACGTCAGCAACATCTGCATTAAAAGAGGATGTTGAAAAACCAGTTTATATTAATGCAGATAGTGTTTTATTTAATAAAACCAAAGGATTGGCCGTGTATGAAGGTAATGTTTCTATCACGCAAGGAACATTAGAAATAAAGGCTTACCGTATAGAAATTAATGCGCCAAATAATGAAATAGAACGAATCACAGCAACTGGAAAGCCTGTAAGTTTTCAACAAAAAATGGATGATGGAAAATTGGCTAAAGGTGGCGCTAATAAGTTACTTTATCTTGTTAAAGGAAAGAAAATCCTCATGGATGGCAATGCCGTTATCTCTCAAAATAAGGATAAATTTAGCAGTAATCACATTGAATATTCTACAAAAACAGGTGAACTAAAAGCAGGCAGAGACAAAAAAACAGCGGGTAGTAAAGGCAGAGTTAAAGTAATTTTCTTTCCTAGCAATAAATCTAAGTAAACACAGTATATGGCAGTTATACGCGCAAAGGACTTGCACAAGAGTTATGGCAAACGGGACATACTCAAAGGTATCTCACTTGATATAAAAAGTGAGGAAGTGGTTGGTTTGCTGGGCCCAAATGGTGCGGGTAAAACCACCTGCTTCTATATGGTGGTGGGACTTGTCGCATGTGATAAAGGCTCAGTAATCCTTGAAACAGATAAGGGCGAAATAGATTTAACCGAACTTCCCATGCACCTCCGAGCGCGTCATGGCTTGGGTTATCTAGCACAGGAAGCAAGTATTTTTCGAAAACTAAGCGTAGCTGATAATATCTACTCCATTTTAGAAACACGCAAAGACTTAAACCGCGAATCACGCCGAGATAAGCTAGAGAGTTTATTAGAAGAATTCCAAATCACCCATATTCGTGACAGCTTAGGTATCAGTCTATCAGGCGGAGAACGTCGCCGTGTAGAAATTGCACGTGCTCTTGCTACAGAACCCGCTTTCATTCTGCTAGATGAGCCCTTTGCGGGCGTTGATCCTGTTTCTGTGATTGAAATACAAAAGATAATCAGTCACTTAAAGAACCGTGGCATAGGTGTATTAATCACCGATCATAATGTACGAGAAACTTTGGGAATTTGTGACCGTGCTTATGTCCTAGGAAATGGCGCTATTATCGCAGAAGGCTCACCTGCTTCTATACTTGAAAATAAACAAGTACGTGAGGTTTATCTAGGTGAAGATTTTAAGCTTTAATATCATCTTTAAAGGCTATTTAAGAAGCACACCCCCCTAGTTTTACATGACTATTATAATTTAAAACTATCGTATAAAAAATACTAAGCAAAAACCATACCATCAATCATATTTTCACATAAAAAAATAAAACTTCGTGCTATGATTAGCGTAGAAACAATCAGATGGATATAAATAATAATAAAGCATGATTAAGCAAAGTCTCAATTTAAAACTTGGGCAGAGTCTATCGATGACTCCCCAATTGCAGCAGGCGATTCGTCTATTGCAGCTCTCTTCTGTTGAACTTCAACAAGAAATCCAAGAAGTCCTTGAAACCAATCCCTTGCTTGAAAGAACGGATGACGATTCATCTGAGCCAGTGGTAGAAACCGAGCAATCCAATAAAAAAACAGAAATAAACGACTCCCCTGCTCCAGATTCATCAACCGAAAGTATCCCTGAGGATATGAGTATTGATGCGGATTGGGATGATATTTATGACCCTGCTTGGAAAGTTTCCAATGGTAGCGAAAGTAGTGCATCTGATTTTATCGAAACCATGCACTCTGCCCCACAAGGTTTACACGATAATTTACTCTGGCAAGTTGAGATGAGTAACCTAAGCCTTCAAGACAAAGAAATTGCTAAATTGATTATTGATTACATCGATGATGATGGTTATTTAACCGAATCTTTAGAGCAAATTCATGACTCACTTGAGGATTTACTCTTCATTGAGTTTGACGAAGTAGAAGCTATTCTCACTTATGTGCAAAATTTAGGACCAACGGGAGTTGCGGCTCGGTCATTATCAGAATGTCTTTTATTACAACTGCTTAGCGATCATACTGATCATCCGTTGTATAAAAAAGCGTTCCGATTATTAGATAAAAATCTGGACTTACTTGAAAAAAGAGATTATACAGGTATTAAAAGAACTTTAAGGTTAACCACTTCTGCTTTAGAAGAGTTAATGCAACTGATTCGCTCATTGGAGCCAAAGCCAGGGAAAGCATTCAGCACGACAACAGCTGATTACATTACACCTGATATTTATGTTAAAAAAGTAAACGGACAATGGAAGATTTCACTTAACGGTGAAACCCAACCAAAATTGCAAGTAAACGATTATTACGCGGAAATGCTAAACATCAATACTAGTACCAATACAAAAAATAATATGAATACTACATCCTCTGCTCTAGGGGGTGAAGCAACCAGCTACATCAAAGATAATCTACAGCAAGCCCGCTGGTTTATAAAAAGTTTAGAAAATAGAAACAGCACCATTGTGAATGTTGCTCACGCTATTGTTGGCAGACAACTCGCTTTTTTACAATACGGTGATGAAGCTATGAAGCCTATGGTTTTAAAGGATTTGGCTGATCAACTCGGTTTGCACGAATCAACTATTTCACGCGTAACCACACGCAAATACATGCACACGCCTCGTGGTGTGTATGAATTCAAACATTTCTTCTCTAGCCATGTGAGTACTGACACAGGTGGAGAATGTTCAGCAACGGCCATTCGAGCGATGATTAAAAAACTCATCAACGACGAAGACCCTGCAAAGCCGCTGAGCGACAACAAATTGACGAATCTTCTTAAACAAAGAGGAATCAATGTAGCGCGACGTACTGTCGCAAAGTACCGCGAAGCTTTGGCAATACCTTCATCTCACGATCGAAAAGTATTTGCTTAAGATTTTGTTTTATAACACAAAGGAGAATAGAGAGTATTTGTAGATAGCTTCGCAAAAGTGATCTTCCTGAAAGGGCTTTCAGGGCAAGAGTCACATAAAACCTAAAGAAAGGAGTAAATTAATATGCAATTAGATATTACTGGTCATCACATAGACGTAACCCCACTTCTCAATAATTATATAAAAGAAAAAGTTACGCGTTTGAAACGACATTACGACCAAGTACTCAACATCCACGTTATTCTTGAAGTGCAAAAGCATAGTAATAAAGCTGAAGCTTCAATAAATGTTAGTGGGAATCACATTTTCGCAGATGCTAAGGGGCATGATATGTATGCTGCGATTGATGCTTTAGCTGATAAGCTTGATAGACAAATTCTTAAGTATAAAGAAAAACTACGAAGTCACCATCGACAAGAAGGCAACCATCGAAATTATAGTATGAATCAGGTGGCATGACCTTTTAGACTTCTATAACCAACATCTAGTCAATTTTATTGTTTAGAGATAGGAATGGATACCTTATAATTCAGGTTTTAAGGTATCCATTTTTTTAAATGACAACAACTTCAATCAATAAATACCCTCCCCTATTAGATCCAGAACGTATTAAGTTCATAAAAAAAATAGAAAGTAAGAAATGCGTGTTTGATGCATTGACTGAACTATTAATTAAAGGGCAAAAAGAAGTTACAAAACATGAAGTGTTTGATGCCCTGATCGAACGCGAAAAGTTGGGTAATACCAGTATAGGAAACGGTATCGCTGTACCAAAAGCACACCTCCCTATTACTAATCTTCGCGCTGCTATCTTGGTGGTAAAAAAAGGCCTATATTTAGGAGCTGCAGACAAACAAGCCACGACTATTTTTTTAGCACTGCTAATTCCTGATAATCAGCGTGATCAATACAGTATGATGCTGAGTACGTTGAATCAAAAGCTCATACTGAATGGAATTCCTGAAAATGTAATAACGTCTAAAAATTCAGATTTATTATCAAAGTACTTCGAAAATCTATTGTATGATGATCTTCAGACGCTTATGAGTGAAACAGAAACAAATACAGAAATAAATAGCAATGATTCAATCCGAACTTCAACTCCTTCAACCCCAGATAGAGAAGACGAATAAATGCATTTAGTAATTGTTAGCGGAATGTCCGGCGCAGGAAAGTCACACGCGTTACATACCTTAGAAGATCAAGGTTATTTCTGCATTGATAATCTTCCCTTAGAACTACTTGATAGTGCATTAAAAACAAATAGGTTATTAGAAAGTAAAAAAGTTGCTATTGGTATTGATGCACGTAGTGGGCAAAAGTATTTAGAAGAATTCCCTAAAATTGTCTCCCGCCTCAAAGATCAGTTCAAAACAGATATTATTTATTTGTACGCGGGGAAAGCGGTTTTAATGAAGCGCTATGATGAAACACGTCGTAGGCATCCACTCTCAGATGCCGATACAACCTTGCGCAACACGATTATAAAAGAATATGAGCTACTCGCTCCTATACGTGAAATTTCTGATATTCAAATCGACACCAGTACCACCGATATTTATGAGTTATCAAAACAGATTAAAAAACGAATCTGTGGAACAGAAAATCAGTCTTTATCTCTCATGTTTCAATCCTTTGGTTTTAAATATGGCACACCCAGAGACTCTGATTATTTATTCGATGTAAGGTGTTTGCCCAACCCTTATTGGGTGCCTGAGCTTCGTGGGCATACGGGTTTGGAATATAATGTAATTGAATGGCTTTCTTCCCAAGAGCTAGTCAATAAAATGGAAGGTGATTTAAAAACCTATATTGAAACATGGATTCCACACATTATCTCAAGCCAGCGCGCATATTTGACTATTTCGATAGGCTGCACTGGCGGTCATCATCGTTCGGTGTATTTAACTGAAAAATTAGCCGCCTACTTTAGTAAGATTTATAAAGACTCTGTGATAATTCAACATCGCGAACTTGATTAATATTTATTTCGTTGCTTAGGGTTTTAAAAGCACACCCCCCTACTTTTACATGCCTGTTCTGCTAGACTAGCATCCAACTTTCAATCCAGATGTTTCGCATGGAAAATCAATTACATCAAAACACTGAGCAACGACTTGAACGTCTTTCTGATGTGATAGAAACTGGTTCTCTAAATCAGCTGCAAAGCATGATTAATGCCATGCATCCCGGTGAAATTGCTCATTTACTTGAATCATCTCCCCCTACTCGCCGTCGTTTTCTTTGGGAATTAATCAATACAGAAAATGAAGGTGAAACCCTCATTGAGTTAGGAGAAGAAGCGCGCGCTAGCCTTGTGGGTGAGATGGAATCTGGTGAACTCATCGAAGCAGTAAAAGACCTAGATGTCGATGATATTGCAGATTTTATACAAAGCCTACCCAGTGCTTTAATCGAGCAAACACTTGCAGGATTAAGTCGCCAACAACGCCAGCGTGTTGAAGCCGTTTTAGTTTATGATGAAGACACCGCTGGCGGAATGATGGACACAGAAGTCCTTACTACCCGTGCAGATGTTAATATAGATGTGGTGCTCCGTTACCTGCGCTTGCAGGATGAATTACCTTCGCATACCGACACGCTCATTATTATTGATAAATATGAGAAGTATCTAGGAATTGTTTCTCTCTCTGATTTATTAACTAATCAACCGGATCAAAATATTCAAGATATTGTTGATAACGAACACCCTGCTATTCCAGCGGATATGTCGAGCAGAGAAGTAGCTAGTCTGTTTGAGGATCGAGACTTAATTTCTGCCCCCGTTGTTGATCATAATGGGAAATTACTTGGACGGATCACCATTGATGACGTGGTTGACGTTATCCGAGATGATGCCGAACATTCAATGATGGGAATGGCAGGTCTAAATGAAGAAGAAGACTTATTCGCACCTGTCCTAACCAGTGTAAAGCGACGTGCACTGTGGCTCGGAACAAATCTACTCACCGCTTTTTTAGCGGCATGGGTAATAAAACAATTTACCGAAACCTTAGAAGCAGCAATTGCTTTAGCCGTATTGATGAGTATTGTACCCAGTATGGGTGGCATTGCAGGCAGTCAAACTCTCACTTTGGTTATCCGTGGTTTAGCTTTAGGTCAAATCGTTAAAAGCAATACAAAGTCTTTGTTAATAAAAGAATTGTTACTTGGACTCATCAACGGGGTTATTTGGGCCGTTGTCGTTTTTGCAATATCCTATTTTATATTCCACGACGCGGGAATCGGTATCGTCATGGCAATTGCCATGTTACTCAATCTACTTTTAGCGCCACTTGCGGGTGTACTTTTACCAATTGTGTTGCGTAAGTTAGATATTGATCCTGCGCTAGCAGGCAGTGTTCTACTAACAACCGTTACTGATATTGTTGGTTATATGGCTGTGCTTGGCCTTGCTGCAATGTTATTGCCTTACATTCGTTCACTGATTTAGTGTATAACGTAAATGCGTAAATAATGTCAGGAAGCACACCCCCCTACTTTTACATGATGCATGTTATGGGTGTGAATAGAACGCTATGACATATCAATATTGATCTGATCAATAACATCCAAAGGGTTAGCTGATTGTGTAATCGGCCTTCCAACAACAATATAGCTAACACCCGCTTTTGATGCAGCGGCTGGAGTCATTACACGACTTTGATCTCCAATATCTGCCCCTTGTGGTCGAATCCCTGGCGTAACTAACAAGAAGTCTTTTCCTAAGGTTTCTCTGAGCATCTTAGCCTCTTGTGCCGAGCAAACTACGCCATCCAATCCCGATTTCTGTGTAAGTTGGGCCAGACTTTTAACTTGCTCCTCTGGCGCTAAAGTCACATTACTTAACGCTAATTGTTCCTTATCCATCGAGGTTAAAACGGTTACGGCTATCAATTTAGCTGGCGAATCAATTTGCAACAAAGCCTGCTTAGCAGCGGCCATCATTTTGTCACTACCACTGGCATGAACGTTCATCATCCATACACCCAAGTTAGCCGCACTTCGACAAGCAGAAGCAACGGTGTTAGGTATATCATGAAATTTTAGATCCAAAAAAACATCATAACCCTGATCAACAAGCCGCTTCACAAAATCAGGACCTGCCGCTACAAATAACTCAAAGCCAACCTTTAGCTTGCAACACTCTGGCGACAGGTTTTTTACAAAGTGTAATGCTTGCTCAGCGGTTGGATAATCCAAAGCGATAATTAATTTACTAGACATGTTTTTGTTCCCTTAAAATACAGAGCAGTGTCTGCTCAGATTGCTTCTAATATTTATCAGTACAAGGCGGAAAATTTGAGCTTGCTACTGCAAGTAATGATTTTCCAACGCAGTAATGATAAAGATTAGGAGTGATATGAGTAGGCACGGAAATTAAGCGTGATCAATAGTATCCCACTCTTGGCATGCTGGGCAACGCCACAAATAATCATGCATTTTATAACCACAATGCTCACAACGAAAAGCAGGCACTCCTTGCAAATAATTCGACAGTGATTGCGTGACTAATTCTAAACCTTTTTCTGCATCAATATTTTCACTATGAGACTTTATATATTCCGAAGTATTAAAAATTGATTCAATATTCAGTTTTTCTTTGGGTAGCTCTTTTTCAACTAGCTCATCAATTGCCTTCGAACTACCATATTTTTTAGCCAAAATAAGTAATTTTTCATAAACAGTTTTATCTTTTTTCTTTTTATACAGGGATAATAATTGTGTTTGTAATGATTCAATATCATTGATTGCTAGCGCAGACTCTTCAAGATTTTCAAATAGCATACTCAACAAACGACTATCACTTTTAATGGCAATAAGGTATTTATTCAGTGCAAGCTTGAATCTTTTTTGGTGAAACTCGATATCCCCTTGTAAAGTCATTAAACGTGTCGATTGCTTGTAAACACCTTTTACTTTTTCAATTAGCACATCAACGTCATTGAGCTTTCCTTGTTGTAATGCTCCATCGGCAAGCTCACAATAATAGTGTGCAATTAAGGATTTGCTGTTTAAGGCGGTAGCGGTACTTGAACCCTCTTTTTTCTTATTTGATTTTTTATAGCAATCGGTAGCATCTATAGCTTTTTGCCATTCTTGTGTTTGCTCATAAATAGTGCGCAATGAAGAGCAAACAGCAGCTTTTGTAATGTGTTTATTGGATTGGTTGTTCTTTAATAATTCTTGAAAAACACCTTCTGCTCTATCTAACATCCCTGCTGCATAAAAGTCCTCCCCTAATGAAAACATGGCTTTTTGTTTTTGTTTTGAATTTAGATTCGTTCTGGCGATGAGGTTTTGATGCACGCGTAAAGCACGTTCAACCTCACCGCGATTACGGAACGAGTCGCCGAGTAATTGAAAAGTTTCAGCTGTATATTCGTCAATATCAGGGTAATTAAGGAAAACCTCAAGAGCTTTATCAGGCTCTTCACTTAAAAGGAAATTGACACCTTTAACAAAGTGTCCAGAGAGTTGCTGTTGCTTCTTTTGATTTCGTATTAATTTTTTTCGAGAAGCTCGCCAACCAGCAAAGAATGCTAGTGGCAATAACAGTAATAATATTTCTACCATTTTTTATAATCAGTAAATGATGGATAAACGTGTATATTTTGATGCGTGTCTAAATTAACTCGGCTAAAGTAAAAATTAATCTTGGATAGCAAAATTATCTTTTGACTCGTTAATACGCTCGCGCAGTTCTTTGCCTGGCTTAAAATGAGGAACGTGTTTAGAAGATAACAAAACCTGCTCGCCTGTTTTAGGGTTACGTCCACTTCTAGCAGCACGATGATGTAGAGAAAAACTACCAAATCCACGAATTTCTATTCTTGCGCCATTCGTTAAAGTATCACTCATTTGTTCTAGCAGAATTTTTACAGATAACTCAATATCCTTGCTACTCAAATGGCTTTGTTTTCTTGAAAGAATATTGATAATTTCTGATTTGGTCACTTTTTCCCTCTCTTTGTTTTCATACAAATTCTACAATATATTGTAGACTAGAAAATCTAATAAGCAACTGAATTTACATAAAAAAAGCCGATTATGCAATAACATAACCAGCTTCTTTCAAAACAGTACTAATATGTATTAGTACATATTTATTTGCTAACTTGTTTTTTCATCAAATTTGATAATTACTTATCAAGTTGCTCTTTGAAAATATCACCAAGCGTTCCGGTAGTAGAAGTACTACTTCCAGAGTACTCTTTCAATACTTCAGCTTCTTCAGCGTAATCTTTCGCTTTGATAGATAAGTTAATCGCACGCGTTTTACGGTCAACGCCCATAAACTTCGCTTCAACTTCTTCGCCAACTTTCAAGATTGTTGTTGCATCTTCAACACGATCACGAGAGATTTCAGAAGCGCGTAAAACACCTTCGATGTTTTCACCAAGATCAATCTTAGCCATCTTAGCCGTCACTTCAGTGATAGTACCTTTTACAATACTACCTTTTTCGTGAGCCGCAACAAATAACGAGAATGGATCTTGATCTAGTTGCTTAACACCTAGAGATATACGCTCACGTTCAGGGTCAACAGCAAGTATAACCGCGTCAACTTCATCGCCCTTTTTATATTCACGTACTGCTTCTTCGCCTGGAACACTCCAAGAAATATCAGATAAGTGAACCAATCCATCAATTCCACCTTCAAGACCAATAAAGATTCCGAAGTCAGTGATTGATTTGATAACGCCTTTAACTTGATCACCTTTCGCAGCAGTCTTAGCAAAGTCATCCCACGGGTTTGATTTACATTGCTTCATACCAAGAGAGATACGACGACGGTCAGCATCAATCTCAAGGATCATGATGTCTACTTCATCGCCAAGTGTTACCACTTTTGCTGGGTTAACGTTTTTGTTGGTCCAATCCATTTCAGATACGTGTACAAGTCCTTCAACACCATCTTCAATTTCAACGAAACAACCGTAGTCTGTAAGGTTACTCACTTTACCTGTAAGCACCGTATTTACAGGGTAACGACGTACTAGATCCTGCCATGGATCATCGCCTAGTTGTTTAAGGCCTAATGATACGCGGCTCTTTTCTTTGTCGAACTTAAGAACCATAACATCAATTTCTGTACCAATTTCAAGTACTTCTGATGGATGCTTAACGCGTTTCCAAGCCATATCTGTGATATGTAGTAGACCGTCAATGCCACCCAAGTCGATGAACGCGCCGTAATCAGTAAGGTTCTTAACAACACCTTTGATTTGCTTGCCTTCTTCGATTGACTCAAGAAGTTCTTCACGCTCAACACTGTACTCATCTTCAACAACAGCACGACGAGAAACAACGACGTTGTTACGTTTTTGATCAAGTTTGATTAATTTGAATTCTAGATCTTTGCCTTCAAGGTAAGCCGTATCGCGTACAGGACGCACATCAACTAATGAACCAGGAAGGAAGGCGCGAATATCACCAAGCTCAACGGTGAATCCACCTTTAACCTTGCCAGTGATCACACCTGTGATGATTTCATCATTATCAAGTGCTTCTTGTAGAATCTCCCACGCACGTAGACGGCGAGCTTTCTCACGAGATAGTTTGGTTTCACCAAATCCATCTTCAACACTTTCTAAAGCAACTTCAATAACATCACCAACTTTGGCGGTTAATTCACCTGCTTCATTTTTAAATTCTTCGGCTGGAATAACGCCTTCTGATTTAAGGCCAGCACTTACTGTTACAAAATCTGGAGTTACATCAACGATGGTCGCACTGATCAAAGAACCAGGGTTCATCTCGATATACGTTAGACTTTCTTCAAACAACTCCGCAAAACTTTCACTCATGGTAAAACCTATATATAAATATTACGTTAGCAAACCCATGCTATCGGTCAAATTAAACTTTAAGCACTATCGTAACAAATGAAGTTAAGAGCGCAGCCTAAAGTGTTCATAAAGCAACAAATGTAAAAGTTGGAATTTGATTTCAACGGGCTTTCTACATCGTCACAAAAATTAAATGTTGTTTCATATCACTAATAACTGATGAGTTTATGAATAAACGTTTTTAACCGTATCCATCACCTCAGAAACTACCTCATCAATCGTGGATTTCCCCGTGTCGATTATGATGGCATCATCAGCTGGAACAAGAGGCGCGTCTTTACGATTCATATCGCGAGCATCGCGTTCCTCAATATCATCAATCAAGCCGCGCAGATTAGCATTTATCCCCTGTTCTTTCAACTGTTTCAACCTTCTCTCTGCCCTTATTTCAGCGCTGGCTGTGAGAAATATTTTGACCTTCGCGTCTGGGAAAACCACCGTTCCCATATCACGACCATCAGCCACTAAGCCCGGTAAATCTAAAAAACGGCGTTGTCTTTCTAATAATGCCGCACGAACAGGCTTAACAGCGGCAACTTTAGAAGCAGCACAACCGCAATCTTCGGAGCGAATTGCCAAACTAACATCGTCACCTTCCAATAAAATAGCTACTCCTCCACCCGCACAAGGCGTGAAAGTTACATCCAACGCTTCTGCAATTTCTGACAAACTATCTTCCGTATCAAAATCGACATCTTTTTTCTCTGCGGCAAGTGCAACAAGACGATACAACGCCCCGCTATCCAAAATATTCCAGCCGAGTTGTTCGGCTACTTTTTGAGAAATTGTACCTTTACCCGATCCTGCAGGGCCATCAATCGTTATAACAGGTGGTTTTTTTTGGGACATATTATTTTGAAACATAATGTAATACCTAACACTACTTTTTGTTGATAATGATGCGATTATGCCTGTTCTTGACAAAATTATTAAAGAGTTTAAACTATATTAGAATATGCGAATATACTATTACTCTCTTCTCCCTCATTTAAATTCATTTGAAAAGGATTAAATTATGAAAAAAATAATCATCTCAACAGTTTTACTTGTCTCCTCAATCAGCACTCACGCCAATAATTTCAATATGCCTTGGGGAAATAACAATGGTTATAACAACGGCTCAAATTGGAATATGCCCAACATGAATTGGGGAAACAATGGTAATAACGCTAACACCGGTTATAACAATGGTTCAAACTGGAACATGCCCACAATGAACTGGGGTAACAACAGCAACGGATACAATAATGGCAGCAACATGAACATGCCAACTATGCCCTGGGGAAATAATAACGGCTCTAATTGGAATATGCCAACCATGAATTGGGGCAACAATGGCAACTCTGGCTACAACGGCAATAATGGTTTTAATAATGGCACAAACTGGAACATGCCAAATATGAACTGGGGAAATGGCAATAACCAACCTTGGAACTTTGGAAACTCAGTGGGTAATACAGGTATTGCTATGCCAAATGTTCAATACCGTGCGCCTGCAATGCCTGTTGCACCACAGTTTATTCCACGTTTAAACGCACAAAATAAAGTACCTGCACCAGCACATCAAAAGCCAATTACCAAAAAAGAGATTAAAGCAGTTGCCCCAGCAGCAGTAAAAGTAGCGCCTCCATCTGTTCAAACGCAGGCTAAAATACCAATGCCTTCAGAGGTAAAAGGTACGATTTTGGCACCAGAAAATAAAGTAGAGAGTGTTGAAATTAAAAAATAACCTTCGTAACCTTCTTAATAAAAAAGCCCGTAACTGATTCAGCTACGGGCTTTTTTATGTGATTAATCATGTAAAACTAGGGGGGTGTGCTTTGAAAATATCACTACCTTTGTTTCGACCACCATCGACACTTCCTTCGGAAGGTGTAACGATATACTTTTTAGCGCCTAGAGCACTTAAAAAAGCAACACCCCCCCCCCCCCACTTTTACATGATAGCTCGTTAGCTTTTTTAACGACTGCTAGAATTTATGCAAAGCTACATGATGATTTTAAGTCCGCTACACATAACGCTTCTGTAAAAACTTAAACGCAACCAACAAACCCATTGCTTCGCCGCCTTTAGGTCTGCCTGCGCGTTCGCGCATGTTCCATGCCATCACATCAAAATGCGCCCATGGTTTATCAGCATCTACAAATTCATTTAAGTATAAAGCGGCAGTAATTGCGCCACCGTAGCCATTGGGTGAGCTATTCACTAAATCAGCTACAGGGCTATCAAGCTCGTGGCGATAGCCTTGGTGTAAAGGTAATGGCCAAACCATTTCGCCTGTGTTTTCTGCGGCGTTTTGAATATCTAATGAAAGCTGATTTGAGTTGCTAAATAATGCGGGGATTTCCGTACCTACCGCTACACGTGCTGCGCCTGTTAATGTGGCAAAATCTAAGATCAAATCAGGCTCGGTTTCACAGGCAAGCGTCAACGCATCACACAAAACTAAGCGCCCTTCTGCATCGGTGTTGTCGATTTCGACCGTTTTATGCGCGCGCGTTTCAATAATATCGCCTGGTCTAAAAGCGTCACCTGAAATGGCATTATCTGCCGCCGCAACTAATACTTGCATGCGTACGGGTAGTTTATGGCTCATAATTAAATGCGCTAAGCCAAGTACGTGCGCGCTTCCGCCCATGTCTTTTTTCATATTACGCATAAATTTCGACGGCTTTAGATCAAGTCCGCCTGTATCGAAACAAACGCCTTTACCAACTAATGAAACCAATGGATCGTTTTCATTGCCCCACTCCAGCTTTATCAAGCGCGGCGGATGATCACTGGCACGCCCTACAGCGTGTATGGCAGGGAAATTTTCTTCAAGTAATTTATCACCCACAACTTCACTAAACTCAGCACCATGTTGCTGTGCTAGCTCTTGGGTTAATTCAGATAAGTCCTCAGGCATCATGTGGTTAGCGGGTGTGTTGACTAAATCTCTCACCAAAGTAAAAGCATCAACGTAGGCATTAATTTCATCTAGCTTGTTTTCTGCGACTTTAAGTTGAGATTTGGGTTTTGGATCTAAAAAATCCTTCTTAAAGAAATCAAAACTATACGAGCCTAAACCCCAACCAATCATGGCTTTCAATTGTGAATCATCATCCCAATCACAATCTAAATGATAGATAGCCACAGGTAATTTTTTAGCTAGATTTGATATTGCCCAAATAGGTGCGGCATTCGTATTTATATCACTACTCTTAGATTCAGCATGAAGACCAAACAACACCATCGCAGTATTGCCTGACTTATCAGGCACGAGGCAATAATCATGAGGTTTTGCTTTAAAACTACTGTTGTTAACCCAGTTTGAAATAAACTCAGATTGCCCTGCTAAAAAATCTGTTAGTCCAACTTTTGTCACAGGTACGAGCGCGATGCTAGCGCAGCTGTCATCAGTGATGTAACTCATAGAAAATTTACTCGTATCATTATTAAGGTTAGATCAATCGTTTTACTGTTGATCATAAAATCTTTACCACGAAGCTCATTTTGAAAGCGTGAGTTTACGTTAAAAGTCACCGTTTTAATTTTATTATCGCCTTTTGTTTTGAAACTTTGTGAGAATTCTTTGTCATACAAAATATTCATGGTTGATTTATGAGTGTCTTTAAAGGTGACTTTAATTTCTGCCTTACAGCCATTATCACATCGTAGCATTGATAGATCATCATTCAAATCAAACTCAAACTGCTTAGCTTTTCGGGCTGAATATTCATAATCCATGCCTTCTGGCATATAATAATTCTGCCCCCAATAATTTTCATTTTTTGGCATAGAGACACGCAATGCAGGCACGCTACGGCTACCTTCCATTAACCAACGACCGAATGAGCGAATGGCTACACCTTTCTTGCTATTTTTAACACAGGCTTCATTCGAAAAGTTTTTAGCATGATCTTGTGAAATATAGCGCTCGCCTAATAGAATAAATGCATCAGGCGTGTTTTCCATTTGCTTACCCATGACTTTGGTTAAGTAACGCAGAAAGTCTTGTGTTTTATAAACCGAATGATCTAGCTTTTCCATTGAATTACCCGCAACAGAAAAATAGTTACGACGCATTTGTAAGGCGCGCAAAGAGCTAACCATAAAGCGATAAGGTTGATTTTTATAAGGGCCATTAGCATTCTTTACATAACTCTTATCACCATAAAACTCATTTTCTGTTCCCCAATAGCGCCCTTGTATTTGCTTAGCATAGTGCTCATCAAAATCCAAAAAACAACTACCATCTTTCATTGATGATAATTGAACGCCGTAGGTTTTATCAATAAATCTCATCCATATTTCGACATGCCCATCACGGTTTCCTATACCTGTCTTCCAAACATGTTTAGCGATTTTTTTCAGTTTTTCATTGTAAGGTTCTCCGATGCTATTCCATGAAAAACTCGGCGCTATATTGGTGAAAGCAAGCTTGTGTTTATTGTTACCAAAGGCTGCAACATAAACGTCAACAATGGCCTTTGTTTGTTTCTCAAATACTTCTGGGTTAAAGCCAAACTTTTTTTGAGCATTTGCAATAGATTGTGGCGACATCCAAAATTCGCCCCAGCCATTCTTATTATCAAATTCGCAGTTATCATCATATTCACCATCCGCAATACCAAGATACACACCGATAACACGCGGGTCATTAGCATAGCGTTTTGCGAAGGCATTGATAAAGGGTTTGAGTAAGTCAATATAACTTTTATCCCAAAATATCAGTGATTTATCTTTAGATGCTCTTAGCTTTCTTAAAGCCCATTTAGGTGCTTCGCAAGCTGAATTAACCTCTAGTCGAACCAAGGTTTTATTAGGTGCTGCATTCGCTAGATATTTCTCGAACTTTGAGAAATCATAACGTCCATTTTTTGGATTTGCTTCATCCCAGCGTACTATGGCAAAGACATTACGAATATAATCAATCCCTCTATCATATTCATCAATTAAGCCCGAATTGTTTTCTATTGGTGTGTTTTTAGGGAGAGACCAATCAAACCCATCGACAGTATAAGCGGGCTTTGTGGATGTGACTTTAATCGCTTTAATAACACTTTTTGGTTGTTGATTATCTTTTTGATGGCTATCACTTTCTTGTGCCTCGACTTTAGACAGCTTTATATGAGGTGCTGGGATGACAGCTTTGATAGAAAATTTTTCATATAAATCATCAACATAAAAAAATATGCCACTGCTCAATAACAGCAGGGGTAATATTAATAGTAGTCCTTTTAGTGATTTATTCATTTTTATTTGTGAAGGCGTTGGATAGAGAAAAAGTTAGGAAATTGGCGCATAAAGTTTTTTGCGTATTTCAGTATAGTCAGCGTGAGATTCATCAATCAAACCCCTTCGTAGTAATAAGTCAATATTCACTAAATTACAATTATCTTTAAACTCAGTGGTGGTTTCCGTGAGATGAGCCATCTCTTCGAGTGGCATTAAAATAAATTCATCCACCTCGCCATCGGTGTTTTCAGGGATAAAATCTTCAGGTAAATACACATCGTAATTGAATAAGGTATCAACACTCATGCCGCGCGATGATGCGCCACGATAATGTATTATGCTGACTAACTCAGCGGTGCTCGCAATTGATTTCGGTATATTAGCTTCTTCAGCGGATTCCTTAATCACATTCTCAAGTCGCCCTATTCCTGCAGGCTGTCCACCTGCGACCATTTGATCTAACTGCCCTGGCCAGAACGGTTTGTCTTTGGTGCGACGTGCAATCCAAATGTACATACCATCGGCTTTTTCAACCAAGCCATTCACATGCACGCCATAACCGCGTACACCAAAAAAACTTACAGCGGCACGCTCCATTAAAAATGCAGGTTCTTCACCATATTGTTGATTAACCGCATAAAGCTCACCAACCCACGAGTCGATAATGCCTTCTTTGTGTAAGATTTCAAGAATGGGCGCTATAGTTTTTGAGCGTTTTTCGGGTGTGCTTAGATCAGAATTTAATGTAATCGAACCATTACTACTTTTAAATACATTTTGCCAACGCGACAAATGTTTTGTGAAGGATTTTTCTATCCAGCCTAGTTGCTTTCCATCTATCAAAAAAGGAGTAAACAAATTAGGATCGAAACGATTGTTGTTTTCAATATGTTCTAAATAACTCATAGGAAAATTATATTATACTATTGCTTAAATTCCACAGCATCTCTTATAAAAAAATGAAATCCATCTACGAAAATCCTATCTACAAAAATCAGCATATACGTATAGAAATAGAAGAATCTGAAATCCCTTGGCTGAAAATATTTGTACAAGACAATTGCAAAGAAATGACTGATTGTTCAAGTGAAACCAAGAAACAAATCTGGAGTTTACTAGATTTAATCGAAACTGAAATGCTGGATTACTTTAAACCAGAGAAAATCAATATCGCATCCTTTGCCAACTACCTACCGCAGGTGCATTGGCATATTATGGCTAGATACAAAGAGGATAGTTACTTCCCTGAACCTATGTGGGGAGAGAAGCAGCGTGAGGGCAAACTTAATTTACCAAGTATGCAGGGTTTCATTACTCGCTTGCTTGTTGCTATTAATAAAGAAATATAAAAGCACACCCCCCCCACTTTTACATGGTGTTTCACCTCCTACATAGGAAAAGAGGTCTGAAGTGGATTTAAAATTTATCGAATGCGTTGCTTGTGCTGTATGTGAAATTCAAAATATCCCCTAACCCCTCTTTGCCAAAGTTGGAAACCGAAATATCATGTAAAAGTGGGGGGGTGTGCTATTGAATATTATTAACTATGCTCTAAGTCTGTTGCTCAAGATACTGCTTATAACCTTCAATAAACACAAAATTCTCAGCCGCATTTTTCACATCTTTACCTTCCGCATCCAACTTATTCAATAAGTTCTCGCCTTCTTTAAGTAAAAAAGTAACCTGTTCTTTATCAAACAACTGTGTGGCTAATGCTAGTTCATCCTTATCTTCTAGCGATAACAAAGTAGGAACCAAATCATTATTATCAATCGGTGAATCAGGGTCAAGAATATCCGCCACCAATTTCGATTCTAAAAACTCAAAATTAGCCGTACGAGCACCCTCTTCTTGATCAAGCTCCTGTAAGGCGTGAGCATCTCCTTCTGCCCCTTTGCGAACCGACTGCATAATCACGGTCAACAGCTTTTTAATGGATTCCCTTACGCGCGTTTGATCATCCGCCACGCTAACGGAAGTTGCGTAAAGCTTATCCAACTTATCCTTTACTTCAAGAATCACTTCGCTGTCTTCGTTAGGCTTGAAGCTCACCGCCTTTGTCATCGCCTCGCGAAAATCCAGCATAAACTGTTGCAGAATTTCATGATCCTTCTTTTGGACTTCCATCAAGGTATCACTGGTAATCTCGGTTTGCCTGTCACCAAATAAAACATTATCGTGACGACGAATTAAGTGACGCTCAAAAGCACCGGGGTTATCGCTGGGGATGAAGGTCATGTCTTCCATGGAGTTCTCTACTTAGGCATCTTGAATAATTCACAATGCTATCACGCTAACAAACAGTTTTGAGTATCTATATTGGGTGGTAGTACACCCCCCCCCACTTTTACATGATCATAAGTACAACTTGTTTAAACTTACAAAGTGCAAGAAAAACAAAATCCCTCATGCTAATATCCAAAGCCATTCTATAAAACAGCTAAGACAGACAATGATCATTCAAGCCGCTATCCAAAAAGCTATTGAAAAACAGGATTTAACTCAAGATGAAATGACCGATGTGATGCAACAAATCATGACAGGTCAAGCAACGGATTCGCAGATTGGTGGCTTTTTAATCGCGATGCGCATGAAAGGTGAAACGGTTGAAGAAATCACAGCGGCGGCAGGCGTAATGCGTTCTTTAGCGACGCCTGTTGAGCTTGATACAGAAAATCTTGTCGAGATTGTCGGCACAGGTGGTGATGGTAGCGGCACGTTTAATATATCCACTGCCAGTTGTTTTGTGGTCGCGGCGGCAGGCGCACGCGTAGCTAAGCATGGTAATCGTTCCATTTCCAGCAAATCAGGCGCGGCCGATTTATTAGAAACGGCGGGTGTTAACTTAGGGATTAGTGCAGAACAAGTAAAAGAGTGTGTGGAAGATATTGGTGTCGGCTTTATGTTTGCGCCCAATCATCACAGTGCGATGAAACACGCCATCGGCCCACGTAAAGAAATGGGAGTTCGTACGTTGTTTAATTTGCTAGGTCCACTTACAAATCCTGCGGGCACGCCCAACCAAGTTTTAGGCGTGTTTAGTAAAGAGTGGGTTCGCCCGATAGCCGATGTATTAAACAAGCTTGATTCTAATCACGTAATGGTGGTGCATGGCGAAGATGGCATGGATGAGATTAGTATTTCAGCGCCAACCTTTGTTGCGGAACTTAAAGATGGCAAGGTTACTGAATACACCATCAAGCCCGAAGATTTTGGCATGAGACAACATCCTGTCAGCGATATTCGAGTACACGACGCGACAGAAAGTTTAGAAATGGTTAATTCGGTTTTAAATAATGAGGCGAATTCTGCACGTGATATTGTCGCGCTAAATGCAGGAGCTGCCATTTATGTGGCTGGGCTTGCGGTTTCACATCAAGCAGGAATTGATCGTGCGCTTGAGGTGATTGCATCGGGTGATGCAAAGCAGAAATTATTAGATTTAATTAACAAAACCAATAGCTTTTAGTAGACAGAATTTTAAATATGACAAACACCCCCGATATACTCAAAAAAATCATCAGCCGAAAAGAACAAGAAATTGATACCAGAGTAAAACTAAAACCTATTGAACAAGTTATCGAACTGGCAAAAGATGCCTTGCCCGTTCGGGGTTTTGTTGATTCGATGAAAGCACGCCTTGATAATAACGAACCCGCTATCATCGCAGAAATTAAGAAAGCTTCACCCAGTAAGGGATTGATTCGTGAAGATTTTAACCCTGCTGAAATTGCAATGAGTTATCAAGCAGGTGGCGCAAGTTGTATCTCTGTTCTAACCGATATTGATTTCTTTAAAGGCAGTGATGCGTATTTAAAACAAGCTAGAGCAGCCTGTGATTTACCCGTAATTCGAAAAGATTTCATCATCGACCCATATCAGGTTTATGAAGCACGTGTGATAGGTGCAGATTGTATTTTGCTCATCGTTTCAGTGCTGGATAATATGAAACTCAACCAACTTTACAGCCTAGCACGTGCATTGGGTATGGATGTTCTGATTGAAGTGCATGATGAAGAAGAACTGTTACGTTCCCTACCCTTAGAGGCTGATCTTGTCGGCATCAATAACCGAAATCTGCGTAACTTTGATACCTCATTACACACCACCATTGATATGCTCCATCAAATTCCTGACAATCGTATTGTCGTCACAGAAAGCGGGATTCATAAGGCCGATGATGTTACCTTAATGCGCGAGAACAATGTAAATGCATTTCTCGTCGGCGAAGCCTTTATGCGCGCTGATGACCCTGGTGCAGAACTCAAAAAGCTGTTTTTTTGATCCAAGTTATTTGAGTTTGCACCAGAAATCTAATTGCTTTTCTGCATCTCATGCACTTTGCATCGTACACCCCCCTAGTTTTACATGATGATATAGAGTAAACATCATGTGAAAGTGCGGGAGTGTGCTTTTTAAATGATTGTTTTTATTATACTTTTATATAAATGTTTCTCTGATCCCAATTATTCGCCTTCTTCAGCAGGGATATTTTTAATCAATCCCCGGTACATAATAACCTCAAATTTGTCACTTCCTTTTGGCATATGCAGCAATACTTGACGAATAGAAACTCTATGGAATATTTTATTTTGAGCATAATATTCTCTTAAAACACCTTCGCCTTTGTTAGGGCTATCCGTTCTTACGAGGGCTAGTAGCTTTCCATTTCCTGAAATTTCAAGTTTATAGTCTTTGATAGCAGCAAATTTTTTTGCCTTTCTGTTTATAGAATTTATACTATCATTTAAGATTTTTTTTGCAGTAGGTGGGGGTAAATATAAAGCTTGATATAAATTATAACTCCCTTTACTTACTAAATTATTAAAGCTCTCACCTTGTTGACTTTCAAATTGTTTTTTAATTTTTTTATAAACTGTTAATACTTTTGGAGTTAATTCTTTGATATCCTCAGCTTTGAAAACTTTACTATCTTGCCAGCCGTTTAATTTGTAGGGGACTTCTGCTTTAAATATGGTATTTATTTCAATCGGTTTCTGTTTATATAATCTCTTCTTATCATCTGAATCAAGTTCGGGGAGGTCATAATAATAATTATAGACATGGTTTTTTATCAAGTCGCCTTTTCCCCAATAATCATATTCTAATTCAAGACTAAAAGATGTATGTTCCCTAAAAGGGTTTTTTTTCAAATCATAGGCTGGGGTAAAACGGATGTTTAGAGTTTGTTCACCACTCTCTAAAATTGCTTCATTAATATGTTGTAAATAGCTTATTTTTTCATCATTTTTTTTCACCATAATAATATCATTAATCCTTACCTCAAAATCAAAAACAGTATCTACATTAATATGATATATAGGTTCCTTCTTATATTTTTTGAGCGTACCAAGCTTTTCATTAAGCATTTTTGTGATCGCTTTTTTGGAAGTTTCAGAACCACCATCACCAAATCCCGTAAAAAATACTAAGGAAATTGTTAGTAAAAAGATAAATTTAAATATTTCACTCATTGAGTTATTCTCGTCGGGAAGCCTTTATGTATAGAAATCTGTACAAGTGGGGTCAGTGTGTATAAGTGGGGTCAGTATAAGTGGGGTCAGTGTAAACTTTATTTCTTCCTAGGTCTACCCATCTTCTTTTTAGTTACCCGACTCGATGTCAATTTTTCTATTTTACTGCTAAATGAAGAACTCCCCAAAGCCAGACCTCTATTAGTACTCTCACGTATTTCTATTAACAATTCTGCTCCTACCTGAACCTTGAATAAATCCCGATAAGCCGCTCGCCTCTCTCCAGCATCTTTTCCTAAACGCAAATATTCCTCATGGGGTGTTTGTAAATCTGTAACAACACCCAAGGCATTACAGCCATAACTAGACCAACTATATTCTGCTGGATCATCAACCATCCCTGCTCGTACAGGATTAAGTTCAATATAGCGATACAACGATAGCAAATAGTGCTCACTTTCGACCAAACAGGATCTGAACCGACCTTCCCATAAAGTACCTGTTCGCTGATAAGTATAATTAAAATAACGGACATACATTCGACCGATTGATTGCATCATTAAACTGGTTGCTTTTTCAGCCTGTGGCGTACAAAGGATATGAACATGATTCGTCATTAACACCCATGCATGAATCTCTACTTCATATTTAACAGAATATTCTTTGAGCCAGCTTAAATAAGCGGTCATATCTGACTCACCTGCAAATATTACCTGCCTGTTCGTTCCTCGCTGGATAATGTGCTGTGGCACACCCGCTGGACTTACCCTATTTAATCTCGCCATTGAGTGATGATAACATAAAGTTTACACTGACCCCACTTATTCGACTAGTCAAAAAGATCCCACCCAATGTTTATAAATGAAGATCTAAAATCAAGTAGCTTTATTTATGGTTTGCAAGCAGGTATTGAGAAAAAGGTATCAAAAAAATATGCTATCTTTGCCAAATACCAATACATTAAATATGATCATAATATAGAAATCCGCAACAATACGAGCAATATTAAACATAAAGCAGGTCAAAACCTACTGATTGGACTGAGCTATTTATTTTAAAAAGCACACCCCCCTAGTTTTACATGATGCTTTTTATGGTTATACTCGCACCATGATAATCACCGAAGTTTTCTATACATTCTACTTTCCTTCATCGTAACAGGTTACTCCTAACTATGGGTTGTACGATTTTGGTGTTGATGATCCTAGTAAAGTACCTCAGCTACCTTTTTAAGACTTAACGCCTATGCTCACATACCCAGAAATTGACCCCATCCTCATCCACTTTAGCGAAACCACGGGTATTCGCTGGTATGGATTAATGTACGTTATCGGCTTTTTATCTTTCTTATTTTTAGGAAAGATGCGCGCTCGCCGCCCCAATAGCCCTGTAAAGCCAGAACAAGTTGATGACATGATGTTCTACGGCGCAATTGGCGTTATTGCGGGCGGTAGAATTGGCGAAATGTTCTTCTATCAATTCCCGCAACTCATGGCAGACCCGATGAAGCTTTTCCGCTTGTGGGAACCGGGTATGAGTTTTCACGGTGGATTAATTGGTGTCACCATCGCCATGTTATACCTCGCTAAAAAATGGAAAATCACACCATTGAAGCTAGGAGATTTTATCGCACCTTTGGTTCCTATTGGTCTGGGTGCTGGGCGTATGGGTAATTTTATCAATGGCGAACTATGGGGGCGACCTACCGATGTGTCGTGGGGAATGGTCTTTAAACACGTTGATAATCTACCACGTCATCCATCACAACTTTATGAAGTATTAGGCGAAGGTATTTTACTGTTTTTATTGGTATGGATATTCTCCAAGAAACCACGTCCAACGGGCGCTGTAACAGGCTTATTTTTACTGGGCTACGGCATTGCGCGTTCAACCGTAGAGTTTTTCCGTGTGCCTGATAATAGCAACTTTTTAGGTATAGAATGGCTTACTCAAGGTCAGTTGTTGTCGCTACCGATGATTGTTATTGGTATTGGCTTGCTCATTTGGTCGTATAGAAAAAAGGACGGAAACACATGAAACAATATCTCGACCTAATGCGCCATGTGTATGAAAATGGCACAGTAAAAACAGACCGTACAGGCACGGGTACAAAGTCAGTTTTTGGTTATCAAAGCCGCTTTGATCTGTCGGAAGGCTTTCCGCTAGTGACCACTAAAAAGTGTCATCTGCGTTCTATCATCCATGAGCTACTCTGGTTTTTGCAAGGTGATACCAATATCAAATACCTCAAAGAAAACGGCGTGAGAATCTGGGATGAATGGGCAGATGAAGATGGCAATCTTGGCCCAGTCTACGGTTCGCAATGGCGCTCATGGCCAACACCTGATGGAAAACACATCGACCAAATCACACAGATAATTGATCAAATCAAAAACACGCCAGACTCTCGCAGAATCATTGTTAGCGCATGGAATGTGGCAGATGTAGAAAACATGGCACTTCCGCCGTGTCATGCCTTCTTCCAATTTTATGTAGCAGATGAAAAGCTCTCATGTCAGCTTTATCAGCGCAGTGCTGATATATTCTTAGGTGTGCCATTTAATATTGCATCCTACGCGCTGCTGACGATGATGGTCGCGCAAGTCACAGGTTTAGAAGCTGGTGATTTTGTACACACGCTAGGCGATGCACATCTGTATTCCAACCACTTAGAACAAACTGAGCTACAACTTAGCCGCGAACCTTTCCCTCTGCCAACAATGAAAATCAACCCAGACGTAAAAAGTATTTTTGATTTTAAGTTTGATGACTTTGAATTGGTTGGTTATGAAGCGCATCCACATATTAAAGGCATTGTGGCGGTATAGTTGTTGTGATAGCTGAAAGCACACCCCCCTAGTTTTACATGATAAAACTCTGCATAAGCTCTAGTAGTTATTTAAAAAAATGGACTATCACTTAAAACTAGGGGGGTGTGCTTTTTATGACTACCTCAATCATGATTAAAGTGCTTAAAAATTAGCAGTATTTCAGTTAGCTTTTGTCGTTAAAGTGGAGTAACATCGCGGGAAATGGGCGTGTTTTGCTGATAACATCTTATAAAATCGGTAAAACCATAGAAAAACACCAAAAAGCGTGATTTATGGCTAAACTACTTTTATTGAATGGTCCTAACCTCAATTTACTCGGTTCTCGTGAACCAGAGATTTACGGCTCTGACACCTTGGCAAGTATCTTTGTTCGCTTAGAAGAACAAGTACAGCAACACAAAGAACAGCATCATATCTCACAATTTCAAAGTAATTCAGAATCGAAACTTGTCGATAAAATTCATCAAGCTTCGCAGGATGGCGTAGATTTCATTCTCATTAATCCTGCGGCGTTTACACATACCAGCATTGCCATTCGCGATGCCCTACTCGGGACGAAAATCCCTTTTATTGAAATACACCTTTCCAATGTTCACAAACGTGAAGAATTCCGCCAGCATTCCTATTTTTCGGATATCGCTGTTGGCACGATTGTCGGCTTAGGCGCACAGGGTTATGAGCTGGCTTTACAAGCAGCAATGCGCCAATTGGATGAATAAACATAGAGTGAGAAGTTAATATGGACGTACGGAAAATTAAAAAGCTCATCGAGCTTATTGAAAAAAGTGATATTGCAGAGTTAGAAATCATTGAAGGCGAAGAGTCAGTACGCATATCACGTAACTCTCCTGCGCCAATGATGGTTGCCGCACCTGTTACAGCAGCACCAGTGGCTGCCGCCGCACCTGTAGCTGGCGGGTTTTTACCACCTACTATAGCAGAAGCCGAAGCACCTCTTGGAGAGACCATTGATTCACCGATGGTAGGCACATTCTATGAAGCGGCCTCACCCACATCGGGAGCCTTTGTAAAAGTAGGTGACTCTGTTTCTGTTGGTGATACCTTATGTATTATCGAAGCAATGAAAATGCTTAATCAAATAGAATCTGAAAAATCTGGGGTGATCAAAGAAGTCTTGGTTGAGAACGAGCAACCTGTAGAATTTGGTCAACCACTGTTTGTTATTGAGTGATCCATAAGCGATCTATCTAATGGAGATACCCAATGATTAAAAAATTACTGATAGCCAACCGTGGCGAAATTGCCTTACGGATTTTACGCGCATGTCGTGAAATGGGCATTAAAACCGTAGCTGTACATTCCACTGCTGACCGTGATTTAAAACACGTTAGACTAGCAGATGAATCTGTTTGTATTGGCCCTGCATCATCATTGCAAAGTTATCTGAATATTCCTGCAATTATTAGCGCCGCAGAAGTTACTGATGCGGATGCAATTCACCCTGGTTACGGATTTTTATCTGAGAATGCCGATTTTGCCGAACGTGTAGAATCGAGTGGTTTTATTTTTGTCGGCCCAACAGCGGATACGATTCGCGTTATGGGTGATAAAATTGAAGCTAAAAAGGCCATGAATGCCTCGGGCGTACCTTGTGTACCAGGTTCTGATGGCCCTGTTCCTGATGAACCAAAAGCTGCATTAAAAATGGCAGAAGATATTGGCTATCCAGTTATTATAAAAGCCACGGGCGGCGGCGGTGGACGTGGTATGCGTACTGTTTATGATGCCTCTGATCTGATTGAATCCATCACACTGACTAAAACAGAAGCAGGTCAGGCGTTTAATAATGATGTTGTTTTTATGGAGAAATTCCTTGAAAAGCCACGTCATATCGAATTCCAAGTGTTATCAGATACACACGGTCACGCTATCCATTTATGTGAACGCGATTGCTCCATGCAACGCCGTAATCAAAAAGTGGTTGAAGAAGCCCCTGCTCCTGGTATTACTGTTAAGCAACGTGAAAAACTGGGCAATGCAGTGGCGCAAGCCTGTGTGGATATTGGCTATCGTGGCGCAGGCACCTTTGAGTTTTTATACGAAAACGATGAGTTCTATTTCATCGAAATGAACACGCGTTTGCAAGTTGAACACCCTGTGACAGAAATGATTACAGGTGTAGATTTGGTAAAACAACAACTACTTATTGCCTCAGGTGAAAAACTTAAAATCAAACAAAGTGACATCAAGCCAAACGGTCATGCCATTGAATGTCGCATCAATGCTGAAGACCCTGATACCTTTGTACCTTCACCGGGTCGTGTCGATCGTTTTCATGTCCCTGGTGGTTTAGGCGTGCGTATTGATTCGCATATTTATGGTGGCTATAGCGTACCTCCACATTATGATTCGATGATAGGTAAACTAATTGTACATGCCGAAGATCGTGCAGGTGCGATTGAGCGTATGCATGGTGCATTATCTGAAATGGTCGTCGAAGGCATCAAAACAAACATACCATTGCAACGCCGTATTATGGAAGATCATGCCTTTATCGCTGGTGGTGCTGGTATTGATTACTTGGAAAAGAAACTAGGACTTTAAGTTCTAGTTTCTGATCTAGCTATTATATAAAAAGCACACCCCCCTTACTTTTACATGGCTTACTATTCTTTATGTCTGAAGAATCCTCTTGGTTACAACTCGTTTGCCAAACCACTAAAAAACATCACCAAGCAATAGAAGATGCGATGGAGAGTGCAGGTTCACTTTCTATCACTTGGCAAGATGCCAAAGATACACCAGTTTTAGAGCCACTCCCAGGAGAACAGTTGCTTTGGGATGATATGATCATTACAGCGCTATTTTATGAAGATACTGATCTCAATGCTTTAAGCGACACACTTGATCGTAATAAGTCAGCATGGGATATTCAAGACTTTCATATTGAAACACTAGAAGATCAAGATTGGGAAAGAGTCTGGATGAAGGACTTCCACCCTATTCGCTTTGGCGAAAAACTCTGGATTTACCCTAGTAATTATGAAATTCCAAAGGATAATCCTGATGATCACACTTATATCCATCTTGACCCTGGTTTAGCCTTTGGCACGGGCACTCACCCAACCACGGCGCTATGCCTTGAATGGCTGGATCAAAACCCTCTTAAAGGTTTGTCGGTTGTAGATTACGGTTGTGGCAGTGGAATTTTAGCGGTGGCAGCTATCAAACTAGGCGCAAGCCATATCAATGCGACAGATATTGACCCACAGGCGCTGATAGCCACAAAAGACAATATGTTGCGCAATAAACTAGAAGTGAAAAGCATCAGTTGTTATCTGCCAGAAGCTTGTCCAAAATACGAGCATGATCTTGTTCTTGCCAATATTTTATGCGGCCCATTGATTGAACTTTTTCCTGTTATATCATCACTTACTCGTTCTGGTGGCACGTTGGTCTTATCTGGCTTGCTTGAAGAGCAACAATCTGATTTGATCAAAACTTATTCTGCTGCATTTAGTGATTTTGATGTTAAAACACTAGATGGGTGGATTCGAATCAGTGCAACTAAACTTTAAATACAATATTAATATAAGAAGAAAGCATGTATACACAGTGTGAAAAATGTAAAGCTATCTTTCATGTTAATATGCGAGAAGTCACTATTGCCAAAGGCAAGCTCCGTTGCGGTGAATGCAATGAAGTTTTTAATGCGACAAAAACACTCTCTACGACAATACCCAAAACCTATGATGACCTAGAAAGAGAGAAAAAAATCACGCTCCAAGCCCAAGAAGAAACGGTTGATCCGCGTGATGAAGATCGCATGATACATGCAAAACCTAGCATTAAAACGATTAAGAAAAACAAAAAACAAGTTAATAAACTCAAATGGCTTATTGCCAGTACTGTTCTACTAAGCACGTTATTACTCACGCAGGTATTATATAACTACCGCCATTTATTTTTAGAAACACCACGTAATGAGCCTGAAAAAATTCAAATGCTAAACCATAATGTGTTTGCACATCCCAACGAGTCTGGAGCGCTTTTAATATCTGCTTTAATTGAAAATACTGCCGAACACGCTCAACCTTACCCTATTCTTGAGCTTCGCTTAGAAAATGCACAATCAAATTTAGTTGCCTTTAGGCGTTTTTTACCCAAGGAATACCTCAAAAACTATTCTAAAGGGCTATTAATTCCGTCTAAAAAACCCATTAGTCTTAAACTAAAAATAAAAGACCCAGGGAAAGATGCCACGCGTTTCCAATTTAAGTTTCTTTAGCACTTTTATTTAGAAAGTACCCCTGGCTAAAATAATTTAGTAAAATATCACAATGAGTTTACAGATTGGCCCTTATCAATTACCCAGTAGATTGCTGCTTGCACCAATGGCAGGCATTACTGATCGCCCTTATCGTGATATGTGTCGTCGCTATGGCGCTGGTTTGACCGTTTCTGAAATGCTCACATCAGACCCATCCCTATTGTATTCCCGTAAAACACAGTTACGCTTAGTGCAAGAGGATGAGCCTCTGCCTCGCTCGGCACAAATTGTGGGAACAGAACCAGAGGTTATGGCACGTGCCGCACAGTTTAATATTGAAAATGGCGCAAATATAATTGATATCAATATGGGGTGCCCTGCCAAAAAAGTTTGTAATAAAGCGGCTGGTTCGGCATTAATGCGTGATACAGATTTGGTTAAACGTATACTGAGCAGTATCATCAATGCTGTAGAAGCCCCCGTTACACTTAAAATAAGAACAGGCTGGGCGACATCCAGCAAAAATGCTGTTGTAATAGCTCAGATAGCCGAAGACCAAGGTGTTGCCTGTCTATCTGTTCATGGGCGTTCACGCAGCCAAGCTTTTACAGGTTTTTCGGAGTATGAAACGATTAGACAAATCAAGCAGACTATCGATATACCTGTCATTGCCAATGGTGATATTAATAATGCTGAAGATGCACAGTTTATTTTTAATTACACGGGGGCTGATGGGTTAATGTTAGGTCGAATAACTCATGGACAACCTTGGATTTTTAAAGAGATAAATGATAGGTTGTCTAATGTGTGCACTGATCATTTTTTAATCAATGCAAAAACTGAGTCATTAACGAACAATATTAGTCTACAAGAGAAGATTGAAACAACATTGAGTCATATAAATGCCATTCATCGCTACTATGGGACAGATCAGGGAGTTCGTATTGCTCGTAAACATATTGGCTGGTATTTATACAACCTAGTAGGTCATGACCAGATTTTGTTAAAGAAGCTAAAAAAAGAACTTTTCACTATTGCAGATGCATCGCAGCAGTTGGAACAGCTTGATAAAGCTTTGCAACAGATCTGACGACTAAGATATAACTAACCAAGGATAGGTTAACCCCCATGAATCAACCCATGAAATCACTCCCAATTACATCACCGAATGGTCACTCTCTTTCGGAGACAACGACAACAACGGTTAAAGAATATTTACAATTACTTGGTGATCAAGATGCCTCTTATCTATACAGACAAGTCATGGATGAAGTTGAACGTCCGCTGTTAGAAGTATTGATGTCACATACCAATGGCAATCAGTCACGTACGGCTGCTTATTTGGGGATTAATCGCGCCACTTTACGCTCTAAACTAAAACGTCATTCTTTGATTTGATTTATTAAATAATTATGCTTTGCAGATTGTTTATTCTATTCGCTTTCAATCTGCTAATATTTGTTGATGACAACTTCTGCAAATCCCAGCAAACAAGAACAAATCTTACAAGTTCACGCTAGTCTCATCAACATGGTTGTTGAGACAACCCATAATGCACAACTCAAGCCACAACTTAGCCAAGTTTTAAAAGCCAGCGCTGAAAATGGTTGGCAGAATCTCGTTCTTCGAATTTATAAAATACTCGAAGGTGATCGTTCTGAAATGCTATTAAAAGACCTTGATGAAGAAGATGCTGTCATCATTGAAGCCATTCTTAATGGCATTCAAAATCCCGCCACATTGCCTGACCCAGAAAAACCCAATGCAAATCCAACGATGGCAGCACCAGGGATTGCCCACATGGTTCATCAGGCCAGTGCAGGTAATACCCAAGCACTCACCCTTGTTTCACACATGGCAGAACAAATGAGCCATGCAGGTGGTGATATGACAAAACTTTCAGCCATCATTAAGAAGTTGATAGATGGGGAAAGAGATCCAGATATTCTCAGCCAAGGCATGGGGGCTCAAGGAGAAAGCTTGGTGAACACTATTTTAGAAGAGTTAGCTAAGATTCAGTTGCACTAAAAAACTGATACATTTATTTTAACAAACCCCTTGCTTCAACCACTACTGGATATTCCTTCGTCACCTGCATACTTTTTGGCTCTTGCTGAGCCTAAAAAAATAACACCCCCCTCTTTTGAATGATAGTTCATTATTTCTTTAACAACTGCCAGAATTTATGCAGAGCTAGATAGCATAGTTGTTCCCGTTAGCTCCAGACACAAAAAAGGCTCAATATTGAGCCTTTTTTTAACTATTTTTGTATGAATAACACTACTTCAAATCATCCTGAAGCTTCTTTAAGCCAGCAAAGTCGCCTTTATCTGCTAAGAGTGCTTGTTCATTCCAAGTATCCATAGCATCTTTATTATTATTTAAGCGCGCACCTGAGGCTTCAAGCATATCGCGTAAAATATCATCATCCATAGCCGCTAATTCTTTATAAGATGTAATGCCTAGCTCGCCCATTGTTGCAGCCATACTCGGACCAATTCCGCTTAGCTTGGTTAAATCATCACCTTGTACTTTTTTCTTGCTGGTGGTTGCAGCCTTAGCAGAAGAAGACTTCTTAACGGCCGCTTTTTTAGTTGCAGGTTTTGTGGCTACTTTTTTAGGAGCTGTTTTTTTAGGTGTTGCTTTTTTTGCAGCTGGCTTTTTTACTGTTGTAGATTTCTTCGTAGGCGTTTTCTTAGCAGGTACTTTTTTAGTTGTGGCAACCGCTGCTTTCTTTGCTACAGTTGTTTTCTTAGTAGTACTTGATGTAGATGAAGAGCCTACCGATGCCGCCTTGTGTGTCGTTGCGCTTGATGCAACTTTTAAGGTAGCTAATTCTTTATTTTTAGCATCCAATTCTGCTCTAAGCCCATCACAAGCTGATGAATCACTATTAGAGTCTCTTTTCACCCAAAAAGTATAAAACAACCATTCTGCCAACCAACCTGCTAAAACACCTAAAACAAAAGTACCCATTACAAACTCCGGAATCTTAATTTAATTAATATGACGAAACTCTCAATAACCTAGTTTCCTTCTTAACCTATTGTCACATAAATAGAGTTACTACATCAATATCTTAAATCAATTGATTTACTATTTAAGGAGGCCTGACTCGTTGTTTTGCCCATAATTTATACACATCCCATAATTAACTGGTAGGAAATAGTCGATGAAATGATAATTGCCCTCATAAAATAGAACTAACGGCAACAAAATACCCACGTAAAACCGTATATTAGCCAGACTTAATAGAATAAAGTCTGCACTGGTTTAACCATGAACTCATTTTCCACATTTATACGTTATTACATATTAATTGGCTTATCTCTCATTATCCCGTTTGCAAGTACAATTCATAAGAATGTCGATAATGAAATCCTAAAGATAACTTATGTAGAATCACCAATATTTAATATTAAACCACCAGTAGACAGCAAAAAACCCGTTGGCATTGAGCATACAGATATTGAATTTGAAGTAGCAAACATAGAGGCGAAAAGTTATCTTTTCAATACAGCGCAAGATGATGCTACTGTAATATTTAAAAAACCAGATTTTTGGACAACATTATACTCTGTTGAAACAAAGCAGGGAAAGTTACTCTATCGACCCAGCAATAAGAATAGAAACTGTGATACAACCTCTGCACCCTGTGGGCATCATCAACTATCTTTACAAGCCTTGAAGGATATTTCATGTTTTACAAAACAATGCAAACGAGATAGAGAAAACTTTCAAAAATCATTAGCCATGAGCAAACAGCTTCAAGCGATTAATGATAAACGATTGAAAAAAGCAGGCTACACTGATCTACCAGAATACCAGAGATATTTAATTCATCAGCAAGGTGCAAGCGGTTTAAAGAAAATTATTGCATCCAGCAAAGGGAGTAAACTACTTTCAAGGAATTTAAAAAAGAATATGGCAGGTAACTCCCCCTATTCTTATAGAACGCTGCGCAAAATGGGCAGTAAACTAGCAGCAAAGAAATTTTTACAACATTGGGAAGAAAAGTGGCAGAAAGAAAAAGTCTTGATTGGCGATGTTCAAGGTAAACTAGAATCTGTTGCTACAGTAGTGAAGCCAAGAAATACAATGAAACTCGCAAGGGTGGTGAAACCAGTAAGTAAAAAGTCGAAAACAAAAGCACGCAAAAAACTGGATATAAACACTAGTATGGCAAAAATAACTTCCTTTAAAGAAGATTCAACAATAATAGTTCCATTGTTTAATAATTATGAGCTTCAAATCGCATTAAATATAAAGATATAACAAAAGCTAAAGCGCAGAGCGTGAGGCAGGGCCAAAAAATGGAAGATATAATTAATAAAAGCACTACTTCTTTAAAAATCATAAGCCTAATAATAATGGGGATGGTTGGCGTATCCAGCCAAGCTGAGGATGTTGATCAACTCAATAATGAGCAGCTTGATAGTAGGCTTTCTACCATTATAAAAACAAGCAAGCTAACAGGCAAGCCTCATTCTAACCAACCAATTCCTAATATAAGTAGCCCTAAAGCACAGTTAGGCATGAAGTTGTTTTATTCAAAGACGCTGGGCGGCGATAACACAACGGCCTGTGTGAGTTGCCATCACCCCATGTTGGGTGGCGGTGATAATTTATCACTGGCAGTGGGTGTTGATTCTAAAAAGCCTGACATTATGGGTGTTCATCGAGAATTAAAGAAGGATAATTTTACGCGGGTTCCTCGCAATGCACCCACAACATTTAACGTCACTTTTTGGCAACGTGTGCTATTTCACGATGCCCGAATTGAAAAAATTGACGATAAAGGTATCCACACACCTGACGTTCCCTACCCGACTGTTGATGCCTTAGCCGGTGAGACATTAGTACAAGCACAAGCCCGCTTCCCTATTACATCATCCGATGAAATGCGCGGTGAATACATGGATAAATCTTTTAATCAAACGTTGCGCAGAGCATTAGCAAAACGTCTACAAAAGAATTGGTTAACAGATTTTCGTAAAGGCTTTGATGACCCAAAAGGCAGTGCTGAAGACCTAATCACTGAGCAAAACTTCTCAGAAGCCATTGCTGATTATGAACGTTCACAGGTGTTTATCAATTCACCCTGGAAGGCGTATATTGAAGGCGATAAACAAGCGCTTTCAGATTCTGCAAAGAAAGGCGCTCTGCTCTTTCATACCGCACAAAAAGAGGGCGGCGCAGGTTGTGCGCAATGCCATAGTGGAGACTTCTTTACGGATGAGCGTGCTTACAACACCGCAATGCCACAAATTGGAGCAGGAAAAGATAACGGTGTAACCAGTACCAATGACTATGGTTGTAATTTAGTTACCAAGAAAGAAGATGATAAGTTTCGTTTTCGCACACCAACACTGCTGAATGTAGAAGTTACAGGACCTTGGGGGCACGATGGTGCATACACATCTTTAGAAGCAATCACACGCCACATGCTTTCTCCTGTTAAGTCAGCTAAAAACTATGATTCTAAACAGCTCACTCAAAAACACATCGCTTTGCAGGATTTAAAAGCGAATACACAAGAAGCCATTGATGCGGGCATACATATTACTGCAAAACCAAATATCAATAAAAATGATGTGAAAAACTTGGTTAGTTACATGAAAGCACTGACTGATCCTTGCGTAAAAGATAGAGCTTGTCTATCAAAGTGGATTCCTAACGCAAATGACAACGATCCCGATGGGCAGACACTCCATGCGGTTAATGGTAAGACGGGAAAGCGTTTATAATAGATTTATAGAAGTACACCCCCCCCACTTTTACATGATGGATATAAATATCATGTAAAAGTGGGGGGGTGTACTTCTATTTATTAGTTAAATCTTCCACTATCCTAATCAAACATCTTCTGCCAATAACCAACATCTATCCATTGCTCGTACTTATAGCCAACCTCTTTAAAATGTGCGACTTTTTCAAATCCCATTTTTTCATGTAGAGCGATACTGCCTGTATTGGGAAGTGCAATAACGGCCATGATGCTTCGGATTGATCTTGTGGCTAGTTCGTCAAATAGCTTTTGGTATAGCTTGGTTCCTATGCCTTTGCCTTGGTATTCGCTTGAAAGATAAATGGTTGATTCTAAGGTGAAACGGTAGGCGCTGCGGGCTTTCCATTTATTGGCGTAGGCAAATGCGACTACTTTTCCATCTAGTTCATAGACTAACCACGGATAATCTATCGACTGGTTAAGAATTCGTTGCTCCATTTCATTGATGGATACCCTATTCTCCTCGAATGAAATAGCGGTATTTTCAACATAGTAGTTGTAGATTTCGCAAATATCTTGAATATCACGCTCTGTTACGGGACGAATCATTTCTTGATCTCTCTATCAACAGACGACAGTATGCCACGTAAAATATTGACTTCGCTCTCATCAAGCTCGGCTCGTGTAAAAATATTACGTAATTTTTGCATGATCTCTCCAGGATGATTTTTTACGATGAAACCTGTGTCATTTAGGGTTGACTCAAAATGATTGTACAAGTTTTCCAATGCTTTTGAACGAGGTAAAGTGCGTATTGAATTTTCTTCTGGTTTATCCTTTAAGTATTTGTATTGTTTGAATATTTCATAACTCAACGTTTGTACAGCAGCGGCAAGATTTAACGAACTGTAGTCTGGACTGGTCGGAATGGTAACGCGGTAATTACAACGTTGTAAATCTTCATTGGATAAGCCCATGCGTTCAGGTCCAAAAACTAAAGCAACATTTGATTCTTGGGCGGACTGTTGGGCAGTTGTATAGAGAAGTTTGGCTGATTCTTCTGGCGTGAGTTCAGGTAGATCATACCCACGGCACCGTGCAGTGCTGGCGATAACCACCATGCAGTCTTTTATTGCATCGGAAAGGTTATCAACAAGGGTAATGTTTTTGATCACATCATTCGCACTCATCGCCATCTTAAGTGCTTCTTCTTGCCCAGCGATACTGATGAAATCTACAGGATTAACTAAACATAGGTCAGAAAGCCCCATGGTTTTCATAGCGCGAGCGGTTGAACCGATATTGCCAGAATGGAAGGTTTTTACTAAAACAATACGAATATGACTGAGCATTTTTATAAAGACCTTTGCACAAACGTGTAAAAAGATATTATAAGCAGTTCTGCTGAGCTTGTCTAAGCACACCCTCCCACTTTTACATGATAGCTCTTATTTTTTAACGACTGCTAGAATTTATCAATGCGAGGGTGATAACTACTTAATCAGGGACTCTCTAGTGATTACCCAGAATTTTCTTGATCGTCTCATCTTTAATAGAATAATAAACCCGATTTGCATCTTTGCGTGATTTCACAACACCTTTGTCTTTTAATAAACATAAATGTTGCGACACATTGCTTTGAGTCGTGCCTACTGTGAACAGAATATCTTGCACACTCAATTCACCTTCACCCAATACGCATAGGATTTTTAATCTGAGTGGATGTGAGATTGCTTTAAGTGAACGTGATGCATCTTCCATATTACTACCCGCAAGAATACCGTTCCTGAAGATACAGTTTTTATTTGCTGTAGAACCATGCTCTGTTCTTTCAATCATACTGTTTTCCATTGTCATTATACTAAACCCGCTTATTATATTAGCATCAGCTAATATAATAATACACTGCTTTTTATATGTCACTATAAATTTAACTTTTTTTGTTGCTAATTATTTTTAATCGGACCTGTAAATATCTGAATTCATTAGTAGAAAGTGAATCTGGTGTAATGAATACACTGTAATATGACTCATTAATATCTCGATAGTTCAACACTATCAGATGTTTATTGATAAAGCTTGAAGCTGATAATATGACAGCTTTTGAAACAAGGTCATGATTTTTATCATACGTTGTGATAAACCAATTCTTTTTAGAGTCTTGTTGCAGTGACGTTATGGATTTTTTAGATTTTTGTACAATGTGAAGCTGGAAATAGTAGTTCATAGAAATTAAAATAAGCAAAAACAGTAAAACTTTAATTGCCACACTAAAAACATCCATGCTAATGATCAAGGCAAGTGCTAATAGATGAGGTGTGAATATTAAAAGTGCTTTTTGAAATGTTGGTTTAATCTCAATGAATAGGGGTGCATTAAAAGGGTTAAGCGACATAATTAAATAATTATTCCATAGATGTTTTTCTATACTACATTACAGTCGTAATAGTTAAAAACTAATAGCCATCATTAAGTTTTAATGAGGTTAGATTGCTTTATTATAAAGTATTATTGAAATCGTTATTTTAAAAGGATTAAACACGTGCCACCAAACCCTAACGCTGATAACGTCATTACTGACGGAAGCTCCCATTTTCTTATGATGGCGTATCAAAGTAGTATTGATAAAGGTGATATCACGTACGATTCTACCCAAGAAGCCGTTATGCAAGAGCTGCAAGGCCTTTATAAGGCCGTTATTGCAGTATCTCAAAATAATAAAAAAGGTGAAAAAAAGTCCACGTTTGACCGCTTATTTTCATTAGTCTCTTCGGATAAAGATAATAATTCTCCCTTCGTTAAAGGGCTTTATATCTGGGGGGGTGTGGGTTACGGTAAAACGCATATGGTAGATTTTTTCTTTAAAAATCTACCGATTAAGAAAAAGATGCGCTTGCACTTCCATCGTTTTATGCAAATTGTTCATGCCGACTTAAAAGAACACGCTCATATTGAAAACCCACTTAAAACGGTTGCCGAATCCTTTGCTGAGAAAACACAAATCTTGTGTCTTGATGAAATGCATGTGAATGATATTGCAGATGCGATGATTTTGAGCAAACTCTTCACTCATTTATTTGAATTGGGCGTGACGTTGGTGACAACCTCAAACGTGCCGCCATCTGGACTTTATAAAGATGGGTTACAGCGTTCGCGCTTCTTACCTGCAATCGCCCTTTTTGAAGAAAAAACTAAGGTTATCGAACTCGACAGTGGCGTAGATTATCGCTTACGAGCGCTTGAAAATGCTGATGTGTACCAAGTTATATCGGGTAGTTTCAGCAAAGAAAGCGCTGATGAGAAAATGCATGAGTTCTTCAACTCATTGGTCGCCATTAATCGACATAAAAAACGCCAGCACGTACTCATTAATACGCGTAAAATTCCTGTTATCAAATGGGCTGATGGTATTGCATGGTTCAGTTTTGAAACACTCTGTGAAACCAACCGATCAACCGAAGACTATATCCAGTTAGGTCGGTTTTTTCATACGATAATGATTTCCGACATTCCAATCATGACATCCATGCAAAACGATGCAGCACGACGTTTTGTTAATATGATTGATGAGTTTTATGATAGGCACGTCAACGTAATTGTCACGGCAGAAGCAACGCCGCATGAATTATATATAGGCACACGGCTTGCCTTTGAATTTGAACGTACAAGCAGTAGATTGATTGAAATGCAATCTAAAAAATATCTTGCCAAAAAGCGAGGGGTAAACTAATTGAAAATAAATAAGAATATTATGGAAAAAACACCTATAAAAGAAGATGTAGTTGATAAGTGTCAATCACAAAAAAAAACGAAACAAGATAAACTTCCTAATAAGGAAATTGGTGGTATAAAAGGACTAGAACCCACTCGTTATGGCGATTGGGAAAAAAATGGGCGTTGTATTGATTTTTAGCTTTAAAAACATCGTTACTGAGCGAAATTTAAGCCCCCCCCCCTACTTTTAAGTGATAACCCATTAATTGTTTTAACTGTTGTTAGAACTTATGCCAATCTACATGACTAATATGTTTTTTTATTAATACGAGACTCAAAATGCCTTGGAATGATAAGCGACCCATGTCGCCACATTTACAAATATACAAACTGCCAATAACAGCAAAGCTATCCATTTTACACCGTGGCACAGGAGCGATTTTAACCATTGGCTTAATTTTACTAGCCATCACTTTAGCAAGTGTCGCCAGTGGTGAAAGCGCCTGGGAAAGTATGCGCTGGGTGCTCTCTAGCTGGTTCGGATACCTCGTCCTCATAGGCTTCACCGCCTCACTTTATTATCATTTTTGTAATGGTATTCGTCATTTATTTTGGGATGCAGGTAAGGGGTTAGACCTCAAAAGTGCTGAAAAATCAGCAACTATCGTTTTAATTGCTACGGTTGCACTCACCGTTTTCACATGGGTAATCGCTTTAATATGAATAATCTACGAACACCACTTTCAAGAGCAAAAGGACTAGGTTCAGCAAAAGCAGGAACCGAACATTATATGATGCAAGGCGTGTTAGCGCTTGCGCTGGTACCTTTGGTTATTTGGCTTTGTTTAAGCTTGGCCTTCTTACCAAATGCAAATTATACAAGTATCGTATCATGGTTAAATTCCCCCTTAAATGCTGTACTTTTGGTTGTTACCTTGATGGCAGGCTTTTATCACGGGGCATTAGGGCTACAAACGATTATAGAAGATTATATTTCTAATCATGAAAAACGTACCTTTGCGATTATCATCGCAAAATTATTAATGTTTTTCTTTGCGGTTTTGGGTGTTTTCTCCGTTCTAAAAATTTCAATATCTGGCTAAATGAGGCTTTAAATTAATGTCACTAGACGACTATAAAATTATAGACCACGAATACGATGTAGTAATCGTGGGCGCCGGCGGAGCAGGCTTGCGTGCCACATTAGGCATGGCAACCGCTGGCCTAAGCACGGCGTGTATCACCAAAGTTTTTCCAACGAGAAGTCATACCGTAGCCGCGCAAGGTGGCATGTCAGCTGCGCTTGCCAATATGGGTGAAGATAATTGGAAATGGCATATGTACGACACCGTCAAAGGTTCGGACTGGTTGGGTGATCAAGATGCGATTGAATATATGTGTCGCGAAGCCGTGCCTTCAGTAATCGAGCTTGAGCATTTTGGCGTACCATTTTCACGCACCGAAGAAGGTAAAATCTACCAACGACCATTTGGCGGAATGACAACCAACTACGGCGAAGGCACAGCACAACGTACCTGCGCGGCGGCGGATCGTACAGGTCACGCCATCTTGCACACGCTTTACCAGCAATCACTCAAACACAAAGCAGAGTTTTTCATCGAATACTTTGCTACAGATTTGATCATGGATGATGGCGTTTGTAGAGGTGTGATGGCGTGGGATTTAGCAACAGGCGATCTACATCGGTTTAGAGGTCATGAAGTTGTACTGGCAACTGGCGGGTCAGGTCGCACATTCTTCTCAGCCACCTCAGCACATACTTGTACAGGCGATGGCAACGCAATGGTTTTACGCGCAGGCTTGCCGCTACAAGATATGGAATTCGTACAGTTTCATCCCACAGGTGTTTATGGCGCAGGTGTTTTGATTACTGAAGGCGTGCGTGGTGAAGGGGGGTATCTCACCAACTCCGAAGGCGAACGCTTTATGGAGCGCTACGCACCCAACGCCAAAGATTTAGCCTCACGCGACGTAGTATCACGTGCCATGACCAAAGAAATAAACGCAGGCCGTGGTGTCGGACCTGATAAAGATCATCTCTTCCTAAACTTACAGCATCTAGGCCCTGAAGTAATCAATGAACGCCTTCCAGGCATTGCTGAAAGCGCGCGTATTTTCTCTGGTGTTGATGTCTCCAAAGACCCTATTCCTGTACTGCCCACAGTTCATTACAATATGGGCGGCATTCCTACCAATTATCGTGGCGAAGTGGTTACGATTAAAGGCGATGACCCTGATGCGGTTGTGCCAGGCTTAATGGCGATTGGAGAAGCGGCTTGTGTTTCGGTACACGGCGCGAATCGTTTAGGTTCAAACTCACTATTGGATATTGTCGTATTTGGCCGAGCCGCGGCAATTCGCGCGGCAGAAATCATCAAACCCAATACACCACACAAGCAATTAGATGAGTCTATCTTTAACAAACTACTTGAGCATTTTGATAAAATTCGCTATGCCGATGGTGGCACGCCCACGGCAGTTATCCGCGATAAAATGCAACGTACTATGCAAAAACATGCTGCAGTTTTTAGAACAGGCGAAACTTTGCAAGAAGGTGTTAATTTGATGAAAGAGGTTTATGCTAGCTTTGCAGATGTCGGCGTAAGCGATCGCTCAATGCAGTGGAATACCGACCTTGTTGAAACGCTAGAATTAGAAAATCTACTTATTCAAGCACAAACCATTATGGCAGGTGCAAATAATCGTGAAGAAAGCCGAGGCGGTCATGCACGAGAAGACTTTACTGAACGCGACGATGAAAATTGGATGAAGCACACACTGGCATGGGTTGATGATAAAGGAGAAGTGCGTTTTGATTATCGTCCTGTTCACATGTACACGCTCTCGGATGATTGTGACGTAATTCCACCCGCCAAGCGCGTCTATTAAGAGAGTATTAGAAAAATGGCTGAATTCAAACTTCCTGCAAACTCTATTGTAAAAATAGGTAAAACCTATCCCGCACCCGAAGGCGCAACTAATACCAAGGTCTTCAAGGTTTATCGCTACGACCCGTCAAAAAATGAAAACCCATCCATCGACACCTACAATATCGATATGGATAATTGCGGACCGATGGTGTTAGATGCCTTACTTAAAATCAAAAGCGATGTAGATGCAACCGTATCACTGCGCCGTTCATGTCGCGAAGGCATTTGTGGCTCATGCTCGATGAATATCGACGGCCAAAACACCCTCGCCTGTACCAAGGCGATTGATGACATTGACGGTGATGTCACGGTATACCCACTCCCACATCAACCCGTCGTTAAAGATTTGGTTTCTGACCTCACTAACTTCTACGCGCAATATGCCTCGGTAGAACCATGGATGAAATCCGACACCCCAGCACCACCAGATCGTGAACGCCTACAATCGGTTGAAGACCGCAAACAACTTGATGGACTGTACGAATGCATCCTTTGCGCCTGTTGTTCAACAAGTTGCCCTAGCTATTGGTGGAACAGTGATCGCTTTCTTGGCCCTGCTGCTTTGCTCAATGCTTATCGTTGGATAAGTGATTCACGCGATGATGCTACGGGAGAACGCCTTGATGAGCTTGAAGACCCATTTAAGCTCTATCGTTGCCACACGATTATGAATTGCACCGATGCTTGTCCCAAAGATTTAAACCCTGCAAAAGCCATCGCCAACATCAAAAAACTAATGGTTGAAAGAAAAGGCTAACGAGATAAGATTCAAAAGGAATAATAGAAAGCTAAGCAAAAACCTGAAAATAGACTAGGATTATAAGTGCAGCAACAACAATGACGAACGACACAGCAACCTACAAAACCCCTGCCGAGGCAATCCCAAGGCTAAAATGGCAATGCCGTCGTGGAGTCAAAGAACTGGATATAATCATGTCGCACTACTTAGAGTACTCGTTCCTTGATGCACCTGCCTCTGAACAAAAAGCCTTCCGAGAGTTATTGCAAATCGAAGACCCCATCCTTTTTCAGCTCGTCGTAGGCAAAGAAAAGTCCCTCGATGCAGAGCAAAACAAACTGCTAGCGTTGTTACGCACAGCTATTATGGATAGGAATAAGAAGTATTCTTAAGGTGTTAATAATACTAGAAGCACACCCCCCCACTTTTACAGGGTGTTTAGCTTATTCTTTAGTGACTCCTATCTTTAGGTTTACTTTACACATCAACCCTCTAAACTCAAATTATTAGCATGATACAATCATCATGTAAAAGTGTGGGGGTGTACTTCCCTTAACAAACTCAGGTAACTATAAACTTAGCAGAACTGCTTTTAAGCATCCTTTTGAACTTCCCTGTATCAAATCCATCCTATAAGAATGATCAATATTGCTCACACCTTTCGCCTCACCGTATTTTCTGCTCTCTGCATATTCAGTTTCATTTTTCTCAGTGACGCAGTCAACGCAAAAACAACAATAACCGATACGGGAATATTGCTTTTCCATGTGACTAATCCTGCTCAAAAATTTGCATACGCTGGAAAAATGCATTGGAATCACCGTGAAAATCGTTGGGATCGTGTCATTGTAATCTATAATAATGCACCTGATCCTGATAAAAATCACCCTGTTAGCCAGTATGTAAAACAGCTTAAAAATCCAAGTTCCCAAGAAAAGTATCAGTATAATCTTCACTACAAGCCTTTCCACTTAACCGCTAATTGCGATGGAAGAACGCCTTTAAGCACAAAAAAAACATGGCGCATTAATTTCGATAAGCACGCACTGGGAACCTATAAAGCTGCCAGCTTACGTGGCGATTGGAATTGTCCAAAATGGCATATGGGAAATGAGCTACTGACAGTCGTGGATAAACCGCAAGCTTTTCGCGGTCACTCGTTACGTTTGCATTTCCCTAAAGGCTCATACAGTTGTCGCAACAACAAACACTGCATAAACTGGAAACCAAAACTCGGTGGCGAGTTTCATCAAGTCACCTACTCTTATCAACTAAAATTACCCAAAGGCTTTGACTTTGTAAAAGGAGGGAAACTCCCCGGTGTTGCAGGCGGCACAGCCAACACGGGTGGCAGAAAACCCAATGGCAAAGACGGCTGGAGCGTACGCATGATGTGGAACCGCCACGGCAAACTGATCCAATACGTCTACCACCCTGACCAACCGCGCCAATTTGGTGAGATCATGGAATGGGATATGAAAAAGCTAGAGTTGGGAAAATGGCATACGATTAAAACCACTGTAAGAATTAACGTACCCGGCAAACGAAACGGCATGATCAAGTCATGGCTGGATGGAAAGTTGGTTTTAAACAAAAATGATATGCGCTTTAGAAATACCAATAAACTTCTGATAGACCGCTTTATGTTTGCCGTCTTTTTTGGCGGCGGTGATCCTAGTTGGGCGCCTCGAACTGATCAACATCTATTTCTTGATGAGTTTGTGATTTCGGTAAAGTAATTAAGTTAGGCACTTGAGTCCCTTCGACTCCGCTCAGGAAACGCCCTCAAACGATTGATACCCCTTAGTTTACATCATGTAAAACTAGGGGGGTGTATTTCGTCTTTCACTTAATAAATAGGCTAGCGAAAAGGAAACACAACCCGAAATTCAGCCCCAGGTTCACGGTTCACTACATCAATTTTGCCACCCATATTAACCGTCATTTGATGAACCAGTGCCAGCCCTATTCCTGTTCCTACCGTTTCTCTGGTTAACTCGCTTTCGGTTCGATAGAAGAGATCAAATATTTTCTTCATCTGCGTTTTATCTACGCCTGGGCCGTAATCTCTTATTATAAACTTTATGTCTTTCTTCTGTAATTCACAGCTAAGATCAATCTTCTTCTGCTTTGCATTTGCCGAGAATTTAATAGCATTGTCGACAAGATTGATCATGATTTGTATAAACCAATCTGCATCTACTTCTAAATCAACGTCTTTTGACTCTTCATTACAGATAAGATTAAACTCAAAGCCCGCATGTTTAATTTGGGTGGATACTTTTGATCGTACACCATCTATTAATTCGGGCACGCTGATAACCTTCAACTCTGCCGTTTGTTTATTGCGCGTTACGCGTGCGAGGTGAAGCACGTTATTAATCAACCTTGATAAGCGTTCACTTTCATCAAAAATAAAGTCGTAGTAGGTTTTTTTCTTTTCATCGTTTGCCCAGCCTTCGCGTAACATTTCTGAATACATGCGTATCGAGGTTAACGGTGTTTTAAGTTCGTGGCTTACAGCGGAAACAAAATCTTGTTGCTGATTGGCGAGGTTGATCTGAGCCAAGCCTAAGCGATACATTAAATACAGCCCCGCACATAGCACCGAGGCAAGGAGCAAACTCAACCAGAGTATTATTTTACCGCCAGCGCCTACGGGTAGTTCTTGAATACTAAAGAGTAGTTGTATTTCACCTAGCGGATCAGACAAGCGTGTTTGATGCAACAGTTCTCCGCTCATTGTATGCTTTTTTGTAAGGTAGGTATTTGATGCATTTGCCGAAAATACAGAAAGCACATTGCCTTGATGACTTACCAATAAATCACTCATTTGTGATAATGAGGTTTGACGAAAAGCATTATTGATAATACTTCCTAAAAAAGGTTTTTGATCAATCAACAAGCCTTGAATGGTGCGCTTGTTATTCAGCCAAACATTACGAAAAAGCACAAAATGACCGCTATCTAATTGGCTAAACTCAAAAGGGTCGATAGAACTTTCGAAGGTGCGTATTTTTAATGTGGCTTGTTTGATCGGTGCTGATAAAGCCTCTGACGTAACCGTTGTTGATGCCGCACTTTTTGTCTTTCTACCTTCATCATCGCTAAGTGTTAAATCGGCTATATCTTTATCCATCGCGCCCTTCATACTTTTAACTGAATCTTGCTCTATCATCATCGACAATTCACTTTCAGGCAATCTATTCTGCTCTTTCCTAGAACGGCTACTAAACTTACTCACGGATGCTGTTTTTTTCTTTTCTATAGGTGCTCTCTTTGCCTCTAGTTGTATTTCTTTTGAATACGTTTTTTTCAGTTTTAAATCTTCTATACGCCCTAGATTATTTTCTTTCTGTGCTAATTTTGGCGCTATATGTTTTAACTGATCAAAACCCATTTGTGCGTTAGGTTCTTCTAGTTTTTCTTCCAGCATTACGCTGTTAGTATCGTTGGCACTATAGCTTGGTGCAGAATCAACACTGCCAGAAGTCATACTAGCACCCTGCTCCATTGATTTTGAAGAACGACTCCCTACAATCCCACCTAAAAATGATTCACCTTCGCTTTTGTTTCTTTTTTTGCTTTTAAGTTTTTTCCTGTCTGCTTTTTGCAGTGAAATAGATGGTGGCGTATTTTTTACTAGACTATTTTTGCTTAGGATACTTTGAATCTGATTTTGCAATAATATCCTTGCTGTAAACTCTTTACCTCCAATACCGTAGAGTTTGGCATTGTTCTCTAGCTTATCTGGTTCAGATAACAGCCCAGGAAGTAGCGGTGTAATTAACTGACCCTCGCTATCAACTTGAAAATACCCAATCAAGCCTTCTATTTCGGACTCCAATGGAAATTGTGATAAGGGCGAACGCTGTAATAAACTCGCTTGGTTTGTAATATTGCCTGCAATATTCAAAAAGGAATAATCGGTAAACGAGCGTTGCTCTTCAATATTAATTAAACGTAAAAACTCAGCATCAATACGATTTGATAGCTCATCCGCCATTAACTGGTGCTGATGGAAGGTTTCCCATTTTAGTCGGCTATAGGATTGTTGAATTAAAATCGCAGCAGGAATTGCCAAGGCAAAGAAAAACAACAGCAACCAACGCCGTAGTTTTTTCTTATCCAAACCTGTGAGTGTGTTTTTTGGCATGCTTTTAGTTACAGTAGTTACAGATGAGTAAACAAGAATTAGCTAACGAGGCGATAGCCTGCACCGCGCACCGTAATCAAATATTCAGGCACAGTTGGATTAGTTTCAATTTTACGGCGTAGCTTAGCCATGTGAATATCAACGGTGCGCGTCTCTAAATCTAAATCGCTGGCATAACCCCAAACTTTATTTAGAAGCTCATCACGAGAGACTGGGCGCTCATTATTTATGTGTAAATATTGCAGTATATCGATTTCTCTACGAGTAAAAGACAAATTTTCACCTGCTCGTTCACAAGATAGATTTAAACAATCGATAACCACATCATCGCCCAGCTCTATTTTTTGGCTTTGCATTTGTGTGCTTGCGGTACGGCGCAAAACGGCCTCTACGCGCAATACCAGTTGAGCCACTGAAAACGGCTTGGCCACATAATCATCTGCACCAAGTGTTAAACCTTCAATAATATCTTCATCGCTACTTTTTGCGGTGAGCATAATAATGGCTTGATCACGGCTTTGTTCACGAATGTTATTACAAATATCAAAACCATTCATGCCTGGCAACATCACATCCAGCAAAATTAAATCAAACTCGCCTGTAAGCGCCTTGGATAAACCATCGTCACCGTGGTCGGCGTAATCAACGTCATAACCATGATAAACGAATACATCGACCAATCCTGTGCGGATGGCTTCTTCATCTTCAACAATTAATATGCGGCTTTTGTTTTTATCTTTCATTGTTCCAGTTTAACAAGAGTCCGCTTTGCTGATGTAAATTTTATGTAAAGTTTGTACCATTCTTTTTTACACAAACGTGTCTATTTGTTTTTAACAACCAGTTTTAAACTGTTTTCAAGCTATGAGCACAGCACTCATATAAATGAATAAAACCAATACAGGAGATATACATTATGAAAAATTCAATCTTAGCAAAAAAACTACTTACGACTACCATTACCTCAGCAGTGCTCATCCCGAGCATTTTAGCTGCTTGTTCTTTACAACCCGTTTTTGCAGAACCTCCAGCAGTTGCTAATAAACCATACATTAAAAAACTCAGCACTCCACCACGCAATCAGCCCGCTCTAGACATTAAAAAAATCGCAAATCAAAATCCAAAAATTGAAGTGGTTTTTGTATTAGATACAACAGGCAGCATGAGCGGTTTAATCCAAGCCGCAAAAGAGAAGATATGGTCAATAGCCAGCACCATGGCTTCTGCACAAAATGCACCTGAAATTAAAATGGGTTTAGTTGCCTTCCGTGACCGAGGTGATGCCTACATTACAAAAACTACGCCTCTTACAACCGATCTGGATTCCATGTATTCAACACTAATGGACTTTAAAGCAAATGGCGGTGGCGACGGCCCAGAAAGTGTTAACAAGGCATTATATGATGCGGTTCACAAAATGCTGTGGAGCCAAGACAAAGACACTTACAAAGTAATCTTCTTGATTGGTGATGCGCCTGCTCATATGGATTACCAAGATGACGTGAAATATCCAACTACTATCGCAAAAGGCTTGAAGAAAGATATTGTGATCAACGCGATACAAAGTGGTCAAAACAATAAAACCAAGACGAACTGGCAACAAATCGCAACTCTTGGGCAAGGTAATTACTTTCAAGTAGAAGATGATGGCAATGCCGTTGCTATCGCCACACCGTTTGATCAAGAACTGGCAGATTTATCAAAAGAGTTGGATAACACTCGTGTGTATTACGGCAACAAGAAAACAAAGTTAAGACAAGAGCGAAAAGTTGCGGCATCGACAAAACTTCATAATAAATCCAGCCTAAAATCACTCGCTCGACGCGCTACCTACAACACATCAGCCAGTGGAAAAGATAATTTCTTAGGAGAAAGTGAATTAGTCGACGCAATTAGTAGCGGTAAAACGACTTTAGAAGATATTGATAAAAATGAATTACCAACTGAAATGCAAACCATGAAACCAAAAGCACAAAAAGAATATGTCTTTGGTCTCTCTAAAAAACGTGAAGCGCTGAAAAAAGATATTAAACAATTATCTGAAAAGCGTAATAGATTCTTGAAAAAGAAAGTAGCAAAAAGTGGCGCAGATAAAAACTCTCTTGATGCTAAGATATTTGGAGCAATCAAAGCGCAAGCTGCCGAGAAAGGTTTAGTTTACGATTCGGATAGCGCTAAATACTAAATTTATCATCTAATAAGAATTTAGCTCTGATGATATATTAATTGGCTCATGGTGTTACTATCAACACCATGAGCCACGCCCAGACACAAATCAGCAGTTATCAAAAAGCCCTCCGCCTTTTCTGGCGAGAGCTTTATGCTACAGGCGGTAAAACGCTATACAGCCAGCAGATTTTTGGTCCCAATAAACCCGACTGGATCAATATTGAACACATCTTCCCCATGGCATGGGTAGTCAATAAGTTCGATTGTAAAGATCGCCGTGACTGTCGTCGCAGCCAACAAAAATTCAATTATATTGAATCCGATTTGCATAACCTCTACCCTAGTCGCCGTGACTTAAATATGTTGCGAGGCAGCCATCGCTTCGGTTCGATAAAAGGAGAATTGCGTGCTATTGGCTCATATGATTTTAAAGTAGATAATAAAAATCGCATTATTGAGCCTGCACCCGCCAGCCAAGGCGAAATCGCACGCGCCATGTTTCACATGTCAGAGACTTACCACTTAAAAATATTCACACGCCAAGCCGAAACACTCGCCTATTGGAATAAGGTAGACCAACCCAGCAAAGAAGAAATGCGCCGCAATGATATTATCGAAAGTCTTCAAGGAACCCGAAATCGCTTTGTTGATAATTATAAAGATATTGAAGAGTTGATATGAAAAACCAAGACATCATGTAAACGTGGGGAGGTGTACTTTGGTAACATAAGTTTCTACAAACCTTATATCCTTGCACTATTGATGAAGCACACCCCCCCACTTTTACATGACGGATTAATAGATAAGAAAATCAGAAACAAAAAAGGCGATCAAATAATGATCGCCTTTGGATTGGTGGGCCTGGAAGGACTCGAACCTTCGACCAATAGATTATGAGTCTCCAATTAAATCAGTATGTTATTGATAATTAAGCGTAATCTACATTAATCTAATTTAACTGGTAGTAGTTAATAATCAGTAGTTTAGCGTAATTTAACGAAAGTTGTAAAAACTGACCACTGTACCTTTATTGTACCTTTTTTATAGGCGTAAAATCTGCTTACACCCTACCCTCCATTCAACAAAACCTCAGCCATCCCGTCCAACCGTTCTTTTACTTCTTCCCAATTAGGCATCACCTCATTCATCAAACGATAAAACTTTGGGCTATGATTATGCTCGGCAAGATGGCACAGCTCATGTAGGATCACATAATCAATACACTCTCTCGGCGCTTTTACCAAATGTGTGTTCAAGGTTAATCGACCATTGGGTGAGCAACTACCCCATTGATTTTGCATCGCTAACAATCGAATAGGAGGACATTCAGAAACCCACAGCGCCTGGCCTAAAACAGCATCTAAGCGACGAGAGAAGACCTCTCTAGCTCGTACCTTATACCAGTGGTTTATTAGCATTTTCACTTTATTATTTTGATGATGTTTATTTTGACCTGATACCGTAATTTCAAGCTTTCCTCTAAGTAACTTGATCTTGGGCTTATCTTCAGAAGAGATAACTTTTAGTAGATATTTCTTACCTAGATAGTAGTGACTTTCTCCACCCATATAATTACGTGGTGTTACATGCTCTAACTGTGATTTAAACTGTTTTAGTTGTGTATAAATCCAACGGCTACGCCTCTTTACAGCCTTTTGTATGTCATCATTACAAGCGCTTTTGGGTGCAAGCACAACCACATGGCAATCAGGATGTACCTTAATCAACAAACGGTTAATATCACTCTTACGTTCTTTCAACTCATACTCGATAAGCTCATCACCGTACAAAATACTTTGAATATCTGGAGTGCCCTTTTTCTTTAAAGCACGAGCAGGATAGACAATATCGACACTCATAAGCCAGCCGTGCCAACACGAGTGATTTTTATAACAGTCTCAACAATAGACTTCGCTTGATCCATTCCCGCACCAAGTGCTTTGCACTCTTTAAAAAGAATCGGTAATAACTTCTGGCGAATATCTGCTTCAATATTTTGTGGGCTAATCGAATTCTCTGCCACCGATGTTTCAACTAATTTATCAACACTAAAGGCAAGCTCTACCCACTTTTCATCCGAGCTACTGGCAAATACAGATTCAGGAAAAGTCTTTTTAAAAACACCAAAGTAAGCTTGAGCATGAAAGTTTCCATTAAAGCTATCAGGCAACTCTGGTAAACTACGCTCTTGCACTTGTTCTTCTAATTCATGGAAAATCATGTACTGCTTTAACGGATGATCAAACAACTCTTCAGCCTCTTGGATAGCTTTACGCAATAGCTTTGAGAAAGCCTCTTGCGCATAAGGGTCATCCAATAAATTCTGTTCTATTGTTTTAGTTATTCGGGTTTTGATAATATCCGTTTCATTACGGGTTTTATCTTCATTCCATTCTTCAGGCTTTTGTTGCCCCATTTTACCGACTTCATACACACCTGCAGGTTCTCTTACGCCCACTCCAACGACGTGCTTATCCATGAGCTTCTTTATTTGTTCAGAATACTCATCGTACTGAATGGTTTCACCCGCATCTTGCTTGGCTAATTGCCGAAGGCTTGAAAACTGCTTAACCATTTCTTTATAGTGCTGCCTATCATCCTCTGAAAAACTCTTATCTTCAAAAAAAGTCGCTGATTGTAATGCAACTTTTAAGCAGTTAGAAAACTCGGTCAACGCTTCATAAAAGTCATCACGTACTTTTAAATGCGTATCAACCATTTCACCGTTGCGTTCTTCCATTTTAGGCACTAAAACTTGGCGTAACTGCTCAATATCATTCTTATTTTTCGCCTCTTTAAAAATATCCCAAACCTGGTCATACAAACGTGGCAAACGCTTGTACTCGGTACTCATTTGATTATACAAACCTGCAATATCATTAATGTCATAACCGTTTTGAGTCCGTGCAGCTAAGTCTTGATACTTTTCAATCGTAGTATCCAGCTCTGCAAGAATGCCTCGATAATCAATTAAGTAACCAAACTTTTTATCAGGGTGCAAACGATTCACACGAGCAATGGCTTGAATCAAGTTATGTTCTTTTAAAGGCTTATCGATGTATAACACTGTGTTTCTTGGCTCATCAAAGCCCGTCAATAATTTATCCACCACGATTAGAATTTTAAGATCATCATCTTTTTCAAAACGGCTAATTAACGCTTTGGTGTAAGTCTGCACATCTTGCGAACCCACATTTTCTTTCCACCATTTTGTAACTTCTGGTGACTTATCTTCATCAACAGCGGTATTGCCTTCACGGGTATCAGGTGATGACATGATGACAGCAGACTCAAACAAACCCGCCTCATCCAGATATTTTTTATACAAAATAGCGCTTGGTTTACTATCACAAGCTATCTGCCCTTTTAAGCCATCATCTATATTTTTAACAAAGTGATTCGCAATATCCAAAGCAATTAAATGGATGCGATCCTCTGCTTGATAGATTTGTCCTTTTTTGGCAAACTTTCGTTTCAAATCTGATTGTTGCTCGTCGGTTAAACCTTCGGTGATTCGATCAAACCAGCTATCAATAGCACGTTCATTCACATCCAGATCAGGAATGCGCTCTTCATACAACAGTGGTGTAACAGTCCTATCTTCCACCGCACGTTGCATCGTATAAGCATGAACAATCGAGCCAAACTTATTGGTCGTTTTATCGTCTTTCAGCAAAGGTGTACCCGTAAAGGCTACAAATGATGCATTAGGTAAAGCCATTCGCATTCGGGTATGTGCTTCACCACCTTGGCTACGATGCCCTTCATCAATCAACACGATAATATCCGAGCTTTCATTGCGACATTCTGGCAACTTTGTTGCCGTGTTAAACTTTTGAATCAAGGAGAAAACAATACGTTCTGTGCCGCTACCAATCTGCTCTGCCAAACGCTTGCCAGAGGTTGCCATTGCCGATTCTTTATCTTTACTGCCTGCCAACTCACCACTAGAACTAAACGTGCTACTGAGTTGACCTTCCAAATCCACTCGATCCGTAATAATCACCACACGACACTTTTTTAGCGATTCATGCAACACCAGCGCCTTAGACAGCAGAACCATCGTAAAAGACTTACCAGAACCTGTTGTATGCCAAATTACACCACCTTCTCGACCTCCCTTATCGTTTTTAGTGTTGATACGCTCTAATAGCCGTTTAATACTAAAAACTTGATGATAGCGAGCAACAATCTTGCCGATCTTATTATCAAAAAAGGTAAACAATCGTGTCATATCCAATAAGCGATCTGGTGACAACAAACATATTAATAATTTATCTTGCTCGGTTACCGCTAACTCACCAGCAGAAATTAATGCCTCATACCATTCACGATCTTTAGCAGGTCGATAATCAAATAACGCATTCTTTTGTTCATCATTCAGCTTTTTATTTTTAATTGTATAAAGCTCAATATCGGTCAGATCCTCTTCACGCCAAGTCGCCCAAAACTTAGCAGGCGTACCCTGTGTACCGTAACGACCATCTGTGCCACTAATGGATAACAACAACTGGCTATAAACGAATAAACTAGGGATTTCATCAACACGCTGGTTACGCAAACTCTGTGATATGCCTTCTCCAACCGTCGGCCCTTTATTTGCATGACCATCAGGCCGTTTGGCCTCAATCACCACCAAGGGAATACCATTTACAAAACACACAATATCGGGGCGACGTGCTTCTACGCCATTACTACGCGTAACCGTAAATTCTTCGGTAAACAAAAAGCTATTGTTAGACGTATCCTGCCAATCAACTAGTGCAATCGTCGGGTTAGCTTTTTTTCCATCCACAAACTCAGTCACCGAGATACCATAAAGTAAATGGTTATAAAGCTTCTCGTTGGCAACACCCAAACCCTCATTTAAGGCTGGGCTACACACTGTCATGATAATATTGTCGATAGCTGCTGCAGACAGTGGGTGTGATTTACCTGCATAAATAAAACGACGTTTTTGTAGCTGTTTGTGTAACACATCGCGCAAGACTACTTCAGTGGTTTTGTTTGATCGAGCTTGCAAAGCGTGTTCAGGCGATAAGAATGTCCAGCCTAAACTACTAAGCAAGGCTAATGCAGGAAGCTTGGAACTGTATTCTTCTTGAAATTTGGGCGTATTTTTATTCATTACCAATACTCAGGTTTTATTATCGGTTTTTTATTTGTAGGAATTTTAGTAGGCAACTGTGCTATTGAAAGCTCTTCATCACTGATATACCGACGAGACCAATGAGCTTGTTTGCTCAATCTTTTATTCAAGGGAGATTTAGCTTTATTTCCATCACGGTTATACCTAACAGGCATAATCAAACCTACTTGAATATTAGAGAAGTCCTCCCTAATAGCTTTTAAAGCTGGTTCTAAATCAGAATCATTAGACACAAAAACCTGATGTTCAGCATTACCTTTAGCTGCATCACGATAAGCTTCAATCGCAATATTTACATCTGTTTGTTTCTCTTCCATACGCCAAACAGGAATACGGCTTTTTTTGTTAGGGGGTTTAACGTATTCAAGCATCCATTCTTTCTTTGGGTTAGAGTAATAACCTTTAATAATCTCTATTTTGTCAGGATATAGCCGCTCTAAAGCTCGGTGATAATCACGCTGAGATTTTTCAGCCATATCACCATGAGAAGCTAATTTAGCTCTAATATTCGCAGTGAAATACTTAATCATTATAAGATCAGATTGAGGGGATTGAGTATGAAGAATTTGATTATTGATTAGATGGAAAAGGTCTAACCATTTATCCTGACTGTGCTTTAAACAACCATAAAATAGATTAAAACCATCAACGTAACAAATCGTCTTCATTACGCCACACCAACATTTTCAGGTAGTGTAGAAATGAGAAAACCGTCAAGGAGACGGTTTTCTCGCCCTAAGCGCAAGCCAACTGAATGACATGACGAAGGGAGGTTTATGTATATATAATATACACTCATTTTACTGATTTCAACCAGAATCTGATTAACAGCCTGTTATTAACACCCTCATAGAACCTAAGCAAACGTACAAAACCACTAAAAACAGGGGGGGTGGGCTTTATATATAGTTTCATTTTAAGACCGAATTGGGACATTTATCTGATCTCTAGCTACAACAATACCATTTTTAATTATGTAGCAATCTACAACATGCTCACCTTTAAAGTTAGTTGATTCTTTTCGCTCACCATGCCCCCTATCAGGAGCAATTTGACCACGGATACAATTTCTTTTTTGAGCAACTTCACCTCTATTTAAAACTTTCCACTCAATACTATAAGGTCTAGGAACATTTGTTGATTGAACCTTAAAAAGGAGCTTTTTATCAGGCATCAGTGGAATATGCTTAGCAAGCATTTCTCTAAGAGCTTTTGGCATAAACCCATGCTGTGATACCTCACAATCAATCCTAATATTATATTCAATACTTATAGGGTATTTATGCTCAATAAACTCTTCTGTATTTTTCCAAGCTGTTTCTATAGGCACAACGCTTGAACTACTTGTAACTGCAGAACTTTTCCCCAGAACATCTCTCATATTATTCTGTGATACGGTCAATGACATATTTTGACTGACAGATTCCATAAGTAATTCTGCATCATCAATGCTACGCATATCAGAGAAATCTCTTATTGCAGCATCAACCCATGAAACATAGTTATCCCTTAAATTTAAATGAGAATATCTATCCATTGACCAACGATCAGCAAAGTTTTCTTCAGGATTTACAGGGTTTGGTAAAATATAACTTCCTGATGATGCAAACTCTTTCATTTTCTCAAGTGCATTGTTTAATACAACACCTATTGAGTCATCACCCTGATAAGACTCTGCCGCTACAGTAGTAATAATTACTGAGATAGGTTTTCTATCCGTATTATCGGGAATACTCGGTGTATCTGCGAACATTACATCCCTGTGTCTTTTTAGTAGTTGAATAGCTCTTTGCAAAGGAGTCTTTCGTCCGTGAAGTGGTATATCATCTACTTGAGAATCTTCAGTAACATACTTTAACTCTTCATTTAACACACCAACTCTCATACGAGAATCAAACCATTGCGCATAGCCTTCAGGATTACTAATTAGCCAATTATTAACTATCTGAGTGTATTCACCACATCGTTGCTCTATTTGCCCACAACGATCATCTGTGATTGCTACAGCAAGCGATGAAACATCCCTCGCTAAAGCCATATCTATACTTTCAAGGCTAGCCTCCTGAATTGATTCAAACAACCTTTCACGAACAGTTGACGACTCTGGAATACATGGGACAATATCCATGTGAAAACTTAATTTATCAGCGTACTCTAAGCGCCAACATCTATGTTTCTCATCAAGTTTTTTTTCTATACCTTTATTTATTCTATATAATTCAAGTTCATACCCTATAAGGTCTTTCAAGCTTTTTTGAGTAGCTGAATTTGTAGTAATTCCAGAACGTAAATTACAAGCCAAATCTAAATCATATTCTTCATCTTCTGATAAAGGCTTTATAGCAGTACCTAAGCGAAATGATCCCTGTGCAAAGACCTGAACATTATTATTACAGCACTGTGAGTCATCTCGGCCAAACCATTTACCTAAACTTTCATAACGTTTTATAGCTTTTTCATAAGCCGAGTCTGGAAGCTCTATATTCTCAACCATATACATCAAAATATTATCATTACTCATGATGAAGTCCTCTCTATAAAATCTTTAATTCTTGAACTTTCATGAGTAAACTCTCGATCCGCTCTTGATATTAATTCATCTACTTGCGTCACATCATCTAGGGGCAAGGGATTATCAGACTCAAAATCTATTCGTAATACCTGTTCTGGCTTTAACAATAATTGTAAATAATTGGCAGTTGATTGAGCCTGAAGTGACATCATAAATTCAATGAACTCTTTACCTTTCCAGCCATTTAACAGCCCCCAATTCTTATCTAACTCCATGCCATACGCTTTTCTTGAGTGTCCTGTACCTAGGGATAAAATTTTCACCCTTTCAATTGGAATTTCTAACCTACGATTAGCATCAATTACGGCAGCTAAAGATGGATTATTAGCCCAAAGACCACCGTCAGCTAAAAGATATTGCTGAACCTTTACAGGGTTAAAAAAAGTTGGGGCAGCACATGACGCTAAAACTGCATCAACCAACCTCACTTCTTTATCCCTAGTAAAGTCTTTGGAGTACGATGACTTAAATACATGCACTCCTCCATATCCAATATCCGTAGCAGGCAATAGCAACGGTTTAGTAATCTCACCAAGAGTCACTTCACCCAAAATATCAGTCAAAGTCTTAGCTAAGACTTTATTATCATATATAGAACCAAACCCTGGCTGATAACCTTTTGGTAAAAAAGAGCACTTTCTCTTAAATATTTCAGAGCCTTTTTCTTTAAATAAGTTAACTAAGTCATTAGCATCAACATTACTAACCACGCCAGCTGCAACAATCGCCCCTGTGCTAGTGCCTGTAACCATATCGAAAGAATCGAGTATATTAATACCCAATCTTTCGTTCATGCACGCAAGTAAATGAGCTGGGAAAATACCCCTAATCCCACCGCCATCAATACTTAGAATGTTAAAGCTTTTATTAGTCATCTAGTTTTACCCGTCGTTTACCCGTTAAAAGCTGTTGCATAAGGGCTTTTTTCTCTTCTTTAAGGAAGTTGAGTTTTTGTTGCAGAGTTTCTATTTCTTGATCTGCGCTGGATAGGACTTGAGCTGTTTTTTGTTGTTCCTTCAAAGTAGGAAAACTAACCTCTAGTGGCTTTAAGTCTTTACCATACAAGTGAATTATTGTTATGCCTTGAGCAAGTGAAGCTATTTTATATTTCTTAATATGAGTTAACAAATGAGAGAAAAATTCAGAACTAACCTTTTCACGATCTGGTCGCATGATAATAATATCCCCACCTAGCAAAATATCATCTTCTAAAAGTGCTACCGCATTGGCTAAATCTATACCAGTTGTAGTAGTTGATGAAGGTAACAGAATATCTCCACTAACGGACTCAACACCATCATTTGAATCGGTGCTACTTAATACTCTCTCTATCACTTCAGAGTATTTCGTATAAAGCTCTCCATATAAAATACAGCTATTTTCACCACCTTTCTCTATAGCTGTTTTTGACAATCCTTTCCCTCTTAAAAATGTAAATAAACTATCTAACTTTGCTTCCTCCCACTCCCCACTAAACCCCGCCAAGCGTTTCTTACCTGTAAGTAACTGTTGCATGAGGGCTTTTTTCTGCTGTTGGCTATTAGCTATCAGTTGTTCGGTGGTGGTGATTGACTGATCCCATGTGGAGAGGATTTTGGCGATTTTCTTTTGTTCTGGAAGTGGTGGAATTAAAACAGAAAATTCTTTTATTTGCTTGGCACTGATATGAGGAACAGCAGTTTCTGTTTGAACAGATTTTACATATTGTTCGAAACGATGACTTGAAAAGTGTTGGTGTAACAAATTTTGAATTAATGTATTTTTTGCACGAACTCGTGAAACTCGTTGAACCAGAAGGCAAGGTAAATCTGATGCTTTTACCTCAGCAACTTTCAAACCAGCAGAAACCCATGTGCGATCCATAGCTATTATTAAATCCCCTTCATCTAAATAATATCGTTCAAGGTTTTGAGCATCTTCAAGTCGCCATTTTTTTGCATCTCTCCATCTCAAACTTCCTGGTTTAATATTATCACCACGAAGTAATCTAATATCATTCTCTGAGTCTGAATAATAAGCGCTTTTAAATGCAAAACCACTCAATAAATCAATATGCTCTTCAAATGTAGAATTTCCCCACCCATCAGGAAGCATAACCCAGCTCCTTCAAATACACATCCATCTCAATCTCAAGCTCAGTCAGCTTGCTTTTAAGTGCTTCACGTTCTTGACGCACCACAACTAAATCAATTTCTTCTTCCTCTTCAAAGGTATCGACGTAACGCGGGATATTGAGGTTAAAGTCATTTTCTTTAATTTCATCAAAAGTGGCTAGATAACTGTATTTATCCACCGTTTCACGGCTTTGGTAGGTAGCTATTATTTTGTCAATATTCTCTGGTGTTAATAGGTTCTGATTTTTACCTGCTTTAAACTCTCGGCTGGCATCAATAAATAAAACCTTCTCATTACCCTTATGCTTTTTAAAAATTAAAACTGCGGCGGGTATGCCCGTGCCATAAAAAAGTTTTTCAGGTAAGCCAATCACCGCATCCAGCAGGTTCTCTTCAATCAGTTTAGTACGAATTTTACCTTCTGCCGCGCCTCTGAATAATACGCCATGTGGTACAACTACGCCCATTCTGCCTACCTTTGGTTTTAAGGTTTCTATCATGTGTAAAATAAAGGCATAGTCACCTTTGGTTCTGGGTGGTACGCCACGACGAAATCGGTCAAACTTATCATCTGCCGCGCCTTCGTGCCCCCATTTATCTAGTGAGAACGGTGGATTGGCGACGACTATATCAAACAGTTTTAAATTTCCGTTCTTATCTAATAGCTTGGGGTTGCGAATGGTGTCGCCCCATTCAATTTTATGGTTATCTTCACCGTGCAAGAACATATTCATTTTAGCCAGTGACCACGTTGAGCCTATCGCTTCTTGCCCATACAATGCGTATTTTTTACTGCCCGTGTTCTCACGGACTTTGCGCCCAACCTTCATTAACAGAGAGCCAGAACCACAAGCAGGGTCACAAACTTCCATCCCTTCTTCGGGTTCTACTAATTCTGCTATCAAATCGGATACCGCAGGAGGCGTATAGAACTCACCTGCTTGCTTTCCACCACCTGATGCAAATTTGCTAATCAAGTATTCATAGGCATTGCCAATAATATCTAATGTACCTACGCGCGAAGGTTTCAGGTTTAGATCATCTTTTGCAAAGTCTTCTAAGAGGTAGCGCAGTATGATATTTTTATCTTTTTCTTCACCCAGCTTATCGGTATTGAATGATATATCCTGAAATACACTTTTATTACCATCACGTAGCTTTGTGCCGTTGGCTTCTTCAATCTCATGCAGACAAATATCAATACGCTCACCATTACCAGGTTCGTGACGACGTTCATACAGGCTGTAAAAAGTCGCCATAAAACGGTCTATTTCTATGCCTTTATCATTTTTAATGATAATTTCAGGAATGACAAAACGCTCATTCTTCATCATTTCAACGATCAACTCTGGCTCATCACCGTACTCTTCTTGGTATTTATCATAATGATCTTGCCATACATCACTGATGTATTTAAGGAACAACATGGTAAGAATAAAGTCTTTGTAAGTATCAGAGCTAATAGTTCCTCTAAAGGTATCGCAAGCATCCCACAGGGCTTTATTAATGGTTTCTTGGTTGATGGTATCGGTCATTTCAGTTCTTCTCTGTTATCTGCTTATTGGGTATCTGATACAAACAAATCATTAGCAATAGCGTTCATGGTTCTTTCGCCATTATGAATGAGTTGTTTAAGAATAAATTGTTGTTGCTTTTGAGCTTCAGCAAGATTGATGATATTTTTTTGCTTTTGGAGAGATGGAATCACCACGGGAGCATCTTCAATCACACCGCGTCTAATATTTTTGGTGTGTGAGCCTTCCGCTTCTCTTTTGAAATGTCGCTGACATGGAGGCTGATTTAGTAGCCAAGTTAGGTATGCTGGCAGTACATTGCTATTCAAATCACGAATGATAAAAAAATGAGGTGCGGCAACTATCTTCTTTGCTTCTGGCGGACTATCAACAAGAACAGCGTGATTATTGCGCCCTCTTGATGAAAATAGAATATCTCCAGCCTCTACCCAGTCTGGCTTTCTCTTTCCAGTTAACTCTATCTCAATACATGAAGACCAATCGACCCCCCTATTTGGAGATGCATCTTTCAACTGAACAACAAAGACACCCGCTTCTTCCTTTTCAGTTATTACACCCCGAATAGGATGCCCTGGCAAAATAGAGGAAATATCAATTAATTTTTTATGCTTATCGTCAATCATGCAATTATTATAAAATAAAGCATACATCCATGTCAATTTATTTTTGCGTTATCGCCAATAATCAATAATACTTGTAGTGGTAGAGATACATCAAGCTTGTTTTAACAGAGATCGTATTTTATTTTTTACATTTTCTTGCGACGAAGAAAATAACTTAATTAGATCAGCCAGCTCATCATCATCTGCATATAAATATGTAACAGGAATTGATAACGCTTTGGCAAGACGCTTTGAGGTTGCAAAATCAGGGACGTGTTTACCCCTCTCATACTGATTAATTCTAGGACTTGCAGAGAACTCATCAATACCCGCCAGAATACCCAGTTGTTTTTGGGATATTCCTTTTACTATCCGTGCAGATTTTAACCTTCTTCCGATGGGGGAGTTTTCTTTATCCTTAGTGCTCACGTTAATGCCTCAATATATGAGACTAAGAGAATCTTAGGTTTTTACTTGCCTAGATACTAAGGAATCCTTAGTATAGAGATCGAGGAGCTATACTATGGTTAAGAAACGTACATTCTTTTGTTTTATGAAAGTGGTATATAAGCTAGGGAAATTACTTTTTAAAGCTACTTGGAAAACAACTGTTTTTTTCGCTTTACTAATCTTTGATATGCTTGGTGAACACAAGGAAGAATCTTATAGCTCGGATGGATTTTCAAAAGATAGTGGAGGAAGCGGATACTCTGAAGCCGATTTATATTCAAATGATCTAGAGCATACATTGCATCCTTGGAATACTAATAATGAGGAAAACAATTGAGCTATAAAAAACCAAACAAATTTGAAATTGCTGCTGAACTTGATACCGAAGAAAAAAGGAGTACCTACCTCTCCATGCTTTATGCAGAAAAGCTAAATGATAGAGATATGATGGAAATTATAGATACTGTGAAATTATCTACTGAAAATCACCCTAAAGAGCTTCTTCTATCACCAGAATGGCAAAAAGGCTATAAATGTTGCCTAACGAGAACACAGCAGACACTACATGGCGTGCTGGAGAATATTCTTCTAAATTCCAACTCAACACTCAATGCATCGGCAAAACTCTCTATTGGACAAGACCTTATTTTACAACTAAGCACACATTCTTTTGCTAACAAACAAACCTGTGAAAAACTATTAGAGGAGCTTAAAAGTATCGCTGACAGCTTTAATTCAGACTCTTTAAGCATGTACGACCCAGAGATAAACCCGCTTCTAGGTACTCTCATACCCAATAGCAGGGAAAATCTTTACTACTGGACAGAGGAAAACCTAAAGCAAGAATCTTAAAAACTGGTATTATCATTTCCATCTGTCGGAAAAAATACATCAACGTATGATAGTAGCAATAATAAATAAACTAGAGGAACTGTAATGAGCTTAGACCCTGGATTAGAAATAATAATAAAGATTGTTATCGCTGCAATTCCTTTAGGAGTATTGATTTATACTGTAATTTCTTTAGACAAGGGTAGCAAACCAAACGACGAACAGTAGCTATTTCATCCCACACCTATATAAGTCGCCGTTATATCCATCCTGCCTTTACCATGCCCCAACTCTTGATTTACTATAGCTGAAGCATTGTCCCATTGAGATTGCTCTGCAGCACTTAAATTTGTATAACTAGAGCCTCCAGCAATAGGGCAATCCAGCCCACTCAGCTGCTTAAATCGATCTTGCGCCCACTGATGGCGAAATGAATGCCCTCTAATATCCAACTCTTTACTATTAGATTGAACATAATTACGGTAAGTATCGAACTTCAAATCATGAGGAATCATCGAGTAATCTCCATGTTCTTTTTGAAATTCCCCCACCTCTACCAAAAGCAGCTTCTGTCTATCATTTACGATTTCGATAGTACGAGGACGACCATTCTTACACCAGGTATCTTTGAGAAAAACCTTTCCCTCTTGTGCCGTTGCAAGTGAATGACCAAATTTAAGAGCTTCTTTCTCTCTTAATCCAAATTCTGCTTTTAACCTATTAATAAGCTGCATCCGTTCATTCATACTAGACAAATGCGAAGTATTCAGGCGAATAGCCTTATTAACATTGCTGAACGAACGCTTTTTAAGTCCACAATCACGATTTGATGGCATAAAATTCTCCCGATTAACCTTGGTTGATAACCAACGAATATCTTTTAAGTTATTTTCGATAGTACGATGTGCTAAACCTCTATTTTTGAGATCATGGACATAGCGATGTATTTCTTTTTTTCCAAGTTTATGCAAATCCCAATGATTAGAATAACCTCGTTTTTCTTGCATGTGCTTAATGAATCTTGTCAAATTTTGGTGTCGAGTTTCACAAGTATTTTGACTACCATCCTTATTGTATTTTAGTATCATTTTAAGCTGATAATCTGTGCGATGTGACATAAGCTAACCTCAAAAATTATAGTTCTCCCATTGGCATTCATAAAAAATGCACGGCATTAAATACTGTTTAATGTAATTAAATTGCCAAATATATTGAGCCATAGCTGAATATATTTTTTGCAATGATCCCTTAAAAAATCGTATAAGTTCTCTTAAGGCTTGGACTAACTCTTTCGTTGTTTTTGCGCTATATTTTTCCTCCCGCGCGATTAATAAAAAAAGCACACGAGACTATAAATTCGGACTGCTGGCGCAGTGGTCGAATTAGTCTCTGTACCACTTATCAGCAAATATTTTTTGTAAAAGGGCTTAGTACCGCAATTACTGCAGTAAATAAATTTTAATTCTTAAGAATTATTGATGTGACAGTTTTGCTCTTTCAAGCATATTTTGTAGCAATTTAGTGTCAGGTTAGAACCTTTTTCTCGCTTAAACACTTTGTAAGAAAACATCTGTTTTTAATGAACAGTAAAACATTTTATGTATTCATACTACCGTTAAAAAGACACTTGCACAAGTTAGGCTACTCTAAACCCTATATCCCAAAGCTGGTATCAGTTGATTTCGTGCTCCGTCACTTTCATTTTTACAAAATAGAAAGAGACGGAGCATAAGATGCCGTTCTTCCTGTAACCTCGCCGAAGGCAAAAAAAACAGTATTTTGAACGAGGGAGTCAAGCAGAATAGAACAACACGATTCAACTTGACTCCCTCGTTCAAAAAACTAAGAGTTAGCAAGGGTTTAATGAATTAAACCCAATGAATCATTGCAGTTCATTCACTAATGTAAGTTATAAATTTTTAACCAATCTAACTTTAAAGAAAAAAATCCCAATCTCTTGATGATGATGAACTCTCAATATCAGAACCGCTATTGCTTATCTTTGAGTCTGAAATAGCTTCACTATCCATCCAGATAGGCATAGTAACTATCGCCAGATCAGTAGCACTGCCTTTATTTTTTTCTCGTTTCTCTCTGGCTTCTCTGCACTGTTTCATTCTAGCTTTCTCTTCAGGCCACTTAATCCAAAGAATTAGTAAGCCTAAAAAAACAAGAAAAAGGATTGGTGAAAACTGAACCCAAAAATCAGAATTATACTTATCCATTAACATCACCTTAAAAATGAAATTTTGTTTATTATACAGCACCTGCTCAACAAGCAGATTACCCCCCTCCTTTTAAGGATAGCGCCTCCAATAAGCATCTTTGGTGTCTTACACAAACCCTATTATTGTTAATAATATGTTTAAGTTAAACGCGCGCACGCACGCGCGAGTTACACTTTCAAAAGAACATCAATATCAATAACTTAAACAAGTTTTAGTGGGTGATAGTACGATGGTACTTTCATACCTATGGTGGGTGATAGTACGATAGAATCCACAGGGTTAGGTGGGTGATAGTACGATACTTTCACAAAAAGATGATAAGAGAAAAGTCTTGATACCCACACCAGAAAAGTTAAATATTGACCGTATATTAATGCCTTACAGAACATAAAGCAGAGAGTAGGTTAAATCCTAAAATAGAGCGCCTTGAATTACATCTTTAATTAACTCATCATTTCCATTTCTACTGTAAAACACGACTAAATCACGGTCATTGATAAAGTAAACTCTATAACCTGGCAAATGGTTACAGCTAATTATTTCTTTGATATTTCTTCTAAATTCTTTTATCGTAGACTTTGAACCTGATTTTTTGTGCAACAGCTTAAGTCTAATTTTCCACTTTTTTTGATTTCCACAGTGTTTTCTTGCAAGCTCATATATTCTACGCTCTAGCCCTTTACGAAGGCGAAAATAGTCTCGATCAAGCGTTAATACATCGTTCCCTTTTGCCGCATTGTAAAGCCAATCTGATAGTGTGATTTCAATAGCGGTCATCTTTTCATCGGATGAGGATTTTTCAACGACTTTCCATTTATCAATTAATCCAAATCCCTCCTTTATTCTTTCTCCGTTAGTTTTGATATTCGTTTTAACCCGTGTACCAGCCAAACGGTCAAGAGATGCTGGCAAGCGCTCATAGATTGAACCAGCAGTAGACTTATTAGTGGTTCTAAGGTAGTCATAAACCGTCATTCTGACTGTTTTAGATATATCTGTACGCCCTCTGTTATGTCCTTCTACAATTTGGCTTATACAGTAAATTAAAATATCCTTATCCCATATTGTTGCCACCCCCAAAATACTAGGTATAACTTCAAGTTCATTTCCATTGTGCTTATACAGCCTGACACTTACATCTGGTTTTGTCGCTAAGGAAAATATAGGATGTTCCATACTAGCAAGATCATCCTTGAATGAAGGATCGAGAATATCGCAAGTGAAAAAATCTCTTGTAGGGTGTCGCTCAGGAAGAAGCAGCGACTTCTTTTTTTTCAAAATTTACTACTCTGTAAAAGCTGAGTAGTTAAGATACCTACATTAATTAATCGCCCCTTTATTGAGAATGCATTGGCACACATTACTATGCTAACCCGTCAATAATGTTAGCTATAGCCTCCGTTTTAAAATACATCCTTCTGCCTATGTTATTACTTCTACATCCATTAATTTTATTCGATATTTCAGACTTTGAATTCAATGAAACACGCAACCCTTGAGGTGAACGGTCAAGTGTTTTTGCCAAAGCCTCTAAAGTCATCAAAGGGCCATATTTTTCTAACAAATAATTTAAAGTAGTTGCCATTGTTTAATCTTCATTACTTAGTATTAACGATGGCTATTCTTCTTTAACGCTAATTGAATTACAAAGTAGGTTTGGTTCGATAAATTGACACGAAAGCAGAACATTGTTATTTTTCAATGATGTATGAAATTGCAAAATACAAAGGTAATGACTTTTTATTCACAAAATCCATTAGGGCAAAAGGATTTTCACGTGAATTGAAATCAATTTTACTAAAAAGAGAGTTTGTATTGGGGGACACTCAAGAGTATGAAAAAGTACTTTCTGCATTGAATATCATTATGAATTCTACTGATGCTGATGATTTTATTTGCAGTGGTAGATTCAGCCGTTGGTGGCGTGGACTGTCTTTACCCGAGCCTAAAAAACAAATAGAAATAGATAAGGCATTTAATGGTCTAGCCAATAAATGGTTTGGACGATCAAAATTTACAAATCGTTTCCAATTATATTTAAGTAGTATTGATTTCAAAACTATTAAAAAGCAGTATGCTCAAAATGAGGCCATTGAGTCTTTAGGAAGAATTACTGAGGATTGGGCGCCAAAAATAAGTGAAGATGGATGTGCATACCTGTCTATATCAGGCCCAAGCTCACGAGCAGGTTACCGCTATTCCAATACTCACAGTAGAATCACAGACTCTAGACAGCATGAACAATATGACCTAACTATTGGAGCCGCATCATACGCTGGGATTGATATACCAAAATTTATTGCTGGTATTTACCAAAGGTATTATTTTGGCTCAATAATTCCATATATGTTTTGCTTGCTTTGCACAAATACCGATAACGAGTCTAATTATAAAAATGATTTGCTGTTAGATTTCCTTACAGCATTAAATTGTATAGACTTTATTTTAAAAGATGAGCGCTCTTTTATGATAAATGATAAGAATATTAAAATAATTTCCAGTTTATCTACCTATGTAACATCATCATTTTACACTGATTACTTCTCATCAAAAAAGGCTAAGGAAATAGAGAAAAGGCGTCGCATCAATCCAAAATATGATGACCTACCTAGCTTAAATAAAGTGAATCAACCGTTAAATACACTTGCAGAAACCTTCGGTGTGATCCTACAAGAATATTCAACTGAAAAAGAACTTTCTCAGTTCTATAGAGATTACCATGCTAAAAATGTAGATTCTATAAATAAAGTATCCGACATTACCCAAACTACTTTTAGCTTACTAGATGACATGAGAAATTATTACTACAAACTATTTGAAAGAGCTGGCTTCAATAAAAGTGAGGCTATTAATAAAATACTAACACCTTTTGCTGCTGCTAAGGCTGGGTCACGTGAAGTTATTCATTATTCCAGCTCTCGAAGAAATCCTCTAAGTCCTTCCCCTTATTAATTAAATATCAGCAATTTTATCAGAAAGATTTTCAGTTCTAAGGTGTGTATAACGTTTTAGCATCTGCATGCTTTTATGCCCTGTTATGGAAGAAACTTCCAAGTCTGAAAGGCCTGCTTCAACAAAACGGCTAGTGGCTTCATGGCGTAGATCATGGAATCGAAGCCCTTCTATACCAGCTTTTTTTCTTGCTTCAGTCCATATCTTGCTTGTCACATAAGGTCGGCGCAAGCCATCACGACCAGGCTCACCAAAAAACAAAAGATTAGTATCTATTGGGCGTATAGGGTGATTAAGAACTTCCCTGATAACTCCTATTGCCTTATTTGAAAGGGGAACTGTTCGAGATTCACCATTTTTAGTATCCGATAAAAATAGAGTTCTCTTGTCCAGATTTACACTACTATGCTTAAGATTAACAATTTCACTATGACGCATCCCCGTATATAAGGCTAACTTTACTATCCATGCAAGCATAGGATTACTATATGCTTCACAAGTAGCTAAAAGTTCTTGTTCTTCATTGCCTTCTAATCGACGATCACGACCTTTTGATTGTTTGGGCTTTCTCACATTTAATACAGGGTTAGCTTGTAAGCCCATACCCCACTCTTTAATAGCAATTGTGTATAAGTGACTAAGCAAAGCTAACTCTAATCGAACTGTAGTCGAACTCAACCCTAAAGAAAGGCGTTGATCACGAAATTTTGTAATTTTTTCTGCATTTAAAGACGCTAATGTATAACTACCAAGATGCTTACGGATTACCTTAGCTTTATTAGCTTCGAGTTTTTGAGTCGTAGGTTTTTTTGTTGGCGTAACTTCTTTAAGATAGCGACCCAATGCATTAGTAATAGTGGTCTTTTCAGAGTTATTTCTAGGAATATAAATACCACGAACAATTTCATCTTCCGTGGTTCTTGCCCAATTAGTTGCATCCCTCTTAACTCGAAAAGTTTGTGAAGAAGGAGGATACCCTTTTATACGAATAAGGGCTTTCCAATTACCTGCTGGAGTCTTAACAATTGTAGCCATAAATGTACCCTCTGAATCTCGTGAGTGTACCTTTATTGTACCTTTTTACAGAACCTCGCTCAATCCAGACATAAAAAAAGCCCTATAATCACTGTAAGATACTGATTATAGGGCTTTACATATGGTGGGCCTGGAAGGACTCGAACCTTCGACCAATAGATTATGAGTCTACTGCTCTAACCAACTGAGCTACAGGCCCTTTTTGTTGTTATTGATAGATGACTCTTTAATAAGAGTAACAACCATAAACAATAAAAGTTAACTCGAAACTAGATTGAGAATAATACTAAGATGCACCTGCATCTTTATCTAATTCCAAGAAGCTGCGTAGCATATCTGATCGGCTCGGATGACGCAATTTTCTTAATGCTTTTGCTTCAATTTGCCTGATTCTTTCACGCGTTACGTCGAACTGTTTGCCGACTTCTTCCAAGGTGTGATCTGTGTTCATATCGATGCCAAAGCGCATTCTTAATACTTTCGCTTCACGTGGTGTCAGGCTACCTAATACATCGCGTGTGCTTTCACCTAAACCTGTTGAAGTTGCTGAGTCGACTGGCGATTGTACGTTGCCGTCTTCGATGAAATCACCTAAAGATGAATCTTCATCATCTCCGATTGGTGTTTCCATTGAGATAGGCTCTTTAGCAATTTTCATTACTTTGCGAACCTTGTCTTCTGGCATTTCCATTTCGATGGCGAGTTCTTCTGGTGTACCTTCTCTACCTTTTTCTTGTAACAGTTTACGCGAGATACGGTTGAGTTTATTGATTGTTTCAATCATATGAACGGGTATACGAATTGTGCGCGCTTGGTCAGCTATTGAACGAGTAATTGCCTGTCGAATCCACCATGTTGCGTAGGTCGAGAATTTGTAACCACGACGGTATTCAAACTTATCTACTGCTTTCATCAAGCCGATATTACCTTCTTGAATCAAGTCCAAGAATTGTAGACCACGGTTTGTGTATTTCTTTGCTATCGAAATTACCAAGCGTAAGTTGGCTTCAACCATTTCTTTCTTCGCACGGCGTGCTTTTGCTTCACCGACTGAAACCGTACGATTAATCTCTTTGATTTGTGTAATCGATAAACGTGTTTCTTTTTGTAATTTGATAAGCTGATTTTGATTGAAGAATATATCATCTCTAAAGGGAGCGATTGCCTCTTCATAATCAGGGTTTTCTTTGATGTAATCATCTAACCAGTCAAGATTCACTTCATTCTGTGGGAAAGTCGTAATAAAGTCTTTACGTGGCATCGCTGCTTTTTGCACACAGAACTTCATAATCTGGCGCTCATGCCCGCGAATACGATCGATAATACGATGCATCTGTGCACCAATCTCTAAAATAATAGGTTGAGTCAGTTTAAATTCAAGTAATTTACGCCCTTGCTCTGAACGCATTTCTTCATAAAGCTCAATATCATCATTCTCGCAGGCCTGACAGGCTTGAACATAAAAGTCATTTAGCTCGCCAAATTTTTCTTTTGCTATCTCAGGATCTGGCCCTAAATCTTCTGGCTCTTCCTCTTCTGCCTCACCGTTATCAATCGCTTCTTGTTTTGCTTTTTCTGCGGCTTCGCGTGATTCTGCCGTTACGATAGGTGCTGGCTCTGGAATCACGTGTCTTTCTGCGTTAGGGTCAACATAATCAATGACAAGATCGGTAAGACGTTTTTCCTCTGCTTCTACTTTTGCATAAAAATCGAGTAAATATTCTGCAGATGCGGGGAATACTGACAACGCAGTCAGCACTTCAAACAGGCCTTCTTCAATACGAATTGCGATTTGAATTTCACCTTCGCGTGTTAGCAGTTCTACTGTACCCATTTCACGCATATACATACGCACAGGGTCAGTGGTGCGACCAAAGTCATTATCAACACTGGTCAATGCCGCCGCTGCTGCTTCTACCGCTTCATCGTCAGTGTCTGTTGTTTCTTCGGTGAGTGCTAGACTGTCTTGATCAGGTGCTTTTTCGTATACAGTGATACCCATATCACCAATCATGGTGACAATTTCTTCAATTTGTTCAGGATCAACGATAGAGTCAGGTAAATGATCGTTTACTTCTGTATACGTCAGATAGCCCTGTTCTTTACCTTTTAAAATCAGTGTTTTTAGGCTTGATACTTGTTGGTTTTCTGGTGACTCAGCACTCGCTTCTCCTTCAACTGCTTCGTCAACAAGTTCTTCTGAAAGATTTGCTTTCACTTCCAATGCTTTATCTTTTTTTGTCGCTTTTGTTGTTTTCTTAGTCATAAATCTTATTTGCCTACTTTCCTTTACATTACAAAAGACTATATTTATATCTTCTGCAAAAAATTAGCCGCGCATTATACCACAGTAAACTTCTCTGCAATGTACCTATATTGAGAGAGATTGTGTATTTTTACAGTGTGGTAACTAAAGTCTTCTTCCTAAAAACGTTTTTTAATGATTAATCATCTTTTTGTTGTAGTAAAAACAACAATTCTTGCTTTTCTTGATCAATTAAACCGCCCGTACGTTCTTTGTGAAGCAATTTTTCTACTTTGATTTCATTAGCCCGTTTGCGTATATGTCGCAAGCAATCCTCGAATTCACAACGCAAAACTGATTCATCATCAGATTCTGGTTGCCATTTCATTAGGTGTATTAGTGGGGCTTCAAATTCGGTATTTCTCCACCGTTCCAACAAAGCAGCTCCATTAATCTTGGGGCTCTCTTGTATGGTTTCAATGAGTGTAGTCAATAAATCTGATCCTGGCAGTTCTGAGAGCACAATTTGTTCAATATTTTCGACAAACTGCACGAGTTCAGGGTTAGATAACAGCAAACTGATCGCATAACGAATCGGTGTCTGCCTGACTTCACGGTTGCTTAGTCGTGATATGGGTTGACTGGGTTCAAATGGATGCTCACTTTCATAGTTTCTTTCACTGCTTCCTCTCGGAGTGCTTTGAAGCTTTGATAACCGTTTTCTTAAAACACGTTCTTCGATATTGGTTTGCTTGGCTAAACGGCTCACTAGCTGGTCTTTTATTAAGGTATCAGGCATCTGCTGTAATAGTTTTGATGCCTCTTGTATGAATCGTGACTTTCCTTCATCTGAAGTAATATTAAATTTGTCGTGTAAATTTTCAGAAAAATAAGCCGTTAGTGAAGATGCTTCACCATACAATGCTTCAAAAGCTTGTTGCCCAATTTTTCTAATTTGTGTATCGGGGTCTTCACCATCGGGTAAAAACATAAAACGTATTTCTTTGCCATCTTGCATCATGGGCAAGGCATTTTCTAAGGCGCGCCAAGCTGCCTCACGCCCGGCTCTATCACCATCAAAACAAAAAATCACTTCGGGTACAGCCCTAAATAATTGTTTGATGTGATCTTGCGTAGTCGCTGTGCCTAGCGTGGCTACTGCGTACGATACACCAAATTGCGCCAGCGCAATCACATCCATATAGCCTTCGACGACAATAATACGTTCCAGCTTTTTGGTGTGCATACGCGCTTCATAAAAACCATAAAGCTCTGAGCCTTTATGAAAAACACTGGTTTCTGGCGAATTAATATATTTGGGCACATCATCGCCCAATACACGACCACCAAAGCCAATGGTTTGACCTTTGCGGTTACGAATCGGAAACATGATACGATCACGATAGCGGTCGTATATTTTTACATTATTTGGGTCTTCATCATTTTTTATAACCAGCCCAGAATCAACAAGTTGTTGCTCAGGGTAGTTATTTAAGAACGGCTTATAAAGATTATCCCAACCTGCTGGCGAATAACCTATTCCAAAACGTTTGCTTATTTTACCACTCAGATCACGCCCTTTAAGGTAGTTGACGGCCTTATCTGAGCCTTTCATTTGCAACTGATAAAACTCACTGGCATCTTGCAACAAAGTGAATAAATCTTTACTGCGCTGGCGTTGTTCATCACTCGGGCCTTTTCCACCCGCCTCGCGTGGCACGGTAATCCCCATCGACTCTGCCAAGGATTCAATCGCCTCAACAAAATCAAGGTGCTCATACTCCATTAAAAATGAAATCGCCGAACCATGCACGCCACAGCCAAAGCAATGATAAAACTGTTTGTTAGGGCTTACGGTAAACGAAGGAGTTTTCTCATTATGAAAGGGACAACAGGCGGTGTATTCGCGCCCTTTCTTTTTGAGTGGTACGCGCGCATTGATAACATCGACAACGTCTGCTCGAACGAGCAATTCATCAATAAATTCGCGGGGGATTCGTCCGTATGCCATGAGTATAAATTGATCATGTAAAAGTGGGGGGGTGTACTTTGCATGTTAGATATAATATAGCCAATGTACACCCCCCCACTTTTACATGATGTTTTATTAATAAGGTTTTAGATAATTATTAACTTCTCAGATTGCTTCTAAAGTTTGCCAGATCAAGGCGGGAAATGTGAGCTTGCTACTGCAAGTGATCATTTCCCAACGCCGAGCTGGTGAAGTTTAGAAGTGATCTGTGGAGTTAGCGTGGCAGCGACGTATATCCCATTAGATACTGATCAATCGCATGCGCACATTGACGTCCTTCACGAATCGCCCAAACAACCAGTGATTGTCCGCGACGCATATCACCTGCGGCAAAGACCTTATCCATTGATGTAGTATAGGCTTGCTTGCCTTCGGTATCGCCTTTTACATTGCCACGACCATCTAGCTCTACCGCTAGTTCTTCGATCATGCCTTCATGTACGGGATGCACAAAGCCCATCGCCAGCGTTGCTATATCGGCTTTTAGTTCAAATTCAGAGCCAGCCACTTCACTCATCTGCCAGTTTCCACTGTCATCTTTTTCCCATTCAACTTTAATGCATTTTACGGCTTTAAGATTACCATCGCCATCATTCACAAATTCTTTTGAAGCAACCGAGAACATGCGTTCACAACCCTCTTCTTGCGAGGTTGAAGTTCGCATTTTGTTGGGCCAATATGGCCATTCCATACTCTTGTCTTCTTTCTCTGGTGGTTGTGGCAAAATCTCTAATTGCGTAATACTAGCAGCACCATGACGCGTAGATGTACCGATACAATCCGAACCTGTATCACCGCCGCCAATCACAACAACATGTTTACCTTTGGCAGAGATGACTTGATCTTCACCATGAACACCCTGCACCCACTTGGTATTGGATTTTAAAAAATCCATTGCATAATAAACGCCTTTAAGATCGCGCCCTTCAATGGGTAAATCACGTGGTTTTTCAGCGCCGCCTGTAAGTGCAACGGCATCAAAATCTTCAAGCAATTTCTTGGCCGGAATATCTACGCCTATATGCGTATCGGTGCGGAACTCAACGCCTTCTGCGCTCATTTGCTCCATACGTCTATCAAGCAGCTTTTTATCGAGTTTAAAATCTGGGATACCAAAACGCATCAGCCCGCCAATTTTTGACTCTTTCTCAAACAACACAACATCATGACCAACTCGTGCAAGCTGTTGCGCCGCTGACATACCCGCAGGGCCTGAACCTATCACGGCTACTTTTTTACCTGTTTTGTGTGTCGCTAATTCTGGCTTTATCCAGCCATTTTCAAAACCTTTATCAACAATCGCACATTCGATGGTTTTGATGGTTACCGAATCATCGTTAATGTTTAAGGTGCATGATTCTTGACACGGTGCAGGACAAATTCGTCCCGTGATTTCAGGTAGATTATTAGTTGAATGCAAGGTATCTAGCGCATCCTCCCATTCACCGTGATACACCTGATCATTCCAATCAGGGATCATATTATTCACAGGGCAACCGCCACCGTTTGTACCATCGTGACAAAATGGAATGCCACAATCCATGCAACGCGCGCCTTGCGTGCTTAGCTCTTGCTCATCAAGTGGAATAACAAACTCTTTAAAATGAATGATGCGTTCTTCTACACCACCATAAACTCTGTCTTGGCGAGGAAACTCTTTAAATCCTGTTGCTTTACCCATATTTTGTATCCTCCTTACGCCGCAGCTTTTTTATTTTTGGCCGATTGCTTTTCAAGTGCATTACGATAATCGACTGGCATGACTTTTATAAATTGTGGCAGATAGTTTACCCAGTCCGCCAAAATTATCTGTCCGCGAGCTGAACCTGTATTGGCTACGTGCTTTTCGATTATTTGCTTTAAACGTGTTTCATCTGCCTGCAAAAAGTCACTAACATCTACGTTGCCCACATCTGCTTTTAAGTTGTTCAATTCAACCATTTCGGTGTTACAGAGATTTTCAAAGTTGCCTTTTTCATCCAATACATAAGCAAAACCGCCTGACATACCTGCCGCAAAGTTACGCCCCGTTTCACCTAAACACACAACGATTCCACCAGTCATATATTCACAACCGTGATCACCCAAGCCTTCTACAACTGCGGTTGCACCTGAGTTTCTTACACAGAAACGCTCACCACCTACGCCGTTAAAGTAGGCTTCACCGGCGATTGCACCGTAAAGAACCGTGTTACCCACGATGATATTTTCATCTGCATTTTCAATTTTACAACTTTCTGGAGGATGAATAATGATTTTCCCACCCGACAAACCTTTACCGACATAATCATTACCTTCACCTGACAATTTAAGCGTTACACCCTTCGCTGTCCAAGCACCAAATGATTGACCAGCCGTGCCTGACACATTGATTTTAATTGTATCGTCTGGCAAACCTTTGTGACCGTATTTCTCAGCCACTCGACCTGATAGCATTGTGCCAAATGTACGATTATGGTTTTGAATATCAATGTCTATATTTACACTCTCGCCTTTCTCAAGCGCTGGCTGTGCAAGCTTGATTATCTCATTATCCAGTGCAGCATCAATACCGTGATCTTGCCCCATAGTATGATGCTCATCATCGTGAGACTCTGCTTTAGGTTTTGTTAATAACGCACTGTAATCTAGACCTTTAGCCTTCCAGTGATCTATTGCAGATTTCATGCTTAGCTTATTTGATTGTCCAACCATATCGGCTACGTTACGGAAGCCAAGTTTCGCCATTAGCTCACGCATTTCTTCGGCTACAAAGAAGAAGTAGTTAATGATGTGTTCTGGCTTACCCGTAAACTTCTTACGCAACTCAGGATCTTGCGTTGCTACACCGACAGGACAAGTATTGAGATGACATTTACGCATCATCAAACATCCTTCTGCTATGAGTGGCGCAGTTGCAAAACCAAATTCATCTGCGCCTAGTAAGGCAGCGATAACTACGTCGCGACCCGTTCGTAAACCACCGTCTGCTTGCACACAAACTCTGCTTCGTAATTTGTTCATTACAAGTGTCTGATGCGTTTCTGCCAAGCCAATCTCCCAAGGAGAACCTGCATGACGGATAGACGTTAATGGCGATGCACCTGTTCCGCCGTCAAAACCAGAAATGGTTACGTGATCAGCGTGTGCTTTGGTTACACCTGCGGCAACTGTTCCTACCCCTACTTCAGAAACTAACTTCACTGAGATACGTGATTTTGGATTCACATTTTTCAAATCATGAATCAGCTGTGCCAAATCTTCAATTGAATAAATATCATGATGCGGTGGTGGCGAAATTAAACCCACCCCCGGTGTTGAATGACGCACACGACCAATTTGCTCATTAACCTTATGACCAGGTAGTTGACCACCCTCACCTGGCTTCGCGCCCTGCGCCATTTTGATTTGAATATCGTCTGCATTTACCAAGTATTCGGTTGTTACACCAAAGCGACCTGATGCAACCTGTTTGATTGCCGAACGCTCTGGATTCATTGACCCATCAGGCAGAGGATTGAAACGAGTAGCTTCTTCCCCACCTTCACCTGTATTTGACTTTGCACCGATAGCATTCATCGCAACCGCTAAGGTTGAATGTGCTTCATATGAAATACTACCAAACGACATCGCACCTGTTGCAAAACGTTTTACGATATCTTTAGCAGGCTCAACGTCATCTATCGAGATAGGGTTTTGTGAAAATTCAAAGTCCATTAAACCGCGCAAGGTCAACAAACCTTGAGTTTGCTCATTAATTGCCTTTGAGAATTCAGCAAAACTCTTTGCATCATTACCACGTACCGCGTGTTGCAGTGTTGAAATCGTAATCGGATTCCAGATATGTTTTTCACCACGTGACCGGTAAGCATAGTCGCCACCCACATCTAAGTGCTTAGCATAAATCTGCTTATCGCCAAAGCCACGTGTATGGCAACGGCGTGCTTCACGTGCGATTTGCGGTAAACCCACACCTTCAATCATTGTTGAAGTTCCGGTGAAGTATTCTTGAATAAATTCAGAAGATAAACCCACCGCATCAAATATTTGTGCACCACAGTATGACTGATAGGTACAAATACCCATCTTCGACATAACCTTTTTCAGGCCTTTCCCAATTGCTTTGATGTAATTCTCATGAGCCGTTTCAACACTCATTTCGATACCAGTTTCAGCGTTAAAGTGCTTTAACTCACTATCAACAGTCTCTAGCGCTAACCAAGGGTTAATTGCCTCTGCACCGTATCCTGCCAATGTTGCAAAATGATGAATCTCTAATGCAGAACCCGTCTCAACCACCAAACCAGTATCAATACGCAAACCGTGCTTTATAAGATGATGATGCACGGCAGAGGTTGCCAATAAAGCTGGAATTGCTAACCTTTCATCTGATACATTTCGATCCGACAAGATCAAAATATTGTAATGCCCTTCAACCGCTTCTTTAGCTTTTACACGTAGCTCTTCAATCGCACCTTTCATACCCGTACTACGCAATGAAGCATCGTAGGTTATATCCAATGTTTTTGTTTTGAATGCCTCGCCTGCGTGACTATCAATATGGCGGATATTATAAAGCTGTTCATTGGTTAAGATCGGTTGTTTAATCTCAAGGCGAACATTGCTACCTTTATTTTCATGCCCTAGTAAATTTGGGCGAGGACCAATCATCGTCACCAATGACATGACCAATTCTTCACGAATTGGATCTATCGGTGGGTTAGTAACCTGTGCAAAATTTTGTTTAAAGTAGTTCGACAAGTGACGTGCGCGATGTGAAAGCACTGCAACAGGACTATCTGTACCCATTGAGCCAGTACCTTCCATACCTGTTTTAACCATGGGTGCTAGCAAAAACTTAATGTATTCTTGCGTGTAACCAAAAGCTTGCTGATTCTTTAGTAACACTTCTGGTTCTAGATGAGGAACAACATTGGTATCGCCAAAAACTTCACAGACTTTAATTTGATTTTCATTCAACCAATCGCCATACGGATGCGAATTAGCCAAATCTGATTTCAACTCTTCATCAGTGATGATTCGGCCCTGCTCCATATCAAGCAGGAACATTTTACCTGGCTGTAAGCGCCATTTTTTAACGATTTTTTCTTGTGGAATATCCAACACACCCATTTCAGATGCCATCACCACCAAGTCATCATCTGTCACTAAATAACGCGCAGGACGAAGACCATTACGATCAAGCATCGCGCCGATTTGGCGACCATCACTAAAGGCAACCGCTGCAGGGCCATCCCAAGGTTCCATCATGCCTGCGTTATATTCGTAATACGCTTTACGCTTTTCATCCATTAACTCATTGCCATACCAAGCTTCTGGGATCAAAATCGTCATTGCTTCGGTGAGAGAATATCCGCCCGCAACCATTAGCTCTAAAGCATTATCAAGACAAGCGGTATCCGACTGTCCTTCAGGAATCACTGGCCATATTTTTTGTAAATCATCACCCAATATTTCAGACTTCATCGAGCTTTGTCGCGCAGCCATCCAATTCACATTACCGCGATTGGTATTAATCTCGCCATTATGAGCAATCATTCTAAACGGATGCGCTAAATCCCATGTCGGGAATGTATTAGTAGAAAAACGCTGATGCACCAAAGCCATTGCAGACACAACACGTTCATCTTCTAAATCACGGTAGTATTCGCCTACCTGCTCTGCCAACAACATACCTTTGTAAACAATAGTACGTGACGACATTGAACAAATGTAAAAGTCTTCTGTGCCAGCAATTTCATCTTTATTGTTATTTGCTTGTGCTGTAATAATTTTATGAATAACAAAAAGCTTACGTTCAAAGGCATCTTGATCTTGTGTGTTTTCACCACGCCCAATAAAGACTTGCTTAGTAACAGGTTCGGTAGGTTTAACACTTTCACCCAAACCACTATTGTCAACGGGTACTTTTCTCCAGCCAAGGACTACCTGACCTTCTTCTTCAATAATCTCTTCTAACAATTTTTGTAAATGTTTACGATAGTAACCATCTTGAGTGAAGAAACACATTCCAACACCGTAATCACCTTCCGCAGGTAGTTCAAAATCTGTAACGTCTTGAAAAAACGCATCAGGAATTTGCATCAACAAACCAGCACCATCACCTGCTAGCGGATCAGCACCCACCGCCCCACGGTGTGTCACACGTTTTAAAATCGTTAAACCTTGTTGAATAATACTATGACTCTTCTCACCTTTAATATGCGCAACAAATCCTACCCCACATGAATCATGTTCATTGGCAGGATCATAAAGTCCTTGCTTCTTTGGCAATGTATTCATTTTTGACACTTTTTGACTGGGTTTTTGAGTACGACTGTGATGCATATATTTTTCTCTAAAATCTTTTATTGGAGAAGCACTTCTAGTTATGTATTCGTGCTTTAAGCCCGCTACGACCAGCTTTAGCAAGTTCAAGCTAGGAAAGGGGTTGATCAGTATATCAGCTTTTATGAGGGTTGTTATACCTCAAATTGACTATGTTATATGATAATTTTTATACAATAACCTAAGGGAAGTCTTTTAAACAACACCTGCCAGAAGGATTCTGACTTTCACAAGCACATTGTTTATTTTTGGTTTTATCGATTACGTATTGTTTTATTTCAGGGGTTTTTCTAGCTTCCGCATGAGTGACATCAAAACAGTAGCAGCTAAGCGCCTCATCATTGTCGGGCTCTTTAATACCTACCAAGCTACGCAACTCTGACTTATTAAGCATCACATCATTTTCACCAAAGTAGACTACATCACAATCTGGGTCATTACAAAAATAGTAAGACTGTTCAATGAGTTTGCTGTGACCTATCTGCCACGGTTTTTTAACATGTAGTAATACGGTAGATGATGAAACTTGAAGATACTCTTTACCATTAGCGGGACAGGTATGACGTTTATTATCTTTTTTTGATTCAGAGGATGTTGAACAACAGCTACTCATAACAATCTCCTGCCTTGGTTTGTATGTTTATTACAAAGCACACCCCCCTAGTTTTACATGATGTTTTGATAAGCATCATGTAAAACTAGGGGGGTGTGCTTTGTACAATCAAATATTCATCTAAGAACGTTCAACGATGCTCAAGCAATATACCCTGTTCACCAAACTCGTTATGATCAATACGAACTTTAGAAAAGCTTGCGTAATCAACGTTTAAGCGAAACAAACTCTCATCCTGCATACCTAAAATATTCATTAAGATAATACGAATTACGCCAGAATGCGTAATGATAAGAATATTTTTTCCTTTGTATTCACGAAGTATTTCTTTAAAAGCTTTTAAAACACGCGACCTAAAATCGTGAAAGTCTTCCCCGTTGGGTGGCGTGACTTGTGTTGGTGACTGCCACCATGAATTTAAAAGCTCGCTATCTTCTTTCATAAAGTCGTCGAGTGTTTGATCTTCCCAATCACCAAAATCAATTTCTGTTAAGTGTTTGTTAACTTCTAAATCAATTTCTTCATCTTGAGCAATAACTTCTGCAAACTCTCTACAACTAGAAAGCGAAGAAGTGATGATAATATCCCACTCATTTTTATCACCTAAAGCGGACACCATTTGCTGCCAACCATTATCGGTTAATGCATCATCGGTACTACCACGGAAGATATCGCCACCTTCCAGCTCTCCGTGCCTTAATAACTCTATGCAAGTTGAATTACTCACGTTATCTGAATCAACATCAATAAGGGTATCTGGTTTTGTTCCTGACATGCTAGACGTAACTGACTTCAATAATTTCGTATTCGATCGCACCTGATGGGGCTTTCACGACTGCAATATCCCCTTCTTCTTTACCAATTAAAGCACGTGCGATAGGCGACAAAATAGAAATTCGATTTTCTTTAATATCCGACTCTATATCACCCACGATTTGATAGATCACTGTATCTTCAGTTTCTACGTCTTCGAGTTCTACAGTTGCACCAAATACAATGCGGCCTTCCACATTTAGCGATGTTATATCGATAATTTGTGCAGTCGAAAGCGTGCCTTCTAATTGCTGGATTCGACCTTCATTAAAACTTTGTTGCTCGCGTGCCGCATGGTACTCGGCATTTTCTTTTAAATCACCATGCTCACGTGCAGTTGCAATTGCCTCAACAATTTGTGGGCGAAGGACTGATTTCAATTCATTCAATTCTTCTTTTAGACGGTCCGCGCCTTTTTTTGTTACGGGTGCTCTATCCATTTTTAATTTCTCCAATAACAACCGTACACAAGCCCTGCCTACTGTTGTGGAATTTATTTGTACCTGACTTTGTTTCTAATACGAAGCAGACTTAATGCAAATCTTGAAGTTTATATACTTCAGCTTTATCAACATACATCATTGCTTGGCATGTAGCCCATGCACCAGTAATGGTTGTAGTATACGTGACTTTTCCTTGCAATGCTTCACGACGGATTTCAAATGAATCTGCAATCGCTTTTTTACCTTCGGTGGTATTCACGATTAAGTTCACTTGATCATTTTTAACCAAGTCGACGATATTTGGTCGCCCTTCTCTAACCTTCTTCACTGTTTCACATTTAAAACCAGCCTCTTCAAGGCTACGTGCAGTTCCACGCGTTGCAACTAATGTAAAGTCTAGGTCTTTTAATAACTTTGCAACATCCAACAATGCTTTACGATCCGTATCACGAACACTTAAAAAGGCTGTTCCGCCCTGTTTCGGGAATTCAACACTTGCCGCAAGTTGCGATTTACCAAAGGCTTCGGCAAAAGTTTTACCTACGCCCATCACTTCACCCGTTGATTTCATTTCGGGGCCTAAGATTGGATCAACACCTGGAAATTTAATAAACGGGAATACCGCTTCTTTCACTGAGTAAAAATCAGGAATAATCTCTTCTAATGCACCCTGATCTGCTAGTGAAGTGCCCGCCATACAACGTGCAGCGATTTTAGCTAACGGACGACCTGTTGCTTTAGAAACATAAGGCACAGTACGTGATGCACGTGGATTTACTTCCAACACGTAAATCACTTCTTTATCACCATCTTTCTTAATAGCGAATTGGACATTCATCAAGCCAATAACATTCAATGCCAATGCCATCTGTTTAGTCTGCTCACGCATTCTATCTTGCACATCATTACTTAAAGAATAAGGAGGAAGCGAACAAGCCGAATCACCCGAGTGAACGCCTGCCTGCTCTATGTGTTGCATAATGCCACCTATTAAAACATCTTTTCCATCACAGATTGCATCAACATCGACTTCAATCGCATCATCTAGGAAACGATCTAATAATACAGGTGAATCATTAGAAACCGATACCGCATCACGCATATAAATACGTAAGTCGTCTTCATTGTGGACAATTTCCATCGCACGACCACCAAGAACATAAGACGGACGAACAACCAGAGGATAACCCACCTCTTCTGCCAAACGAACGCCTTCTTCAATATTACGCGCCGTTCTATTCGGTGGTTGTTTTAAGCCTAGATTTTCAATCAATTGCTGGAAGCGTTCTCTGTCTTCTGCAAGGTCAATCGCGTCGGGGCTTGTTCCAATAATGGGTGTACCCGCTGATTCTAGTGCATCGGCTAATTTCAGCGGTGTTTGACCGCCATATTGCACTATTACGCCTTTTGGCTTTTCTAAGTCAACAATTTCAAGCACATCTTCCAATGTTAATGGCTCAAAGAATAATCTGTCAGATGTATCATAGTCCGTAGAAACCGTCTCAGGGTTACAGTTGACCATAATGGTTTCGTAACCATCTTCACGCATCGCTAAAGCTGCATGTACACAACAGTAGTCAAATTCGATACCTTGACCAATTCTATTTGGTCCGCCACCCAAGATCATGATTTTATCATTGCTAGTTGGGTTTGCTTCACATTCTTCATCGTAACTTGAGTACATATAAGCCGTGTCGGTAGAAAATTCAGCCGCACAGGTATCAACACGCTTGTAAATTGGGCGAACAGACAAGTCATGTCGATGCTTTCTAATTTTTCTTTCTCTTACATCCAATAATTTTGCTAAACGACGATCAGAGAAACCTTTGCGCTTTAGCTCAAACATTTCATCTTTTTCAACGCTACTTAATAAACGACCTTTTAGGCTCGCTTCCAATGCTACTAATTCTTCGATTTGATTTAAAAACCAAGGATCAATTGCCGTTAAATCGAATAAGTCTTGCTGGCTCAAACCATGACGAAAGCCATCAGCCACGTACAAAATACGCTCAGGTCCCGCTTCGGATAGTTCACGACGCAAGGTGTCTGTAGCATCTGGGTCATCAAGCTCAACTCGCTCGTCCATGCCATCAATATCTGTTTCCATCCCGCGTAGTGCTTTTTGGAATGACTCTTGGAAGGTACGACCAATCGCCATCACCTCGCCCACAGATTTCATTTGCGTGGTTAAACGCTTATCCGCTTTTGGGAATTTTTCAAAGGTGAAACGTGGGATTTTTGTCACCACGTAATCGATCGAAGGCTCAAATGATGCTGGTGTTGCGCCACCAGTAATATCATTTTGAAGCTCATCTAATGTATAACCCACCGCAAGCTTTGCCGCGATTTTTGCAATGGGGAAACCTGTAGCTTTTGAAGCTAGCGCAGATGAACGCGAAACACGCGGATTCATCTCGATGATTACCATACGCCCATCATCGGGGTTGATGGACATTTGTACGTTTGAACCACCCGTTTCAACGCCAATTTTACGCAATATCTGTAATGAGGCATTACGCAGCATTTGATATTCTTTATCGGTTAGCGTTTGTGCTGGTGCAACGGTGATCGAATCGCCTGTGTGAATACCCATTGGGTCAAGGTTTTCAATAGCACAGATAATAATACAGTTATCAGCGGTATCACGAACCACTTCCATTTCGTATTCTTTCCAGCCTAGCAGTGACTCTTCGAGTAGAACCTCAGTAGTCGGCGACATATCAAGACCGCGAGCGATGATTTCTTCAAACTCATCCATATTGTAAGCGATACCACCGCCTGAACCACCCATGGTGAATGAAGGGCGACAAACCGTTGGAAAGCCTAAGCCTTTTTGAATTTGGCGTGCTTCTTCCATGCTATGTGCAACGCCTGATCGTGCAGAATTCAGCCCAATTTCTTCCATTGCAACACGGAATTTTTCGCGATCTTCTGCCATATCGATGGCTTCTTTTTTCGCGCCTATCATTTCGATGCCGTACTTTTCTAATACGCCATGCTTATCTAAATCTAACGCACAGTTAAGCGCTGTTTGACCACCCATGGTGGGCAATAAAACGTCTGGGCGTTCTTTTTCGATAATCGCTTCAACTGTTTTCCATTCGATAGGCTCGATATAGGTTGCATCTGCCATTTCTGGATCAGTCATAATCGTTGCTGGATTAGAATTAACCAAAATAACTCGGTAGCCTTCTTCGCGCAGTGCTTTACAGGCTTGTGCGCCAGAGTAGTCGAACTCACAGGCTTGGCCGATGACAATTGGGCCTGCACCAATAATTAGGATGCTTTTTATGTCGGTACGTTTTGGCATATCAACGTGCCTCCTGGTTATTTTTAGCTTGCGCCATCAAATTAATAAAATCGTCAAAAATAGGCGCAATATCGTGCGGCCCAGGACTCGCTTCTGGATGTCCTTGAAAACTGTACGCAGGACAATCAGTGCGCCTTACACCTTGTAAACTCTTATCAAACAATGAACGGTGTGTAGCAACTAAGTTATCTGGCAAACTATCTTCATCAACCGCAAAACCATGGTTCTGGCTGGTGATAGCCACTTTTTTAGTTTCTAAATCTTGAACAGGATGATTAGCACCGTGATGTCCGAATTTCATTTTTACAGTTGATGCACCACTAGCTAGACCTAGTAGCTGATGTCCAAGACAAATACCAAACGTCGGTAATTTTTTCTCTAGGATGCTTTGAATCGCACTGATTGCATAATCACAAGGCTCTGGATCACCCGGGCCATTGGATAAGAACACGCCATCAGGATTCATTGCCAAAATCTCTGTCGCAGGTGTTTGCGCGGGTACAACCGTTACTTTACAGCCACGATCAACCAGCATTCTTAGAATATTCTTTTTAACACCAAAGTCATAAGCCACAACATTAAATACTTCGCCTGATTCATCTAATACTTTATTGATATTAGGATCAAGATCCCACGTGCCTTCAGTCCATGTGTAAGTTTCTTTGGTAGAAACAACTTTTGCTAAATCGGCACCTTTAAGACCTGCGAAACCTTCAATTTCTTTGGTTGCTTGTGCAACATTGTCATCATTGCTGTTACTTAAAGCAGCACCTGCGATAATGCAACCACGTTGCGCACCTTTTTCACGCAAGATCCGTGTCAAACGACGCGTATCAATATCACCAATCGCGACCACTTTTTTACGGACTAAATATTCAGAAAGAGATTCTTCTGCGCGCCAATTACTGTATTGATTAGGAACATCTTTAACAATAAGGCCTGTTGCGAAAATAGTTTCCGCTTCCTCGTCTTCTGAGGTTATTCCTGTATTACCAATATGAGGATATGTCAGCGTAATCATCTGACTAGCATAAGAAGGATCTGTCAATATTTCTTGATAGCCTGTTAAAGCAGTATTAAACACCACTTCACCCACACTACTGGATTCGTATCCAATAGCTTTGCCTTTAAAAACACTTCCATCTTCTAAAACGAGAATTGCACTCTTTTTCAAGCTGACCTCCGCTCATAATTTTATAATACCAATTTAGGTATTATTGTAGTCTAAAACATGGCTATTCGTTCTAAAATTTGACACAAAAAAGGATGACATCCAAAATTGGAAAGCCATCCCGTTTATAGTGTAAATTGTTTAATTCTGCGTTATATATTCAGTTGAATATTTGCAAAAATAAACTAGAAACTTCAAGCGAGCGTATTCTACTCGAAAAGCTAATAGAGTGTCTATAAGCTAACACTAATAGAAGCCATTTTTTTACCAAAAAGTGAGCTTCTAAAAAACAAATATTAGTTTGTCGCTGTTAGCTGCTCATCAATTGCTTTAAGTTGCTCTGCAAGTTCTCTATTTTTCTTAAGAATTTGCTGGAATCGGTCTTTTAGCTGCTCATTCTCAGAATCTAATTTAGAAATCTCAGCATTGATACCATCAATTTTCTGCTCAATTTTTACAGCTTTTGGATTATTTGAAACTTCTTTTTTAACAGCAGAAACCGCGTCAACGGGCTCACTTGTTTGTTCTGCAAGCTCTTTCCCTAATGCATCTTGGATTTCATCCATTGCCACATTCATAACATCTTGCTCGTCATTCACTTCTTCCATGCTATTAGCAACAACTTCTTCAGCGGCTTCTTGTGCTTGCTCTTCTTCGTTTTGGTTATCTTGGAATACAACTGACTCGTCTTGCTGAGGTGATACTCCCTGCTCTTCTACAAACTCTTCAGTTTCTACAATTGTGTTTTGTGTTAAAAATGCAGGTTTAAAATCTTCTGGTAAATATTCATTCATAAGACCAGTGACTGGCTCAGGGATATATTGCGCAAATTCAGAGGCTTTGTCAGGGTTCATTGCCATATATGCGCCACCACCTGCTACACCCAGTACGGTTACTAAAGATATTGTTGCTAGCTTATTCATTTTTATTATTCTCCAGCCAGTTTTGGGGATGCTCTGTCTCTTATTATTAATTTATTGAGACTTACTAAACATCTTATCCCACCAGCGTTTTCTTTTTGTGGTTTGCTTCATAGGTGCCAATAAGTCAGAAGGCGGTAGTTTACTAATCGTCCAACCAGGTAAAGGTGGCGTTTTAGCAATGCTACACGAGGTTCCAACATTATTTGGGTCAAACACTTTAATGAAACTCGGGGTTGTTAGGCTATCAGTATAAACAATGCCACAATAATCCTCATCATGTTCCCGACGAAGTAACACATTTAATTCATTTATTACGGTTTCTAGGACTTTTCCACTAACACGTTTTTCAGGAGGCATATCCCCTATTGCGTAGACATACCAGCCTTCTTTTTTATTATTTTTAATTTTTTTCCACAAGTCATCCAGTTGATCCCATTTTAACACCCCGTAAAATTTACCTTTAAAAGCAGTTTGGAATTCATTCTCTGCAATATCTGTCTTTGATTTTTCTTTTGTCATTCCATTATTTCCAAAGTATTTCCATCTGGGTCTCTACAAAAAAGCGCTTTTCTTCCTGATTTACTTAAGGTATACGAAACCTCATACTTATCAAGTCGCATTTGGATCAGCGATAATTCTTTTACTCGAAACGCTGTATGCCTGTCGCGTCCACCGTGTAAGGGTCGTTCGAACGGATCTGGGTTATCCACCAGCAATAAATGTATTTGTTGATTCTCATTGATGTTTAACCACAAGCCATCAAAAGATAAATCAGGTCGTGAATCATCAATCGCTAAGCCTAATATTTCATGATAAAAATGTTTTGATTTGACCAGATTAGAGATAATCATGCTGGCATGGTGAATTGCGATGAAGTTATTATTCACATTCACACCCCCCTAGTTTTACATGCCTAAATACAAATGCGACTATATTCATCCCATACACCCTACACATTCTCTGATAAGTATTTGACCAAGCCTGCCAAAGAAACAATAATCAGTGACAAACCAAGGAATCGATGAAATAACGTACTATCGCTAGTAACCAAATAATCATGCGCCTTCAAGCCGATGACATGCCCTATCGCCACAAACGGCAATAAGACTAGGCTGAACTTCCATTGTAAATCCACATCATAAGCGACAAACGCTGACATTTTTAGAATAACAAGAATAATCCAAAGTACAAACAGCGTTTCGCGTAATTGTATGCGTGTTACATGCCTTGCGACAACAGCCGCAATTAATGGCGCGCCAATCAATGATGTGCCACTCACATAACCACCTAGCATCAACAAAACCGTATCAACCGTTTTGGATTGGCTTTTAATCGTATAGTTGATCAACCATGTAACACCATAAAACAGCGTGATACTAAACACCGCCATCACCAGCCAATAATTTGGAAAGCTAAATAAACCAATCAAACCTGCAATTTTAGGTAAGACAATCACCGCCATGACTTTACCAACGATTGGCCAATTTATATTATGGCTACGACTAACAAGAGTAATCGTAGTAAAAAAGAGTAAGTGCGTACCTATGATGGGTAGGAATACCAAAGGCTGATCATCAACCAATAGCAATAATGGCAATCCCAGCGCTGCGCCACCAAAGCCAATCCCTGAACGGACAAAGCCTGTCCAAATAAAGATCAGTGTGATTGCGACAAGTTGTCCTGTGGTGAATATGTTTAAGAAATCCATCATGTAAAAGTGGGGGGGGTGTAATTCTATTAAGCTAAGGATATGTGCGAGCAATACTTCGACAGGCTCAGCAAACGTGTAGTCATAAAGAGCGTTGCCTGAGCTTGTCGATGGGTTCCCAGTACTTAACTTAATGCCACAAGCACACCCCCCCACTTTTACATGATGTTTAGCAGCTTCATGATTAGTTGTTACATAACTAAAAACACTCACACCAAACGCAACTTATACTTTTCACCATTAAACTCAATCACATCCCCAGAAACCAACTTCTTGCGTTTGCGTGTTTCTAATGTGCCATTAAGTGTGACAAACCCTTCTGAGATAACATGCTTCGCTTCACCACCACTGGAAACAATACTTTCAAACTTTAGCAATTTATACAGCTCTACCGGTTCTTTTGTAATTTTAATTTCTTTCATAGCCGCTGATTATACTTATTCTTTCCGTAAACAAAAGCATAGAACCCGCCGATTTCATTACAAAAGAGTCTTTGACTACTGCAGGTACACCCCCCTAGTTTTACATGATGATTTGGGCGTATTTCGGATGTGTACTATTCTAATCATTGTATGTCGGCTTCACAATAAACCTTCAGCCAGCCTACTGTGTTAATCACACAATTGTAAATACGGTGCATGAGATGCACCGCATTTACTGATCGCTTTTATAATAGCTTTTTCTAATTGATGGGATAGTTTGGATAATCGCCTACCTTCTCGAGTGTATTGATACTGATATGCGGCCACTGCGCCCGGCCTGGCATCTGATCTTCACGATTCGCAAAAAAGTCAAGTATGACGACCTGACTATATTGTAACCGCAGTTTCGGGTTACCGTATTTATCCTTTTCTTTGAGTTGCTGTAGCCAGAAAGTTGAGCGCATGGAAACTGGTTCAGCCTCTCGCGTTACAAACGGCATGTTTTTGATGCCTCCGTGCTCCCGCGTGGTGTCTACGTTTAGTATTGTGGTTTTAACGATATCAACGCCCTGATTTGCGAAGTTGAGAATCTGATTCATATTGCGTGGAGTGAATCCTGGAAAACCTGGCACACCAGTAACTGTACCCATGTACGGACTATCAATGTAATGTTTATAAGGTGACAAGTATTCATCGCTAAGGTCTCGAAAATCATATTCATCGGGCGGCGTCTGATCAATGCTTTCAAATCGGCCAAATGGCAACGAATTAATTCCAGGAATTTCTGGCATGCCATCTACCTGCATAGCAGTGCCAGTCGCCAAGACAGAATTGCCGTGAGGGATCGATGCCAGTCGAGCAATATTGATTTCATTAATTTTGGGCTGATCCTCTTTCACGTGAATCCAAAGACCTGGCTCATGATGAATATCACTACCAGCAGGACCAGCAAGGCCACTATCAGGGAAGTCTTCTGCATCGATCTGCTTTATAACTTGCTGATAATCGAGAGTAGCAACCTCCTGATCTTCGCTTATACCACGATTGGGAATGCTATCTCCCACTGTGGAAAAATCCAACTTTTCGTCATACTGATTCATCAAAATGCGAAAGGGAATTTTTGGATTTGATCTATCTTTGAACGGTAAGGCGATCATATTCCAACCAGTGCCATTGCCTTCCCATTTACCCACTAGTGGTGCGAGCGGGCCAAGCTGCAACACCGTTTCAGAACTCATATTCGCTGTAACGTCGGTGACGTTTCGCATATTTTTGTCGAACGATTTATTATCTGCCATGATTTACTCCATAACTAATGATGAATAAAAAAATTACTCTAGCCACGCACTAATAAATCAAGCTCCGTTACTAGAACTATACTTAAAATCAGTCAAACTACATCCAGTAAAAATTCAAACTACACACTTATATATAGTACAAATATTGAGTATTGTAGTATTTTTCAACAACAATTAGACACTACAAGACGAAAACACTATGCCAATCAAACAAGCTACGAATAATCAAATCCAATTATTTCTCAAACAACATAAATCTTGGACACTCAAGATAGAAAGCTCCATCGGGAATATCAATTTAAAGACTTTGTAACTGTCTTTGGCTTTATGACACAAATTGCCCTCATAGCAGAGCGCAACAACCATCACCCAGAATGGTCTAATGTTTACAATAAAGTGATTGTGGATTTAACTTTCTAGAACAAGTACTTAGCGGAAATTACTCAGTCTTAAAGAAATTGATAATGATGCCTGAGAAGTATGCCATGGCTTTTACGAGCCTGTAAATAATAAGAGATAAAGACATGAAGGTAGAACAAAGCAACACAATGGCATAACAACAGCAGCTAGAGATGCATTTACTTAGCTGCTTTTTTTATTTTATCTGCGGATAAGCGTTTATATCTTTTCAATGTTGATTGATAATCTTTCTTCACTCTATCTTTTTCAACGTGGTTTTCAGTAATAGCTTGCTGATATATTTTTAAATTATCCAAAACATCTTTTATTTGCTTTTCAAGTGCGCCTTTTTGAAGCACCAATTCTACTCTTTCATAGCGTTTTTCAAGGTCTTCTAACTTCTTCGATTGGACTTTGTGTCTTGCCTTTAAAAGATCTATTGTCAACTGAGCTAAACGTAACTTTGCATTGTAAGATTCTGTTAACTCAGTTTCGTTATTAAAGATATAAAGTAACCGACTGTCTTCTGCTTCTTCAATTCTTTCTCGCTTTAATTTTTCAGCATCTATTGCTTTTTGTTTTTGTTTTTTTATTTCTTCTAATTTAAGCTTACGTGTTTGTTTAGAGGATAAAACCGTTTTCTTTTTTGTACCATTTTTATAAAGTTCATCATGACCTAACTGTGAATCAGAAGCTGGGATGCTATTTGAATAGTGCACCTCGCCCTTTATATCCGTCCAGCGGTAGGTTGCTGCCTGCAATGTCAAAGGCAAACAAACTAAGCTGAGTAGAATGTATTTTAAAGAGTATTTCATATCACTGTTTTTTTATTGTATTTTTATGAGTTATTAGTGTGAAAGATTACTGTGTAAGTTTTTCGTAACGTTTAATGTCAGATTGGTAGTTCTTGCTAATATTGAGCCTTTCTTCTTGGTTTTGTTGTAATGCCTTTTTATATTGCTCGATTGTTTTTGTTATATTCACAATCTTTTTTGCTTGATTTTTTATGGTGGATTTATTGGTAAGTAGTTTATTTAATTTTTTCTCAAGAACCGCATTTTGAGTTTCTAAAATAGAAGCATTCCCTTTCATTAACTTAATTTTGGTTTTGAAAGACTTAACAAGTTCTTCTTTATTTTCATAAGTAGATAATAAGTAGTCATCGCGTTTTTTAAGGGTAGCCATTTTATCTAGTTTAGCCTGTCTTACAGCCTCTTCTAGGGCAATGGCTTCAGCATTTTCTTTTAAAGTTAATTTAGCAAGTGCTTCTGCTACTGGGTCTTTAGTGCTCTTAATCCCCCCACTTTTGTTAATTTCATCAACTGCTTTGCGTGATGCCGCAACAGGAACTTTATCCGAAAAGTGAACTTCACCTTTTTCATCTACCCAGCGATACATTCCTGCTTGGGCTAAAGAGGACACTAGCAAAAGTGATGTTGAAGCTATTATTAGTAATTTTTTCATGACTGTGTTTTTCATTGAGAACAACCAACTATTTTAATTATATGTTTGTATTTAATATGTCGCGATTTTATCATACAGAGATTGTTTGGTTGTAAATAACCGACGAACGAGCCTTTTTTGTGTAAATAAAACAAGAGAATTAATACAGATGGAAAAATACCAACAAGAATTTCTTAACTTTGCAATTGAAAACAACGTTTTAAGATTTGGTGAATTCACACTAAAGTCAGGTCGCATCAGCCCCTACTTCTTTAACTTTGGTCTATTTCAAACAGGTGCATCGCTAGCCAAGCTTGGTGATTATTATGCGCAAAGTATTATCGATTCAGGCGTTCAATTTGATATGCTTTTTGGCCCAGCCTATAAAGGTATTCCATTAGTTTCCGTCATTGCAGCAACGCTTTATGAAAAACATGGACGTGATTATCCTTATGCTTACAATCGCAAAGAAGTAAAAGATCACGGTGAAGGCGGTAATATTGTTGGCGCACCACTACAAGGCAAAGTATTAATCGTTGATGATTTGATCAGTGCAGGTACGGCAATTCGTGAAGCGGCTGACATTGTTGAAAATAACGGTGCATCAATGGCAGGAATTGCCTTATGTATTGATAGACAAGAGAAGGGACAAGAAGGTGATAAGTCTGCATCGCAAGAAGTAGCAGAGCTTTATAATATTCCTGTTTTGCACGTAATTGGTTTGGATAGTGTTATTCAGCATATTGAAGCATCAGCAGAAGATGCTGATTTATTGCAGAGGATTCACGCTTATCGCGAACGCTATGGCGTTAGTACTTAATTTAAAATGCAGTTCTGCTGAGTGGAGTCGAAGAAAAGCACACCCCCCCCACTTTTACATGATGATTGCTTAAAGCGAAGCTATTCGCTCAATCGACTGCTCCAAATTATCCATGCTGGTCGCAAACGACAATCTGATATGCCCAACCAAACCAAACGCACTGCCCGGAACTAACGCCACACCTGTTTTATCCAGTAAATGTGTCGCTAACTCGGCATCATTTGAAACTCCTTCAACGCGCGCGATTAAACCTTCAACATTGGGGAAAACATAAAATGTGCCATCAGATTCTATGCAGTCAACGCCATCAATATCATTCAATGCTTTCACCACATAATCATGGCGCTCTTTAAACGCTTTTAGCATTGGTACTAAACATGTCTGATCGCCATTGAGCGCCTCTACCGAAGCGTATTGTGAGATAGAGGTTGGGTTTGATGTACTCTGCCCTTGAATCTTTTTCATGCCCTGAATAATATCCGCAGGGCCCGCCGCATAACCAATACGCCAGCCTGTCATCGCATAGGCTTTTGATACGCCATTTAAAACCAAACAACGGTCATTTAACTCTGGCGTAGCGTTTAAGATATTTACAAAGGGACGTTTACGATCAGCGGTTAAATTATCAAATAGAATAAGCTCGTACATATCATCCGTTGCCACAACAATATTTGGGTGCTTGAGTAATACTTGACCCAATGCTTTTAACTCATCAAAGCTATATGAAACACCCGTAGGATTCGATGGACTATTAATCACAAACAAACGTGTTTTATCGGTAATCGCCGCTTCTAGCTTTTCAGCTGTGAGTTTAAAGTTATCATCCTGCCCCGCTTCTGCAATCACAGGTACGCCACCTGCAAGCAAAACCATATCAGGATACGAAACCCAGTATGGCGCAGGAATCACAACCTCATCGCCATCATTCAACAACGCTTGGCAAAGGTTAGAAAAACTCTGCTTACCACCGCAAGACACTAGAATCTGATTTGGCTCATAATCGAACTGATTATCACGTTTAAACTTTTTAATTATGGCATCTTTTAATTCAGGGATACCATCAACTGCGGTGTAACCTGTATTACCTTGAGTAATCGCATCGATACCCGCCTGCTTAATATGCTCTGGCGTTTGAAAATCAGGCTGACCTACGCCCAAATTAATCACATCACGTCCCTCTGCTGTTAGCTGTTGCGCTAATGCACTAATGGCTAAAGTGGGTGAAGGTTTTACGCTTTGTACACGGTTTGAAAGCTTGATTGGCATTTTAATATTCCTGAAAACTCGCACTAATAATTATTCGGAATATACGCTATCTTCTGATTGAGTAAAGACTTTCTCAATATATAATCCAATAGAAGTTCTTAGGAGAGAATATAAGCCAAATAGACTATTGAAATAAACATCATGTAAAAGTGGGGGGGGTGTGCATCGATAATCAACTATCTAATTTAAAAGTACACCCCCCCACTTTTACATGGTTATAATCCCAAACAACATTACTCCCTATTATTATTCCTAGGTTTTCCATGGAAACACAGTTCAAACTACACACCGAATTCGAACCCGCAGGCGATCAACCCGCGGCAATTAAATCGTTGGTGGATGGCTTAAACGATGGTTTTTTACATCAAACCCTGCTTGGCGTAACAGGTTCGGGCAAAACTTTTACCATGGCGAATATCATCGCTCAAACTCAACGTCCAACAATTATCATGGCGCACAACAAAACCTTGGCAGCGCAGCTTTATGGTGAGATGAAAGAATTTTTCCCTGATAATGCCGTTGAGTATTTTGTTTCTTATTATGATTATTATCAGCCAGAAGCTTATGTACCTGCTTCAGGGGTTTTTATTGAGAAAGATGCGTCAATAAACGAACACATTGAGCAAATGCGCCTCTCGGCTACCAAAGCTTTATTAGAGCGTAGCGACGTTATTATTATCGCCACCGTCTCTGCTATCTACGGCTTGGGTGATCCTAATTCGTATTTGAAAATGATGATGCACCTTGATCGTGGCGACAAAATTGACCAGCGCGCCATCGTGCATAAACTCACTGATTTACAATACAAGCGCAACGACGTTGAGCTATCGCGGGGCACTTACCGTGTGCGTGGCGATGTGATTGATATTCATCCTGCTGATTCTGATATTGAAGCGGTTCGTATTGAGTTGTTTGATGATGAAATTGAACAGCTAAGCTTTTTCGACCCACTCACAGGTGAAGTATTACGCCGTGTGCCACGCCTTACAGTTTACCCCAAAACACATTATGTTACCCCGCGCGCCATCATGCTGGCGGCAGTCGATAAAATAAAAGTTGAGCTCAAAGAGCGTTTAGAAGAATTACACAATAATGGACGATTAGTAGAAGCACAACGCCTGCAAGAACGCACGATGTACGATATAGAAATGATCAACGAGGTCGGTTACTGCTCAGGCATCGAAAACTACTCGCGCTATTTATCGGGCAGACCTGTAGGCGCACCACCACCATGTTTATTTGACTACTTACCCAAACATGCATTGGTTATTTTGGATGAGTCTCACGCCACAGTGCCACAAATTGGCGCGATGTATAAAGGGGATTTTTCGCGCAAAACCAATCTTGTGGATTATGGCTTCCGCCTACCTTCGGCATTAGATAATCGCCCTTTACGTTTTGATGAATTTAAAAAGCTCATCCCTCAAGTGATTCACGTATCTGCCACACCCGGCGAATACGAAACTATCAACTGCGACAATATTGCCGAACAAGTTGTGCGCCCTACTGGCTTGCTCGATCCTACAATTGAGATTCGTCCTGTGACCAGCCAAGTTGATGATGTCATGTCAGAAATAACTGTGCGCGCCAAGCGTAACGAGCGTGTACTCATTACTACACTCACCAAACGCATGGCGGAAGATCTGACCGATTATTTATTAGAACACGGTAAACGCGTGCGCTATTTGCATTCGGATATTGATACGGTCGAACGTGTAGAAATTATTCGTGATTTACGCCTTGGCGAGTTTGATGCCTTGGTGGGCATTAACTTATTGCGCGAAGGTTTAGATATGCCCGAAGTCTCATTAGTTGCGATTCTTGATGCGGACAAAGAAGGCTTTCTACGATCCGAACGCTCACTCATCCAAACCATCGGACGTGGTGCGCGTAACGTCAACGGGCAAGCCATACTATATGCAGACAAAATCACAAAATCGATGCAAGCAGCAATGGATGAAACAGATCGTCGTCGCGCCAAGCAAATGGCGCATAACAAAAAACACGGAATCACCCCAACGACCATCAAGAAAAAAGTAACGGATATTATGGAAGGTGCCTACGGCAGTTCGGTACGAGGTAGGGGGGCGAAAAAGTTCGATAACGTTGCAGAAGCATCTGCTAAATATTCAGCTTTATCACCTGATAAAGCATTAAAAGAAATCGTAAAGCTTGAAAAGAAAATGTTCCAACACGCCAAAGACTTAGAATTTGAAGAAGCCGCACAAGTGCGAGATGAGATAAGTCAATTACGCGCGCAAGTGATTAAGGCAGGATGAGTAAATGGTTAGCGCAGATATAATTTTACAAACTAAAAAATGGCTTTCCAGCTTTATTATAGAGCATAATATCTGTCCTTTCGCAAAACGTGAGTACGATAATGACAGCATTCATTACGAGATTGTGCTGAGTAATAAGCTTGAAGATCAACTGCAAGAACTGATCTATTCGTGCGAACAATTAGATAATAGCGAAGCGATTGAAACTAGCTTGCTGATACTACCCAATGGCTTGAACAACTTCGATGATTATATTGACCTTTTGGAGCTATCCAATGCCTTAATGCATAAACAAGGCTATGAAGGCATTTATCAACTGGCAAGTTTTCACCCAGACTACTGCTTTGAAGGCGTAGATGCCGATGATGCCAGTAATTTCACCAACCGATCACCCTACCCCATGCTACATCTTATTCGCGAGGCGAGCCTAGAAAAAGTGCTAGCGCATTATCCAAATCCTGAAAAAATTCCCAATAGAAATATTGAATACACACGGGGGCTTGGCGTGGTGGTGCTTCAGCAGCTTTTAAGCAGTAGTAAACAGCTATAACTAAGCATAGCTATAAACATATAATATAAAGTTGTGCTTTCATCATTTATATTGAATTATTTTATAATTATTATCCCATACAAAAAGCCATAAATGTTCTACGCTTAAGATATTAAATAAACCGCAGATATCATTCCAATGGCACTAACATTTTCACACAATAAATTAGAAATTGATCAACAGCTTTACAAGCTTGTTGTAGATAAAGTTCTGCCTGATCTAAACATAGAGTCTGATCATCTTTGGACATCGCTACAAAAAATTCTAGAAGCATTTATGCCTAGAAATGCTGATCTGTTGGAAACGCGTGATAATTTACAAAAACAGATTGATGACTGGCACATTCAACATAAAAACACCGAGCATAGCCTTAAAGAATACAAACAATTCTTAAAAGATATTAATTACATCGTTGATGAAGGCGATGACTTTCAGATCAGCACCGAGAATGTAGATGCAGAAATTAAAACTATTGCAGGTCCGCAATTGGTCGTCCCCATTAATAATGCACGCTTTGCGCTAAACGCTACCAATGCGCGTTGGGGAAGCTTGTTTGATGCTTTTTATGGCACGGATGTTATCCCTAATGAAGGTGAACTAGCGAAAGGAAACTCACACAACCCGCTTCGCGGACAACGTGTTGTAGCGCTTGCCAATGAGTTTCTAGACTCTGCCCTGCCCTTGACAGAGGGCAAGCACAGCATGGTTTCTGCTTACAGTTTGATTGACTCTGGCACATCAAAAACCTTACAGATTATTCTTGATAATGGACATATTGCTGAATTAAAACATACCGATGCTTTTATCGCTTATAGCGAAGAAGGTAGTTGTTACAGTTTATTATTCAAACACAATGAACTGCATATCGAAATCCAAATTGACCCCTGTAGCTTGATTGGTAAAACCATGTTGTCGGGCATTAAGGATGTGATTTTAGAATCTGCCATTAGCACGATACAAGATTGCGAAGACTCCGTAACTGCCGTTGATGCCGAAGACAAAACGTTAGTGTATAAAAACTGGCTGGGTTTAATGAAAGGTAATCTTGAAGATAATTTTGAGAAGAATGGTAAAGCCTTCAAGCGCCAATTAAATGCAGATCGTGAATACATTACCACGGATGGCAAACCACTAAGTCTTTCTGGGCGTAGTTTGTTGCTGGTACGTAATGTTGGGCATTTAATGACGACGGATGCGATTACCTATGAGGGTGAAAATATTCCTGAGGGTATTCTTGATGGTTTTATTACCGCGCTGAGTTTTCTTCATGACTATAACGGCAATAGCCCTTATAAAAACTCTGCCGCCAAAAGCATGTACATTGTTAAACCTAAAATGCATGGGCCTGATGAGGTGCTTTTTACTGTTGATTTATTTGCTGCTATTGAGGATGCGATAGCTTTGCCACGTAACACCTTAAAAATAGGCATTATGGATGAAGAAAGACGCACCACTGTCAACCTTAAAGAATGCATTCGCCAAGCTCAAGAACGGCTTATCTTTATCAATACAGGTTTTCTGGATCGCACAGGTGATGAGATACACACCAGCATGGAGGCAGGAGCTTTCTTACCCAAAGCAGAATTGAAAGATCAACCATGGATTAAAGCTTACGAAGATTGGAATGTTGATATTGGCATCGCCTGCGGTTTACCCAGAAAGGCGCAAATTGGCAAAGGCATGTGGGCAATGCCCGACCTGATGGCGGATATGGTCAAATCAAAAATTCAGCATCCTTTGGCAGGCGCAAATTGTGCTTGGGTGCCCTCTCCTACCGCTGCCACATTGCATGTTATGCATTATCATCAGGTGAATGTTGCACATGTACAAAATGAATTAGCCCACCGTGTTACTGCCAGCCTTGATGATATTTTAACGATACCGCTAGCACCAAAAGAGCGCACACAGTTTGCTGATGAGATTGTCGACTGTCTTGATAACAACGCACAAAGTATTCTTGGCTATGTGGTGCGTTGGATTGATCAGGGTGTAGGATGTTCAAAAGTACCCGATACACGCCACGTTGGTTTAATGGAAGACCGAGCCACCTTACGCATTTCCAGCCAGATTATTGCTAATTGGTATCATCATAAGCTGTGTAGTGAAGAACAAGTGATTCAATCCTTTAAGAAAATGGCAGTTTTTGTTGACGAACAAAATAGTCATGATCCTTCTTATACTCCAATGGCACCTGATTTTACAGGCATAGCATTTCAAGCAGCGCTTGATTTAGCGCTAAAAGGTTGCGCACAACCCAATGGTTATACCGAGCCACTTTTACACGCTTACCGACGCAAGCAGAAACTCATTGATAACAACATCCATTAAGCACACCCCCCCACTTTTACATGATGCATTTAAAACATCATGTAAAAGTGGGGGGGGTGTGCTTGAATATTAATAACAAAATGAATAATCCACATGACTACAACTAATAAAGCACTTAGCCCTTTCTTCGACCTAAAAACCGACAAAAACAAACAAAAGTACCTCGACGTATATTCCCGAGGAATTGAAATATTACGCCTAACCGCACTCAATAAAGGCACCGCTTTTACAGAAAAAGAACGTATAGAACTTGGCTTTGAAGGATTACTTCCTCCTGTGGTTGTCACATTAGACGATCAGGTAACAAGACTCTATACAGGGTTTACGGATCAAACCTCAGACATCGCCAAATACCAATTTTTACGCGCCGTACAAGAGCGAAATGAAGTTTTGTTCTATGCGCTTATCTCCAAATATTTAGAAGAGATGATGCCCATTATCTACACACCAACCGTGGGTAAAGCGGTACAGCAATACAGTTCGCTTTATCGCTCTCCTCGTGGTTTAACCTTTACTGCGGATAATATTGAGCGAGCAGATGCCATCGTTAATAACTACCCATGGAATGATGTACGCATGATTGTGGCAACTGATTCATCTGCCATTTTAGGTATTGGCGATCAAGGTCACGGCGGTTTAGCGATTAGTATAGGCAAGCTCGCACTTTATACTGCTGGTGGAGGTTTAAGCCCCTTTAACACTTTGGCGGTTGATCTTGATGTTGGAACAGACCGTGAAGATTTACGCTCAGATCCTGGCTATCTAGGCGTAAGAGAAAAACGCTTAACAGGTGATGCATATTTTAAGGTGCTAGATCAGTTTGTCGATGCTGTACAAAAGCGTTGGCCAAAAGCCATAATTCAATGGGAAGACTTTGCCAAGGATATTGCCTTTACAGTGCTAGAGCGCTACAAAGACAAACTCCCAAGCTTTAACGATGATATTCAAGGCACTGGCGCAGTTGTTTTAGCGGGTTTACTCAGTGCTTGTAAAATTAAAGGTGAGGCATTAGCTGATCAAAAAATTGTAGTCGTTGGCGCTGGTGCTGGTGGTGTCGGCGTTGCAAAAGTTATTCAAGATGGATTAGTCCGCAAAGGACTCACACGAGAACAAGCGCGCAAGCAGATGTTTATAATGGATGAATTTGGGCTGGTGGTTGAAGGGATCAGCCCTGATGAATACAAAAAACCTATTATGCAGTTTTCTGACACCTATAAAAGCTGGGAGATTGATGGGAAGATTCCTTCGCTAATGGAAGTCATCCAACAAGCCAAGCCCACTATTTTACTTGGATTAACAGGCGTTTCAGGACTATTCACGCAAGATGTTATCGAAGCTATGGCACAGAATAATGACACGCCCATCATCTTCCCTCTTTCTAATCCAACTTCAAATGTAGAAGCTATTCCCGAAGATATTTACCAATGGTGTGCAAACGCAGGAACAGGCGATGCCATCGTTGCTTCTGGTAGCCCCTTTTCTGATGTGGTTAGCAATGGAAAAACATACACCATTGGGCAAGGTAATAATGCCTTTATATTTCCTGGACTGGGGTTTGCCAGTGTCTTAGGTGAATGCAGTAAAATCACAGATTCCATGATTATCGAATCTGCCTATGCCTTAGCTGACTATACGGCCGAACATTATTTGCAGGATCACTCTCAAAACCATTTACAAGACAAGAAAATCTACCCACCAATAGCCGACTTGCAAGCCGTGAGTATGTTCATCACTAAACGTGTATTGGATTTGATGATTGAAGAAGGCATTGCAACTAAAAAAGATATTCAACAAAGTGATATAAATGCGCTAATTCGCGAGAATTCATGGAAAGCAGAATATTTGCCTTTTGTTGCGGCATAAAATCCTTGTGAAATAAACATCATGTAAAACTAGGGGGGTGTGCTTTTAAATAAAATATAATCTCTCTAACATCAGTCGATGTCTGAGCCCTTTGATTCTTTTTTATCCTTTTCATGCTTTGCAACCATTTTAATAATTACAATAATTAATAAAACGGGTATGAAAGGGATGAAAATTGCTAGTCTCCCTATGAAGTCAAAAAACAACTCTGATATTATTTGCATAAAAATACAACCATATTACATGTATCCATCACCAGAATAATTGGACCAGAGTTACATTCGTTTTATTTACACGAATGTTGTTTAAGAAGAGTAATGGCTTTGAACATAAGCATCCACAATCTGTTGAAACTCATGCGCTATATTATCGCCTTTGAGCGTAACTGTTTTTGCGCCATCTTCATAAACAGGTGCAACAGGTTTTTCGCCACTACCCGGTAGAGAAATGCCAATATTAGCTTGCTTGCTTTCACCCGGTCCATTCACCACGCAGCCCATTACCGCGACTGACATTTCTTCAACACCTTCATATTGATCACGCCAAATGGGCATTTGCTCGCCCAAATAGCTTTGAATATCTTGTGCGAGGTGTTGAAAATAATCACTGGAAGTACGACCACAACCCGGGCAAGCGATAACTTGTGGGGTAAATGCGCGTAAGCCTAGCGATTGTAAAATCTGTTGTCCTACAGTAACTTCTGTTTCGCGAGCTTCATTAGGTTTTGGGGTAAGTGAAATACGAATCGTATCCCCTATTCCTTGATTTAATAAAATCGCTAATGCGGCAGTTGATGCAACTACGCCTTTGTTCCCCATACCGGCTTCGGTTAAGCCCAAATGCAGTGGATAATCACATTTTTCAGATAACTCTTGATAGGCTTTAATTAAGTCTTGTACGCCGCTAAGCTTGCAAGAAATAACGATTTTATTATGCGCCAAACCGTATTCTTCTGCTTTAGCCGCACTGCTCAGGGCTGATTCAATCAGTGCATCATGCTGTACTTCGGCTAATTCTTGTGGGGTTTCAAGCGTTGCATTTTCATCCAGCATTTTAGCCAGTAACTGCTGATCTAATGATCCCCAGTTCACGCCTATTCTTACTGCTTTATTGTATTTAACCGCAAATTCAATCATTTGGGCAAACTTTTCATCACCCTTTTTACCTTTGCCCACATTGCCAGGATTTATACGATATTTTGATAAGGCTTTGGCACATTCTGGCACGGCTGATAACAGCTTGTGACCATTAAAATGAAAGTCACCAATCAAAGGAACATCACAGCCCATTTTATCCAAACGCTCGCGAATCTCTGGCACGGCTTCTGCCGCTTCAATCGTGTTGACTGTAATACGTACAAGCTCCGAGCCTGCTTTTGCCAGTTCTGCTACTTGCTTTACGGTGCGAACGACATCTGCGGTATCGGTGTTTGTCATTGATTGCACCACCACGGGTGCGCCACCCCCCATAATAACGGAATCTATTTGTACTTGGACTGTTTTTTGATTATTCATTGGATACTCTTTTTGCTCTTTTTTTGCTCTTTTGGAAAGCTCTTCACTTCTTTAATACTGTTTTTATCTAATTTTGTAGCGTTAACAATTTCATTGATGGTTATTTTTTCGAGAGGATGAATCACATCACTCGCTATTTCTGCCAATGGAAATAATACAAAAGGAAATTTTAAAATCTCAGCACGAGGCAAATCTTTTTCGGGCTGTAGGATTAAGTCATCGTACAATAAAATATCAACGTCGAGCGTACGAGCGATAAATTTTTTATTATTACGTTTTCGTGAGTGTTTATTTTCTATGGTTTTAAGATAAATATTTAATGCTTCAAAACTGAGATCTGTTTCTAGCTTTGCGGATAAATTAATGAAGGGATCACCCTCAAATCCAAAAGATTCACTTTCATAAGCTTTTGAAAAAACGATGTCTTTAAAGTCCACGCGTAACTGATCAACACACGATTGGATATTTTCCTCGCGGTCAATATTACTGCCAATATCTAAGAATACAGTTGCCATATTCTATTCTTAACTTTGTTCTCGTGTGCGTTCAATCGTAACGCCTACTTCTTGCGAGCCTGTTACTGCCATAGGTTTTCCAAGCGATACCTTTATCCACGGGATATTCATTTCTTCTAGCAACAAAGCTGCGATATTTTCAGCCAAGGCTTCGACAAGTTGCACTTCACTTTTATCAACCAGCTCTTTAACAAGGTTGGCTGCTGCTTTGTAGTTTAAGGTATCTTTTATATCATCTGATTGCGCGGCTTTGCGGTTATCCCAACCCATTTCAATATTAACGCTAATCTGTTGGCGTATGCGTTGTTCCCACTCATATATGCCAATTACAGCATCTATTCTGAGATCACGAATATAAACGATGTCCATACAGGGAACCCTAATCTAAAACTAAAACCAGAGAATACAGCAGGCGCTATGATTGGACTATTGTTTTACAATAATTTATGTAAAGCGTTCTGGATTTTTATATGGAATATAGTGTCCATGGAGCTTTGCAAAAGTTCTAGTGCAGTTTAAAAAACTAAATGGAACTATCATTTAAAAGTGGGGGGGTGTGCTTCCATAAATATCAAAATCAAGGTTAAGGTGTTATTAAGCTTCAAAATGCTAATGTCAACGACGACCTTAAATATAAAAATATGGAGCATAACAATGCAACACATGAATAAAAATAATAATAAAGCCCTCATAGTTTCAATATTAGCGCTTGGCATGGTAGCAATCACATCTACATCATTTGCCAAAGAAGATGCAATAAAAGATGTATCAAAAGATACAATGGAAAAATGTATGGGTATTGTTAAAGCTGGCATGGGTGATGGAAAAGCATCCATCGATGGTAAAATTGAAGAATGGATTTTTGTCCCTATTAGTTCGTGTGCAAAATTTGTTGGCGGACGCGTCTATATTGAAAAGAAGTAATCATTAAAAATCTCTAATAAGCGAGTTCTCTCTTAAAGATAACTCACTTATTCAACCGCTGATCCCACTTTATATAGCATCCCTCCTCATGTTGAAAAACAGTAATCCAAATAAATAGTGTTTTTTGCATCCAAAAGATAATTACAATCCGTATAATCTCACACAAGTCAGATTATAAATATGATTTGGAATTTTTAGTTATGACCGTGGTCATACACTTGGGTAATCTTAAAAATCCCAACTTTTAAATTTTACTAATATTTTTTTTACTAACGAGAACGGAGCTTCAAATGAGCAATAACACAAACCTAATCAAAACAGCACTTACGGGTATTATGGCAACAGGTCTTCTAGCGGTGACTTCATCTGCAATGGCAGGAAAGCCAGGTATGGAAAAATGCATGGGTGTTGCAGCAGCAGGTAAAAACGACTGTGGTACTAGCGAACACGCATGTGCTGGTATGTCTAAAACTGATGGGCAAGCAGAAGAATGGGTATACGTGAAAGAAGGTACTTGTACTAAACTAGCGGGCGGCAAGATCAAAGTTGGCAAAGCTAAAATGAAGTAATTCCCTATTATTGGAATTTATTCGCATGTAACCCTCAATTTTTAATTGGGGGTTACTTTTTTTTACAACAGCAAAAATAATTTAAATATCATATTTGCAGATTATTAAACATTCGTTTATAAATACACAATGAAGAGCCAAAACACCATTTCTACTAAAAATCCTTACAATAAAAACAAGATTCAAGGTTGCGGCATAGGATTACGTATTGATCATTTTGACGTAATTGAAGAACAAAAACCTGATGTTCCCTGGTTTGAGGCTCTTAGTGATAACTACCTTCTTGAAGACACACTCCAACGTAATTATTTGTACCACATAAGAAACGACTACCCCATTACTTTCCATGGTGTTGGCATGTCCATAGGTTCAACAGAGCCGCTGAATATGGATTACTTAAAGCGTTTAAAAAAATTAAAAGATGAAGTCCAACCTGCTTGGATTTCTGATCACCTTTGCTGGACATCTGCGCACGGCGTAGTCACCCATGATCTCATCCCCCTACCCTATACGACTGATGTCGCCAAACATATTGTTGATAGAATTCTACAAGTGCAGGACTTTTTAGGCGAGCAGATTGTTATCGAGAATGTTTCTAGCTATCTCCAATTTAAAGCAACCGATATGACTGAGTGGGATTTTATCAACGAAGTCACTAGCCATAGCGATTGTAAATTACTGCTGGATGTAAACAATATTTACGTCAGCGCCCAAAATCATAAATTTGATGCCGATGAGTATCTATTTGCCATGCCTGCCGAACGTGTTGCAGAAATACACCTTGCAGGTTATGAAGATAAAGGCACACACTTGTTAGACACCCATAGCCGCCCTGTTACTGAACCTGTGTGGGATTTATTTAAGAAAGCCGTCAAGCATGTAGGCGATGTGCCTGTGCTGATTGAGTGGGATAATGATATTCCACCGCTTGAACGTGTACTTGAAGAGTCTGCAACCGCCCGTAAATACCAACAGGCTGTTTTGTCTAAAGAGAGTCCCAATGGACATTAAAACCCTACAAGGTGATTTTATTGAAGCCATTTTTGGTGGCGATAAATCATCTGCTGTAAGCCACGTGATTGGCGATGACTTACTCACTGCTGAACAACGCTTTGGCATATACAAAGGTAGCGTACATGGGATACTTACCCAAGCGCTTGGCACAATGTTTCCTGTATGCAAAGCTTTAGTCGGAGATAAATTTTTCGATAATATGTGTGATTTATTTATTAATGAATACCCACCTAAAACCACCTACTTTGCTGAGTATGGTGGTGATCTACCCACATTCTTAAGCACATTTGAACACGTTAAGGATATTCCCTATCTTGCAGATGTAGCTCGATTAGAATGGACAAGGCAAATCGTTTGGCATGCTAAGAGTGTTGAGGTAGCTGATTTTTCAGCTTTATCAGAACTCAATGAGGAACAACAATCTAACGTTGTTTTTCAGCTAGCAAAAAATATGCATCTTATTGAGTCTGAGTTCCGTATAGATGAGCTATGGTTTGCGCATCAGCCTGATACTGATGTAAAACTTGAAGATATTGAGATAAACCACGCAGTGAAGTTAATTATTAGAAAAGATCAAGGTACATTAAAGATCAGTATGATGAGTAAAGATGAAAATGACCGTGATTTTTGGGACTTTTTACATGCTATCTCATTAGGTTATAATTTAGAACGTTTGGCGGAACAATATGGCGAAGCGTTGGGCAATCATTTGAGCCAAGGCATTGAAGGCGCTTGGATACAATCATTTACTACTGAATAAGCAGTAGCTTATAAAAATTTAACAATAAATAAACAAAATAATATTTCTAGGAGATAAAGTATGAAAAAGTTTTTAGCAGGTTTTTTAATTGGTGATTGTGCACCACTGAATTGGTTTTTAAAGCCAGTAATGTTACTAGGCTTTAGATTATATGTAGCCTATGTATTTTTCAAATCAGGGCTAACAAAGATAGGGGATGATTATATGGTCACCTCTAGCACTCTTGAACTTTTTAAATACGAATATATGCCTTATGCCTCTGAAAGTATCGCAACTATCGGTGCTTATCTTGCCACCTATGCCGAATTGGTTTTACCTGCTCTATTAGTGCTTGGGTTTTTAACGCGCCCAGCTGCATTAGGGCTATTCATACTTAATGCCGTTGCTACTTATTATATCGTTTCTGTCGCAGATGACTTTTCAGCCGCAGGTCAATGGCAACATATTACTTGGGGAACAATGCTTGCGGTAATCTTTGCATTCGGACCTGGTGCTATATCTATTGATAAGCTTATTAGTAATAAATGGCGTAATGCTTAAGTTACTATTCTGTTTGAAACAATAAAAAGGCGACCTTATTAGCCCCCTTTTTATTGTCATATGGATTTTATTTAATATGGGTCTAAGGAAGTTAAGCCATATTAAAGCACCCCCCCTAGTTTTACATGATCATGTAAAACTAGGGGGGTGTGCTTTTTAATTTTGTCTAAAAGAACTTTTGCAGTTCTATCTGCAAATAATCATCTTGCTTAAAGGCATCTAAGGGGTCGCTTTTACCCACATCAGTAAAGGCCTGTGCTTCGAGGTTTAACTTAAAGCCTTTGCCTAAGCGTCGACTTGCCTCTACACGAAAGCTTTTTGTATTATTATCTAAGTCAACAAAAGCACCTGCGAGTAACTCACTGCTATTTTCATCATTCAGTGCATAACGTGCACCTACGAATAAATCATTCTGAAACGCTACCTCACGTTTTTCACCACGAGAATCATGGTGGTATTCTGCTAATAAACCAATTTCAGAACCATTTTCAAATGCTGGTAAAGTATGTTCAAGACCACCTACTACTGCAGTGTAATCTTGAATACCACTATCATCAAAATCACGGTTTATCGTTTCTAATTTGTAGATTGTAGACTCACCAGTGTATTGCAGATCTATGCCCATTTGTGAAATCTGAGGATAGTGTGGGGCTATTTTTTGAATCCCATTGATTACAACAGGTGCATTTTTACTAAAATCAGGGTCGCGTGATGTTCCATCAAAATAATGAAAACCTACATCAAAATCATCAAACGTCTCTGTCCAGCGCATAGCATAATCGACATGCTTTTCTTTTGAGCCTGATTCAAAGGTTGCTCCTTTTGTATCCACAACTAAGGGAATACGAAAACGCCCTTTTTCTCCTGCAAAAGTGCGCTCTCTAAAATACGGCAGTACAAACAAATCTAACGAGCCATTATCCGTCAAACGACTAATCCGTGCCATCGGCTGACCTAACTTATCTTCACCATCTAAACCTTCAACGCCGTCGGTTTGATTGATAATATCAACTAAGTGTTGTGATTCGGTGACGCCCCAGTAGACCTTACTGATACCTACCTGAAAATCCCAGTCGCCTTTGCTTGAGACAATATCTAACTGACGAATATCTCCGTGGGTGCGTTCTTTATCATTTTCATCCCAACGATAAAAAGGGCTAAAGGTGAATTTAATGCGATCATTATTCCACGTTTTTTTATACTCTGGTTGAACACTTATGGAAACGCCACCATTCTTCTGCTGATTAGGAAATGCGCCTTCACTATTAAAGTAACGACCTTCTAAAGAAATATTTCCTGATACCTCAGCTTGTACGACAAAGCTTGATAGTACGAGCGCTGAAACTAAAACACCATGTAAAAGTGGGGGGGTGTGCTTTACAATATTCATTTTCATAGCCATCTCCTGACGCTATTTTTATACGATTGGTAATCCTCACCAAACTTCTTTATAAGAACTCTTTCTTCTGGCTTGATCTGCATTTCAGTAATTAACCAATAAAATAATGGCAACACTAAAAATGGCGTTAGGCTACCTAACCAAATGGCGTAACCTAAAAGAATGGTTAACAAGCCCACATACATTGGGTTGCGTGTGTACTGGTATAAACCCTTTGTCACTAAGCCTGTCGTATTTTCTGGTTTCAAGGGGTTAAACGTAGTTTTCTTTTTTAAGAATAAAAATAATGACCACAAATCCAACGTACCTGCGACAACAATAATAACGAGACCCACCCTATTCCAAGGTGGCTCAATAAAGTGCGCAACAGGAATATACTTATTCAACAACCACATTAGAAGCCCAATACTCAAGGCATAAACTGGGGGCGGGATTTTTAATTCAAGTGATTTCATATTCGTTATTTTGATCCTATTTTGACCTTACTGCTACTTCCAAAGCTTCCATTGCCCATGCTTGCATGAGCGCTTCATCATCAAACAGTTCTTCGGGAGCGGTATACCATTTTTTGACAATAACAACTTTATCTTTTTTATCATAACTAAAAGGAGTCATGTTTTTTTCTTCATATTTTGGACGTGTCTCATCATCCACCACAAAATATAAAACATCCCCTAAAGCAACGCCAAATTGTATATCTGTACCAAAGTAACTAGATCGAAATGCTACGCCTCCAAAATATTTTTTGGTAGTAAGTTCAGGGAATGCGCCGAGTAGCTCTTTTATATATTCAACATATTCGGCAGAAGCTCCCATATTTTCTAGTTTCTAACGCGCTAAAGATTTCTTATTGAAATCACGTGACGACAGACCGGTTTTAAACTTATAGTTTGACCATTGTAGTGTCGTGCTTTTACCTGTTTGATGATTAACCATACTCATCGAAGCGGGTCGCCAGTATTTACCCAAAAACTGCTTAAATCCTGTCGCTTGCAAAGTTTTTAACAACGCTTTTTTACGATCATAATACATCACTTTTATAGGACGGTACTCTTTGGTATCAATCCACGTTACTTGCTTGGTGTAACCTGAATATTTATACGCAGGTACACGTTCAATCACATGACACGTCATCCCACCGCCACAAGCTTCTTCACGTAAAAACTTGTATTTATATTTCTCAACATCCTGCGAACCTAAATCTTCAAAGGCAAATTCGCTGCCCATAAATGGCCCTGACTTATTACGCGAGTTGATACGTTTTACACGCTTCAAAGCAGGCAGATACAGCCATTGATCATCCGCTTTTAAACCATGCGAGAAAGTCAGCATCGCCGTGCCTTTAACATCGGCTGGCTCATCAAACAAAGACAATGATTTATCACCATCCCCCTTACCTTCGAGTGTTTTGCTACGAATAATACGACGGCTGGTTTTACCTGCTCGGTTTTTCAACGTCATAATCATATTAGCGGTAAAATCGCCAAACCCCGTGTCTTTAGCATCGCCTTCTTTTGTAATGCGCAAGCCCTTTTGTTCGGGTGTTTCCGCCAGCGCTGTCACTGATGTTAAAGTCAGTACAGCAAGTAATGAAAATGATAACGCTTTTTTAAATAACATATTGTTTCTCCGATATTTTAATACACTCGTAAAAAGGTCGCACATAACCCTGAGACAGAAAAAAACCTACACAGTTCAGTGATACTTCCTACAGTTCGTCTGCTTTTAACTAACTTTTTGCAATAGTTGCAGACTTCCCTTTACTCAACCAACCATCCAGTTTTATTAAAAGTGGAGGCAATAAAAGAAAATCAACAATCAAGGCGATTGCGATAACAATTGCCGTTAGTAACCCCATTCCTGAATTTAATTTGAACGCAGACGTTGCTAACACCAAGAAACCCAAAACTAAAGCAACCGATGTCACCCACAGAGCGACTCCTACGGTTGAGAAAGCATAGCGAACCGCATCTTCCGCGCCTAAACCCTGCTCTCTTCTAGCACGTAAGTATTTGCTTAAAAAGTGAATGGTATCATCCACAACAATGCCCAAGGTCATCGCTGTCACCACGGATAAGCCCAAACCAATCTCACCATCAACAATCGACCAAATACCAAATGCCATGCCCGCAGGCACCAAGTTAGGAATCAAACTCAACAAGCCATAACGCCACGAACCTAAGGCAAATATCAAAATAAATGAGATCAATATCAATGCGATAGTCGTACCGCCCAACATACTGATAATGTTTTTCATTCCTATATGAGCAAACATAATTGTGGGGCTAGCCGCGACTGCTTTTAAGTCAGGAATATTGTCATTCATCCACTGGTCGAAACGCTGTTCCAATGCTAGCACTTGCTGTGTTGATAGCGTTTGTAGCGTAACCGTAATACGGGTACTTTGTTTATCAATATCAATCTGATTATTCAAATCCAATCCAAACGGTAATGACATTTCATAAAGTAATAAATACTGCGCCGCAAGCTCACGCGAGTCAGGTAGCTTTCGCCAACTTTCATCATCTCCATGCATATTTTTATTCAAACGTGTAAAGGTATCTGTCACTGTACTAATGTGAATGACTTCAGGCTGAGTCAGCATCCAATCGGTGAATTTTTTAATTTTTGCTAATATTTTTGGCTCTGATATACCACCTGAATCTTTTGCTTTAATCGAGTATTCAACATTGTAAATGCCCGTTAAATTATCGCTGATAAAGTCAGTATCACTACGAAACTCAATACGCTTATCAAAGTAATGCACAAACACATCATTCAATTCATTACGTGGCACTAAAGCAATCAATACAATCGCCAAAGTACCCATGCCGATGAGTAATGCTTTTTGATTGCTGATAACCCACTCTGCAAATATTGACATTATTTTTAAGGTTTTCGTTTCGCGTTGCTTCACTTTTACAGGAAGAATTGTTGCGAGTGCCGGCAATAAAAACAACGAGAAGAAAAACGCTGCCATCACACCCATTGCTGCCACATTACCTAAATCACGAAATGGTGGCGCATCACTGGCATTAAGCGACAAAAATCCAATTGCGGTAGTTATTGAGGTTAGGAAGACAGGCATAAAGTTTACTCGTAAACTCTCACGCATGGCAGAATATTTATCTTTGCCCTGTCGCATTTCAAACATCCATGTTGACAGAATATGAACACAATCGGCCACCGCCAAGGTCATAATAATGATGGGTGCAGACATCACTGGCGATGACAACTCAATCCCCAGCCAACCGGTTAATCCAAAAGCCGTAGCCACAGAGAGTATAATGACAACAAATGTAGTAACCGTTCCACTAATACTCCAAAGCAATAAAAGAACCGTTAATAAAATAAGCACTAAGGTGATGGGTAAAAGGTGGGTCATATCGTAAATAGTCGCCTCACCAAAGGCGTTGTTTAACATTACGATACCTGATAGATAGACTGTAATATCTGGGTAGGTTTTCTCAACATAGGCTTTAAGTTTTCGTACCGAAATAACCACTTCTGTTACTTGTTTAGTGGGATCAGCTAACTTTTCTTCCTCCACTCCCTTAGCATTTTTAAGCATGATGTGCTTGGGAAACTCCATCGTGATATTGACTGCCGTGACGTGTGCTTTATCAGAAATTAACTTATGCAATAACAAAGGTTCATTCAAACTGATTTGTTTGATTCTCGCTAGATCAGTGTCGCTTAACGCTTTTGCATCTTCATACAAATCACCCACCGACATATCATCTTCTATCGACTCGCTGTGTTGGTAGTTTGATAAGGAATCTACCCGCATTGAATAAGGTGTTAGCCATGCGCGCTTGGTAATATCTTCAACAGCTTCTAAAGTTTCACGCGTAAATGCTTTGCCGCTTTTCGGCGCTAACACCATCAATACATTATCGTTTTTGGTATAGGTGTTTTGAATATTTTCAAAGGCTTGTAGGTGCGGATCGTCCTCGTTAAAGAAAATACGGTAGTCATTATTAAAGACAAGATTCTTAGCGCCGACTGCCGCCAACATAACAAGCAGTAGCGTTGCTATTAAAAACAGCCAACGAAACTTAACTACAAATTCAGCGTAACTCTTTATCATTTATTCAATAATCCTTATTATATTGTCTTTTGTAGTTCTAATGTCATTTAAGCTATGGTTTAAGCAGTTCTAACTGGTCGATTAAACCGTGACCACAAGTCATTAAAGTGTCTAAACTTTGGGTACTTTTAGCCAACCCTAAACAGCCTTCAAGTGTTGCAACAAAAAGTACGCCTAGTTGTTTTGCATCGGCTTCTTGACGAACATTACCCGCTTTCTTCCCTCTTTCTACTGCTCCCTCAATCGCATCTTGCCACTCAGAGTACACCGCCGTAATTCGCGCTCTAAAGCCCTCATCAATGGGAGACATCTCTTGTGCCAAATTATTAAGCGGACAACCGAGACGAACATCTTCCTCCGTCATTCGATCACCAGATGCTTGTAGGATTTGTTGAATGGTCTCGATGGGCGTGTCAGTTTCAGTTAAAGGTTCAATCCAGTTCGCTTTAAGCGTTGTGTAAATAACTTCATCCACAACCGCATAGCCCAACTCCATTTTATTTTTAAAATGGTGATAAAGCGCCCCCTTGGTTGTGTCTGTGTTTTTAAGAATATTACTAAGGCTAGCCGCTTGAAAACCGCGTTGATAAATTTCATCAAACGCGGCCATAAGGATTTTCCCGCGTGTTTCGGTGCTTTTATCAAGAGTTGTATCGTCACCCCGACACTGATCACACGACCAGATGTGCCACCATTGCTTGGGTTTATCACCGAAAAAAGAAGATTGAGACATGCTCAGTATTCTGGCATACATACCATTCGGTATGCAATGATTAATAGATTTTTATTATACTGAAAAGCACACCCCCCCACTTTTACATGATGTTTATTGTATCAAGCAACATCATGTAAAAGTGGGGGGGGGGTGCTTTTAATAATCATTCTTCCCGCCAAACACCAATAAATAACTTATCACCCTGAAAGTAGTGCGGAGGTATTTCAAGGCGAGCACCTTGTAAGCCTTTGCCTATTTCTCGTCCAGATGTATCAAAACGTGTCCCACTACAAGTGTCTTTAAATCCATCAGCTTCTTTAAATAAAGGACAGTTTCCCGAATCCCCATGATTATAGTAAACAAAGTATTCTTTTCTCAAAGAACGCAAGCCAGAATTAACAGATTCATGCGGTATCTTCGCAAGGTATTTTGTGTGATATAAAATACGATTACCTTTACGGTTTAATACTCCAATGTCTTTTCCCTTCCAGCGTGCTTTTCTTACATCTCCTTTAATCAATCCTTTCAAATCTAGTGAAACAAGCGTGACATCCTTTTCCCTATGCTTATTTGTTTCATCTGAAGCCGTAAAAAGAGACTTTACGAGTACGATAAGCAACACCAAAAAAGCCAATAAAAATAGTACTTTTAAAACAACACTGTAGATTAAACGCTTATCCATTTATCACCTGTAATTTTTAACCTGATAAGAACTGATAAAGTCCTATTATAATTCTAGCGATTCGCTTGTCACTCTGTTAATTTACCCTTTTATTGAAAACACATCCAACTGTCATGAGCCAAACTGAAAAATCACGTAAGATCCTCGTCACCAGCGCCCTTCCCTATGCCAATGGCCCCATTCATTTAGGCCACATGGTGGAATATATCCAAACAGATATTTGGGCCCGTTTTCAGCGTTTACGTGGTAACTCGTGTATTTATGTGTGTGCGGATGATGCCCACGGAACACCCATCATGCTACGCGCGCAACAAGAAGAAATCACGCCGCAAGAACTTATTGATAATATGAAAGTTGAACATGAGCGTGATTTTTCTGACTTCAATGTGGCTTTTGATAACTTTCATTCCACACATTCCGATGAAAACAAACATTTTTCTGAGCAGATTTATTTAGCCGCTAAAGAAAAAGGCAATATCAACACCAAGGTCGTCAAACAAGCTTACGATCCTGAAGCCAATATGTTTCTGCCAGATCGTTTTGTGAAAGGTGACTGCCCCAAGTGTGGCACGAGTGATCAATATGGCGATAACTGTGAATCCTGTGGCGCAACTTACTCCACCACTGAATTGAAGAACCCCTACTCTGTCGTATCAGGCGCGACACCGATTGAAAAAGATAGCGAACACTATTTCTTTAAAGTCAGTGACTATGCCGACTTCTTGAAAAATTGGGTAAACGGTGGTGCTGTACAAAAAGAAATTGCCAATAAAATGAATGAGTGGCTCGACGGCGGCTTGAATGATTGGGATATTTCACGCGATGCGCCTTACTGGGGCTTTAAAATTCCGGGTACAGAAGATAAGTACTTTTATGTTTGGTTGGATGCCCCCATTGGTTATATCGCCTCATTCAAAAACTACTGTGATCGCACAGGTACAGATTTTGATGAATATTGGAAAGCTGACTCAGAAACCGAGCTGTATCATTTCATCGGCAAAGACATTGCCTACTTCCACACCTTATTCTGGCCTGCGGTTTTAAAATCTGCTGATTTTAGATTGCCCACAGCGGTATTTTGCCATGGCTTTTTAATGGTGAATGGCGAAAAAATGTCCAAATCTCGAGGCACATTCATCCAAGCACGCGCTTATCTTGATCATCTACCTGCCGAGCCTTTACGTTACTACTATGCCGCCAAGCTCAATAATACTGTGGATGACATTGACTTAAACTTGCAAGACTTCCAACAGCGCATTAATAGCGACTTGGTGGGTAAAGTTGTGAATATCGCATCACGCTGTGCAGGTTTTATCAGCAAAAAGTTTGAGGGTAAACTATCAGACTCACTCGCAGATGAGGCGCTTTACCAACAGTTCACCGATGCCAGCGATTCCATAGCCCAAGCCTACGAAGATCGCCGTTACAGCAAAGCAATGCGCGAGATTATGGCACTGGCAGACCTTGCCAATCAATATGTGGATGAAAAACAACCGTGGGTACTGGCAAAAGATGAAGACCGCCAACAAGAGGTACAAGATATTTGTTCGCAAGGGCTGAATATGTTCCGTGCGATTATGGTCTTCCTCAAGCCTGTATTACCTGAACTAGCAGAAAAATCTGAAACCTTTCTAAATGCAGGAGAACTTCAATGGAACAGCGTTTCATCGCCACTCTTTGGCACTGAAATCAACAAATTTAAAGCACTCATGACACGCATCGAAGAAGACAAAGTCAATGCCATGTTAGAAGCGAATAAAGAACAGCTCGCCATTGCCGCCGCTTTACAAGCCAAGACAGGAGGCAACAAAAAAGTGTCTGACTCACAACTAGGGCAAGACCCCATCAGCCCAACGATTGAATATGATGATTTTGCAAAAATAGACCTACGTGTGGTCAAAATTCTAAAAGCCGAGCATGTAAAAGGGGCAGATAAACTATTACAACTCACACTAGATTTAGGCGATGAACAACGCAATGTATTCGCAGGCATCAAATCTGCCTACAAACCTGAAGAGCTTGAAGGCAAAATGACCGTCATGGTTGCCAACCTAGCGCCACGCAAGATGCGCTTTGGACTATCTGAAGGTATGGTACTTGCCGCAGGACCAGGAGGTGAAGAGCTTTATGTGCTAAACCCTGATGAAGGCGCCGAAGTTGGCATGAGAATTAAATAGATGAGCGCTTCAGACAACCCCACAGTGTCAAAAACAGATGAAACCGAAATCATAACCAAACTTCATAGCATGGCGATATCTGGTGGCAAGCCTTCTGATATGTTGCGCTATTTGGTATTGGATTTGAAAATCGAACAGCAACTTGAGTTAATGAAGTTATTTACAAAAGCTTTTGATGTCAGTCTAGGCGAAGTCACTGCCATTTCAGGCTGGTGGCATGATGAAACTGCCGAGCTAAATGATAATGATATTAATCATTATATTGGCGGGGTTGTTGGCGACACTATAAATATCTCTAAATAATATTTAGAGGTAGCTCTTGCTATTGAACCCTATTTTTATGAGTCAGAAACTGAGGAATTCTTCTATTATCAGTTTTATGTGCTTGCTTTGATGTACTCTTGGGCTTTTTTTGTTCCACTGCTTTTGATTTTTTTGTAGCTTCCAATAATTGTTCCTTTTGTAGCTCGCTAGATATTTTCTTTGTTTGTTCTAATGCTGGACTACCATCAACCTTGGGCGTATCCAGTTTTTCTTTAGTACTCTTTTCAGGTGTTTTTTTCTTTGCATTATGTGAACTACCACTTAATAAATCAGGATTTTTTTTATACAACTGGTCACGGTTTAAATCTTCGGCAGTAAGCAGTTTATTGTCTTTTAAGTCTCCTCCAAAGGATAAAGACTGCACAAATAAACAAATACTTATTAGTAGAATTCTCACGACGCTTTTCCTTTTAGAAAATATAAATGTAATAGAATACCCATAATTATACAATAATAACAATTCAATAGATTAGTTGTTTGTAACTAAATAATAAATCCATATAACAGTGAATTCTACAAACCAATTCTGCTTATTAGAATTATGGAAGCATATCCTCCTCCCACCTCTACAGAACATCATGTAAAAGTGAGGGGTGTGCTTTGTATATTTAATCATTAGCATTAAAAGCTAATTGTTGACAATTTATAGTTATAAGCTACATTTACATTATCAAAACTACTTTTAATCAGCCGATTGTCAACAATGAATCAAAATACCATTACATCAATCTCCGAGCGCCAAACGCTTTCTGATCAAGTATTTCACGATCTAAAAGAAGCGATTATCAAAGGCGATTTAGCGCAAGGCAGTAAAATCACCGAAGACGAAATTGCCAAGCAATATGGCATTAGCCGTGGGCCTTTGCGTGAAGCTATTCGTAGGCTTGAGGGTTTACGTCTACTGGTTCGCAAGCCTCATGCTGGCACACGGGTTGTCACCCTCACCCATTCCATGATGGAAGAAATCTACACAGTGCGCGAAGCACTTGAAGGCATGTCTGCTCGGCTTGCTGCTACGCGTATGTCTGATGATGATATTGGTGAGCTTCATCAGCTTTTAAAAAAGCATGAAAGCACGATTGATCAATCACAGGGTAAGGAATATTTTCAAAGAGAAGGGGATTTGGATTTCCACTTTCGTATCGCGCAAGCCAGTAATAACCAATGGCTAATGGATTTACTGAGTAGCGAGCTTTATCAACTGCTGCGTATGTGTCGCCACCGCTCGAGCCAAACGCCTGAGCGACCTCTACGCGCATTGCAAGAGCACAAACAAATCACCGAGGCCATTGCACAACGTGACCCTGAGTTGGCAGAACTTTTAATGCGAAGACACATCAGCGGCGCGTGGAAGATTGTTAAAGACATTTTGGATAACGAAAGTATAGAAAAGGATACACAGCCATGAGCGAGATAAGAACATGAGTATGGGTAAGAAATTTAGGCAAGCAGTTAAAGACAATAACCCACTTCAAGTTGTCGGTGCTGTTGATGCCTACTCTGCCATTATGGCGGAAAAAGTGGGGCATAAAGCGCTTTACCTTTCTGGCGGTGGCGTCGCAGCTTGCTCTTTTGGCACGCCTGACTTGGGCATCACCACACTTAAAGATGTTTTAGAAGATGCCTACAGAATCACCGATGCAACCACCCTGCCCTTATTGGTTGATGTGGATACGGGCTGGGGTGGCACATTTAATATTGCGCGTTGTACCCGCGAGATGATTCGTGCGGGCGTGGCTGGTTTTCATATTGAAGATCAAATCATGCAAAAACGTTGTGGGCATCGCCCCAATAAAGCGATTATCTCAAAACAAGAAATGGTTGACCGTGTGAAGTCTGCTGTTGATGCGCGCACCGATGATAATTTTGTGATTATGGCACGCACCGATGCTCTAGCGGTTGAAGGCATGGAGTCTGCAATTGAACGCGGCATCGCCTGTGTTGAAGCGGGCGCGGATATGATCTTCCCAGAAGCGATGACTGAGCTTTCACAGTATCAAGAATTTGTGAATGCGGTTGGCGTGCCTGTGTTGGCAAATATTACCGAGTTTGGTGCAACTCCGCTTTTTACAACCGATGAACTTGCCAGCGCTGGGGTTGATTTGGCGCTTTATCCACTAAGTGCATTTCGTGCTATGAGCAAGGCGGCGCTTAATGTTTATCAACACTTGCTTGATGATGGCACTCAAAAAAATGTTGTCGACACAATGCAAACACGCATGGAGCTTTATGACTTTCTTGGTTATCACGAATACGAGCAAAAACTAGATCAACTTTTCTCTAATGACAAGCAGGAGGAAAAATAATGACGACTGCATCAACAACTGGCTTTAAACCCAAAAAATCCGTCGCTCTCTCTGGAACAACGGCTGGCAATACCGCAATTTGTACCGTAGGCATCACAGGTAATGATTTACATTATCGTGGCTATGATATTTTAGAATTTGCCGAACAAGCTGAATTTGAAGAAATCGCACATTTAATCGTGCATGGTAGCTTACCCAATCAAGCAGAACTTGATGCGTATAAAACAAAGTTACAGTCGATGCGTGAATTGCCTGATGCCGTAAAAACAGCGTTAGAACAAATCCCGAAAACGGCGCATCCGATGGATGTGATGCGCACCGGTTGTTCTATTTTAGGGTGTTTAGAAACAGAAGATGACGCGCATCCTGTCGATAAGGCTCGCGATATTGTTGATCGTCTCATGGCAAGTTTTGGCTCAATGCTAGTGTACTGGTATCACTACAGCCACAACAACAAACGCATCGGATTACAAACTGATGATGACTCCATTGGAGGGCATTTCTTACATTTGTTACACGGTGAAAAGCCAAAGTCTTCATGGGTAAAAGCCATGCACGTATCTTTGATTTTATACGCTGAGCACGAATTTAATGCGTCTACATTCGCGGCACGTGTTATTGCGGGTACAGAATCCGATATGCATTCCTGCATTACGGGTGGCATCGGCGCATTACGCGGTCCAAAACACGGAGGCGCTAATGAAGCCGCTTTTAGAATTCAGCAACGCTACAAATCAGCAGATGAAGCCGAATCAGACATTCGTGAACGTGTGGCCAACAAAGAAATTATTATCGGTTTTGGACACCCTGTTTACACCACAGGCGATCCACGTAATGAAGTAATCAAACTCGTTGCCAAGCAACTCTCCAATGAAAACGGAGATACGCTGATGTATGACGTAGCCGATCGCTTAGAAACTACCCTGTGGGACATGAAAAAGATGTTCCCTAATTTAGATTGGTTTTCAGCGGTATCGTACAACCAAATGGGCGTACCCACCGATATGTTCACCCCACTATTTATCATCGCAAGAACAAGCGGTTGGGGCGCACATGTGATTGAACAGCGTGAAGATGGAAAGATAATACGCCCTTCGGCCAATTATATAGGACCTGAGAATTTAGAATTTATACCGCTACATCAACGAACTTAACGAGAGTAACGAACTTAAAGAATTTTTTGCCACGGAATACACGGAAGGACACGGAAGAAAAACAAAAGAAAAAACAGGGACATCATGTAAAAGTGGGGGGGTGTACTTTATTTTTTATGTTTATTATTTGGTGCCCTTCGACTCCGCTCAGGGAACGCGCTCAATTATGGTACGTTCTGTTGAACAAATTGAAGTATTGTTTAGTCCTTTTCCGTGTCCTTCCGTGTATTTCGTGGCAAAAAATCTTTTGACCTTTCTTTTTTAGATAAAAATAGAGAAACAAACAATGAGCCAAGCAATAACACTAGACACCACCCGACCAGACTTTGACAAAGTCATTCAAGACATCGTCGACTATGTTCTAACTTACGATGTCACAACATCAGATGAAGCCATGAAAACCGCGCGCTATGATTTTATGGATACTATCGGCTGTGGCTTGCTAGCGCTCAACTACCCGGCCTGCACCAAGATGCTTGGTCCAATTGTCCCTGGCGCAACGATGCAAGGCACTGGCTCTCGCGTTCCAGGAACTTCTTACGAGCTTGACCCTGTACGTGCTGCTTGGAATATCGGTGCAATGGTACGTTGGTTGGATTATAACGACACATGGTTGGCAGCAGAGTGGGGACATCCTTCGGATAACCTTGGCGCTATTTTATCATTGGCAGATTACCTTTCACGTCAGCGCATGGCGGAGGGTAAAGATTCACTCACGATGAAAGACGTGATTACTGCAATGATTAAAGCCCACGAAGTACAAGGCGTAATCGCGCTAGAAAATTGTTTTAACCGAGCAGGTTTAGATCACGTTATGCTGGTGCGCATAGCATCAACCGCCATCAGCGCACAAATGCTTGGTTGTAACCGTGATGATTGTTTGAATGCCGTTTCTCATGCATGGCTTGATGGTTCTGCACTGCGTACTTATCGCCATGCACCGAACACCGGTTCAAGAAAATCATGGGCGGCGGGTGATGCGTCATCTCGCGGATTATTCTTAGCATTTATGGCGCAACGTGGCGAAATGGGTTATCCCTCTGCTATTACGGCCAAAGGCTGGGGCTTTCAAGATGTATCGTTCCGCGAAAAAGAGCTGGTATTTAAGCAAGGCTACGGTACGTACACGATGGAGAATATTCTGTTCAAGATTTCATTCCCCGCAGAATTTCACGCCCAGACAGCCGTTGAAGCGGCTATCACCCTGCACCCAGAAATCGTACATCGTTTGAATGAAATCAAAAGCATCAATATCAAAACCCAAGAATCAGGCGATAGAATTATCAATAAGGTTGGCCCATTAGACAACCCCGCTGATCGTGATCATTGCCTGCAATACATGATTGCTGTTGGGCTACTAAAAGGTAATCTCACCGCAGAAGATTATGAAGACAATGTCGCTAATGACCCACGCATTGATGCCCTGCGCGACAAGATGGAAGTTAGCGAAGACCCACGCTTTACCAAAGAATACTTAGAGGCGGATAAACGTGCTATAGGTAATTCTATTCAAGTCTTCTTTAATGATGGAACATCAACTGACAATGTGGTGGTCGATTACCCTGTCGGACATCGCCGTCGCCGAGAAGAAGGTATTCCGCTATTAAAAGAAAAGTTTGAGCGTTATCTACGAGGAAAAGTCAGCCAAAAGAAATCTGATCAAATTCTTGAAATTTGTGCAGATCAAGCTACCTTTGAAAGAACAACAGTTAATCAAATGATGGAACTTTTATCTCAATAAGGATAAATATAATATGAAAGTCAGCGAAGCATTAGTACAACGTAAATCTGTCCGAGCCTATTTAGATAAAGCCGTAGAGCCAACGAAGATCACCGCCATTTTAGATGCCGCGCGACATGCGCCATCAGGTGTAAATACCCAGCCTTGGCAAGTCGCCGTAGTGAGTGGTAAAACAAAGCTAACGTTACAAGAAAAAATAGAAGCCACTTTTCGAGGTGGTGACAAAGGCAAAGCAGAATACAGTTATTACCCAACCGAGTGGAAAGAACCCTTCACTTCACGTCGAAAGGAATGTGGCTTGCTGATGTATAAAACATTGGGCATTGAACGCACAGATAGAGAGCGCCAAACAGACCAATGGGCTGCTAATTACCGTGCTTTTGATGCACCTGTGATGCTGCTATTTTTTATGGATGCAGCAATGCAAGCCGGTTCGTATATGGATTACGGCATGTTTATTCAGTCCGTTATGTTAGCCGCAACAGAACAAGGTTTAGCGACTTGTCCTCAGGCATCCATCGCTGATTATCCTGAAATAATTAAGACTGAGCTGGGTTATGGTGATGACAGCATTTTATTGTGTGGAATGGCGTTGGGTTATGAAGATAAAAATGCGCTGGTGAATAGTTATCGCACCTCGCGTGAGGGTGTGAATTCATTTACGCAGTATTTTAAGTAATATTTTAAGCCACGGAAACACGCAGAAGGACACAGAAAAAGACTAAAAAACTCCCCTCGTAGAAAAAGAGGGAGTAAAAATAAGTTAATAGTAAAAGCACACCCCCTACTTTTACATGATGTTTCTTTTGTTTTTCCTTCCGTGTCCTTCCGCGTGTTTCCGTGGCAAAAAAAGAGAAAGGAGAATAAGATGAGCTACCAAGAAGAATTCAACGCATCAAAAGAAAACCCAGAAAAATTCTGGGGAGAAAAAGCCAAGGCGCTCAAGTGGTTTAAAAAACCTGAAAAGATTCTCAGCCAAGATAAACACGGCATCCATCATTGGTTTGCTGATGGTGAAATGAACACCGCCTATATGGCGCTGGATTATCATGTCGAAAACGGCCGCGCAGATCAAGCCGCGCTTATCTATGATTCACCTGTCACCAATACAAAGAAAACTTATACCTACCGCGAGCTTCGCGATGAAGTGGCGCTTTGTGCGGGTATGCTCAAAGAACTAGGCACCACAAAAGGTGATCGTGTCATTATCTATATGCCAATGATTCCTGAAGCCGCCATTGCTATGTTAGCTTGTGCGCGATTAGGTGCTATTCACTCAGTGGTATTTGGTGGATTTGCCGCGCCGGAGCTTGCCATTCGAATTGATGATGCCAAACCAAAAGTTATTTTAAGTGCGTCGTGCGGCATCGAAATTGCCAGAGTTATTGAATATAAGCCTTTGATAGATAATGCTATTGATATAGCCAATCACACACCAGATCACTGTGTCGTGTACCAACGTGGTGAAAAAACAGCAGACCTAAAACAAGCCCGAGATGTAGACTGGGCAACCGCCATGAGCAAAGCAACGCCCGCTGATTGCACACCCGTAAAAGGCGATGACCTACTTTATATTTTATATACATCAGGCACCACAGGTAAGCCAAAGGGCGTAGTGCGCGAAAATGGCGGGCACGCTGTCGCCATGAAATACAGCATGAAAGCCATTTATGATATTAACCCTGGGGATGTGTTTTGGGCGGCATCTGATGTGGGTTGGGTAGTTGGACATTCATACATTATCTACGCACCTTTATTACACGGTTGCACCACGATTTTATACGAAGGTAAACCGATAATGACACCCGATGCTGGTGCGTTCTGGCGAGTGGTTGAAGAATACAAAGTCAAAGCACTGTTTACCGCGCCCACTGCGTTTAGAGCAATTAAGAAAGAAGACCCTAATACTGAATTGGCGAAGCAATACGATTTATCATCATTAGAAACACTCTTTTCTGCGGGCGAGCGCTTAGACCCACCCACCTATGATTGGCTTACGGAACAATTTGGCTTACCTGTGATTGACCACTGGTGGCAAACTGAAACAGGCTGGGCGATCTCCGCTAATATGCGTGGTATTGAAAAAATGCCCGTAAAAGCGGGTTCATCCACCGTTCCCTGCCCGGGTTATCACGTGCAAATACTGGATGAAAATGGAAAAGAGTTACCTGCAAATACACAGGGGAACATCGCCATTAAACTCCCTCTGCCTCCCAGTTGTTTAACCACTGTTTGGGAAGACATGGATCGTTTTAAGGCCAGCTACTTAGAAACCTACCCCGGATTTTACGTCAGCGGTGATGGCGGTTATTTGGATGATGATGGTTACTTATTTGTCATGGGTCGCGTTGATGATGTCATCAATGTCGCAGGACATCGCCTATCCACAGGAGAAATGGAAGAAATTATTGGTAAGCACGAAGTGGTGGCCGAATGTGCGGTCATTGGTCGTAATGATGAATTAAAAGGACAAATGCCAACAGGGTTTGTCGTACTAAAAAATGGCGTTGAAGCCAGTGATGAAGAGATATGCAAAGCGCTTATTTTATTAGTACGACAAGAAATAGGCGCTGTAGCTTCGTTTAAAGAAGTCTACATCGTGCCACGTTTACCCAAAACACGCTCGGGTAAAATCCTACGCAAAACCATGAGACAAATATTTAATGGCGAAGACTATATTGTGCCCTCAACGATTGATGATCCTGAATCTCTCACTGAAATACAAGATTTAGTTGCATAGCACTTACGAGTTGAATGCACACCCCCCTAGTTTTACATCATGTAAAACTAGGGGGGTGTGCATTACTATTTCCTATGATGACTTGGGTAAGAACTTACTTGCCCCAGCACTCATCAATTTTAGCTTTTTCGGCTGCTGTAGTTGTTCCCCAAGTTGTAGAACCACTCCCAATTGCAAACTTTCTTGAAACATTATCAAACCTGAACTCTGTACAAATAGAATCACCGGATTGAGCTTTTGTTTCTTCTGGTCGTGCAGAAACTTCATACGTTAAACAAGCAGGATTGCCCGCTGTATTACAATTATCTGGTGTTGCTGAAAAAACTACTAAGTTATAGTATTCATCCTCTGAGGGAAGTGGGTCGTCAGTAAAGCCAAGCTGTGTTAATGAGTTTGCATAACTTAAATTCTGCGCAAAATAACTCTCCTGTAACTGAGCAATTTTCAGTAGTTCTTTTTTTGCATCCACTCTTCTACTCTTTTCGATATAGCTTTGATAAGAAGGTAGTGCGATTGCAGAAAGGATCCCTACAATCGCTACAACGATCATCAACTCAATTAGCGTGAAGCCTTTTTGTGTGTTTTTATTTTTCATGTTAAAACCTTATTTTTATTTATTTTCTATTGATCTTTATCTAACCAATAAACCCTTGGCAATGTTTTGCTAACAGGGATTGGTTTTGATGTAAATGTATTACTATTCGCTTTTGACGGGCCTTTACCAGCATGGATAGAATAGGTTCTAGCACATTCGCTGGTTGTACAAGCACCACCATTTGCATCAACAAAATCACCATAAATAATCTGTGGGGTTTCTAAAATTTCTCCACCTGTTACCGTTACATGAGTATCCGTGGTATCCGCCGGATCACCATCAAGATTAAGCACAGCATCTCCTGTCAATAAATCCAAAGCATAAAGACGAGCTTGCGTATTGTTATTTAAGCTACAAACATTATTGCTATAGTTATTAACCGTCACTTCGTTGATAACAAGGCTGGTAAACAAAACCTTATTTTGAAAGGTTAACGCAGAGGATAGAACCTTTTCGCCTGTAGATGAGTCAGTCAGAGGCATTTTCCAACCTTTCTTATTTGCTGACACAATATTTATTGATGAACCAGCATCCTCAAGATCCGCTATTGTAATTACAGCTGGCGTAGTCGTTGGTCTTCTAAATACATCTTTATCACGAATAACAAAGAAATGATTATCTACGGTTGTATTTAAAACATCAGGACGAGAACCACTACCGATGGCGATGGTAAGTGCATATTTTCCCTTTTGTTTTAAGAATGCCACATCAGGTTCAGTAAAGAACTTACGGTCATTTGCGCCATTCGCCATACTGCCATCACCCAACTGAGCTAAGTGAATAAGATTTGATTTGCTTAAGTTGAGTCGATTTGCATTAGAGCCTGTACCACCCAAATCAACACGCCACAAGTTTCCACCAGTATCTCCAAAATAGAGGCGGTCTATCGAACCATTTCTATCTACATCTACCGTGCGGACTTTTGCAGGCACGGCATAATCAACCGTCTCCGCAGGAGAGCCAGAAATGGGTTCTACTTCACTTGAATCCCAACGATGATCACCTGTAAGAGCATCAATGATATAAACTGCTGCACCTCTTCCAGAATTAACGGCTTCTCCAATATGATCATCAACATAACCACCACCAAAAACTAATACAGGAGTTGGTTTGCTTGGGTCTATACTAGAATCATATCTCAATTTAGCCAAAGTAGGCTCAGACCATGTGAAACCTAAATCAGAAAGTTTAGGATCAGATGATGAATCAACTTTCCACGCTAATGTTGGTGCGCCAGTCATAGTATTATTTAGTTTAAGCGCATAGTAACTGCCCCCACCTCGGCGTAAGCCAAAGTAAAGGTAAGCATCTTCGCCACTATCTTTGACACCATTTTTATTAGTATCATCGAGCCAAAGCTTCATAGGGCCATCAACACCATAAACATGTTCAGTTGATGGGGCATTTTCATACTGAAGTTTAACATTCTTCAATAGCTCGCTTGGCATAAAGGCAAATATTTCTCTACCTGTGTCTGCATCAATAGCATGTAAATAACCTTCATTCGTACCTACGAATAATACGCTTTTTCCTGAAGGGTATGACAATTGAAGTGGCTTACTATGGATAATGTCACCCATGTGGTGCCTTGGTGTTCCATCCGCTTTTTCACCACGGATGTACTTAATGTAGCGGTGACGATCTAGTGCTGTTGGCGCATTTAATAAAGCTGCGGTTACTGCACTATTACTTACCTTTAATTCAGAAAGTACATTAGACCCACCTACTGCGTTAGTAAATATATTTCTGAGTGCAGGTGTCGGTATCTTATGCGCTGCACCGCCACTGGTAATGGGTCCACCTAACTGCGGGCCTTCCCACAAGTCTTGTACATCGGCTTTTAATAAACCATCTGCATCCGTAGCTTCAACAGAAGCTCCATTCTTCACGCCATAGAGTTTGCCGTTTTGTAACTTATATTTTTTCAAGTTCCCTGGCCATGCAACACCTGTTCCACGATCAAACATAGGCACATAAACAGAGTCACCATGGGTTAACTGTGTTGATGAGTTAACCGTATAGGTTGGTGCACTAAAGGTTCTTTCTCTTTTTGCAATAGCTAATATCGCTTGTTTAAATGCAAGGGCTAATCCCGCTCGATCATTGGCATTAACAAAATCACCATTACCTGCTAAAGCAAGATCTTCCATATAAGCTGATTGAGGAGACCCTGGAGGCAAAGCTAAACCTACCGTAAAGGTTCTAACAGGTTGATCACCATCAATATCGCTTTGATCTTCTGAAGCTAAGTAACTTGCTAGTTCAGGACCACAGCGTCCATCATCAGATCCTGCGCTACAGCCGTTTGCATAATCTACTGTAGGAGTAATAATCATAGGCGGTATCAAGCCAGCGCTAGTGTTTGCTGTAGGAGCCCCATCTGATAACAAAACAATTCCATTGGCAGGACATTTCTCTATTATCGGTGTTTTATAAGTGGCGATACCAGCAACTTGATCACGTGGGCCTGGGCAACGTGTACATTCTTCTACTTGTACATCACACTGATAGTCATCTACATCATCACAATAGGTTCTCATTTCCTTACACTTAATACGAGTCCCTGCAGAAACACAAGTTCTAACACCTTCATTATCTGTAGTACATGACTGCGTATTTTCAATTTGACAAGACTGCCACGTTGGATGCGCTGCTGTACATGAGGCAATCGTTGTATGTGATGATTCACATGTGCGATCACGGCTAGAAAGACTATCTGAACAATTAGTGCCTAAACCACACGTACCACCTAAGGTAGGAGCACGACATCTGTTAGGCTCAGCAGTACAATTATTACCTGTATCCGTTGCGCTCCATTTACGTTGCGTTACCATTCCACAAGCTTGTGTTGCGCCACAAGACCCTCTTGAACAAGCAGTACGGTTATACCCAGCATCATTTGGATTACTCACACAGGCTGGTGTTACCGTTACATTACTCAATTCACCGGTATAGGTTGAAGGATGTGCTGCGTTTATATTATCAGCCGTTTGCCTACCCCAAAAAACATCATGTCCTTTAAAGTAAAGTGCGGCTTCATAGAGTGCATCTACGATGGGAGTACTGCCATCAGCACTCCATATAACATCACCTGAAGGTTCAGTGGTCGTAGCTGCAGACAGGAGGCTTAAGTACTTACGAGTATTCACTTCTGGCGGGGTCATAGAGCTATCCATCATGGTGACATTATTTACTGCAGGCATATAACTATCACCTTCAACGAAACGGGGATGAGACTCACTATGGTTCTCATCTAAGATTAATTGTGGGTTTTTTCCAGTAACAGGTGCAACTGGGTAAGTAATACCATGCGCTCTGCCTGCACCTCGTCTATTTTGTGCTGCGCCTGAAAAGACAGACAAACCAATATTTATATCCTCAAAATCAGGATCAGCAACTATATCTTGAAAAGCACCTTGTAACTCACTTAAACGAGATGGAACACCTGGCGCTAATGGTGGTTCATTACCAGCAGCATCTCTATTCATACTGCCTGACAAATCCATAACAAATAAAACATTGGTTTTAATCGGTACAGACTGACTAATAATATCAATATCATCAGCAATAGCGGTCGCTGACATGGCTATCAATAATAGAGATGCTAATATTTTTTGAGTTAATTTATACATTGTCTTTTACCTAATTTTTATTTTTATCTATTGCTAGATTTATTATCTTTATACTGATTTACTATCTGTTATTTTTATTCTGTTAATACAAACATCACTATGGTGATGGTAAATATATAGCACGACCTTCTGTATGCTTAGCATTGGCTGCCGTTGCTGCTAAGTTTGTTTGAATATCAATTTCATACATATCACATTTGATACTTGATGAACTTGCCATGCCACTAACTATAGGGCAATCAAACTCACCAATAGAGCTGACAGTACCTTTTGAGTTCATCGTGCCTCCACCTGTTACAACCTCTGCTGGTAGCTGTTCAGTAATATTATGAGGACTTGTAATAGCCGCATCTTTTATATTTTTTTGAGCTTTTCCTGACATTGATCGAGCAATAGCAGATTCCGCACCTTGGTAGACCAGCATCGTATACATGCTGTTACCTGCAACTTGAGTACCCATAGAAGAACGACTAACGGCCGATACGCCTATAATAGTAACCACGAGCAACATAATTAGTGCAACAATCAATACAACACCTTGCTGTTTTTTTGGTGCTTTAATTTTTGTTTGAATAGTACGAGTAGCTTGATTATTTTTCATTTTATTCTCTTTTTTAATCATTTTTTAATTATTTACACGAGATGTTATAGCGTATTACGTATACGAACAGTAGTCGTGAAAACAGCACGTTGCTTTCTATCATCAGGTGCAGTGACAGACTGGTCTAATAAGGTATAAGTTATCTGTTCATTTTGGGCTTTTACATTTTTATTTGAGCTGACCAAAATAGCGACTTGTACACTCACCACACTGTTCCAAAAAGCACCAACATTGCTTGCGTTCACATATTTATCGACACGACCATCATCTGTTGTATCGAGACCATACATAAACTGCATATTCTCAACGCCATCTGCAATCACTTGAACACTGCTATCTCTTGATCCTGCGCAACGTAATTCGCCGCTATCTAAGTAAAATGCATTATAAATTCGAGTTGCTACCGAAGGTGTACCTGCTGCTGCTCCCGCAGGGCTGGCTTGACATGCAACGGGTAGTTGCCCACCAGAACAATCTGTAAATACTCTGTTATCAGCATTGTACATAACTGTGATCGCATCTCCTGTAGTACCATCTAACGCGCCATCTTTTGTTATTCTTGTCGCAAAATTCCCAATGCCTTCCACACTATTTCCTGCTCCACAAGCGGCTGAAACTACTTGTGTATCATTTGTTATAAAGGGTGGGTTTAATATTCCTGCATTAATAGGTGTGTAGCCTGTATGCTCAAGAACCCCTGAAAGAACCTCCAATGCTAAACGACCATTGTCTTCCAGTGTTGTTAGTTCATCTCGTGTGTTACTGTTTTTCTTACTCGATAAATACGAAGTTGCAATTCCTGTTAATAAGAATAAACCTATTAACATAGCAATCAATAACTCAATCAGTGATAAACCTGCTTGCTGTTTTTTTGGCGCATTATTATTTATTTTATTCATTATAGTCTTCATGGTGCTGCAATCCTTGTAGTCAAAATTAAAGAATCACGTATAACAGTTTCCTCTCCTAGTGCACTTTCATCCCACTGAACTGTTATTTTCACATCACCTTCTGCACAAGAAGGAGGTGTAGGAGGAACAGTAATAGGGACAGGTCCAGCACATGCAATATCCAGTGAGCCGTTTACTAATATTCCAATATCTCCTGTAGCTACCGTACTAACACCCCCTGTTCGTGGTGTGTTTCCAAAACCACAAATAAGGTTATGCAAGTCTGCTGTTGCAATGTTTGCTGCAGTGCAAGTTCCTGCCGCACAGTTTGGCGCGGCCGTTGTACAGTCAAATGCTGTAATATTAGTAGCGACTAAATATCTGCTATTAATCACACCTTCATGATTTGCTCGCATACGCTCAGTGATATTTTGAACTACACCCATCGCCTGATTTTTCATAGACGATTGTTGCGTTCCTTTCATACTCACAATTTGTAGACTTGCCACACCTAAGAGACCGGTTGACAGAATCAACGCTGCAATCATCACTTCCAGAAGACTGAAGCCTTTTTGCTTTTTTAAGCGAGTATGGGGCAAATCATTTTTTGATAAGCCAACTAATTTTAGAAATACATTTTTCACGAAGAATCTCAATATTATTTTTATTAAAGTTATAGAATTATGATTTGTATTGAAGTAACAATTTATGTCGCTTTATACAAATCCAAACCCTTTGATTTTCAGTTTAATTGTATACGCCTTTCCTAACTCATTTATTTTTTATATTTAAAGTCAGAATTACTACCCCCTATTCTACATTTTCTCTATCACTATTAACATCTTTTATTCATTGCGCAGATAAATGGTGCACTCACTAAGATAAGTGGGTAATAATTACGCATATTAATAAAGTTTCTAAAGAGATATAAGCTTTCCAAGCATTTTCAGTTGCTTTCTATTATCACGATATTGTGGGTCGCAATCCTCAACCAAGTCCCAAAACTTAGTAGAGTGATTCATTTCAATGGTGTGACAAAGCTCGTGAATCATGACATATTTCACTACATTTTCAGGCATAAGAAGTAGCTTGCTATTCAAGCTTATATTTTTATTTGATGCACAACTTCCCCATCGTGTTTTTTGAGATCGAATGCTAATTTTATTAAAATGAAAGCCATGTTCCTCGGCTAAACTTTCAAGCATTTCAGGAAATACTTTTTTAGCTTTTAGCCTGAGCCACTTATTAAGTAACTTTTTAATATCAGCCCAGCCATCTGTAGCGACCCTTATATCTAATGTATTTGAAGATATTTGCTTTAACTTAATATCATGTAAAAGTGGGGGGGTGTGCTTATAGTTTATACTCCAAAGCTCATCGAGTAACTTCAAATCTAACGTTTCTGGAAACGAATTGTTTTCTTCTTCAGGCATTGCCTTAATCGTTTTTGCAATCCATTCTGATTTTTTTTGGATAAAGCCATGTGCATGTTTTGCAGCAATGCCCTGTGGCAAGACAACGCTTACTTCCCCCGATGTAGAAACCTTTATACGTACATACTTTGCACGCTTTGATTTAACCAGTTTATAGGGATGGCGTTGTTGATCGGGCAGTTGAAGCCAATGTGTTTCACTCATTTTTTAATGATTCATACTCGCCTAAGAACAATGCCTGAAGATCATCAATCACCTCAGGCGCTTTTCTGCCTTGAATCATATGTGATGTCATGAGGTTAGAAATGGGATGCAGTATGGTTTCTTTATCTACCATAGGATAGGTAGCGCTTAAGCGTTTTATCGCTTTAATGACGCTCTCTTCCTCAGGCCTAGGTATGTCGATAGGCTCACTCACTACAACATCTACAGGTTGATTATCATAATTGGATGTGCTTTCTCGTGTTTGTAGAAACTCGCCAAATGCTAACAACGCTTCTTGATTGGCCACATCAAGTGATTTAAATATTTTTATTATCTGGCGTTCTTGTTTGTTTGCCTGAGGGGGCATAATAGGAAACATAAACCTGTCCGAAATTATCTAATAATGGCGTAATTTACAGGCTAAGAAGCACGGTGTCACATAGTATTGACAAGTCTGTAAGCACACCCCCCCACTTTTACACGTGTAAAAGTGGGGGGGTGTGCTTACAGATAGGAAACTATTGCCTGATGCTAAGTCTCTTTATTAGTATTAGAAATTTTACAATAGCTACGCGCAAATTCCAATAGCTCTTCCATGGTGCGTACTCTAAACTTTTGACGTTGGCGTACAAAAGAGAACTCACGGCTTAAAGGCGGGTCAAGTGGGATTGTTTTCAACATGCCCAATTTAATTTCTTTACTCACACTCACACTTGAGAGTATTGAGATACCCATACCGGCCTCTATGGCTCCCTTTACAGCTTCTGGGCTACCTAATTCTAAACAAGCCTTAAGCGCATGCTTACCTAAACCTTGGGATTTCAAATATTCAACAATAACTTCACGCGTACCAGAGCCTTCTTCACGACAAATAAAAGGGAAATTCAGCATTTCTTTAACATTGAGTGATTTTTTATTGGCTAATTCATGATCTGCAGGGACAACTGCAACCAAGTCATCTTTACGACAAACTTCAACTAATAGGTTTTTATTAGTCACAGGACCTTCAACAATACCCAAATCAATCACATTATTTTCAACCATCGAGACAATACCTTCGGTGTTAGAAACGCGTAGCTTCAATAATACCTCTGGGTTTTTCTGGTTAAAGTCACCCAGTAATGCAGGTAACATGTATTCTGAAATTGTTGTTGATGCACCTAGCGTTAATGAACCACTAATATTACCCGTGATTTCACGTACTGCATTTTCCATTTCTGAATACCTTTCAAAAATGATTTCTGCATATTCAAAAGTCACATGCCCTGCTTCGGTTAAACTCACACGGTTATGCGCACGATCAAACAATCTAGTGTCAAATTGCTCTTCTAATTGACGTATTTGAAACGTCACGGCAGGTTGTGTCATGTGTAATACTTCAGCAGCTTTTGTAAAACTCAAAAGCCGAGCAACCGCATGAAATACCTGTAGTCTTCTGTCAGACATTTTAATTCTCCTAATTTTTTAACAAGTTTCACCTAAAACATCAATGAAACGCGCGACTCGCATAATAAAAAACCCGCGGGGCAAGCCCTCTCGCTATGCTCGACTTTTTCGTACCTCAAAAGCGGGGTATTGTTAGAATACTGATAGTTGGTAGCTTTCATGTAACTTTGTATATTCTTGTCCTTGATT
>JAKIUW010000042.1 GCA_021647365.1 Cocleimonas sp. | reverse complement strand
GATGATAATCTTATTCAACGCGTTGTGAGTCAATTGAATCACAGGCCACGAAAATCTTTAAAGTACAGAACACCTTACGAGGTTTTATTTAAGACTCAGAGTGTTGCACTTAGAACTTGAATTCAGCAAGTGATGATATTCAAATTAATCAACTCATTGATAAAGCAGAACGGCTCAACCCCCAGAGTAACGCTAATCTATTTACAACAAAGATGGTGCGTGCTGTATTAATGGTAGGGCAAGGAAAATTCACTGAAGCGGCAACTTTCAGTATGCAGGCAACTTTATATAACGATACATACTTTTCGATTTATGCCCTTGCAGCAGCTTGTCATCAATTAGCGGGCAACCCTAAAAAAGCACAAGAGTATGCAAAAAAGACATTGGAGTTATTACCGAGTTGCACGGTAGGTTCTTGCAGTCGGCTTTTTCATAGTAAAAAGAAAATTAGAATATTATTTAAAAAGGCTTTACGAGATGCTGGGATACCTAAAGATGGTTGACTAATGAGCTTGTTATTATCAGAGCGTTTATGAAAAGGTTTCTCCTTAAGTCGTATTTCAATATATTCTTTATTAAATAGTCTTGAAATCACTCTATTGAACCCAATTCTTGTTAATTAGAAGCACACCCCCCTAGTTTTACATGATGCTAAACGGCAATTAAAAATAAGACGGAATAAAACATGAAACAATATCGAGGAACAACCATCCTATCTGTGCGCCGTAATGGCAAAGTGGTGATTGGTGGTGACGGTCAAGTCTCGCTGGGTAATACCATTATGAAAGGCAACGCCCGAAAAGTACGCCGTTTGTATGATGATAAAGTTATCGCAGGTTTTGCGGGTGGAACGGCCGATGCTTTTACACTGTTTGAAAAGTTTGAAGCCAAATTACACGAATACAATGGCAACTTAACGCGTGCCGCGATTGAGCTAGCAAAAGATTGGCGAACAGACCGTGGAATGCGCCAGCTTGAAGCATTGCTTGCCGTGGCAGATGCGGAAACTTCTTTGATTATTACAGGCAACGGCGATGTGATTGATCCTGAAGATAACTTAATCGCCATTGGTTCTGGTGGGCCGTATGCGCAATCTGCCGCGCGAGCGCTGCTGGATAATACCGAATTGTCAGCGCGTGATGTGGTTGAAAAAGCATTAAGTATCGCGGGTGATATTTGTATTTATACAAACCACAATAGAACCATCGAAGAATTAGAATCTAATTAATACTAATAGATAACACCATGTAAAAGTGGGGGGGTGTACTTCGACAAGCTCAGCAGAACTGCTTGAACAAGTCTCTCCCTTTAAATAAAAAAGAGAACGAATCATGTCAATGACCCCAAGAGAAATAGCCCAAGAATTAGATAAACACGTTGTCGGGCAGCAAGATGCTAAGCGTGCCGTTGCTATCGCTTTGCGTAATCGCTGGCGTAGACAACAACTTGATGCAGAGTTGCGCCAAGAAGTAACGCCGAAAAATATCTTAATGATTGGCCCAACAGGTGTGGGTAAAACGGAGATTGCACGTCGCTTGGCGAAGCTTGCTAATGCGCCTTTCATAAAAGTTGAAGCAACCAAGTTCACCGAAGTGGGTTATGTGGGCAAAGAGGTGGATTCTATTATTCGTGACTTGGTGGATGTTGCTGTGAAGCTTACGCGTGATCAGGAAATTGAGAAGGTTAAAAATCGCGCAGAAGATGCGGCGGAAGATCGTATTCTTGATATTTTACTGCCCCAGCCAAAAGCCGATGAAGATTGGATGGGCTCTGATGGTGATAAAAAGTCAGTAACAGAAGAAAATCCAACACGCCAAAAATTCCGTAAGAAGTTACGCGAAGGCAAGCTAGACGATAAAGAAATCGAAATTGAAATGTCCGCAAGTCCGATGGGTGTAGAAATTATGACCCCGCCCGGTATGGAAGATATGGCAGACCAGCTTCAAGGTTTATTCCAAAATATGGGTAAGGATAAAACCAAAAAACGTAAGCTAAAAATTAAAGATGCACTAAAAGAGCTGGCAGAGGAAGAAGCCCATAAGCTAGTGAACACCGAAGACTTAAAGCAACAAGCTGTTGAAAATGTAGAGCAGAACGGCATCGTATTTCTTGATGAAATCGACAAAGTCGTTCAAAAAGGTGAAATGGGCGGAGGCGTTTCGCGCGAAGGAGTGCAACGTGATTTACTGCCATTGATTGAAGGTTGTACCGTTACTACGAAGCACGGCATTATCAATACCGATCATATTTTGTTTATTGCATCGGGTGCGTTTCACCTAGCGAAACCTTCGGACTTAATCCCTGAACTACAAGGTCGTTTACCGATTCGTGTGGAATTAACAGCGCTTACAGCGGATGATTTCAAACGTATTTTGGTAGAGCCAGATGCCTCGCTCACTGAACAATATCAAGGCTTATTAAAAACTGAAGGTGTGAATTTGACGTTTACTGATGATGGTATTCAGCGCATTGCTGAAACGGCATTTCAGGTTAACGAGCAAACTGAAAATATTGGCGCACGACGTTTGCATACGATTGTTGAACGCCTGCTAGAAGAAGTGCTTTATTGTGCGCCAGATTGTACCGACGATGTGACGGTTGATGCCAAAATGGTTGATGATGTACTCGGTGATCTTATTGAAGATGAGGACTTGAGCCGCTACATCCTATAACGACTTAGCTCGCCCCTATATCACGCCATTCCTGCGTTAGAAAAAGATCACTTACACTTGTAAGCTCACTTTTTCTGCCTTGACCTGACGCGATATAGGGGCAATCTAAGCTGTTATAATCTTCAGGTATACTAAACAAATATATAGATTTCAGGATTTAAAGATGACCCCCACAAATATCGCGCTACACCAAAAATCACGCATACTGGAATTAACATGGCCAGATGATGTTACGCATAATCTACCTTGCGAATATCTGCGTGTGTTCTCACCTTCTGCCGAAGTGCGCGGACATGGCCCAGGGCAAGAAACTTTGCAACTCGGCAAAGAGAATGTCAATATTAAAGACATTGAGCCCATCGGTCACTACGCCATAAAAATAGGCTTTGATGATAACCACGACAGCGGATTATACGATTGGGGCTTATTGCGGGAGCTTGGCGATAACTATGAAGAATACTGGAAAGATTATATAAGCCGTTGTGATGATGCTGGGTATGAGCGTAAAGCGCCTGGGCAGATTATTTAGCGAGTTCAATAATTACTCCGCGCCCTTCGACTCCGCTCAGGGAGCTAGAACGTAGTAGCTCCCTGAGCGGAGTCGAAGGGCGCGGCACTAGAAACCAAAGCTTGGTAAGCTCATGTGGATAGACGACCTTAAATACAACGAAGACGGCTTAATCCCCGCTATCGCCCAACAGCACGATACCAAAGAAGTGCTAATGATGGCGTGGATGAATAAAGCCTCTATCAAAGAGAGTTTAGAAACAGGGCGTGTTTGTTATTGGTCGCGTTCACGCCAAGCATTCTGGCGTAAAGGTGAAAGTTCTGGGCAAGTTCAAATGCTCAAGCAGTTCCGTGTGGATTGCGATAGCGATACGCTCTTATTGCTTGTCGATCAAACAGGTCCTGCTTGCCACACAGGTCGTCGTACTTGTTTTTATCAGACCGTAGATAAAAGTGCTGATGAGAAGGAATTGATTATTGACTCAGAGCCTTTGATTGATCCTAAAGAGCTTTATGGTAAATAGTAATGAGGTGGTTATTACTTAAAATGATCCGTGGCTACCAACTGTTTTTAAGCCCTATACTTGGTAGTAGTTGTCGTTTTGAGCCTACCTGTTCGTGTTATGCACACAAAGCGATTGAAACCCACGGTGCAATCAAAGGCACATGGCTAGGTATTAAACGTATCGGAAGATGCCATCCTTGGGGTGAAAGTAGTTATGATCCTGTTCCAGGTACGGACTTGAAAAACAATAAAAGTAGAAGCAGTTCTGCTGAGCGGAGTCGAAGCACACCCCCCTAGTTTTACATCATGTAAAACTAGGGGGGTGTGCTTTGTCATATTCTATATAGCTAAATATTCATGCCTTAGTTCTTCATTATCCAAAACTTCCTGAGCCGTACCGTCAAACACAATATTACCCATATCAAGAATCAATGCGCGATCAGCTAAGCGTAAAGCGGCAACCGCATTTTGCTCTACGATAATAGTCGTAATGCCGTGCTTTTTGATGCTATCAACGATACTGGCAATTTCTTGGACAATGACAGGTGCTAGTCCTTCGTATGGCTCATCTAACAACAGTAACTTAATGTCGCGAGCTAAGGCGCGTGCAACGGCTAGCATTTGTTGTTCGCCACCCGATAGCGTTGTACCCATTTGGTTGCGACGTTCTGCTAAGCGTGGAAAATGCTCGTAGATGCGTTCAATGCTCCAGCCTATTGGCGGTGCTATTTGCGCTAACTCTAAGTTTTCATGCACGGTCAAGCCAGCAATAATGCGACGATCTTCAGGAACTAATGCCACGCCGTTTTGGGCTGCATCGTAAGCTTTCATATTATGTAGTGGCTTATGGTCTAACCAGATTTCACCGTGTGTGACGGCTGGGTCATCCATGCGTGCAATCGAGCGTAATGTTGAGGTTTTACCTGCACCGTTTCGTCCAAGCAATGCAACGACTTCACCTTCACGAACATCAAAGCTTACACCTTGTACGATATAACTTTCGCCATAATATGAGTGAATATCCCAGCATGAGAAAAAGGCAGGGTCTGATCCTTTGTTCGTAACGGATTCGACTTTATCTTTGATTTTAATATCACTCATCTTCAGATTCTCCTAGGTAGGCTTCTTTCACTTTAGGATCATTTTTGATTTCTTCAGGAGTGCCTGTTGTAATAATATTGCCACGAACTAATACGCTGATTCTATCTGCAAGGCTGAATACCACGTGCATATCATGTTCGATAATAACCTTGGTCATGTGGCTCATTCTTTCACTTTTTAATAGATCAATAGTGCGATTGGTATCGTGACGAGCCATACCCGCGGTTGGCTCATCAAGCAGTAATAGTTTTGGATGTTGGATAATACCCATCGCTAATTCGAGGCGACGTTTATCACCACGTGAAATACTGCCTGCTAGCTGATCGTGGAACTTGTCCAACTCAAAATCAGCAAGCGTTGCATGTGCTTCTTCGAGTATTGCCTTTTCGCTTGCTAGACTTTTGAATGGATTAAACTTAAATGTGCCATCACGCTTAGCAAGAGCAGGAATCATTACATTATGCAGTAAGGTCAAATCAGGAAAAATTTCAGGCGTTTGGAAGATGCGTACCATACCTGCATGATTAATATCATGTGGTGCCATTCCAATCATATTTTTTCCATTAAAAGTGACAGAACCACTATCAGGAATTAATCGCCCGATACAGCAATTCAGCAATGTAGATTTACCCGCGCCGTTAGGACCGATAATCGCATGTGTTTCGCCTTCTTCAATCTTTAGGTTCACATCGCTTAATGCGTGTAAGCCACCAAAGGTTTTATTTACACCTGCTATTTCGAGGATATTGTTAGGAGTTGTGCTCACGATGCACCTCCTTTGCTAACACTGTCATTGTTAACAGTATCATCAACAGGAGCAGGTTTATCACCCATGCCAAAGATGCGCTTGATAAAGCCAAAGAGATGACTAATGCCTTGCATGATTCCACCAGGAAGGAAAATCACAACAATCATAAATACCAAGCCTAAAGTCAAATGCCAGCCTTCACCTACAAACGGGCCAACAACTGTCACCATAAAGTTTTCCATTCCTTCGGGTAGAAAGTCGAATATTTTATGTAGCTCATTGGAGTTAAGCGCGGAGAAAATATTCTCAAAGTATTTGATAATCGTCGCGCCAAGTAGTGGGCCAATCAATGTTCCTACGCCACCTAAGATTGTCATTAACACAACTTCGCCAGATGCCGTCCATTGCATACGCTCAGCACCAGCAAGCGGGTCGATTGAGGCAAGTAAGCCGCCTGCTAAACCCGCATACATGCCAGAGATTACAAAGGCGGTTAAAAGGTAAGGACGTGTATTAAAACCGGTGTATTTCATGCGTGTTTGGTTAGATTTAATCGCACGAAGCTTCATACCAAACGGTGAGCGGAATATTTTTAGTGAGATATAGAAAGCAACAATCAACACAACCGCAGCGACATAAAAACCAAAATATCCATCCATGGATTTGATTAACGTCCCAAAGAGGTTCGTTGAAGGTAGGCCATCTTTTACTGGGATTCCTGCTATTGCATCTAAATATCTTGGATCTTGCTGAGTAAGCTGTAAACCGGTTTCGCCGTTTGTGATGGGTGTTAAAACAGAATAGGCAAGGCTGTAAGCCATCTGAGCAAAAGCTAAGGTTAGGATAGAAAAATAAATGCCGGAGCGGCGCAAACTTAAAAACCCAATCACTAATGCAAATACACCTGAAACAATCATGGCTAAAATAATTGCAGGCAGAATATTCATCGTCAGTAATTTAAACGACCAAACGGCAGTATAAGAGCCTATGCCAAGGAAGGTTGCATGACCGAAGGATAAATAACCTGTTAATCCAAATAGAATATTATAACCAACCGCAAAAATGCCAAAGATGGCAAATTTTTGTAGTAAATCAGGATAGTTAGCGCCAAGAGGAGCAAGCCAAATGGGTGCAGATAAAACCACGACTGAAAAGATCAGCATGATTAAAGGTGTGCTTGATAATATCTTCTTCATTTCATTAATCCTCAAACACGCCTTCGCGCCCCATTAATCCACGAGGTCTAACCAAGAGGATAACCACTGCAACAAGATAAATAATAATCTGATCAATACCTGGAAAAATTGCTTTGACTTCATTCATCGAAGCAAACGACTGTAACAGCCCTAGCAAGAATCCAGCAGCGACAGCACCAGGTAATGACCCCATGCCGCCGACAACCACTACTACAAAAGATAGTACTAAGAAGTCCATGCCCATATGATAATCAGGCGGGAGTATTGGTGCATACATGGCGCCAGCAAGCCCAGCAACGACGGTCGCAATACCAAAGACAATGGTAAAGCGTTTCTGTACATTAATGCCGAGTAACTCAACGGTTTCACGGTCAGCCATACCCGCTCTTACTACCATGCCAAAGGTTGTGTATTTTAAGAAAGCGAAAACAGCACCAATAATTGATAAGGAAAAGGCGAGGTAGATAAGTCGCCACCACGGATAAACTAAGTTTTCATTTAAGCCAAAGAATGCACCTACCGCAGCACTACCTGCAACAACATCAGGCGCAGGAGTAGGAATTGGGTTAGCGCCAAAGAAGTGCCTGATGATTTCTTGAATCACGATTGCCAAGCCAAAAGTCACAAGAATTTGATCAGCATGTTCACGCTTATAAAAATGCTTGATTAAGCCACGTTCCATAATAACGCCTACCAATAACATGATAGGAATAACAAATAGAATGGACAGTGGGACAGAGTAGTCAATGATGGTAGCGCCTGTGTCCCCCCACCAAAGCTCTAAATAGGGTGTTTCTTTATAGGCGTCAAAAAAAGTGATGCTTTCATCTTTGACCTTTGCTGAAATTGTTAGAACCTTATTAAATAAGACCGCACAAAAAGCACCAAGCATAAACAAAGCACCGTGTGCAAAATTTACCACGCCGAGTGTTCCGAAGGTGAGTGTCAAGCCTAGCGCAATGAGGGCGTAAGCACCGCCCTTGTCTAGGCCGTTAAGTAATTGAATTAGTATTGCATCCATGGCGGTATTTTAGTTTCCTTATCTAAAATTCTTACTATTATTCTTTAAATTTTAATTTTCTTTAAAAAAGTCTCTTAAGAATACTAGAGTTTAGATTCTTCGGAGTGTTTTTTGAAAAAAACTATAATGATTATGAAGACTTTTGCAATCTATACGAATTTTTTGCTATCAAAAGTGTATTTACCGTAATCGAAAAAAAACCCTATCACCAATGATGATAGGGTTTTTATCTAAGTAGTTTAAACCTTGTAAGGTCCTAAATCACCACCAAATACTTTTGCTTCGTACTCAACTGCAGAACGAGGTACTTCCTTAACAATCTTAAGTAAGTCGAACTGAGATGTTGGCTTGTCGTTACCGCGAACCACAAGAACATCTTTGAAGCACTGATGATCTTCTGCGCGGTATTCAGTCTTACCATTACCCATGCCATCAAACTTGAAGCCTTCCAATGCTTTGATAACTTCTGGTGGGTAAAAAGTGCCAGCAACTTCACACGCGTTTGCGTAAAGTAGAGTCTGAACGTAACAAGTATGAGCCGCCTGTGAAGGTGGGTTACCGTACTCTTTACCGAATGACTTAACGAATGCTTTAGAGCCGTCGTCTGTTAATGCCCAGTTCCAGTTAGTGGTACCAAGGATACCTTGTAGGTTTTTACCTGCACCCTGTGCCATTAGACGTGAGTAAAGAGGAACGATGATTTCAAAATTCTTACCGTTTACTTGCTTATCACGTAGACCAAACTGAACTGACTGAGTCAGAGAGTTGATCATGTCTTTGCCGTAGTGATTCAAGATCAATGTATCAGCACCAGAGTTTAGAATGGGTGTGATGTACTGTGAGAAATCACCCGCGCCAACTGGAGTTTTAACGGTCTTAACAGTTTTCCAGCCTAGGCCTTCAGTAGTTTCTTTGATTGATTCTTCTTGCGTCCAGCCCCAAGTGTAATCAGAGGTTAGGTGGTACGTTTTACGCTCTGTACCCATCTCTTCTTTAAGTACTGGGCCAAGAGCAGAACCTGTCATCTTTGCGTTGAAGAAATGACGGAAGCCGTAACGACGCTTGTCTTTACCGGTTGTATCGTTTGAGTGCGTTAAGCCAGCCATGAAGATAGTACCCATCTCCTGACATAAACCTTGAACCGCGATTGCAACACCTGATGATGAACCACCAGAGATCATTAGTACGCCGTCTTTCTCGATCATACGCTTAGCAGATGCACGTGCCGCGTCTGATTTAGTTTGCGTATCACCTGTTACAAACTCAACCTTCTTACCTAAAACACCGTTGCCCTTTAGAGCAGATGGTTTAAAGGTATTCATCATTCCGCCGTCGCCCTCACCGTTTAAGTGTTTAACAGCCAGTTTGAATGCACGGAGCTCATCAGCACCCTCATCAGCGTAAGCGCCTGTTTGAGGTACGTTGAAGCCTAAGGTAATTGTTTTAGCATCTGCTTTTGGGGAATTTCTGAATGCTTCGCCTTTTGCGAAAGCATCTTTCATAAAGAACATAGGTGCCGTAGCAGCCATGCTTGTTGCAACAGAGGCTTTTAAAAAGCCACGGCGATCCAGCGTAGGGGTTTTATCGTTACTCATTGTGGTCATTCTCCTTTAGGTATAATAATCAATGCGATTAGTATTAGTATTATTAGGTTATGAGGATGTATCCTTTGGCTTAATTGTTCTCTGCCACCCATAACTACTCAGCAGTATAGTTTAAATTTCACATTCAGCAATAAAAATATTGAAAAATCAATAATGTCCATCTCGATTTTTAATAATAAAAACAGTGCGATAGGCGATTGATTAAGCTTATTGGTATGTCTGCACAAAAAATCCATAAATAGTCCGATAATCTTCCAATATCACTTAGTGCTTAACTGCTATAGTTAATTCAATATACAAGGCACACCCCCCCACTTTTACATGATGCGTTTATTTTAATACTGCATCATCAATGAAGGTACATCATGTAAAAGTGGGGGGGTGTACTCCAACACATTAGAGAAGGATTACATTCATGCTATCGTCAAATTCATTTAAGGCTTTTACTTATTCATTGTTTTTAGCGATTACACTCACAAGCCTTTCGGCATGTAATGGCAACGATGATAAGAGTCGTGATAATCCTAAAAAGCAAGAAAACCAAATAACCAAAACAACTACAGCCTCGACTAAGGCGGATGACTCAAAAGTAGCAGATAAAAAAGAAGAATCAAAACCTGCCAAAAAGCCTAAAGAAACCGAAGCCTTTAATTGGCTAAAGCTCAGCGGCTGGCACACACAAGGCACAATTTCTCGTAATACGCCTATTCGCATTGTCTTTAATCGTGATGTAATTGGTGATGCTATGGTTGGGAAAGATGCCAGCAAAATCATGCATATTAGTCCCGAAATTAAGGGCAAGCCAGTTTTTGAGAATAAAACAGAAATCGTTTGGGAGCCAACGGAGCAGTTGCAAGCAGGTACTGAATATAAAGTCAGCATCAAGCCTAAAGGCTTGAAAGATGTTCCTGCTGACATGACACCGTTTAATTTTAGCTTTCATGTCATTCCACTAGAATACGAAATCAAAACATTTGGTTTGATGACGATGCCAAATGAAGATGGCAAAATGGTGCTAAGAGGACAGGTATTGGTTTCTGATCGTGTTGATCTTGATGCGCTAAAGTCAATATTAAAAGCATCGTTACAAAATAAGCCGTTGCCAGTTTTATGGAAGCATGATGAATCAGGCAAAAAGCATAATTTTATCGTCAGCGATATTGTTAGAGAAACCTTTGCGACTGATTTAAAGCTCACATGGGATGGCAAGCCGATAAAAATAAAAACACAGGGGCATAAAGAAATCCCTGTGCCTAGCTTGAATGAATTTAAACTTATAAATACACGCGTGGTGCATGATGCTGGTAGTAATCCCTATGTGCAAATGCTCTTTTCAGATGAGTTGGATAGCTCGCAGAATATTAAGGGTTTAGTACAACTCACCAAGAATAAATATAAAGTACGTGTTGAGCGCAATGCAATTAATATTTACCCCAATAAAAACCTGTCGGGTAGTTTTAAGGTCCGAGTAAGCGAAGGGATAAAATCGAAGAGCGGTAAAGCACTCAGCGATAAAATTGAAGAAACGGTTGTATTTGATGATATTAAACCGCAGGTAAAGTTTGCAGGTAAAGGCTCAATCCTTCCTCAAAATACGATACTAGAAATCCCTTTTGAAGCGGTTGGCGTGGATGCGGTTGAAGTTACTGCTTTTGAAATTTATCCCGATAATATGGGGCGTTTTTTGCAAGTGAATCGTTTATCTGGCGATTATGAAACACGTCGCGCAGGTCGTTATTTATGGCGCAAAACTATTCCGCTAACGGCGGCAGATTCTAACCAATGGAATCGTTATTCCTTTAATGTGACCGAATTAATGAAACAACATTATGGTGGTTTGTTACGTCTTTCTTTGAGCATTAAGCGTAGTCATTCTACCTATAATTGCTCAGGTGAAAGACCTAAAACTGCTAAATCAGCGCCCTTAAAAGACTTGGAAGATAACGGTATCGAAGAGTCAAGTGGCTGGGATGGTATTAGTGATTACGTCCAAGATGCTAACGGTAATAACCATAATTGGGATAATAGAAATGACCCTTGTTCTGATTCTTACTTCGTCTATAACACAGACAAGACAGTTGTAAATCATAACTTTATTGCCAGCAATATTGGTTTGATTGCTAAGCGCGATGCACAAGGCAATCTGCGCGTAGTTTCAACGGATATTAGTACTTCAGAGGCACTTACAGGTGTTGAGTTTGAAGTAACAAATTACCAAGGACAAGTACTTGCAACAGCAACCTCGGATGGTTCTGGTTTTAGCACCATGGAATTATCAGGTACGCCATTTTTGTTAAAAGCAAAAAAGTTTGAAGATACTGCTTATCTAAAACTCAATAACAAAACAGCCTTAGCAACCAGCCACTTTGAAGTGGGCGGCAAGAAAATTAAAAAAGGTATCAAAGGAACGATTTATGGCGAGCGTGGTGTGTGGCGACCGGGTGATGATATTTATTTAACGTTTGTGGTGCAAAAGAAGTTGAAAGATGCGCTATTAAAAACAAAAAGTGAAAAAATTCCTGAATCGCATCCTGTCACCATGCAATTAATTAACCCACGCGGTGCGGTAGTAAAAACTAAGACGAGCACGAATTCAGTGGGTGGTTTTTATGCCTTTAAATTCAAAACGACAGAAGAAGCTGAAACAGGCAACTGGATGGTAAAAGCCCATTTGGGTGGCGCTACTTTTAGTAAATCATTGATGATTGAGACGGTGCGCCCAAATCGCTTGAAGGTCGAGCTAACCTTTGACGATGGCGATGCAGAGTCCACCCCTGTTTTATACAGCAGCGATGGAAAAGTGAAGGGTAAGATATTTTCGCAGTGGCTACACGGCGCAACTGCCAGTGAATTAAAAACTGATATATCGGTGCGCTATTCAAGTAAGAAAACAAAATTCGATAAATTCACGGACTATACTTTTGACGATCCTGCGCGCAGTTTAAAAAGTAAAGATAAGGTTCTATTAGAAGGTCGCTTGGATAAAGAAGGTTATCTAGAATTTGAAAAAGAACTTAAACCAGAAGGCGATGCAGCGGGTATGTTAAGCGCACGTTTCACTACACGCGTATTTGAAAAAGAAGGCGTATTTAGTATCAGTAAATCTAAAGCAGACTTTCACCCTTACGATAATTATGTCGGTATCAAACTACCCAAAGGCGATGCAACGCGCGGCATGTTGCTAACGGATATAAAACACAAAGTTAAAATTGGTAGCCTAAATTCAAAAGGTGAGCCCGTTACTCTCTATGAGGTAAAAGTCAGCCTCTATAAAATAGGTTGGAAATGGTGGTGGGATAAATCTGCAAGCTCATTAGCCGAATATGCTGACGGTAAAAATACAGGACTACTCCAATCTGATGTCATCAATACCATAGGTGGCGATGGCACTGGCGAGTGGGAATTTGAAATCAAATATCCAGAATGGGGTCGTTATTTAATAAGAGCGTGTGACTTAGAGGGCGGCCACTGTACAGGTAAAACGGTTTACATCGACTGGCCAGGATGGGCAGGGCGCGCGCAAGAAGAGGGCAGTGGCGCGGCAAGTCGTTTGAATATATTCTCAGATAAAAAAGCTTACACCGTTGGCGACACCGCAAAAATTCAGTTGCCAGCCAGTAGTCATGGCAGAGCATTAATGACAGTGGAAACAGGCAGTGCAATTCTAGATCAACGCTGGATTGAGTTCAAGGAAGCAGGCAAGGATAGAGTGCAATTTGAATTACCAATAACCGCCGCCATGTCACCCAATGCTTATGTACATATTACTTTGTTGCAACCGCATAAGGGCAAGAGCAATGATCGTCCGATTCGTCTCTACGGCATTATTCCGATTGAAGTGGCTGATCCTGCAACCTATCTGAAACCAAAAATCATGGTGGATGAAGAATGGAAGCCAGAATCAACACAAAAAATCACCGTTAGCGAAACAACAGGCAAAACGATGAACTACACACTCGCGGTTGTGGATGAAGGCTTGCTGGGTTTAACAGCATTTAGAACGCCAAACTTGCACAAATACTTCTATAGCAAAGAAGCCTTGGGCATCAAAACATGGGATTTATTTGATGAAGTCATTGGTGCATATGGCGGAAAACTAGAGCGCATGTTGGCACTCGGTGGTGGCGATGATGCAGACTCGGATAATGACGATAGCAAAAAACGTCGCTTCCCGCCTGTAGTTAAATTCTTAGGTCCTTTCACATTAGAAGCAGGTAAAACTGCTGAGCATGAAATCACTTTGCCTCCTTATTTAGGTGCGGTGCGTGTGATGTTAATTGCGGGTGATAAAGGCGCTTACGGTAAAGCCGATGCCTCAGTCTTTGTGCGCCAGCCGCTTATGTTACAAACAAGTTTGCCGCGTGTGCTTGGGCCAGACGAAGAAGTCTCTGTGCCAATGACATTGTTTGCGCTTGATAAAGACGTTACAGATGTCACTGTTACCTTAAAAACAGATGATCTGGTTAGCGTGGTCGGCGATAGCAAAATACAGGTTAAGTTTAGCAAGCTGGGCGAAAAAATCGCTTTTATTAAACTTAAAACCGCAAACAAAGAAGGCAAGACACATCTGCACTTCACTGCCGTTAGCGATAGCAATCCTGAGCATAAAGCCGAGGTGGATGTTTACCTAGATATTCGCCGTGCCAATCAAGAAACCACGCGCACAGTCACAAAAGTTATTGAAGCAGGTGAAAGCTGGTCGCAACAGGCAGAAGCTTTTGGACTTGAAGGTACGAATAAGGCAGTGTTGGAATTATCATCCGTGCCATCGTTAAACCTTGATAGCCGTTTGAAGTATTTGATTCGTTACCCACATGGTTGTTTAGAGCAAACCACATCATCCGCATTCCCTCAGCTTTATCTGGGCAATGTGATGAACTTGGATAAAAAGAAACAGCAAAAAGCTGAACATCATATCCAAAAAGCCATCGAGCGTTTACAGCGTTTCCAAACAGGCACGGGTGACTTTAGTTACTGGCCGGGTGGTCGAGATAATAATGCTTGGGCAAGTATTTACGCAGGGCATTTTTTGATAGAAGCAAAAAAGAAAGGCTATTTAGTCCCCAGCGAATTGCTTAATTCATGGTTGGATCATCAAGTGCTAAGTTCGCAAAACTTTATTTCAGGTAGCGAAACCTATTCACACACACAAGCATATCGTTTATATGTGTTGGCACTTGCTGGCAAGCCACAAATGGGCGCGATGAATCGAATGCGTGAATCCAGTAAGCTCAATAAAAAGGCGCGTTGGTTATTGGCATCGGCTTATCAAAGCGCTTCACAGCCCGATGCGGCAAATGCCGTTATTCAAGGCATGTTACCAGAAGTTGATGGCGTAACACGTGTCGATAAAACCTTTAGCTCAACCTTGGGCGACTTAGGTTTGCAACTTGAAAGTTTAATTGCTTTAGGTAAAAAGCAAGATGCTAATCAACTGCTAGAAAAAATAGCGGATGAAATGAGCAGTGATAAATTCCAAAGCACGCAAGGAATCTCGTGGGCATTAATGGCGGTGTCGCGTTATTTAGGGGGTGATACCAGCAACTTTAGCGCAAAGTTAACGCAAGATGGAACGGCGAGTGATATTACAAGTGACAAGGCTGTTTCAAGTATTGCGCTAGCAAAAGCAGGCAGTAAAATCAGCCTAGAAAATACCAGCGGTGTAAAACTCTTCGCAACTTTGGTTAACCGTGGCGTGCCAAAAGCAGGCACTGAAGAAGCAACTGAAAAAGGGCTAAGCTTACGGGTCGAAACAGAGATACGCGCAGATGGCAATACATGGAGTGCGTTGGTTAGCGGAACGCCTATTCTTCAAGGAGCTGATGTACGTTTTAATGTACATGTTAAAAATACCAAAAAACATGAAGTTGAAAATATAGCGCTCACTATCCCAGTAGCGGCAGGCATGGAGATACTAGCGGCGGCAAGTTCTGCTGATTATCACGACCAACGCGATGATAGGGTTTACTACTATTTCTCACTGAAAGAGAATCAAGAGAAAAAGTTTGTAGTGTTAACCAACGCATCCTACAAAGGGCGTTACTACCTACCCGCCATCAATGCAGAAGCCATGTACGAAGGCACAATACAAGCACGTCAAAAAGGCAGTTGGATTGATATATTTAAGCCGGTGAAGAAAAAAGAAGAAGCGACTAAGCCTAAAGATGCGGTAGGGGATGCAGTTGATAACATCGACAGCACCATCATCATCACAATCGAAAAAGCCTCGCTTTACGATGATGCCGACGAAGCCACAAAATCAAAAATGTATTTGATAAAAGGGGATAAAGCCAAAGTGCTTAAACGCAAAAAACTAAGCGACAATTCACAGTGGATGCTAATCCGTTACGAAGGAACAAATGTCGTTGAAAAATGGCTAAAAGAAGAGGCCACAGAGTAATATATGAACTCACACCCCCCTGGTTTTACATGATGTGTATTTGCGTAGAAGTATCATGTAAAACTAGGGGTGTGTGCTTCTTCACTACTGTCCCGTTAACATAAAAAGTAAGTGCCTGACTCCAAAATCTGATAAAATTGTCTTAGCAATAAGTCATTGAATCAAAGAAGGAATCAAGCATGGCACATCATAATACAGTCTTCTCACA
>JAKIUW010000017.1 GCA_021647365.1 Cocleimonas sp. | reverse complement strand
CAGCTTTTCGCCCTTTGCCTGCTTCATGGGTTTGGATTGATTTGTCTATTTGTGCTGATAGTGATTTATTTTGTAGAACATAGAGTGTTTCTTCTAACTGCTCATAGTCTTCCACACTCATGACCACCGCGCCTTTATTGCCTTTGCGTGTGATTTGAATCGGCACAGAGTCTTCATTCACTTTATCCAGAACGCTGGCAAGTGATTGACGAAATGTTGAATAAGATAAAACGTCCATAATAGTCTCGAAATTATTTAAGTACAACTTATTGTACCTAAACAGAGTATTAAAGTACACCCCCCCACTTTTACACGCTTTTGTAATAACCACTAAAACAAAGCCTCACCACGAAGAGCACGAAGTTCACGAAGAAAACAAAACAGATAAGTCTTTACCCTTCGTGCTCTTCGTGTCCTTCGTGGTAAAAAAACTCTTAACAATCACCAAAAAAGTTCTATAAATAATGCCCACCAATCGCAAACAAATAAAAACCAGACTCGATTGATTGAATACTTAAAAGCACACCCCCCCACTTTTACATGCTTTTGTAATAACCACTAAAACAAAGACTCACCACGAAGAGCACGAAGTTCACGAAGAAAAAAACAGCTAAGTCTTTACCTTCGTGCTCTTCGTGTCCTTCGTGGTAAAACACCTCTTAAAATCACCAAAAAAGTTCTATAAATAGCGCCCACCAATCGCAAACAATAAAAACCAGACTCGATTGATTGAATACTTAAAAGTACACCCCCCTGTTTTTGCCACTTTTGTACGACTATTAGCAGGAGTGGCTTTTAAACTAATCGGCAATCATATTGTGATATTTTTCGATCGTCCGTCATCAGTGCGTATTTTCTGTTCAACGCTTGCGAAATCAGCATTCTGTCGAATGGGTCTTTGTGGTGAAAAGGCAGTTCTTTTAAAGCAAGCGCATCTTCTGCTGAGAAGTCTAATAACTCAAAGCCACTCTCTTTTGCTGCCGCTATCGGGTCATAGCTTACATCCAACTTGCCAATTGATGCCATAATCATTAGCTCGGTTATTGAAACTGAGCTGACATAGATGATATTTGCAGGTGTTTCTATTTCTTGACGATGCTTTTTATCTAGCTTTGATGGCTGTGAAATTGCCCATAAGAAAATATGTGTGTCTATTATTATTCTCACTGCTGATCAGAGCCATAAAACATTTCGTTAATCGCCTGATCTTCTTCATTAAAATCATCAGGTATTGATACCTTGCCTTTTAGTAAACCCAACTTACGCTTCCCTGAAGGTTTATGAATGACAAGGTCAGCAATGGGGAGATTATTTTTGGCAATTACAACTGTCTCACCGTGATAAACCATATCAATGAGTTTGGAAAGATTTGTTTTTGCTTCGGATATATTGATAATCATAACGATGCCCTGAATTATTCTGGTCAACTATACTAAAGTAGGTCTTGTTGGTCTACTTTTTATTATATAACCGCACATTCATCAAAGAAGCCGTAGTCGATTGATACCTTTAAAAGCACACCCCCCACTTTTACACACTTTTGTAATAACCACTAAACAAAGATTCACCACGAAGAGCACGAAGTTCACGAAGCAAAAACACCCAAGCCTTTACCCTTCGTGCTCTTCGTGTCCTTCGTGGTAAAAGCCCGAAATACTCTTTAAAAATACACCCTCTATTTGGGGCTGTTTTTGATGATTTCAGGAGTTTTTGCCCTTTTTAAGCATTTTGAGAGTTTTTAGCCGTTTTTACCCTTTTTTAATGATTTTGGTCATTTTTCGCAGTTTTGAGTGTTTTATGGGTTTTTGCTCAAAATAGGCCTAAAAAAGAGGGTGTATTTTTATAGGACTATTTTACTAAAACAAAGACTCACCACGAAGAGCACGAAGTTCACGAAGAACAAAACAGCTAAGTCTTTACCTTCGTGCTCTTCGTGTCCTTCATGGTAAAAAAACGCTTAAAAATCACCACCAAAGCTTTTATAAATAATGCCCACCGATCACAAACAATAAAAGCCAGACTCGTTTGATTAAATACTTAAAAGCACACCCCCCCACTTTTACACGCTTTTGTAATAATAACTAAAACAAAGACTCACCACGAAGAGCACGAAGTTCACGAAGAAAAAAACAGCCAGTCTTTACCTTCGTGCTCTTCGTGTCCTTCGTGGTAAAAAAACTCTTTAAAATCACCACCAAAGCTTTTATAAATAGCGCCCACCGATCGCAAACAAATAAACTTAGTCATCATCAAAGTCTGAAAGAGTTACTCTACTATTATATAAATATGGTACATTGCCAGCCTATTAATTAGCCCAACTTTATTACTCAACAAGGAACAGAAATGGCCAGTGGATTATTAGCACTTTTTGATGATATAGCATTGCTTATGGATGATATGGCGACCATGAGCCAAGTTGCCACCAAAAAAACGGCGGGTATTTTAGGGGATGATTTAGCCGTTGCTGCAGAGCAAGCATCTGGCTCTGTTTCGTCAAGGGAGCTTCCTGTAATTTGGGCGATTTTTAAAGGCTCGGTTATTAATAAAGCGATAATTTTACCCGTGGCATTTTTGCTTTCAGCTTTTGCGCCTTTTCTTATCGCGCCTATTTTATTACTGGGTGGGGTTTACTTGGCTTTTGAGGGCATGGAGAAGATTTATGAATACTTTTTTCATAAAAAAACAGGTTCTAAGAAAGTTGATTTACAGACTTTTAAAAGTGAAGAGGAAATTCTAAAAATCGAGAAGAATCAAATAAAATCAGCCATTCGTACTGACTTTATTCTTTCGGTTGAGATTGTTGTTTTGGCTTTAAGCACGGTAAGCGAAAGTACCCTTACTGTGCAAATAGCGGTTGTCACTTTTGTTGCCATTTTAGCGACGGTGGGCGTATATGGCTTGGTTGCGTTGCTGGTGCGTATGGATGATTTTGGCTATAGGCTTGTACGCAAAAGCAAAGATGCTAAAGCTTTTATGCATAAGTTTGGCACGTTTCTTATTGCTGCCCTACCAAAAGTGATACGTGCGCTTGCCGTTGTCGGCACCATCGCTATGCTTTTAGTGGCTGGCGGTATTTTTGTTCATAACGTCCATTTTATCCATGAGTTAGTTGCTAGCATCCCTGCTTTACCATCCATTATCAGTGAATTACTTGTGGGCTCAGTGGTAGGTATTTTAGCGGTAATGCCTCTGGAGATTTATAAGAAAATAAAGGCAAGCTAAATCCCGTAAGGCACAACTGATCCTTTTAGCCATGCCACCCCCCCTGTTTTATGCCGATTTGTGTTTTAAAATCACGTACAAAACATAGAAAAACAAGGGGGGTGGCATTATTCAATAATGATAAATATCATTCTCTATGCGTATAAATCTATTTATAATCTGATTTCAACGATACGATATTATTTAGCCTTACAAAAATTGGGCTAACCAATAAGTTATAAAAACTTGGGCAATTATAATGAAAATAAACTCAATTCTGCATCAAATGATAAAGGGCAAAACACTTTGGATAGGCTTAATTATGCTAAGTCTTTCGATGCTAGGTGTTGCTTGGTTTTACCAATATTTTATGGATGAGCCACCGTGTGTTTTATGCATACACTTTCGCTTACTGTTTGTTGTCATTATCATAGTGTCTCTTATAGGCTTACTCACCCGTCATTATAAGTTAGGCAATATTCTCAGTTCCTTTGGAGTTTTGGCTAGCTTTGCTTTTATGACGGAACGAGCTTATCAAACACTCGGTACAGAGCGTCGTTTTATCACCAGCGAATGTACGTTTGGGCTAAACTTTCCTGATTGGATTGCCGTAGACAAGTGGTTCCCATCCTTTTTTCAACCCATGACATCATGCGGGTACACACCTGAAATACTGTTTGGAATTACAATGGCCGAGGCGTTAATGGTGTTTACGGTGGTTATGACGTTGTTTAGTTTGCGGGTGTTTATTTTGAGTTTTTCAAGAAAAACTAAAGTGTAATAATTGTAAGTTTTTGTCTTTCTGTTATTAAAGGTTGTTAAACTAGAAGCACACTTAAATAACCAAGCCAATACATGACAAATTACTTATCGCAGTTATTCAAAGATGCAGGAAAACGCCTAGTGCCTTTTCTTGATTGGATACATGAGCTTAAAAACCCTGAAATTCTAAAAGCCGATATTATTGCAGGTGTTACGGTTGCTTTAATCGTAATTCCGCAATCAATGGCGTATGCCCAACTAGCGGGTTTACCACCTGAAGCAGGTTTATACGCGGCATTTTTAGTGCCTATTGTGGCTGCTTTGTTTGGCTCTTCTCGCCAATTGCAAAATGGCCCCGTAGCGATAATCTCTTTGATGACGGCTGCGGCGTTGATCCCTTTAAACCTTAGCATGGAGCAATACATTGCTTATGCGGCAATGTTGGCAATTTTTGCTGGGTTGATTCAAGTCGTGCTGGGGTTTTTACGCCTTGGTGTTTTGGTTGATTTTCTATCGCACCCTGTTGTTATCGGCTTTACCAATGCGGCTGCGGTAGTGATTAGTAGTTTGCAGATTGGCAAGCTCTTAGGTATTGAAACGCAAACTGGCGGACATTTATATGAAACGCTTTGGCAATTACTGAAGGATATTCCTGATAAAACACATATTCCTACGTTATTTATGGGTCTGTCTTCGTTGGCTTTATTGCTTCTACTCAAGAAGTTTGCACCTAAACTCCCAGGTATTCTTATCACCGTGGTTGCTTCTATTTTGGTCTCATGGCTGATTGGCTATAACGAGATGGACGGCAAGATTGTGGCAGAAATTAAAAGTGGCTTGCCAGCGTTTATCATACCGAGTATTGATACTAGCCATATTCCCGCCTTGCTATTACCTGCATTGATGATTGCGCTACTGAGTTTTGTTGAGGCATTTTCTATCGCTAAAGCGGTTGCTTCACGTACACGACAGCATTTATCGGCTGATCAAGAAATGGTCGGTAAAGGCTTGGCGAATCTAGTCGCTGGTGTGACCCAAGGTTACTCGGTTTCTGGCTCATTCTCACGAACGGCTGTAGCATTTGATGCGGGTGCAAAAACAGGTTTTGCGGCAATAGTTTCTGGCATTATTGTCGGCATCACCCTGCTGTTTTTAACACCTTTGCTTTATCATTTGCCTGTAGCAACTTTGGCCGCCGTTATTATTGTGGCGGTTATTGGTTTAATTCAACTTCAACCCTTTAAACACGCATGGTCGGTTAATCCACACGATGCCGTTGTTGCGCTGGCGGTATTTCTTACGACGCTTTATTTCGCGCCGCATCTTGAGTGGGGGATTTTTATTGGTGTCGGACTTTCGATTGCGTTTTATCTATTTCGCACCATGCAACCTCACTTTGCAGAAGTTGCCTTGCATGAGGATGATACCTTTCGCGATGCCAAAGTGTTTAGTTTAGAAACTAGCCCTGATGTTGCTTTCTATCGTTATGACGGTGATTTATATTTTGCGAATGCAGGCTATCTTGAGCGAAAATTATTAAACGCAGTTGCTGACAAACCCAAACTAAAAGTGCTGGTATTAGATATTGAAGCCGTAGAGCAGATTGATGTAACGGGTGAAGAAATGCTCGTCCACATGACCTCGCGCCTTAAAGAAGCAGGGATTGAATTTTATATCACGCGCGCAAAGCATAAGGTTGAAGAGGTGCTCAAACGCTCAGGGCTTTATGAGAAGATTGGCGGCGATGCGCATTTCTTTGGGCGTCGTGTTCATGCTATCGAAGCTATCAAAGAAAAGTATGGAAATAAAGTCGATGTGAGCCACTTGGAATACCATAAGCCTGTAGAAGAATCAGAGCACGATAGCAAGAAAGAAAGTGATCCGGAAATAGAGCCAAAAGCATCTTGATGATATAGTCGAACACACCTTAGAAACTGATGCTTCCCCTACTAATGCGTAGTATCAACTCCCACACAGGATTTTAAATGAAAACAATCGAATCACTTTTTGAAAGCTTTTTATGGAATAGCCGTTTAATGGTTATTGCTGCCGTGCTTGCCAGCCTTGCGGCGGCGGTTGCGGTTTTGTACATGGCATCGGTGGATGCTTGGATTATGATTTCTCACTTGGGTGAATATATTTCACCTGAATTAACCAATGAGGCGCGCGCTGCGTTGCGATCAGAAACCGTCACCCATGTGGTTGAGATAATTGATGGGTATTTATTAGCCACGGTTTTACTGATTTTTGCTTTGGGTTTATATGAATTATTTATTAGCAAAATTGAGCAAGCAACCAATGCGCACGGTGCTTCTAAAATTTTAGTGATTCGTAGCTTGGATGATTTAAAAGGTCGCCTTGCTAAAGTTATCTTGATGATTCTAATTGTGAAATATTTTGAACACGCTTTAAATATGGAATTTAAAGATGCCAAAGACTTACTCTACTTTGCAGGTGGAATTGCCTTTTTAGGCTTGGCGCTTTATTTATCGCATGCGGCTGAAGGTAAAGACGATCATTAAACATGGCTATCGCTTTATGGCATTAACCTTTGCGCTAGTGATTTTTTCACATTCGCTTTATGCAAAGGAAGCGGCAAAAATCATAAATGATTCGCAGTTTAGTGAGCCACAATTCGGGGCTGCTATTAATAAAGCATTTACGGTTATTCCTAATTACATGCCTGATAAAAAGTGTATTTCTATCGAAAATAATGACACGGTTTTTTATATTTCTAAACCATTGCTTGAGCAGCTACAGCTTACACAAACTAAGAATGATGCTAGCAATTTAAATGGTCCGCTACAGCCTGAAAAACACGCAGCAATACGCTATGCTCAGAACGCCAAAATCATCTTAGAAAACCAGCTAACGCGTAAAGATAAGTTTGGCTGTAGTGAAATTAAAGCGACGCTTTCATCCAAAACACTTTATTTAATTAAGCGGCTTTTAAATTCTGGGCAAGTTGCCGTGTTAGATAAAGCGAAGAATAAATTCAGCAAAAAAATTATTGTTAAATATACGGCTAAACAAAATACACTGAGCCGTATCGCTTATATGACAGCCACTATTCCTAGTAAATCTGTGCTGTTATTACGTTGGGAAGATTACCTTTAGATATGCCACCCCCTGTTTTTAGCGGTTTTGTACTTTAAAAATACACCTACTCACCTTAAAATTGAGATTAAAAATGTCTTCAGAATCATTATTTGAACAAATTAAATCCATCAGCCAGCCACCGTCTGAAGATATTTTTACGGCTATCCAAGCTGAAAAAGAAAGCATCACGCCATTACTGATCAAAGAGGTGGAAGCTTTTGCCAATGACCCGCACTCGGTTAAAAACCGTGGCGATGATTATATTCGTCACGTAGTTTCTTTATTTTTGCTGGCAAACTTTCGTGAGACTAAAGCTTACCCTCACATCATCAAACTGATTTCGCTATCAGGTGATACTGTGGTGTCTTTAACGGGCGAGGTTTTTACTGAAGCTTTAGGGCGTATCCTTGCTTCTGTTTATGATGGTGATTTAGCGCCTATTAAAAGCGTAATCGAAAACACCAATGTGAATGTGTGGGTTCGCTCTGCGGCTTTAGAAAGTTTGGTAGTGCTGTGGAAAGAAGACGTGATTGAACGCACCATCATCATCGACTACCTAAAAGAATTAATGGAAGGAAAACTTGAGCGTATCCCCAGTTATATTTGGGATAACATTGGCTTAATCGCATACGATGTACACCCCAACGGCATGGAAAATTTATTGCGAATAGCCATTAACGACAAACTCATTGCGCCTTTGGTCATGGATTTAAAGTTGCTGGATGATTGCATTAAAACCGACATAAAGAGCGTACTCGCGCTAAAAAATAAAGTCATTAAAGGTTATATAGATTCGCCTAAAGAAGAGCTGACATGGTGGCTTTATCCGAATGAGAATAAAAAAACACTTGATAAGGGCATCGACTACGCAAACGTAGATGTGCCGATAGTGGACAAAGAAATCACCCCCGGCGAGCGCTCTGCCCCAATGGGATGGCGCTCAAGTACTTTTACACGTGCCACGCCTAAAATGGGTCGTAATGATCCTTGTCACTGTGGTAGTGGCAAGAAGTTTAAGAAATGTTGTGGCAAAGTTTAGTAACACATAAAGATATGATATCCATTAGCCCAACACCTGAATTATTAGAAAGCCTGTATTGGATTACTTTACTCGCAGTCATTGTATCCTCAGCTTCTGCTGTACTTAAAGCAGGCTTCAAAGAGTATGATTTATTCGGGGTTATCATTATCGCTGTATCGACTGGTTTAGGAGGCGGATCACTTCGGGATATGTTACTAGATAGAGATGTGTTCTGGATTCAGGATCAGATATTTTTTATTGCTTCCTTGGGCAGTGCAGTTGTTGTATTTATCACCGCTCGACTATTCGTCATTTCCCCTCGGTTTTTTCTTATCCCCGATGCTGCAGGTCTTGCCACATTTGGGATTGCAGGAACATTAGTAGCTCTAATGCTAGGAACACCGTTATTAGTAGCAAGCTTCATGGGCGTTATGACAGGAATTATGGGCGGCATATTCAGAGATATTTTATGCAATGAACCTCCATTAGTATTCTCTAGCCCTTTGTATGCAACAGTATCATGGCTTGGCTCATTATTTTTCATCTTGTTACTGCACCTAAATATTAGCACTTCTTTAGCTGCAATAATTTCAGGTCTAGTAATTTTTATCGCGCGTTTATTGGCGCTAAAGTACGACATCAACCTTCCAAGATTTCGCTTTAAAAAGTAATAGGCTGCCTTTTATTTATAGATAAGCTACAAACTAAATTACTCTATGATTAGCACTTCATCCATCGCATCCAACCCCGTTTGTCGATGTGTTATTAATAGGATGCTATTCTCCTTTTTATATTCAAAAACCGCTTTCAACATTTCTTTTTCTGTTTGACTATCTAAACCTTCCCCTGGTTCATCCAATATCAACACAGGCGAATCTTTAAGCAATGCTCGCGCAATGGTTAAGCGTTTTAATTGTCCGCCAGAAAGCTTTAGCCCTGCTTCGCCAACCCATGTTTCGTAGCCTTCTGGGAGAGAGAGTATAAAATCATGGATTTGTGCTACACGACAAACTTGTTCAACCTCTGCATCCGACGCATCTCTTTTTGCCAAGCGTAAATTACTTTTTATCGTGCTGTTAAAGAAGTGACTTTGCTGTGTTACTACAGAAAAATACTGGCGAATATCTTCACTTTTATATTGTGAGAGTTCATGTCCGCCGTAGGTGATTGAGCCTGATGTTGGCTCCCAAAAGCGCAGTAGCAAATTAACAATACTACTTTTCCCGATGCCACTACTACCGACAATGCCTAAGCGTTTTCCTTGGGGTAGAGAAAAGCTCAAATCATTAAATACATTGGCAGTGCTTTTATTAACATTTTTATTAGGTTCTTTATCAGAATTTTTGGCATAGCTAAAACTCACTTTATTAAAAACAATATCGTTGTTTTTAGGTGTTGGCGAATCTGCTTTAGGCTCGGTGACTTGTGGCTTTGCATCGACAAGACTGAATATACGACGCGCTGCCGCTAAGGTTTCTGGTAACGTTTGAAAAGCCAACGGTAACGCCATCACGGCTTCAAAACTTGCTAGTGTAAACAAGGTCAGCATCACCAGATTGGGCGATGATAAACCCGCTTGCGTGATGCTACCTTCTCTCATTAATAGCGGTATTGCGATCACCACAACGCCTAGCATGGCAATGTTGATACACAGGCTCAAAATGGACTGTGACAGTGCAAAGTTACTTGCCAATTTACTTTGCTGTGTTAATAACTGTTTACTGAGTTTGTCGACTTTTTCTATTTGCTGGGGCGCTGCGCCATAAATTAATAATTCGCCCATACCTTGTACGCTGTCAATCACTTGAGTACGCAGCTCACTAGACAGCTCAACTTTCTTTTTAGCGGGTTTTGCGCTTAATTTATTGATCCATAATGGTGTGATAACCCCTGCAATGATGAACATCAACAATACAAAAATCGCCAGTAAAGTATCGTAACGTGATAAAAATAGAATAAATAAACTACAGGCAATAATAGCAACCGTTACAGGAACAATGATGCGAATATAGACATTTTCTAAAGTATCAATATCTGCCCTAATTCGGCTTAATAAATCACCACTGTGATAGCGCTGCAACACAGCAGGCGCTAACGGTTCTAAATGTAGATAAAACCAATGACGTAGCTCTGCAATGACCCGAAAAGTAGCTTCATGTGTGATGACTCGCTCGCCATAACGGCTCGCGGTACGCGAAATGGCTAAGCCACGAATGCCTGCTGCTGGGCTAAAATAATCAATTGATGCACCTGCAACACCTGCTATTGCCATAGACGTTATAAACCAACCTGACAATGCCATTAATGTGACATTCGATAAAACGGTTATCAATGCAAGTAAGATTCCCAGCGACATCCAGCCCCAGTACGGTTTAAATAATCGCCAGAGTCGCAAAAAAACAGCACTGTCACTTTGCTGATTTTTTGTTGTCGCTCCTGCTTGTGTTGTTTGTGTTGGCGATGCACTCATGCGGGATTTTCCATGCCTTCAAAAACCGCTAACATTTTTTTATAATTTGTAACGTTTGTCTGTGATGAATTATTAGATGAGAGTAATTGTTGATGCGTACCGATTTCAACGACTCGCCCCTTATCCATCACAACAATTTTATCTGCATCTTTTATAGTATTGAGGCGGTGCGCAATCGTAATGACGGTTTTACCTTTTGATAGACGTTTGATGCTTTTCTGGATTAGCTTTTCACTGGTCTTATCAAGGTTTGCTGTCGCTTCATCTAAAATCAGTACAGGCGCATCTTTAAGAAAAGCTCGTGCTAAAGCGATGCGCTGGATTTGCCCTCCCGATAAGCCTTCTCCTTTTTCACCAATCATCGTTTCATAGCCGTCAGTAAATGACTCGATAAACTCTGCGGCATTTGCCAATTCTGCCGCTTTTTTTACGGCATCGTCTGCGGCATCCATTGCACCCAAGCGGATATTATCGGCAATCGTTCCATGAAATAAATAAGGGCGCTGTGGCACCCATGCAATGTACTTCCGCCAGTTTTCTATGCCGAGCGAATTTAGGTTTACTCCATCTACCTGTATTTCACCCTTGTTTACATCTGTCGTTTTATCCATACTTTTATCATCATTCAGCTGGATAAAACCCAGCAGTAAATTTGCCACGGTACTTTTACCTGCGCCGCTTTCACCAATCAGTGCTATGCGTTCACCTGCTTTAATTTCTAAAGAAAAATCATCAAGCGCTTGCCTGCCTTCTTCATACGAAAAATTTACCTTATTGAATGAAATAGCAGGCACTTGGCTTACTCGCACAGAATCATTGAAAAGTGGGGGGGTGTGCTTTTGCTTATTATTTTTAATAATATCTGTTGCTATTATTGATGTTTGTAACGTGTGCTCCTCCGAGGAAGAACCTACAGACGTATCCAAAATTTCTACCATTTGCTCTGCTGCACCAATGGCTTCCATGCGAGCATGATAATGCGTGCCCATATTTCGCAATGGCAAATAGAATTCTGGTGCAAGCAGTAGCACGAAAAATCCTAATAAAAAATCCATTTGGCCGTAGTACAAACGAAAACCTATCAACACGGCGACCATGGCAATACTCACTGTTGCGAGAAACTCCAAAACTAAGGATGATAAAAAAGCAACGCGCAAAACGGACATGGTACTGCGACGGTAATCATCTGATATTCGTGCAATAAGATCTGCTTCACGTTTTGATGTATTGAATATTTTTAAGGTAGTTAGTCCTTGAATCATATCTAAAAAATGCGCGCTCATTCTCGCTAACTTACGCCATTGCTTTTTATTCAGGCTTTCCGTTCCCTTGCCTATTAATATCATAAAGAAAGGAATTAAGGGTGCTGTCACCAGCATGACGGTTGCTGAAATCCAATCAATAGGAAATACAAAAACCAAAATAGACAACGGCACTAAAACAATTAATGACATCGCAGGCAGATAACGGGCGTAATAGTTTTCGAGTGCTTCAATACCATCGACTAAGGTATTGACCCTTTCACCACTTGCCTCATTGCCTGATGTGATTGGACCTGCATTTAACAAGTGCCGATGTAGCTTGTCGCGTAATTGTTGTTTGATTTTTGCTGATGCATGAAATGCGGCTTTTTCAGATGCCCAAGCCAAGAAAGCACGCACTAAGAAAACTGCCAGCAACATCCATAACCAATTTTGCACTTCAGCCAATGTCTGTTTTTCGAAGATTACACCATTTATAGCACTGGCTAAAAACCATGCTTGGGCAATTAATAAAAATCCTGAAAATAAGCCTAGCCCAATGGACACTTGTAGCCAGCCAGAAGTAATACTCTTTTGGCTGTTAAGAAAGTTTTTAGTAGTTTTATCGGCAGACGACATAAGCTAAGTATCATAAAAAAGGCGTAGAAATTATTACTTTCCTACGCCTTTTTCCATGAATAGAAATTAGAGTTCTAGCTTTCTTTCTCTTCCATTTCATCGTCATCAAGACCGTTTAATTCTAACCACATTGCGTTAATGATCGCCATGGAGCAAGCCAATAAAACACCTAATAACCAAGCAAAATACCACATAAACTAAATCCTTTTTTCTAACAAATTATTTATAACACGTGCAAAACTAAAAGAACGTGTGACTAATTAATACAGAGAATGACTGTTTTCTTTAATTGACTCAACCGTATGAGGCCCCCACATCTTCTTATAACACCAGCTTGTGTAAAGAATAATAATAGGAACAAAAACAACAGCCGCCCAAAATGACACGGTTAAGGTTAACTCCGAACCAACCGCATCCCAAGCCGTAAAACTATGATTTGGGTTTAAAGATGAAGGCATAATAAACGGGAATAAAGAAAACCCTGCTGTTAAAATAATACCAATAACACTCAATGATGAACCCCAGAATGCGCTAGCGGCTTTACCTGATTTTGATAAAATCAACGCAGCAGCAGCCCCTAAAAAGCCAAGCACAGGGGCTATTAACATGAGTGGATATTTTGAATAATTATCCGTCCAAGCACCCGTAACGACTTCTACAGTTTTTAATGTTGGATTGGCAACGCCACCAGGCTCTCCACCAGAGATTATCCGCATTCCATCAATTCCAAAGAATATCCAGATTCCTAATGCCGCAAATAGAATAAACACAATAGTTGCTGCAAGATCTACAACGCGTTGTGCGCGTTTGTACACTTCGGCATCTGAACGCACCATCAAATAGGTGCCACCTTGCATTAGAAACATTGCAATCGCTAACACGCCAGAGAGAATTGCAAAGGGATGCAATAAATCTAGAAAACCACCATCCCAAGTTGAACGCATATAATCATCAAACTGAAACGGTAATCCTAAAAACATATTACCCATGGCAACACCAAAGATTAATGGTGGCACAAAACCTGTGCTCACCAGCACCCAATCCCATGTGTTACGCCATTTTGATCCTTCTAGTTTTGAGCGATAATCAAATGCTGGCGGACGACCAATTAAAGCAAACAGCAAAATCATCATTGCTAAGTACATACCAGAAAAAGCAGTGGCATAAACATTTGGCCATGCAGCAAACAAAGCGCCTGCGGCTAATACTAACCAAACCTGATTACCATCCCAGTGTGGTGCAACCGCATTGATTGCTACTCGGCGTTCTTCATCGGTACGACCCACATAACGCAACATCATCGCGATACCTAAATCAAAACCAACCGTCACAGCAAAACCAATCCACAGGAAGCCGATGATTGCCCACCAGAGAAACTTTAATGATGCATAATCTAAAAATTCCATTTGATGCGCTCCTATATCAATTCTTGATTTGATGAACTGGATGATTTTGTATTTCCAGCATGCCCATCATTTTTCTCAAAATGATAACGACCCGTATGCAAAGAACTGGGCCCTAAACGAACAAACTTTTGCATCAAATAAACCTCGATCACCAGCAATACGGTATAGAGCGCAACAAAACCAATCAAGCTATATAAGACATCATTATATTCGAGATTGGAGGATGCCATCGCTGTTGGCAATACACCTCCCACAGCCCACGGTTGGCGACCAAATTCTGCGACGAACCAACCTGCTTCGATGGCAATCCACGGCAGGGGTAAACTAATAAAACAAATCCACAAGAACCATCGCTTTTTAAACACCGTGCGCCTTGAAGTAAAGATAAATGCCAGCACAAAGACGCCTAACATGGCTACCCCAGCAGCAACCATAATACGGAAGGAGAAAAATAACGGCGCAACCCTAGGAATACTATTCTTCGCAGCAAGCTTAATTTGTTCTTCGGTTGCATCGACAACATTTGGTGTGTAGCGTTTTAATAATAATCCATAACCAAAATCATCTCGCATTGCATCAAAACTTTCTTTATCAACATCCGTTGCGGTTTTCTTTCTGATTTTTTCAAACAAAGCATAAGCTAGCATTCCATTGCGTATACGCACTTCATTATCATCAATAATATCGTTTAGGCCTTTTACTTCTTCGGTTAAAGAACGCGTTGCAATGATGCCTAATGCATAGGGGATTTTTATTGCGTAATTATTTTTTTGCGCTTCTTGATCAGGAATTGCAAAAAGGGTAAATGCCGCAGGGGCTTCTTCGGTATGCCATTCCGCTTCAATCGCTGCTAATTTGTATTTTTGAACATCGCCTGCCTCATAACCACTTTCATCACCCAGCAAAATAACCGAGAAAATCCCCGCTGTACCAAAGGCGGCAGCGATGGCAAAAGAGCGTTTAGCAAAGGCTACATCACGACCTTTTAATAAGTACCAAGCACTAATGCTGAGTACAAACATAGAGCCAGCCACATAACCCGCAGCAACCGTATGGATGAACTTAACTTGCGCGACAGGGTTAAATAAAATCTCGCTGAAGCTGGTTAGCTCCATACGCATGGTTTCGATATTTAATTTTGCACCCACGGGGTTTTGCATCCAGCCGTTGGCAATCAAAATCCAAAGCGCTGACAGGTTAGTCCCTATTGCCATTAACCATGTTACAGACAAATGTTCTATTTTTGACATTCTATCCCAACCAAATACAAACATGCCCACAAAAGTAGCCTCTAAGAAAAATGCCATTAAGCCTTCAATCGCAAGTGGCGCACCGAAAATATCCCCCACATAATGCGAGTAATAAGACCAGTTAGTACCGAAGGAGAACTCCATCGTTAAGCCTGTTGCAACACCGATGGCGAAGTTTATCAGGAAGAGTTTTCCCCAAAACTTAGTCATGTCTTTATAGACTTGCTTGTTTGTCATTACATAGAGCGATTCCATGATCGCAATCAAGAATGTCATGCCGATAGTCAGCGGAACAAATAAAAAGTGATATAACGCAACCGTTGCAAATTGGAGTCGAGATATATCAACAACTTCTTCTGAAGGAATCATAAGCTCACCTTAGACTTGCCGTTATCAGTTTTCATGGCTTCGTTGTTTCCTTTTTTTGTTTCTGCTTTTTAGCATCATCACAATCAATTTCTGGGTACGAGTATCTCACGTGGCCGTAACGTACCACTAAAACAGCCAGCGTTAAAATGATAATTGTCAAACTGATTTCCAGTAATCTCCATTGATCAAAAGATTTAGAATCAAGAATAATGTATCGAGCTAAAGCAACAATAGCGATATAGATAGGAAAACGTATAGGCAACTTGTGTTGTTCATAATAGATCTGAATCATTGCCATGACTTCAAGGTAAATAAATAGAAGTAATAAATCTTTAAGTTCAACCTTTCCTTGTTCGAACATCAATACAATTTCTTGACCTACAGCAATCAATGTTGCAATCAGAATAATTAACAAGCCTACCTGCTCAATAGCATGAAGTACTTTAAATACTGCTTTATTGTTCATCATTACATATCACTCATTATTCTTTTCAGCAAAAACTACTCACCATAACGCTCTTGATAATCTTCCATCGAAGCCTTTACAACTTTCAATGCGTGCTCTCTATTATAGGGTTCGCCTATTTCAACAGAACATTTTTTTCCCGGTACCATTTTATAGGTATTAAAGTAATGATCTAATCTTTCAATCAACACATGCGGTATATCATCAAGCTCACGCGCTTCACCCCATATATTATCCGTTGCCAGTACCGCGATAATTTTATCGTCTGCTTCTCCATCATCAATCATTGGCAAACCGCCCAATACCCTAGCGTGTAATAAAATATCAGCGCGCGTGATGGGTCTTTCTGAAAAAACACAAATATCTAAAGGATCCTTGTCACCTTTCAGCCCATCTTGACCCATTAAACTTGCTGTACGCTTGCCACAGTAAGTACGAGGAATAAACCCGTAAAGAGAAGGTTGTAATGACGATGCTCGCTGAGGCCTATCTACCATTAAGTAACCTGTTTTTTTGTCTGTCTCATATTTCACAGGATCATAGGGTGTGATTTCAATATAAGCATTTACAACATCTGGGGCATCTTCGCCCGCACTAAGTCCATGCCAAGGGTGTGGTCGCCATCGGTAAAAAGCATCTGGAAAAGACATAAATTATTCCTCAGTAATTAACAAATCAGTATGAAGTTTTAGCTAATATACCTAAAAACGATAACAATTATTACACTTTTATTAGAAAACGTAATATCATATTACATTATTGACTTAACTGAGCCGATCTTGAAAGCTAATCTATTGCCAAAAACCCCCAAATACCATGCCGAATCCATCCGTATTCGTGGCATTGTGCAAGGTGTGGGATTTCGCCCAACAGTGTGGAAAATTGCTAATCAATTTCAACTTGTCGGATCAGTCAGTAATGATGGCGATGGTGTATTGATTGAAGTGGAAGGTAAATCATTTGCAATCAATGCATTTATTGAAGTGCTAAATGATGACATACCTGCATTGGCTCGTATTGATAGCATAGAGCGCACGCGCGCTGAGTATTCTGCTAAGCCCGCTGTGAGCTTTGAGATTATTGGGTCTAGCCATTCTAATGCGAATACGGGTATTACCGCTGATGCTGCGACTTGTGATGATTGTTTGGCTGATATTATCGATGATGAAAACCACCGCCATTGCTACCCTTTTACTAACTGTACCCACTGTGGGCCTCGGCTGAGTATTATCCGTGGAATTCCCTATGATCGTGCTCAAACTAGCATGGATGAGTTTGAGATGTGTCCTGCCTGTTTACATGAATACAATTCACCTGATGATAGACGTTTTCATGCACAACCGAATGCTTGTCCTAACTGTGGCCCAGAAGTTTGGCTAGAAGACAACACTGGAAAGTTAGTTTCCAGTGTGAATAAAAACCAGCGTTACAAAAATCCAATTAATGATATGCCGATTATCAAGGCGGCTTTATGTATTCGTGATAAAGCCATTGTTGCTATAAAAGGCATTGGGGGTATTCATTTAGCCGTTTGTGCCTGTGATAATAATACTGGCACTAATTCTAATGAAAGCGCGGTTCAGAAGCTTCGCAACAAGAAACAACGTCCGCATAAACCCTTTGCCATCATGGTAAGAGACATAGCAATGGCTGAACGCTACTGTTATATCAATGACGAAGAACGTGCTTTGTTGACATGTTCTTCTGCCCCAATTGTGCTTTTAGATAAGCGTGAGCGTATATCTAGCAATGCCTCTAAGCTTTCTGCTGATATTGCACCTGGGCAAAAAACACTGGGCATTATGTTACCTTACAGTCCACTTCATCATTTATTGCTCAAAATTTTAAACAAGCCAATTGTGCTAACGTCTGCCAATGCTAGTAATGAGCCACAGTGTATCGATAATGACCATGCACGAAACACGCTAAGCGAGATTGCTAATTACTTTTTATTGCATAACCGCCGTATTGAAAACCGTGTAGATGATTCGGTAGTTCGTATGATGGCAGGCAAACCTCAGTTTTATCGACGCGCGCGCGGCTATGCGCCTGAATCTCTTCCTTTGCCCGCAGGTTTTGAAAATGCGACAAGCATTACCGCAATGGGTGGTGAGCTTAAAAATACCTTTTGCCTGATTAAAAATGGGCAGGCGATATTATCCCAGCACATGGGAGACTTAGAAAATTACAAAACCTATGAGGACTATCGCCACAATTTGTCTTTGTATGAAAAACTGTTTCAGCATCAAGCTGAACACATTGCGATTGATGCACACCCTGAATATATCTCTAACAAGGCGGGGCATGAAATTGTAAAAGAAAGAAGTATTACACTTCACAGTATTCAACATCACCATGCACATATCGCCTCATGTCTTGCGGACAATCATTATCCATTAGAGGGTAAGGCTGTCTTAGGTATTGCGCTGGATGGCCTTGGCTACGGTGCTGATGGTTCTTCATCTGCTGATGGCTCTTTATGGGGTGGCGAGTTTTTATTAGCTGATTATCTGCAAAGCAAACGATTAGCACACTTTAAACCTATCGCCCTATTAGGTGGTTCCGTTGCGATGAAACAACCTTGGCGTAATACCTATGCACATTTGCAGACCTGTCTAAGTACTGCTAAAAATCATGGAAATGGCTGGGAGTGGGTAGCTAAAACTTATCCTGATTTAACACTGGTTAAAAACTTATCTCAAAAGCCACTCACCACTTTTGATGCGATGATGGTTAAGGGCATGAACTGTCCGCAAGCTTCATCGGCGGGTCGATTATTTGATGCTGTTGCAGGTGCAGTTGGACTCTGTCAGGATGAAATACAATACGAAGGGCAAGCCGCTATTGAATTGGAAAACTGTATTGATCAACAAGCTTGGTTAGAAGCTGAAACGTCTGCTTATCCTTTTAATACTAATGATAGTGCTGCTGACAGTAATGACGAAAACCAGTTAAACCCAACTTCGATGTGGAAATCCTTGTTGAATGATTTATCATTAGAAGTATCAACCTCAGTAATCTCTGCTCGATTCCATAAAGGTTTATCTAATGCTATACAGAAAATTGCAGTCACATTAGCCAATGAAAACAACATAAAAACCATCGCTTTATCAGGTGGTGTTTTTCAAAATAAAACCTTATTTGAAGATGTTAAACAAGGATTAGAACAGCAAAGCTTTAGCGTTTTAACTCATCGCAATGTGCCAGCAAATGATGGCGGGATCGCATTAGGACAGGCCGTGATAACAGCAGCTAGAGTATTAAGAAAGAATGAATAGAACCACGAAGAACACGAAGTTCACGAAGGAAAACAAAACAGGTCTTTACCCTTCGTGCTCTTCGTGTCCTTCGTGGTTACAAAAAAAATTGGAGTATAAATATGTGCCTAGGCATACCCGGTCAAATCACTGAGATCACCGATAGCGAGAAACTACTCGCCAAGGTTGATGTTTCTGGCATTAAACGAGAAATCAATATTGCCTGCATTATTGATGATGCACACCCACCTGAAAAGTGTGTAGGTGACTGGGTGTTGGTGCATGTTGGTTTTGCCATGAGCCGAATTGATGAAGATGAAGCCGAACGCACGCTAAAAATACTGGAAGAGCTTGGTGAAGTAAAAGAAGAACTCAATGCTATGCAAAACAGCGCTTAATATGTATTTAAAATACAAAATGGCAAAAAAGTGGGGGGGTGAGCTTTTATTATCCTTCGTGAGAGCTTTCAATGTCTGATACTGACAATAAACAACACCTCACCGATCTCTATCCTTTCTTGCACAATAAAGAAAAAGACTCAGCGCAGGATACGGCAGGACTATTAGAATCCATCAAACAAAAATCTGATGAGAGTATTGAAACCAAGCGCCAGTTCTTTGCCAACAATGCAGAAGAATTATTAGATGCTGCTCGTGCTATCGCCAAGGTTTACCAAAATGGTGGACGTATGTACGCGGTTGGTAATGGTGGTTCGAGTTGTGATGCGGCACACTTTTGTGTTGAGTTTCAGCACCCCGTAACGGCTGGTCGCCCTGCTCTGCCAGCGATGAATTTATTGGCTGATACTGCCATGAATTCTGCGGTAGCCAATGATGTGGGCTTTAAACATATTTTTGTACGCCAACTAGACGCCCATGCGCGTGAAGGTGATGGCTTTATTGGTTTTTCTACCAGCGGTTGTTCTGAAAATCTAATGTCAGCCTATCAAAAAGCCAAAGAAATGAAGTTGGTTACGTTAGGCATGGCAGGTGGTGATGGTGGCGACATGAAAAGTAGTGGCTTAGTTGATCATTGCCTTGTCGTAGAAAGCGATTCGGTACACCGCACTCAAGAAGTCCATGTAGCCTGTTATCACATTATTTGGGATTTAGTGCATACCTTATTGGCAGATAGCCGAGGCAAAGTATCGTAACTAGCTTAACAAAAAATACTCACCACGAAGAACACGAAGCTCACAAAGAAAACAAAAAGATCTTTACCCTTCGTGTCCTTCGTGTCCTTCGTGGTAAAAAGAGTCTTAATTAAGGGTAAAAAATGAAATTTGTAGATGAATTCCGCGATACGGAAAAAGCAAAAACGCTCACCAAAGAAATCCAAAAAATTGCCAAACGCTTAGAGCCCAATCAAACTAAACCTTTGCAAATCATGGAATTCTGTGGTGGTCACACGCATACCATTTTCCGCTATGGCATCGAACAAATGCTGCCCGACAATATCGAAATGGTTCACGGCCCCGGTTGCCCTGTGTGTGTATTACCGATGGGACGTGTCGATGATTGTGTCTCCTTAGCTGAACGCTCCGAAGTTATTTTCACCACCTTTGGCGATGCCATGCGTGTTCCTGGCTCTAAAAAAAGCTTGCTACAAGCTAAAGCGGATGGCGCCGATATACGCATGACTTATTCGCCCATGGATGCGCTAAACCTTGCACGCAAAAATCCAGATCGTGAAGTCATATTCTTCGGCTTAGGTTTTGAAACCACCATGCCAAGCACTGCGCTTACTGTATTACAGGCTGAACGTGAAGGCATTACTAACTTTTCATTATTCTGCAATCACATTACCACTGTACCCACTATTAAAGCCGTGCTGGACTCTCCCGATATGCAACTTGATGGCTTCCTCGCACCTGGCCATGTCGCCATGGTGATTGGTGAGCGACCCTTTGACTTCATCACCAAGGATTACCACAAACCTTTGGTAATTACAGGCTTTGAACCTTTGGATATTTTGCATTCGATGTGGATGCTACTTAAACAAATTGAAGCCAAACAAAGCGTGGTAGAAAACCAATACTCACGCATTGTACCACCTGAGGGTAATGGGCCCGCACTTGAAGCGCTCACTAAAGTATATGAAGTACGCGAGTTCTTTGAATGGCGCGGACTAGGTTCAATCGATCATTCAGGCGTTCGAATGAAAAAAGAATACGCTGCATTTGATGCTGAGCAGAAATTTGATGTACCTAATTTAAAAATAGCTGATCCAAAATCCTGCCAATGTGGTGAAGTGGTTAAAGGCGTTATTAAACCTTGGGACTGTAAAATATTTGGCACAAAGTGTAATCCTGAAAACCCGATGGGTGCATTAATGGTGTCATCTGAAGGCGCATGTGCAGCTTATTTCAATAACGGCTACGAGAAGAAAAGCGCATGATTGATTTAGAAAGCCTTCCAAAAACAAAGTTTCGTGGTAAAAATATCACCCTAGCCCATGGCGCAGGCGGAAAAGCCATGCGCGACCTCATCGACGAAGTATTTGTCGCTGGTTTTGATAGTCCTGAATTGACTTTATTAGAAGATCAAGCTCGTTTTGAGTTAGCAGACTTATCTAAACTGGGTAGTAAGCTAGCTATGACCACCGATTGCTATGTCGTTGACCCATTATTCTTCCCCGGCGGCGATATTGGTAAACTCGCCGTAACAGGCACAGTCAACGATTTAGCAGTGGGCGGAGCAACACCCCTCTATTTGACCTGCGGTATGATTATCGAAGAAGGATTCTCTATTGATGACTTACAACGCATCGTGGCATCAATGAAAGCCACCGCAGATTCTTGCGGTGTACGCATCGTCACAGGCGATACCAAAGTTGTGCCACGAGGTGCAGCAGATAAATTATTCATTAACACCGCGGGAATTGGTGTAATTCCTGAGAGTAGTAATATTTTGGCAGATCGCGCACAAGCAGGTGACGTAGTTATTATCAACGGTTATGTAGGCGACCACGGTGCAGCCATCGTTGACGCACGTGGTGAACTCGCACTAGAAATCAGCACGGTAACTGATTGCCAGCCACTTAATGGCTTAATCAGTGAAATGCTAAAAGTCTGCCCCGATATTCATTGTATGCGAGATGCCACACGAGGCGGGTTAGCCACCGTACTCAATGAATTCGCCACAAGCAGTGATGTGGCCATCCAACTGGATAACAATAAAATCCCCGTTCGAGAAGAAGTGCGTGGCGTTTGTGAAATTCTGGGCTTAGATCCATTATACCTAGCTAACGAAGGTAAACTAATTGCCATCGTTGCAAAAGAGGATTCAGAGACATTATTAAAAGTCATGCAACAACACCCTGCAGGAGAAGACAGTTGCATTATTGGTTACGTTGAAGAATCTCCTCAAGGAAAAGTAATACTTGAAACAGGCTTTGGAGGAAATCGCATGATTGATATGCTAATTGGAGAACAGTTACCGAGAATTTGTTAAAATATCATTCAAGCAATAAGGATAGAATACTAATTAGAGCTAGATTATCAAAGATGTATCAATGCTCCTATTAACTGCGCATAATTACTATCATATGAAAAATATATTTCAGGGTATTTGGACTATATTTTTTTATAAGGCAGGGGGCGCCTCCTAAGGGAGATGCCGCAGGTTCGACTCCTGCCGTGAGCGCATAACTTCATTGTTTCAATAAGGTATTTCAGAATAAACACCAGACAAAAGAATGGCCACGATAGGTGGCCATTGCTTTTGAAACTTCTTTACGAAGTTTCAGTTTTTCACTTCGCCGTTTTGATTTTCGGCTTTTTTCGTGAACCCCGCCCTTGCGCAGGATTGCGGCTTGGGCAACGGGGTTACGTCTACGATGTAAGGTTATCGCAGGCATCTTTCTCTCCTTGTTGCTGTCTTAATCTTTCAATCAATCTACGCAACGTTTAATTCAGGAAGCTTAAACCAGTAAGGTTCGTTCACTTTTTTCTGAAGTTTTAAAACCCGCTTTTCTCGCATGAGAAATTCAGGACCTTGGGGTGTTTTCTGAAAACCAAATTGCTTCGGCAACTTGGTATACAGAGAACGAGGTGGCTTGCTGTAAGTAATGTGCTTTAACAGCGCACCGATTTCAAAGCTATGGTAGTAAATGGTGTTGATGCCTAATTCATGCCGAATGAAATCAATCGTTGCAGATAGCATCGCCTCTTCCCACACTTTTGCGTAAGGGGCTAATACATCATTCGCGTATGCCTTTATTTCATCACTGCTGTAGTCACCATACCAATCGTAACCTTCTTTGATAGCTTCGCGCACTTCACGTATCCAATCACATTGGATTTCTTCGATTAACACTTCACCTGTTCTAAAGTCCATATCCAAACGAACCCATGCGAGTGTGCCTCGATTGCCTTTTTTCAAGCTGGGATGTCCGTACGAATTAAAGGTATGTACATCATCAGGCTTGATCAACTTTTGAAACTGCTGAGTATGATCTGTCGCCATATTAAGTTGCAAAACCAAGTGATAGCCTTGTCGGCTCATTTGGTTGTACTTCCAATACTTTTTACCATTACCCCACTTTGCAAGCGTGGTGACAAAAGCAAGCGGCTTTTCATCCCAGACCATTTCAAGCATTTCAGCACTAACTTTTCCGTCTCCTGCTGTTGCAAGCACCTTTTTTACGGGTGCTTTATTCAGCAAATTTGCATAGGGTGACTGCTTAAGATCACTGATCGACATTGCTTTATTGCCTACCTTTTGCTGAATGTAATCTTTTAACAGCATCAATGCATAGCGGTCACGAAAGTAGTAAAACTTTGTGCGCTCGCCCGATAAACAGGCGATAATTTCTTTTAAGTCATGTAATTCCATAATAGTAATTTATCTCTTATAAGTTGTCGTATTCGTTCCCTTGTTTTCAGGGTTCGTTTAATAAACTCCCCTTGTGAGGGGAGTCTCCGACTAGCTGTATTTGTTTGTGAACACGCTGTTTGTAAAAACATAATGGTTCTCCTTAATATTTAAAATATTCATATTTGACTCATGTAAAAGTGGGGGGGTGTGCTTTGCTAAGTAATAAACTAACCCTTAACACATACCACCTGCTTCAATGTATGCACGACCTCTACAAGATCGTGTTGATTCTTCATAACCTCATCAATATCTTTGTAGGCAGATGGAATCTCATCCACCACGCCTTTGTCTTTTCGACACTCAACACCTGTCGTTAAGGCCTCAAGGTCAAAACGATTAAATTGACGCTTTGCTTGGGTGCGACTCATCTTGCGCCCTGCCCCGTGCGAACATGAACAGAACGATGCTTTTGTGCCTTTACCACGAACGATAAACGACTTTGCGCCCATACTGCCGGGGATAATCCCTAAGTCATCAACACCTGCTCGAATCGCGCCTTTACGGGTGATAAAGACATTTTCACCAAAATGCGTTTCTTTTTGCACATAGTTGTGATGGCAGTTGATTGCCTCTTTAGTCGCCACAAACGGTGGTAACTCAGCCTGTAAAGCTTTCACGGTTAAGCGCATCATTTCGCGGCGATTAATCATCGCGTAATCTTGCGCCCATGTGACCGCCTCAACATAATCATCAAAGTGTTCAGCGCCATCGGTGAAATAAGCGAGGTCTTTATCTGGCAAGTGACCTAACTGATTGCCCATATCTTTTTTGGCAAGGTTAATAAAATAGCGGCCAATGGCATTGCCAATGCCACGGCTACCCGAGTGCAACATGATCCAAACATCATCATTTTCATCAATACAAAGCTCGATAAAGTGATTGCCACCACCCAGGGTGCCTAACTGACGACCCCATGTATGATGAAAATTTCGCACCATGCGGATTAATCCAGGGTGCTTATCGGTAATCACTTTCAACGGCTTTTCCATTGAATTCCATGTTGATGCGTTAACCACATCACGTTTATGCATATCAAAACCTACGGGCACTTTTTCTTCAATCGCTCGACGTGAACGTCGCAGTGAGTCAGGAAGCTGGTGCGCCTTTAGGCTGATACGCACGGCATTCATCCCACAACCAATATCCACACCAACCGCCGCAGGGATAATCGCATCCTTGGTAGGAATCACTGATCCTACTGTTGCGCCCTTACCCAAATGCACATCGGGCATTGCCGCAATATGGTGATGGATAAAAGGCAGCTGCGCCATATTACTTAACTGCGTCATCGATGCACTATCAACATCATTGGTGTAAATTTTCACTGGGACTTTGCCTTTGTTTAAAGTCTTAAAAATTGGCATAACTATTTCCTCTAACGACACAGAGCATTCATCTTTTATCCCAGCTTTTCGTTGCTTCCATACTCGAATGGTCACGTATACTTATACGCTCACATTCTGCGTGCGAAGCACCTCAATCTGAAATAAAAACTAAACACTCTGAGCCGTTATAGATTTATTTCCCTTTGGGCATAAAAAAACCCTGAGGACTTTCGTCACTCAGGGTTTTATAAATGTTCACACAGATCTACCGATTCGGTAGGCTATGACATTTGCTGAGTAACGCTTATTTAAAATCTAAGCTCCCAGCAAATAGCATGGGAGATTAGCTTATGAGTATCTGTGGTGGTTTAAAATTGAACATTTAGTTCTCCTGTAATTTATATCTTAAATATAATAAATCTGTTTCGCAGAGTTATCGGGTTAAAAGTGGCGCGGATTCTGCACCTGTTTTTTTAATTTGTCAAATATTTTATTCTGGGCATTATTACATTCTCTTCAGTATCTGATATGCCGTAGTAATATAACTCATGTAAAACTAGGGGGGTGTGCTTACCATTTTCTTATCACTAATTCGTAATATAGCTTCGAGTTTTGTCTTGAGCCATTTCCCAAAACTTGCTTCAAAGTAACGATGCAGAAGATAAGCTAATACGACCATACCAATCGTAACGACAAAGAGTTGCAAATATTTATTAACACTATCTCCCATTGCCAAAAAGGCAATTTGTCCTAACGTTTGATGCAATAAATAAAGCGGGTAAGTCATTGCACCTAAAATACCAAACCATGAATAATGGATACGCGAGGTCTTTCCGCTGACAATTAATGTAAACACAAAATAGAATAAGCAAATCAAACCTGCAATAACATAAGGGGAAAATTCCAAGCCGTGAAGCTGTGTTTTTTCCAACCCACCTTGCACGGCAAAGTAAATGGATAGTAGATATGCAATAAACAACAACACTGCTCTCAGAGGGTTTAAACCCTTAGTTTGAATCAAATAAAACAGTGCACCAGCACTAAAATAAGGCGCCCACTCAGGCATAATTAATAAATGTGTAAGCCCATGAATAAAATGGAATATTTCTAATACTGAGAATATAAGCCAAACAGCAATAAAGTTTTCAATATGTTTAATCTGTTTAAGAAGTAAGATCATTAATATCCAGAAATAGAACTTTATTTCAACTTGTAGTGTCCAATAAACAGGGTCGATATTTTCCGTGCCAATCATATTTCCCATCATAGTCAGATTAAGCAAAAACTGGGAGGGAGTTACTTGCATAATATCAGTTGCAAACAATATTATGCCTAAAGTCGTGAGTATCAACGCGAGCCAAAAGGCAGGGTATAAACGCGCTATTCGTGAAATTATAAACCCTAGCCAACCCTTTTTGGAGGCTGAGAGCAAAATCACAAAACCACTAATAATAAAAAATAGCTCTACACCTAAATAACCATATTTGAAAAACTCACCTAATACTGGGTAAGTAGCTAATTCTTTAAACTCGGTAGAATTTAGAAAAATGTAATGAAAAAAGACAACCGCAAGCGCCGCTAGAAATCGTAGAATATCTAGCTCATGAAAGCGTTGTGATTTTTTTGATGATTTACTATCCATTTTCTTTACAATAATTTCATTCATTTTTTCATACTATTACTAATCATTGATACCGTGTTTATCACGCCGTTTCTAGTTGAACTTCGTAATAGCACAATAAAGCCAGATAAAGGGTTATTTCCCTATGAAAATAGGGAAATTTACAAGCTAATATTTCTCAAACGAAGTGAGTTCACAATGACCGAAACTGAGCTAAAGCTCATTGCTGTGGCGGCTATCATGGGCGATAGCAGCAATCCGAATGCCGGATATAACACCCCTGCTGCCACAGGCACACCCAAAATATTGTAGATAAAGGCAAAGAACAAATTTTGCTTTATATTTCTCATTACTCCGTGGCTAAGTTTTTTAGCTTTAACGATTCCCTGCAAGTCACCTTTGACCAAAGTTATTTCAGCACTTTCAATGGCGACATCCGTTCCCGTCCCCATTGCGATGCCTACATTTGATTGTGCCAAGGCAGGAGAGTCATTAATACCATCGCCCGCCATAGCGACCAATAAACCTTGTGACTGCAGTTCTTTAATTTTATTTAGCTTATCTTCGGGTAAGCAGTCGGCAACGTATTCCGTAAGATTCAACTCATCAGCAACGGCTTTGGCTGTATTGCCATTATCACCTGTCATCATAATTACTTTTACACCGCTATTAATCAGTTGAGAAATTGCCTCTTTACTACTTTTCTTAATAGCATCGTAAATCGACACATAACCTACGGCTTGTTTATCAATGGCGATATAAGATACTGTTTTACCCAGTTTTTGTTCTGCCAAAATTCCATTATCTAACTCGGCTGAGACACTGACACCCATTTGATTCATAAGCTTTTTATTGCCCAGAGAAATTTGTTTTTTATCTAGCCGACCAATCACACCTTTGCCTGCTACTGCTTCAAAGTCATCCACATCTTTTAAGCTTACTGACTCCTGTTTGGCATACTTAACGATGGCTTCTGCTAAAGGATGTTCACTGTATTGATTTAATGATGCTATTTGTTGTAATAGCGATTCACTTTGCTGACCCTCTATTGCATAGACTTTTTCAACGGACGGTTTACCCTCGGTTATCGTGCCTGTTTTATCCGTTATCAACACATCCACTTTATCCATAGTTTCAAGCGCTTCTGCATTTTTAATAAGAATTCCCGACTGCGCGCCTTTGCCAACACCTACCATAACTGACATGGGTGTTGCCAAGCCTAGCGCACAAGGGCAAGCGATGATTAACACAGCTATTGCATTGACAAAACCAAATACATAAGCAGGCTCAGGACCAAATTTTACCCATACAAAAAATGTGATAAGCGCCACTACAATAACGATCGGCACGAAGTATTTTGAAATCGTATCAGCTAGTTTTTGAATCGGCGCGCGTGATCGGCTAGCATCATTAACCATTTGAATAATCTGCGATAACAAAGTATCCGCCCCAACTCTTTCCGCAACCATCACGAATGATTTATTACCATTAATGGTGCCTGAACTAACTTTGTCGCCTTCTGACTTATCGACAGGAATCGGCTCACCTGAAATCATCGATTCATCCACATTACTCTTGCCATCGGTGATTTTTCCATCAACAGGAATTTTGTCACCGGGCTTTACTCTTAAAAAATCACCTTCTTTAATATCATGAATTGAGATAACCCTTTCTTCGCCATTTTCAACGATAACAGCCTCGGAAGGTGCTAGTTTTAACAACTCTTTTAGTGCGCCACTGGTTTGGCTATGCGCTCTAGCTTCTAATAATTGACCCAATAAAACCAATGTTAAAATAACGGCAGTCGCCTCAAAATAGAGGAAAACCGTACCCTCCTCAGTTTTAAATTGATCGGGAAAAACGTCAGGAAATAACATCGCGACAATACTAAATACAAAAGCCACACCTGTACCGATACCCACGAGCGTAAACATATTCAAATTCATGGTAACGATAGACTTATAGGCGCGCTCAAAGAACATCCAACAGGCATAGAAAACCACTGGCAAGGTTAGAAAAAACATTAACCAATTCCAAGCTTGCTGGCCCATTAAATTTAAAAGGGGCTTACCAGGGATTAAATCTGCCATGGCAATTAAAAATACAGGCACAGTAAACAAAGTTGCTACTTTCATTTTATGTACAAGTTCTTGGTAGGCTTTTTGCTCGTTAGACTCTGAGGGCGCCATTGGCACTAAATCCATCCCACAAATTGGACAATCACCTACTTCATCCTTGATTATTTCAGGGTGCATGGGGCAGGTATATTGAGTATCAGCAACATTCAAACTAGGTTGCTCAAGTAAATCCATACCACAAACAGGACAATCATCAGGTTCAGGATACGTTTTTTCATCTTCACAATGCATCGGGCAATAGTAGATACCATTACCTTTTGTTAGTCCTGTCTTTGCTGAAGTCCCACAACAGTCATCGTTATTTTTTGTTGGGTGTTGATGAGCACTCTCATCTGAGTGCAGGTGTTTTGCAGGTTCTTCAGTGAATGAATCAAGGCAATGCTGGCTACAAAAAAAATATTTTTGATCATCTATGTCAGTTGAAAATTGGCTATCTTCTTTGACTTGCATCCCGCAAACTGGATCGGTTAATAGTGATTCAATTTGTTGTTTCATGCCTGACTCCTTTTTCATTTAAGTAAGTACTTAGCTTGAATTAAGTAAAAAAGCCAACTGGTATTTCTACCAATTGGCTTGCAAAGCTTATTTATAGGTTAGTCGTCATGAGAGTAGTCTAATGAGAAGGGGTCTTTCTCAGCATTGTAGAACGGATCATCGTTTATCATTCTATTTGTGGTTACATTAGTTTGCTTAGATACTTTAGATTTTTTCACTGCCTCTCCAGAATGAGCACTAGCATAGCTAACATGATTATTTGCATGTGCGTTATAGTTATTTTCTGAGACATCCGCTTGCGCTGTAGATGCAATTAAAAGAACTGTAGACAATCCAATTATTGTAAGTATGTTTTTCATTTTGTTCACCTTTGTTTATAATTAATAAAAACGCTTTGTTGTTGCGTTGAAAGAATAATAAGTGGTGAAACTTAGTTAAAACTTAGAGGATGAAATAAATATTTTTTTTAAATAACAGGTCAATGATTGTTGGCTATAAAGTTTCTAAAGCTTGCTCATAGCGAAAGCATAACCCTCCACCTTTTCTATTAATCAATATTATTTCGCCCCCTAAGTGCTGTGCTATTTCTTGGCTGATTGCTAGTCCCAAGCCATTACCTGACTGATTAGTTCCAAGCACTCTATAAAATGGCTCCAACACTTCTTTAATCTCTTCCTCAGGAATACCCGTGCCTTGATCTTCAACCATGAAGATAGCTTTGTCACCTTGAATAAATAAACTTATATCTACCTGTGTAGACGGCGGAGAATAATGAATAGCGTTATCAATAGCATTATAAACCAGTTGAGATACTCTTCCTTGTAAGTCCATAATATGAATACCATCATCTTGACGAACCATACCTAAATCAATATTAGCAGCTTCCGCTACGGGAAATAAAAACTCTATTGATTCTTGCACTATATTATTAAACGATACTTTCTCTTTTTGGGTAACAGTATCTGCCTGCAAACGCGCTAAATCCAATAACTGAGTCACTAATCGACTTAATCGTTGTAAGCCTGTATGCAGGTTTTCTAACCTGATCTTCCTCTCATCATCACTTGTTGATTTAGTCAAATTTTCTAATTGTAATGATAATGCCGTAATAGGTGTCCGCATTTCATGCGCTGCATCCGCTATAAAACGATGTTGTTTTTGTAGTAGTTCTTTTATTCTTAGTAACAATCCATTAGTGGAGTGAACAAAGGGAATTACTTCTATCGGTATATCTCTTTCATCAAGTTGTTTGGGGCTTGCTGCATCTTGATGATCTAATTCACTAGCTAATAATGCCAATGAAGAAAACTGTTTCTTAATAATATAACGGATGACTAAAAGCAAAATAGTAGCGAGTAAAAAGATCGGTAAGAAGACACTGAGACCACTACTCAAAGCAATTTTATCGCGAAGCTCCGTTTGTTGCGCTATAGAAAAGCGACGACCACTTTTGATCTGTGTCGTTATAAAAACACGCCACTGGCTACCATCCAAGTTTAACGTCTGCAAACCATCTTCAATAGTCAGGGGAATAATAGGTTCGTGCTGCTTTTTACCCAACTCATTTATAATAATTGTTTCTTCTTCTATATTGTGATGTAAAGCTTCTGAATCATTTAGTTTTTCCGTTTGTACTAATTGAGCAATCTCTAATAGAGTATGATCTTGTAGCTCCCGAGCTTGATAAAAAGCTAAGCTGGCGGAGACTCCGCCTCCAATCAACACTAGAAAAAGTGCTATTAAAACAATCCATCTGTTGAGCGATTTTTGTAATGATTTTTGTCGATACATTTACTTAACAACCATCCATCCCATTCCTCGCACATTTTTTATGCCATCTTTACCCACTTTTTTTCGCAATGCGTGTATTAAAAATTCAATCGCATTACTAGCAACTTCTTCATTCCAACCATAAAGGCTTTCTTCTAATTGACCTCTCGAAAATATTGCGCCTGGCCGTACCATCAAAGCCTGTAACAAAGCATACTCTTTAGAAGATAACTCATATGAATCATCATCTCGTTCCACTCTTTTAGTACTTGGATCTAACTTAAGTAAGGCGCTCGTCAATATAGGATCAGCACTTCCTTGGTTTCGCCTTACAACAGCGCGAATTCTTGCGTGCAATTCATCTATAGAAAAAGGTTTAACTAAATAATCATCTGCTCCTGTATCCAGACCTTTTATTCGATCATCTATAGTATCTCTAGCTGTAATTATTATTACTGGCATCGTTTTTTTGCCCTGTCGCAACGTCTGCAAAACCTCTAGACCGTCTTTATGAGGCAACCCCAAATCAAGCAAAACTAAATCGTATGATTCTAACTCTATAGATGATAATGCTGTAACACCATCACGCACCCAATCAACGGCTTGTGAATCATCTTTTAATGCCTGTTTAACAGCACTCCCAATTAAGTCATCATCCTCTACCAATAATATTCGCATAATAATTACTGTGGATTTCGCTTTGACCAAGTGTTGTAAATCTTATCTGGCCATAGGCTCATTACATGCGCTAAAACAGCTTCTTTCTCTTTCTCACTTAACTTGTCTTTAAACGATGGCATTGCACCTCCCAACGCTACCCCACCTTCGTTTACAGTTCGCATTAATAGATCCTTAGAGTGATGCCAAGCATGTGCCGAGCCATTTAAAGGCGGTGGCGGAAAAACACCCTTTGCATCAGGTTTTTTCCAATCTACGGTTAAGCCCTGACCTTTATCACCATGACAACTAGCACAGTTACTGGCAAAAACTTTTTTGCCTCTGATAAGTTGTGCGGGGGTATACCACCTGCCATCAACCTTTTTACCAACGGTCCTTGTACTCGTATTATCTACTGTTTTTTCTGTCACTACAGTTTTATTCATTTCTACCTTTTTTGCTTCATCATCAGTGCCACAGGCAACTAGTATGCTGGCAACGATTGATAAAGAGATTACACCAAATACTGTCTTAAACATCTTATTCTTCCTCCTTGTTCTATTTTATTTATCTACACTTTTTTATACAGATACTCCTATACACCCTATACAACAACAAACTGCCCCATCATGCCTTGATCTTCATGCTCTAAAATATGGCAGTGATACATATAAGGGACTTTTGCATCCGAGTATTCTGGAAATTTCATAATGATTCTTACGCGCTCATTGCCATGCACTAGCACCACATCTTTTAAACCTGACTCACTGGGATGAGGTCGCTTACCATTTCTATCTAAAATCCTAAATTGCACATTGTGTACATGAAACGGGTGAGCCATGGGTGATGCATTGCTGATCTCCCAAATTTCGGTTGAATTAGCTTTTACCTGAAAATCTATGCGATTGATGTCCATACTCTTGCCATTGATGCGGAACATGCCGTCACGACCGCCGTTATCCATACGGTTCATCATTCCACCCATCATGCCGCCCATACCACCGCGACCCATCATGCCCATTTCGAGTTCAAATTGGCGTGTTGCCGTTGCCGCTTTTGGGTTTAAGTTAAGCGTACTATTACGCAATACTGCGGGTACTTTTCTTGCTGATTGCTTTGCTTGTCGCGCATCAATCGTCATGATGTTTAGCGCTTTGTTATTCATTTGCATCATCGGCATCATGCCCATCATTCCTCCCGCAGAACTTGCAAGGCTTTTAAGCAGCACTTCTTTCCTATCCGAGACATCAACAAGAATTTCAACACGCTCTGCTACTGCTAGCCTGACTTGATTGGTTTGAAACGGTTTATGTAAAAAACCACAATCACTGGCAATTACATGAAACGGACGACCATCGCTAAAGGCTAAATTATAAGTCCTTGCATTTGAACCATTGTGTAAACGTAAACGCAACAGTGTTTTCTTGGCAACTAATGTGGGCGTTACCACACCATTGACTAAGACAATTGAACCCATCATGCCCATCATACGATCGGGCATCATGCTCATATAGCTGAATGAGCCATCTTGATTAAAGCGACGATCTTGAATAGTGCAAGGTATGTCATCCACACCGTATTCATTGGGCAAACCTAATTTATCACTACCCTCATCATCAAGAATAAACATGCCTGCTAAACCATGATAAACCTGAGGGCCTGTTTTGTGCATTGCGTGTGAGTGATACCACAGTGTTCCTGCTTCTTGCCTAATTTGAAACCTTGATGTCCATGTTTTATTAGGAGGGATGGCTTGATGTGGCCCACCATCCATATTGGCGGGTAAGGTCATACCGTGCCAATGTACGGTAGTTACTTCATTGATGTGATTACTCACATTAATACTAACCGTATCACCACGCTTTGCTCGTAAAACAGGACCAAGGTAACTCTGATTCAAACCTAAAGTTGGGGTATTAACACCATTGAAGAATGATGTTTTGCCAGCTTGAATAGCTAACTTAAAGCTAACATTATTTCCTTTGCGTATTCCTCTATCCAAGGCTGGAACGACGAAGGAATTTAAACGCGTCTGCCTTATTTTTGCTATTGCTGGCAAAGACAAGGGTACTAGTAAGCTTGCTACACCAGCTGTTTTAATGAAGTTTCTTCGCGTTTGTTTCATTCTTATAATCCTAGTAATAATATTAAGAACAGATTTTAAGGAGCTTCTAATAAAGAACTACAAGCACACCCCCCCACTTTTACATGATGTAAAAGTGGGGGGGTGTGCTTGTAGTTAAAGACATTTAAGATTAATACCAAGCGCGAACGCCAATAACAAACATGGTCTCGCTCGTATCTTCACCTTCGTCTCTGGCTAAATCAGCCGTGCCTCCAAACTTTTTTGCCCAATTAACACCAATATATGGTGCAAACTCACGCTTGATTTCATAACGTAGACGCAAGCCTGCTTCAATATCAGAAAGCCCTGAACCGACACCCATTGCAGCATCATCCTTTGCATAAGCGTTAAATTCAATTTCAGGAGATAAAACAAGTTTTTGTGTGAGCATCATTTCATATTCAAAACTAGCATTTAGCTTAACTTGTTCATTCTCACCAAAAGATATATTCGCATCCGTTTCAAAATAATAAGGCGCTAAACCATGAATACCCAAATTTAAGTAGTCTCTACTCTCACCTGGAACGGTATCATGTCGCAAACCTGCTTGAAGATCCCAGAAAGGAGAGATAGCTCTGCTGTATAACAAGCGGTTCTCCGTGCCTTCCGTTTCACCAGCTGCACGCTCACCATCTGACATTATCCATAATTTATTCAAATCTTTGCCTATCCAAAGCCCGCCTTCCCAAGCCATTACAGTATTTCCACCCGTACGACCTACTTCAAACTTATCTAACATTAATTTAAGCTCTGTTGGATCATCTTCCATTCCAGCGTAGGCAGGAGAAAGAGAGAGAGCACCCACAAATGCCGGCACAAGTATTTTTGTTACTAAATTTTTCATTTTTATTCTCCTAAACTACTCTAACTTCACGAAACATACCAAGCATGTGGTATAGCAAGTGGCAGTGATATGCCCAACGACCGCGCGCATCGGCTGTTACCAAATAAGAAACCTTTGCTCCTGGCTGTACGATGACAGTATGCTTTCTTGGTAAATAATTGCTATCGCCTGTTTCTAGTTCACTCCATAAACCATGTAGGTGCATCGGGTGACTCATCATCGTGTCATTAACCAACGTAATACGTACTCGTTCACCAAACTTCAACTCTATCGGTTTTGCATCCGCATATTTAACACCGTTGATTGACCACATATAGCGAGACATATTACCCGTTAAATGCAACTCAATTTCTCTTGACGGTTTACGTTTATCTGTTGTTGGGTAAAGGTTTTTTATATCAGAATATGTCAAAACCTTACGCCCATTATTACGCAATCCAATACCGGGGTCACTGATACCCAAACGCGGTGCTTCAGCTCGCATATCAACATGAGGACCATACTCTGTCGCGGCATGTTTTACGGGTTTAGCACCACTCATGTCCATACCACCATGATCCATTCCAGCCATACTGTCAGGTTTTTTCTTATTTTTACACGCATCCATTGAAGCATGCATAGGATCTGAACAATCCATTCCCCCAGACATATTCATCTTTGAATGATCCATGCCAGACATATCGGATTTTTTCTTATTCTTACACGCATCCATTGAGGCATGCATAGGATCTGAACAATCCATGCCACCTGACATATTCATCTTTGAATGATCCATGCCAGACATACTTCCGCCACCCATGTCCATGCCCGAATGATCCATGCCACTCATATTGCTCATATCCATACCCATATCTAAATGAGTCAAATCAGGAACAGGATCAACTTTAGGTGCTGCAGCTGTCATGGTTGCATTAGGCGCTAATGTACCGCGCGCATAACCAGAACGACCTAAAGATTGTGCAAAGATTGTATAGGCTTGTGAGGCATCTGGTTCGACAATCACATCATAGTTTTCTGCTACTCCAATACGAAATTCATCCACTGAAACAGGTTTTATATATTGTCCGTCACTGGCTACTACTGTCATTTTCAAGCCAGGTATACGTACATCAAAAAAGCTCATTGCAGAAGTATTTACAAAACGCAGTAATACTTTTTCTCCTGGTTTAAAAACACCGCGCCAGCCTTCCCGAGGGGTACTGCTGTTCATTAGATAAGTATAGGTGTAACCTGTAACATCAGACAAATCACGCTGGCTCATGCGCATTTCATTCCACATTTTCCGATTGTTAAAGGTCTTTTTTAGCCCATCTTTCTTTAACTCTTTAACTAAGTCCCCAATCGTACGCTCATTATAATTATAATAGTGACTCAGCTTTTTTAACTTACCATATACACGTGTTGGATCTTCATCCGTCCAATCAGCAAGCGATATGACATGCTCTCTATCAAACTTATAGGGATAAGGATTCTTCGGTTCAATCACAATAACGCCGTGCATACCCGTTTGTTCTTGAAACCCAGAATGACTGTGGTACCAATAAGTGCCACTTTGGTTAACTTTAAAACGATAAGTAAAAGTTTCACCGGGTTTAATACCATCAAATGAAAGACCTGGCACACCATCCATTCGATAATCCAGAATCATTCCATGCCAGTGAATTGATGTGACAACAGACAGGTTATTTTTTACCCTAAGCGTAACCGTTTCACCCTCTTTCCAGCGCAATGTTGGCCCAGGTACAGTTCCATTAATCGCTGTTGCGATACGAGACCTACCTGTAAAATTCACACGCTGCTCATCAATGGTTAAATCAAATACTTTGCCCTTTAACTCCGGATCATGAGAGAACTTTCCTACCTTCATTCCCTTGTCTGCAACAACCTTATTTGCAGTATTTGAACACCCACTTAGACCTAAACCTGCAACAGCACCACCTGCGGCTAAGCCCTTTACAAATCGCCGACGCGTAACATCAGCATTACTTGGTATTAATGTTTTCATTTTTTTAATTATCTCTTTAGTGTGAATGTGGTTTATCGTGTGAGTTAGCAACAGGTTTCGGCTTCGGCTCCGCATCATGATGACCATCACTATCAGAATGCTCCCCCATACTTCCCATATTACCCTTCATACTCTCCATCATCTTTTGCATATCCTGCATGCTCATTTTTGATGTATCCATTTTAGGCATCATTTTTTTCATCATCTTTTGCATATCTTCCATGCTCATTTTAGAATGATCCATACCTTTCATCCCACTCATATCCATCTTGGAATGATCCATCGCAGCCATGACTGTTTTACTACCCTTTGGCTTTAAATTTTGGATATAGTTAACCAAGTCCCAAATATCATTTTCTTTTAAAACAGACTTCCAAGCAGGCATCGAACCGCGACCATTGGCTATTTTCCATGCAAAATCTCCATCAGGATGTCCGCCTGCCATTACTTTCAAGTTAGCAGGCTTAGGCTTAAGCATCACTCCTGCAGGGCCATCACCCATTGCTTTTGCACCATGACAAGATGAACAATATTGAAAATACGATTTCTTACCGCGCTCAATTGAAACTGCGTCGGATTTAATTGGATTTGGCTTTTCTGAAGCCTCTGTAGGAGACATCCAATGCGCGCCTGCATCATGCCCACCTTTGTGCTTACCTTCAGCATAGACTGAAACCATTGAGGCTGTGATTAGAATTGTAAGTAGTGTTTTTTTCATGTTTTTTTCTCATATTAGGTAAATGCATAGCCAAGTATAAAATTTGAAACTTAGCTGAAACTTAGGTTTTATAAAACAGCACTAACTCAAAAGACTTACACACTAGATATTCATCATTAAAATGAAAAAAACATGGATGAACCATAAAAAGAAAGGAATACAGTTATAAGTAGAACGGAGCGGATCTATTATTTATAACCAAACCATAACTTTCAGCGCATAACCAAGCGAGTTAATACTGGAAGTTGTCTATACGAGAGGGGGAGGTGTATAAATTGGATGAACGATATTATAAAAAAAAGCGGGGCTCACTGGGATTTGAGCTTGGCCGACAAATGCAGTAAATGTAAAACTATCAGATGAGACTAAAGAAACAATAGGTACAGCAACGCAACTATTAACACATTGTATTGAATTGCAAGCAACGCCTTCATGCATATCACAGCTCATATCTGACATAGTATCATTAGCTGTCATTGAGCTCATAGATGACCCACCCACCATATCGCAGACAACCACATCCTGTGCAGACATTGGTGTCATGAACGAATTTAAAGCAAAAATTAATATTAATAATCGAGTCATCTGAGCTAAGTCTATAAGTTTATTGTTGAAATTGCCAATATACTTACGCAGTTTATTAATTTCTGGATGCTAATCGAAAAGTTATTTTTATTTTTTATGCAATTGTCTCTTTAGCTTTTCTAGTTCTAATTTATCTTGATCTAACTGTTTTATTTTTTTATTAATTGCCTGAGTTGTTTCTTCTACACTCATGGCACTAACGGGTTTACTTGAAGAAGCGTTTTTATCTTTACCTCCAACGACATTGAAAGCCCCTTCTGCTCCAGTAAAAAGACCTGGACCTTCTAACATCTCATCATTCGCAACGTAAGACTCTCCCTCATTATTATTTAGTGAGGAACAACCCATTATGGTTAGAGGTGCTGTAAATAATACAAGCCATCCAATTTTTCTAAATGTGACTTTTTTTCTTAGGACATTATAGGTTTTCATAATTATTCTCTTTTTATAGGGCATTTCTATTAAAATTGAAGCCCTTGTTCTTCTAGACCTTAACTAACAACATGACATAATTTACAGCTTATTAAAACACAGGAGTCAATTGTGAAAAAATTAATATTATATTCATATCGCTACGGCCTAACTCAAACAAGGGCTTCAAAGCCTACCCATAACCTACTAAAACTTAATTCTAGACCCAATTGATATTGTATCTAGATCATTACCTCCTGAACTATTTAACTCAGCTCTTTGCACATCAGCAAAAAGTTCTATGCCTTTATTAGGAATCAAATAGACATAAGACAAGTTGACTCTTTTCGCTTTATCTCCAGCTGCTGCCAAGTCATTAACTTTATGATAGCCAACCGATAGCTGATGGTTCTTTGCGACACCAAACTTTTGCCCTAGTTTTAAATAGCTACCTTTTGGATCAACCCCTACCGCTCTATTCTTTTTGCCGTAGTGTCCCGTTACACTAAAACCGCCTGCAGTAAGATAAGATGCGGACAAACCAAGTTGTTTAAAATTGGCAGCACTGTCTTTTACATAACCAAGTGCACCTGAGAGTTTTCCCCCTCCGCCATAGGGCTGATTATAAAATAGTGCAAATTCAGAAGCCTTACGCTTTTTACTAACAGCAAGGCTCAATGGACCAAATTTTGGTGTATCGTAACGCAGTCTATTGTTGCGACTCAACCCATCAAAGTCACTAAATGCTTGCTTCACTTGAGTTCCATTTGAAAAGCTGAGCCCGCTGTGCAAAAAATCTCCCACATTGTTGGCAATCCAAGTTCCTGAGTTATCAACTTCCGAGGTGTTATTTGCTGCACCATCACCCTTACCTAAAGAAATCTTACCAAAGCCCCCTTTAAACCATAAATCTCTTTTTCGTGAGGTAAATAAACTACCACTACCAGCGCCGCCAATATCCATATCATAGGATCTATCATCTTCGAATTGAGTCTCTATATTAATTCCTGCTGATAAACTCGGTGTAATACCAACTTTACCGACCACTCTAATGCGGGTTCCACTGTTTGTGTTATCGACAAAAAGCGTATCAGAAGCCACGCCATTATTAGCATAGGTTAACGCTCTACTGACCTGTCCAGAAACTTTGAATTGAACTTTTTGATTAGTTGCTGGTGTTGTACCTGTCGCAGCATTTACATTAGATGCAATCAGAACAGGAATAAGCAACGCTCCATAATGAATATATTTGGTTCTCATAAGATGACTCCCTCTTTTTTAATTTAAATTTATAGTGCTAAAAAATTACTACTTTTAAACAACACTTCAGCTTCAAATGCATACTTAAAGTTATTTCTATGCTTGAATTCTCGTGATGGTATATCCCAATACTTAGCTGAAACTTAGGGGATTATTGATATGTTTTATTTCTAATATTATTTTTATATATGAACTATTTAACTTTTTTACAGAAAGTTTTTCTTCTCACTATGATTTACTCTGTTTAATTCGTTACACCCCTATCTTTTACCTTATTTTAAATAACTTATAAGACTTTATGGACATTATCCACGCTGTCATTCTTAGTTTTATTAGGGTCAAACATGGCACGATGTGAAATAGTCTTCTTAACTTCCTCTTACTTATAACCTATCAATCTCTTAATTTTCGCCATATTCACATTCATTTCTTTAAGTGCTTTTATTGCTTTTAGTCGATAGTCCACAATCAATTCCTGTGTTTCGATAATATCCACCAAAGAGGTTTCGCCTGTTTCATACAAGTTTTTAGCAATATCCAATGAAGTTCTGGCCTTGGGCAGCACTTTGTTTTGGTACAGTTCATGGGTGCTTTTCTGTATTTTATAGTTTGATACGGCTTGTTGAATATCATCAGCTGTTTTAGTTTTCAATGCTTGTATTTTTAACTGTAGTGCTTTGTATTTTTGTTTGGTTTCTGTGAGGTAAGCATCGTTTTTAGCAAAGAAATTGCTCTTTTTTATTTTAGGTCTTTTGGTAAATTTATCATTTTGAAAACGACTGTAACCTGCATCAAAATCAGGATAAAAACGTTTTTCAGACAAACTAATAACACGCTTCATTTTCTCTAAGTCTGTTTGCAAACGTGCAATTTCAACACGGTGTGTCTGGCCTATTTTTATTAACTGGGCCATATTTTTAGGTAACTTTTCTGCCTTCAATATATCAAGTTTACCCAGTGTGAAACTGGGCGATAAGTTTAGCAACGTACTCAGGCGCGCATGTTTAGAACGTTGCTTATCTTTAGCTATCTGTAATTTATTACGATAATTTGCGATTTCTATATCAATTTGATAAATACCACTTAGATTGGCAGTATTGGTAGAATAGTTATTATTTAATTCTTCTTTGAGTGATTTTAATAAGCCAATATTCTTACGAGTAAGTACAATCTCTTGCTTAGAGAATTGCAATTCATAATACGCAATTCGCGCATTGGTTATCGCATCTTGGGTAGTCTTTTTTACTTGTAAACGTGATGCCTCAACTGCTTGGTCGATAATGGAAGATTTCAGCGCAAGTAAACCCGGGAATGGGAAGCCTTTACTCACTGATTTCTTATGCTTTTGCGTACTACCTGTTAGGCTAATGTCTTTGGTAAAGGCGGCATATTGGGACAACATATCATCCAAAAACCCCACTTGATCATACTTTGACAAACTCGCTTGCGCTTGTTCTTGAGCACTTTGAATATCCAAATTGTTGCGTATCAACAAAGCAAGAACAGCGTCTAAACTTGAATGACTTTTCAACCACTGTTCTCGTTTATTTTGCGTGCTTAAACGCGATACTTGTTGTTGTAAACCACGCGACACTTTATGCAAGCCATTCTGGTTTCTCACATTGTTTAAGCGCGCCGTTGAGTTGTTTTTTCTACTAGCAATTTGATGCTTAAAGGCTTTTAGTTTCTTATCATTTATTGAAGGTTCTGCCTTTATTACAACAGGCTGTGTTTTCAAACTGTCCGTTACATAGGCCGAATATTTATGCTTATTAAAATCACTTTGTAATTTGCTGAGTGTGCTCGTTTTTGTCGTGGTCGAACAGGCGGATAAAATTACCAACGAAGTCATTACTGCGAGCCTATTAATCAAGGTCTTCATAGTTTTTTACCTGTTATTTTCTCTAGCTCTATGAGGTTTTTCCAATAATCTGCCACTGCGCGTTGATAAGAGAGTTGAAAGTTTAGCCATGTTGATTGTGTTTCTAAATAGGCGGCGATGGATCCCTTATTCTCCTTGTATTGCAGTTGGGCGATTTGCATTGCTCGGTTGGCTTGTGGGATTAAATTTTTGCTATAAAGCACGGTTTGTCGATAGGCATTATTCAACTTGAAATAATTGGATTTCACCTGTCTATTTAAGCGGTTTTTTAATGCTTTTTTATCTTCTACTTTTTTAAGGTGAGTTATTCTAGCTTGTTCTTTAATCGCATTATTCTTGCCTCTGTTTAAAGGAATGTTAATACCAATATTGATAGAGAAAGCATCGCGACCATTATGCTCTAAACCTGAAACATCACGTTTTCCGATCTGACTATATGCCGCGCCCAAATCAAAATCAGGCAAACTTGCATAGTTTGATAACTTAGTTTGCACCTGACTTTTCTGGATATTCAAATCTGCAATGCTGTTTTCCTCATTTGACTCTGCCCATTGATAAAGCCGAGCAACTGCATGGGAAAATTTAGGTGGCTGACGCACCGCACTATTTATTTGAAAAGGTTGTTCTGGTTTACGATTCAGCAAGGTGTTTATTTGTGTTTTTTCTGTTGATCGCAACTCCTCCAAAAGTAGCACGTCATACGACACCTGCGCATATTGGCTTTGTGCTTTGGCTACATCATTGAGCGTGCTGGCACTGCTGGCATAATCGGTGGTGGCAATGTGCGTGATTTTTTCTAGTACGCCTTTGTTTTGCATACTGAGTTTGATGGCATTTTCGATATACACCAATTCATAAAAAGACTTTTTAACCGCTACGACTAAGTCTCTGCTGGCTTTATTGAAATTGATTTTTGCGATCTCTATGTCTTTTTTTACAATCTCACCTTTCAACCCACGCTTACCTTTAAAAGGTAATTTTTGCTTTAAAGCTAGCACACGGTCTTGTGGCCCAAGGCGTGTTTCTATCGGGTTGATGGCTTCTGTATAAGTGAGCCTTGGGTCAGCATACGCCGTCGCTTGTGGGTATTGATGGATCAGTTTTTGCCATGTGAGTTTTCTTGATTTTAATTCAGGATTATTATCCACGGCACTTTTTATCAGTTGATTCAAATTCATCGGTGCTGCTTGCGCGCTGTTTACACCTAAGAGAAAAAGACTTGTTATAAACAAAGCCAACATGAGTGATTTGTAATTCATCATGTAAAAGTGGGGGGGTGTGCTTTTAAAGCTAATTAAAAAGGGTTTTAAGAAGTACACCCCCCCACTTTTACATGACTGCTGTACAGGATTGGTTTTATTATCTTGTATTTTATTCTGTGTATTATTCATCGTTATTATCCTCAGCAAAATCTTTGACTGTAGCGATTTTCAACTTACGTTTTTGCCAAATTAAATAGATGGCAGGAATCACCAAGAGCGAAAGTAGTGGTGCGGTAATCATGCCACCTATCATGGGAGCGGCGATGCGTTTCATAACATCTGAGCCTGTGCCAGCACCAATCATAATTGGAACTAAGCCTGCAATAATTACCGCGACTGTCATCGCTTTGGGGCGTACTCGTAATACAGCACCTTCCATAATACTGTCTTTAAGGTCTGCGATTGTAATGAGTTTCTCGTCTAATTTTCGCTTCAAGGTGGCATTGTTTAGGTAGATCAACATAATCACGCCAAACTCAGCGGCAACACCCGCCAAGGCAATAAAACCAACCGCGACGGCAACAGAGAAATTAAAGTCCAGCAGATAAATAAACCAAACACCGCCTGCTAATGCAAAAGGTAGTGATAGCATAATAATTAGTGCTGCCGTCATATCGCGGAAAGTAAGATACAGTAGCAACAAAATGATCAATAACATCATGGGAATCACCATGCTGAGCTTGTCTTTTACGCGTAGTAGATACTCATACTGTCCCGCCCATGTGATTGAATACCCTGCGGGTAGCTTTAAATTATCTTTGAGGATTTTTCGTGCATCTGTCACATAACTGCCCAAATCCACGTCGCGAATATCCACAAATGTCCATCCATTCAAACGTGCATTTTCGGTTTTGATCATCGGCGGACCTTCACTGATACGAACGCTCGCAACACGCGACAGCGGAATATGTGCGCCAGAAGGCGTAACCAGTGGTAAATCCATCAGATTATCTATGCTATCGCGTGTGTGACGCGGATAACGCAGATTCACAGGGTAGCGCTCCAAGCCTTCAACCGTTTGTGTGATATTCGCGCCCCCTACCGCTGAACTAATAATGGTTTGGATATCAGCAATATTCAGTCCAAAACGTGCGGCAGTGATGCGGTCGGGAATAATTTCAATATAACGCCCTCCTGAAACACGCTCTGAAAATACCGAAGCTGTACCCGGAACATCGACCAGAATTGCTTCAATATCTTTACCTATTTGTTCGATGACTTTTAAATCTTGCCCTGCAATTTTAATACCTACTGGGGTTTTAATACCCGTTGCCAGCATATCAATACGTGTTTTAATCGGTTGTACCCATGCGTTGGTTAGCCCTGGGAATTTAGCCAGCGCATCCAGCTCTTTTATTAAGTCTTTCAAGGTCAAGCCTGCACGCCATTCGCTTTTTGGCTTTAACTGTATCGTCGTTTCTATCATGGTTAATGGTGCAGGATCAGTAGCCGTTTCGGCACGCCCAACTTTGCCAAATACACGCTCAACTTCGGGTACGGTTTTGATGAGCTTATCCGTTTGCATCAACAGTTCTTGCGCCTTGCCGATGGATACGCCTGGTAATGTGGTCGGCATATAAAGTAAATCACCTTCTTCCAATTCAGGCATAAATTCACTGCCTATTTTCTGCAAAGGAATCCATGCCGATGCCATAATAAAAAGCGACACTAAAATGGTTAACCAAGGCGCTGCCAAGCATATTTTAAGTAAGGGTCGGTATATCCAAATTAATACAACCGAAATTGGGTTGCTACTTTCTTTGGGTAATTTACCGCGAATAAAGTAGCCCATTAAAACAGGCACTAACGTCACCGCTAAAATAGCGGCTGCTGCCATCGAGTAGGTTTTGGTAAATGCCAGTGGCGAGAATAATCGACCTTCCTGCGCCTCCAAGGTAAAGATAGGAATAAAGCTCAGCGTAATAATCAGCAATGAAAAGAACAGCGCAGGTCCCACTTCAACTGAAGCTTCATTAATCACCCGCCAATGCTCCTTGCCTTTGGGCATTTCACCATAGTCTTCCTTGTACTGTTCCAGATGTTTATGCGCATTTTCGATCATAACAATGGCGGCATCGACCATCGCACCTATAGCAATAGCGATACCACCTAATGACATGATGTTCGCATTAATACCTTGATGGTACATAATAATAAAAGCCACCAATATACCAATGGGTAAACTGATAATCGCAACCAGAGCCGAGCGTAAATGGAATAAGAAAAGTAAGCAAACGATGGCAACGACGGCAAATTCTTCGAGCAGTTTGATTGTAAGGTTATCAACCGCACTTAAAATGAGCTTTGAGCGATCATAGGTTGTGACAATTTCAACACCTTCAGGTAAACCTGATTTTAACTCTTCTATTTTTGCTTTCGTGTCTTTGATGACTTGCAAGGCATTTTCGCCATAACGCATAACGACGATGCCGCCGACAACTTCACCTTCTCCATCTAAATCTGCAATGCCTCGTCGCATTTGTGGACCAATACGCACTTTGGCAATATCACGCAATAAAATCGGCGCGCCTGTTTCTTCGTTTAAGCTCACAGGGATATTTTCAATATCTTCTACATTTTTGAGATAACCTTTTGAGCTAATCATGTACTCGGCTTCGCCCAACTCCATCACCGATCCACTGGTTTCTTGATTGCCTCGCTGAATTGCTTTTTTGAGCTGGCTTAGGGTAATACCATAAGCACGTAAATTATCGGGGTCGGCGGTGACTTGATACTGTTTGACCATGCCGCCAATGGTGGCAATTTCGGAAACACCCGGCACCGTTTGTAACTCGTATTTTATGAACCAATCTTGTAAAGAACGTAACTGTGCCAGATCATGTGTATTGCCTTTATCCACCAGCGCATATTGATATACCCAACCAACGCCCGTCGCATCAGGGCCTAAGCGAGGCTCAACACCTTCGGGTAATTGGCTTGCCGCTTGGCTTAGGTATTCCTGTACACGCGCCCTCGCCCAGTAAATATCGGTACCATCTTCAAAAATGACATACACATAGGAATCGCCGAAAAATGAAAACCCGCGTACAACGGTCGCTTTAGGAACGCTCAACATGGTAGTGGTTATAGGATAAGTGACTTGGTCTTCCACCACCTGTGGTACTTGCCCTGGGAAGCTGGTTTTTACAATAACCTGTACATCTGACAAATCTGGAATCGCGTCTAAGGGAGTTTTAGAGAGTGAGACCAGTCCCCAAAGTGTGATTAACACGGTGAAAATAATGACCAGAAAACGGTTCTTTATTGAGGCATCTATTATTTTTTCTAACATGATTTAATAGCCCCTACTTGCCCGACAATCTGCGGAAACTTGCTTGCAGATTGCTTTCAGAGTCGATCATGAACTGCCCAGAAACTAGAATTTTATCACCTTCTTCGATGCCTTCTAATATCTCGACTTGCCCATCTGATTTCATGCCAATTTTTACTTCAATCGGTTGGTATTTATTTTCTGCCACCACTTTTACCAATCGCGGGCTATTTTCATAATAAATAATCGACTCTGCTGGAACGGTCAGCGCTTGTTTATTATTAGTAAATAGCGTTACATCCGCAAACATATTAGGTTTCAAAAGCTGCTTAGGCGTATTAATCGTTAGTCGAACTTTTAGTGTGCGTGTTTTAGGGTTTAGCTCAGGATAAATATAATCAACTTTGCCTTGCCACGTTTTACTAAGAACACCCTGCACCTGAATTTCTGCTTTATTACCCACTTTTACCCAAGTGAGTTGATGCTCAAATACATCAACAATAATCCATACCGATGAAAGATCAGCGATGGTATAAATCTCTGTTCCTGGCGTGATGTACATGCCATTTTTAATCCCAATCCTTGTGACAACACCCGTATGATTCGCCACAATGGGAATACGGTTTTGTGATTTTCCCGTTCTGCTAACTCGATCAATCACACTTTTTGGCACATTCAAATCACGCAGACGCGTTCGAGAAGCTTTACCTAATGACGACCCAGCACGACTGGCAATCACTAAATCTTTTTGCGCTGCTAAAATATCAGGAGAATAAAACTCTAATAAGGTTTTACCTTTTTCAACAGGATCACCCAAGGATTTGGTATAAACCTTTTCAACCCAGCCGCTAGCGCGCGCATGAATATGATGAATACTATCTTCGTTATAAGTGACCGAACCAATTGTTTTAATGGTACGTGAAAGCTCGGTCATTTTTGCTTTTTCAATGCGCACACCCATATTTTGTGCGGTAGTGGCATTGATGGTTATTTTTGGAAGACCACCATCTGCCATATCATCACTAGAACCCTCATCATAAACAGGCACTAAATCCATCCCCATCAGAGATTTACCGGGCTCATCACGGCGGTAGTTGGCATCCATTGGTGCTACCCAATAGAGAATTTTTTTCTCCTTTGGTTCTGAGTCTATTTCTTCAACAGGCTCTTTAAGCACTAAATCCATTCCACAAATTGGGCAATTTCCCTCTTCACCTTTGACAATTTGCGGGTGCATTGGGCAAACATAGTTGGGATCAGAATGTCGTTTTGAATGTTGTGGCACGGTGTCATTTTTCACATCATCCATGGTGATTTTTTTAGTTTTTTTCTTTTTGACTACCTTCTCTTCTTCGACAACCTCTTTTAAAACTAGATCCATTCCACAGATAGGACAATTACCTTCTTCACCTTTAACAATCTGCGGGTGCATTGGACAAACATAATTAGGATCAGCGTGACGTTTTGAATGCTCTGGCACACTATCATTTTTCACATCATCCATTGAATGTTCATGATCAAAACTTTCATCAAAGGTTTTCCCTGTGACCTGTGCAACCGTTTTGTTGTACCACTCTTCTCGCGTATCTTGCTCATTTAAAAACCAGAAAGCAGAAATTGCTATGGCAATAAGTAACGACAATGTAAACAGTGTTTTAATTATTTTAAATATAAATTTCATCTTTAACCCTTAGTGTGTGTGCTTTTCATGATTATGCTTATCTGGCTTTTTATCATGACCATGCTCATTTTCGTTATTATTGCCATTACTACTATCGTTTTTCAAATCTTGAATAAAATTTACTAAATCCCAAATTTGATTTTCTTTTAAAACCGATTTCCATGCTGGCATTGCGCCTCTACCATTTGCAATTTTCCATGCGAAGTCACCATCAGGATGCCCGCCAGACATGGCTTTTAGATTAGTTGGCTTTGGATCTAATGAAGCGCCCGCAACCCCGTCACCCATTGCGGCCGCCCCATGACAAGCTGCACAAAGAGTCGCATAATGTTTTTTTCCACGCTCTATCGAAGCGGCATCTGCCTTAATAGAGTTGGGTTTTTCAGCCTCACCTGCAGGAGACATCCAGTGTGCGCCTTTTCCATGATCATCGCCGTGGCTATCACCATGCCCACCTTTATGATTACCCTCTGCGCTAGCAGTAGCCGACAAAGTAGCTAAACCAACCACTGTGAATAAAAAGGCGAATAAAAGCCCAAAAGTCTGAGCTTTGAATAATGGTTGTTTCATTTGATTTACTCATCTAAAAATTACGATCGAATACACACAATGCCCAATGGCATAGCATTCTAGTTATAAAGCAGTAATTTAAACGAGTGGAGGCGGGGTATTTACAGGGTACGTGATTGTATAGAAATAGGCTAAATCAGTCTGAGGCTGATGATTGCCGGCAACGATATTGAATGATAACTTCTCAGAAAGAAGTATTGGCATTGTCACTGCTGATGAGCTAATACCACATGGCATTGAGTCACAGCTATCATCCTCACACTCTGAACAATCCATTTCAGGCATACTGTTTGATGAAATATTATTTGCTGAAAGCCCAGTATTTTCCATCATCTCACAAACACCTACTGCTGAAACAGGAGTTATAAATGCGTTAAGTGCAATGATGAGTATAAGTAGTCGCGTCATTAAGACTAAGTATACGACAAATTTTTTTTATCGGATGCATTATTTAATTATTATCTATAACTTCGTAACAATTTCGTTACAATCACGCACAGTTTATTAACACTAAAAAAGATATTTTATGGACATTATCCACGCTGTCATTCTTGGCATTATTGAAGGCATTACCGAATTTTTACCCATTTCATCTACAGGGCATATTATTGTCGGCAGTGAGTTGATGGGCTTGCCACAGACCAAAACGAATATTGCATTTAATGTGATTATTCAGCTATCGGCTATCCTTGCTGTTATGGCTAATTACAAAGATAAGTTTCATCCCAAGCATTTTGATTTGTGGGTGAAAGTCCTAATTGCTTTTTTACCTTTGGCTGCCATTGGTTTTGTATTTAAAGACCAAATTGAGGCGCTGTTTTCAGTCAAAGTGGTAGCGGTGATGTTTATTGTCGGCGGTATTGTATTTTTGATTATTGAATACTTTCAAAAATCTGCGACGCCCAAAACATTAGACGTTGAGGACATTAGTTACAAGCAAGCCGCATTCGTGGGTTTGGCGCAGGTGTTTGCGCTTGTACCTGGCACGAGTCGTGCAGGTTCAACCATTGTTGGCGCATTGTTGGTCGGTTTAAGTCGCAAAGCCAGTGCTGAGTTTTCTTTTTTATTGGCGTTGCCTGTGATGGCGGCAACCAGTGGTTATTCACTACTAAAGAACTATAAAGATTTCAGCAGTGAAAACCTGATGATATTAGCCATTGGTTTTGTCGTGTCGTTTATTGTGGCTTATTTTACGATGAAGATTTTCATAAAGTTTTTAGAAAAATTCACCTTTGTAGGCTTTGGAGTCTACCGGATTATTTTCGGTGCGGTATTATTGTATTTGATCTACACAGGGGTAATTAGCCCAACTGTACATGGGTAGCATATATAAAAGCACACCCCCCAACTTTTACATGATCAAATCTTTGCAGACACACTCGTCATCACTTTTGACATCAATGGCATTAAGACTTTACGAATAGGCAATGGCAACTTTGCGGCGCCTGCTTCAACGGCTATATCAGCATGATGTTGCTCGTCAATTTTCATTTGCTGTAAAATGGCTAAGCTTGGCGTATCATTTTTTGGTAACTTTTCAAGATGTTCATCAAGATGTCTTACCACTTGATCTTCAGTCTCTTTAACAAAACCTAAACTCCACTTATCGCCTACTAATCCAGCCACTGCGCCAATGGTAAATGATCCCATATACCAGAATGGGCCAAAGTAGCTTTTGTGTGCATCGAGTTCATCTAGACGTGTTTCACACCAGTTAAGGTGATCATTCTCTTCCATTGCCGAGCGTTCCATTTGCTCACGAATATCCTCACGCTTTGCTGTGAGAGCTTGCCCACGGTATAAACCTTGAGCGGATACTTCCCCTGCGTGGTTGATGCGCATCAGGCTAGCTGACCGCTTGCGCTCATCATCAGATAGTTTAGTTTCGACGTTTATATTTTCCGATGGATTCGGGCGTTCTGTTGTAGGTGCGAGCGTGTGAACCGTACGCAATGCTTGATCAACTTCGTTGAGTAGTTTATCGAATAAATTTAATTTACGCACCGTACTCTCCTAATAAATTAGTAGAGCACACCCCCCCACTTTTAAAGGATAGAACGGTTACATGATTATTCCTTGCTAGATAAACATCATGTAAAAGTGGGGGGGTGTGCTTTTAAATAATCTTTGTTATCAAAGTTATCAAACTTACTTCTTTTCTTTACGCGTAAGCATATCAATAATTTTCATTAACTTTTCTTCACCACCTGCCGTATACGGGCTGGTGCGGTATTTACCGTTTATGATTATCGTGGGTACTGATTGCGCTTGTGAAGATGCGCTAATTTCTTGTGCACGCTTAATCTTTATACGAAATAGCATTGACTCTTTTGCTTTTGCAATTTCATCTTCTGAATAACCTAATTGAACAAAAAAGCGATTCACAGCACTCGGATTACGTAAACGACGCTTCTGCTCATGGATTGCTTGGAATATTTTGGTAATTAAGTCCTTCTCACCTTTAGGGTCAAGCACTTCTGCTAAGTAGTAAGTATCCGCATCTTTCGCCCAACTTGGGTTTAACATAGCAGGCACTTGTTGAAACTCAACGTAAGCTGGATGGTCTTTTTTATATTTAAGCATGGTTGGTTCAAGCGTGTAACAATGTGGGCAACCCAACCACATCAACTCTATTACTTCTACTTTACCCGCTGTCGCGTTTGTCTGCATTTCTGGGAATATATTAAAATAGTGCACGCCTTCTACAAATTCTGACTTTGGAGTAGGTGCAGGTGGTGCTTTTTTAGCCACTTCTTCTGGAGCTTTTGCTTCTGCTACTTTGATTTCTTCAGCCTTTTCTACTGTTTTTTCAGGTTGTTTCACTTCGACCTTTTTTGCATCAGAAGATGCTGACCCACAAGCCGTTATAAACAGTAGCGCTGTAAACGCTGTTGATATTAGTTTTAATTTTTTATTCATTCTCTTTAATTCCTTAAATTTGATCTTATGCAATATTTTTTTGATTATACTGATTAGCCAATCATTCAGTATCCCTAAATGAGACTTTATATCATATAGTAAAGTTCAATCTAAACCTAATTGGTGTAAATTAATGATACTTTAGTCTCTCTCTATACTCATATACGCAATATAAGCTGCCACGGATTCAATATCTTCATCATCCATTTTTAATGCAATATTACGCATTTGTGCAGGCGTATCGTTACTTCTTTCTTTTGATCGAAAAAGCTTCATTTGTTTGATGGTGTAGGCCATATGTTGACCGACCAAGCGCGGAAATTTTCCTTCGTTATCACCTAAGCCCTCTTTTCCATGACAGGCTGAACAAGCTGGAATACCGTATTCAATGCGCTTACCCGTAAATATCTCTTCGCCTAATTTTAAATCAACCAATGAATATTGTTTGATTGTTTCAGATGTATTTGGATTAATGATTTTTTGTTTTGAGAAATATTTTGCCAGACTTGCCAGTTCTTTATCTGAGGGGAATTCTTTTACAATCTGGGTCATTTCTTCATTCACCCGTTTCCCTTCTTTAAAGTCTTTAAGTTGGCGTATTATATAACTTTTATTTAAACCCGCGATATTTGGCCATTCTGGGCTAATACTATTACCATCAAAGCCATGGCATTCTGAGCAATTCAGTATGTATCGGGACCCATCATCACTTTCTTCTACTTTTTTTTCTGACTTCTTTTCTGCTTTTTTATCCTTAGAACCTGTTGCTGCTGATAGTTCAGTTGCTATAAGCAAGCTCAAAGAAAGCAAACCAAATCTATACAAATGCTTTTTAATTGATTGTATCCCCACGATACAGCCCTCTATTTTCTAATTAGATCTTCTTTAATAACACATTGTACAATTTTTACCCAATAAAAAAGGGTGATAAATCACCCTTTTCAAAACGAACAAGAAAAAACTAACTATTAACGCAAACCTGAAATATATTCAGCAACGGCTTCCATTTCTTCTTCTGTCATATTTTTAGCGACACCACGCATGATTTCTCCTACGTCGTTATTACGCTTTCCAGCTTTAAATGCTTTTAACTGGATAACGGTGTATTGAGCATGCTGACCTGCAACTTGTGGAAATTTTGCAGCAACATTACCACTACCTGTAGGCCCATGACATGCTGAACAAGCTGCAACACCTGTGGCTAGGTTGCCACCTCTGTAAATTGCCTCACCTAACGCAACCTTATCTTTGTTTGCTGTACCCAATTTAGTTTTTTGACTTGAGTAGAAAGCAGCAAGATGAAGAACGTCTTCATCTGATGCAATAGCTTTGGCCATTGGCGTCATTGTTGCTTCTGCACGGCTGTCTGATCTAAAGTCGTTAAGCTGCTTTATGATGTAAGCATCACCTTGACCTGCAATCTTAGGCCAAACTGGATTTGCGCTATTACCATCCGCACCGTGACATGCTGTACAAACTGCACTGACTGCCTTACCTTTAGCAGCATCACCAATCACCTTTGTAGGTTCATTTGCCATTGCTAGGCCATTTACACCTACACTTGCTAACAGTACAAACGCTACTAGTGAAAACTTCATTAACTTTTTCATCTGAAAACTCCTAAATACCTTGTATACTTCGATGCCATTATCAGCATGGCAAACATGGCGCGTTTTATACCATATACGCTAGGAGTTTGTCCAAGAGTGAGATCAAAATATGAGTGCTTTTTATCAACAAGCGCGTTTTTTACAAAGTGCAACAACTCCTGACACCCTACCGCCCGAGCTTGGTTTTGAAGTTGCCTTCGCGGGACGCTCAAATTCAGGAAAATCCAGCACGCTAAATCGCCTTTGCCAGCAAAGAAGCCTTGCTCGAACCAGTAAAACCCCAGGACGTACTCAGCTTATAAATTTCTTTAGCTTACCTGAAGAAAAATTCTTAGTGGATTTACCCGGTTACGGTTACGCCAAAGTACCTGAAAAGGTAAAACTAAAATGGGCAAAATTTATCGAGCTATATCTAACCCAACGCCTTACCTTGCGCGGCTTAGTGATTGTGATGGATATTCGCCGCCCCATGCTAGAACACGACCTCACCATGCTAGATTGGGCAGAATCACGTGATTTAGACGTTCATGTGGTACTTAATAAGTCCGACAAGTTAAAACACGGACAAGCCAAAAGCGCCTTATTAAAAACCCAACAGCAATTAAATAAATATAACAACGAAACGAGTGTTCAAATGTTTTCGGCCTTGAAAGGCGTAGGAGTTCAAGCGTTACATGCTCAATTGGATAAGTGGTTAGAACCTGAACCACACAAAAGTAATCTTCCATAAAAAAACCCCGCTCAATGGAAACCATTGACGGGGTTCAAAAATACAGGTCTGGATTGGGGACACCAAACCTGTGTGTCCGCAAGGAAAATAAAGAACACCGGGCTTAAGTGTTCATAGTTTTTACTTTCCCTTGCTGCGGATCTTACTAGCAAATCAGAACATGGTTCGTACTTGCTATGTCTCTATAAAAACACATTTATCATCAGCTTACAAGTCAGCTATCGACAAAACCTGTATATGTTTGGATAAGTGGCACTATTTTAGTGCTTTTTTTCAGCACATTCTTAGTACGCTTTTAATGCATTCTAATACTTTATTTTACAACAGACTCCTCTTTATGCTTTGCTAGCTGGGCTTTAAGCCCATAGCGATCAGCTTTTACTTGACCAACCAGTGTGCTCGATCTTTTTAGAAAACCATTTCGCATATAAACCAAATCAACCTTCGAATTCATACGTAAATTACCAATCATACTTTTTAAATTTGAGCTACTGGTTACAATTTTACCATTCAGCTTGGTAATAACATCACCTTCTTTTATACCTGCTTTATCCGCAGGGGAATTAGAGACAACGCTTGAAATAAGTGCGCCTCTACCATTAGGTAATTTAAACACTTTGACTAACTCGGGTCTTAGATCTTGTATCTCAATGCCTAGCTGGCCTCTTTCAACTTGACCATTTTGAATCAATTGTTCTTTTATATTGAGGATCATATCCGAAGGAATCGCAAAACCAATGCCTACGTTCCCCCCATTCTTTCCACCTAGAATAGCCGTATTGATACCAATTAACTCACCACGTAAATTAACCAATGCGCCACCTGAGTTACCTGGGTTTATTGGTGCATCGGTTTGAATAAAATCCTCATAGTCTTCAATACCTAAACCTGTACGGCCTAATGCACTAACAATACCTGAAGATACTGACTGACCTAAACCGTATGGATTTCCGATAGCAACAACAAAATCACCGACTCTTATTTTTTTACTTTTTGCTAATCGCATTGCTATCAATCTTTCTGGCTGTATTCGAATAACCGCCACATCTGCCTTTAAGTCCGTGCCTACAACAACCGCATAAAACTGACGCTTATCTTTTAAGGTAACAATAATTTTACCTGCACCTTCTATGACATGTGCATTGGTTACAATATAACCGTTGGTAGCATCAATAATAATGCCCGAACCTGTGCCTATTACTTGTTTTTTAGCAGGTAGTGTTTTGCCAAAAAAATGACGGTAAACAGGATCTTTTACATTTTTGGGTGTTGAATTACCTTTGGTTGAGATATTAACAACCGAGGGCGTAACACGCTCCAACATATCGGCAAGAGAAGGCAATACCTGCCCATTAACAACCGCTGGTAATTTTGCAAGCGCGGGGGTACTGATACCCACCAAGGAGATAAGTACTAGAAAAATTGATAATGTATTTTTATAAGATTCCATTCAATAAGCCCAAAACTACTGTGCTACAGCACATAATATAACCTAGTTATAGTCCTATCGCGGGTTCCAGTCAAACTTCTTCTCCATCTGTGCATAGAAGTCTTTTTTATCATCTGTATCAGCGGGGGGTGTTTTTATTTGTAAAACAACCAGTTGATCACCTATTAACGCTCCTTTTGAGGCAGGTAAGCCACGCCCCTTTAAGCGCATTTTTTTACCTGAACTAGAGTCTTCTGGTACTTTTAGCTTTAGTTTTCCCGCTAAAGTATCAATGGTGATGCTTGCGCCCAAAGCCGCTTCCCACGGCGCTATGGGTAAATCTAAAAACACATTCTTTCCTTCTACACGGTATTTAGGATGTTTCTTAAGATTAATTTTAAGCAGTAAATCACCACCACTACTGGCTTTACCCGACAAACGTATTTTCTTTCCATCTTCAATCCCCTTGGGGATTTTAACTTCGATGGTTTTACCGTTAGGTAAGAGAATACGTTTATTGTTACCTTCAAAAATATCTTCCAAATCTACCGCTAGGTTCATCGTTTCAGAAGGCGGCTTCTGGCGTGGTTGCTGACCAAATCCACCCTGTTGAAAACCTGCGCCACCCATGCCTCCGCCAAACATAGATTCAAAAAAATCACTAAACCCCGCGCCACCTTGAGCCCCGCCACTAAATTGACCAGCGTCGAAACCACCCTCCCAACCAGGCGGTGGGTTAAAGTTTTGACCCCCTTGCCAATTTGCACCCAAGTTGTCGTAAGATGCTCGCTTCTCAGCATCACCCAATACTTCATACGCTTCATTGACTTCTTTAAAGCGCTCTTCAGCATCTTTTTCTTTACTCACATCAGGGTGATATTTACGCGCGAGCTTACGATAAGCCTTTTTTAATTCAGCCTGTGCTATCTTGCGATCTACACCTAAAACTTTGTAGTAATCTTTATATTCCATGCGCTTATTAAATAATAAATTTCGTTAGCCTTAACATGGTATCTTTACGCTCAAAATCAAGCCTTAATTAGGCAAAAAGTAAGATATGAAAGGATGCAAATGAATATATTTTTAGCGCTTGGCACACTGTTTGGTTTATTCGCCGTTATTATCGGAGCATTTGGCGCGCATGGGCTTGAGGATTCGCTCTCAACTCACGCTTTGGCGCGTTATCACACGGGTGTTGAATATCAGTTTTATCACGTTGCGACGCTATTATTCATCGGACTATTAGCATCAAAACACAGCGCCATGCCTCGTATTCTAAAAATCTCAGGCTTTTCTTTTGCGATAGGGATTTTATTATTTTCTGGAAGCCTTTATCTTTATGCGCTCACAGGCATTTCTAAATTTGGCATGGCCACACCTATTGGCGGATTGGCTTTTATTGTGGGCTGGATTTGCCTTTTTATTTATTCACTTAAGCAAGAAGCATACCCCACCACTTTTACATGATGTTTTAACAAACGTAATTATTCAATATTCAGACACTGCTCGCGCATTTGCTCTATCAGCACCTTTAACTCTACTGCTGATTTAGTCGTTTCTGCATCATTAGATTTCGATGCAAGCGTATTTGCTTCTCGGTTTAGTTCTTGCATTAAAAAATCTAAACGTCTGCCTATAGGCTCATCGCGTTTCAATACGTCAATTATTTCTTCTGTGTGCGCGCTTAAGCGATCCAGTTCTTCGTCCACATCAAGGCGTTGCGCTTGGTAGACTAACTCTTGTTCTAGACGGTTTTTATCTGCATTCACATCAAGTTCTGCGAGCTTGTTCATCACTTTCTCACGTAGGGCTTTAATGACTTCTGCTCGCCTTAGTTTTACATCATTAATTATTTTAACAATTACCTTACAGCGTGATTTAATCATTTTTAGCAAACGAGCACCTTCCGTTTCTCGCATACTAATCAATTCATCAAGCGCCTTTTCGAGCGAGCTTTTGATCACGTCGACATGATCATTTTGTGTTTTCTGTGTTTCTTCCATCACACCTGGCCACTGGAGTATTTCCATAGCCGAAAGGTTAGTTGATTTATGTGTAATAAGTTTTAACTGGCTACAGGCTTTCAATAGCGCCTTAACCTTTTCCTCATTTATCTGGATTTTTTCTGCACTTTGGCTGTCTGCTTGTTGAATTGTCAATTTTAGATCAAGCCTGCCGCGCCCTAGCTTTTTTCTTACAATCTCTTTCAGCGTATTTTCAAGGGTGTTGATCCCTTCTGGCACATGCAAAACCATATCTAAGTGGCGATGATTCACGCTACGAATCTCCCAGCTTAGTATTACATTTTCTGTTTTTTCATCTTGACGAGAGAAAGCCGTCATACTTTTTATCATGTTTTTAGCCTGTAGTTAAAGCCTGATTAAGTTGTAATATTGTACTTATTATTAAAGCACACCCCCCCACTTTTACATGATTAATTTAGATTTAATTTAACCTAATCTAATCTAATTTAATCTCTACAAGCAATTCATCGTTAATCCATTGCGAAAGAAAGCCTGCCACTCTCGCTGGCGCATGTTCTTCGTCTATCCATTCGCATACACCTTCGCAAAGACTCGAAAAATCACTACCTTGTATCGCCGCATCTAAAGAGTAAGCTTCATCAATATCCAGAGAACGATAATAGTTAAGCAATTCTTTGCGCCATAGCAACCATGCGTAAGGATGCTCTAGCTTCTCTGGGGCAATTGGGTCTGCACCTTCATCGATTGCCGCCCACAACTGCGGGGTATTCCATTCTAAATCCACTCTTGATACTGAGGGATGAAATTGAAATTTCAGCTCACCCCAGCGCTCCACTGGTATTTCTTGCAGTGACTCTAAGGTCAGTGGCTTTGTGTTTTTAGCATCAAAAGCGTTTCTTAATGACCATTCAAAACGTGCCATTTCTGTGTAGATTGGTAGCCCTTTTTCGCTTTTTTCATACTCTGATAAAAATTCTTCAAGCTTATGACCAAAATAGCGTAATGAAAAGTGTGACGATGGATGCGCTGCCATATAGGCATAGGTCATTTCGTAAAAATCATCATCGCCCATTAAGGTGTGCACAGCAGGGTAATTATCCGACAAGGCATCTATGAGGCGATAACCATAAGCATTGCCATAAACCGCGAGACGCTGTTCTACACTGACTTTATTTACTTCGCCTGTGTCAACAATATCAGGCTTTACGATTGCTTCATTTTTTTCTGTCAGCCATGCCATCATATTTTTTTGTAAACGATACAGGTCAGACATTACGCGCACCTGCGTAGTTAGTCGCAAAAACATCACGAGCTATTTGTAATTCTGCCAACAACTCGGAGAGTTCAGGGATATTATCATCACGCTCAATCATCACGGAAACTTCGCCATATCGCTTAATCGCTTCCGCATATAAATCCCAAACACCGTCAACTACCTCATGATCATGCGTATCAATAATATACCCGTCGTATTGGCTGTGACCTGCGATATGGTGTTGTTGTACACGCTCAGCAGGAATGCCATCGAGGTATTCCAAAGGGTCGAATCCATGGTTATAAGCGCTCACGTAAATATTATTTACATCGAGCAATATCAAGCTATCAGACTCTTCTGCTACTGCGGTGGTAAATTCCCACTCGCTCATGTGCGATTGTTTGTAGGTAACATAGGTTGAGGCGTTTTCAACCAATATTTGTCTGTCTAGAAAATCTTGTGCTTGTTTGATTTTATTGGATACGTGCTTGATGGCTTCTTCGGTATAGGGCAACGGCAACAAATCATGTGCGTTTGTGCCATCAACCCCCGTAAAACACATATGATCCGATACCCATTTGGCATCGGTGCGTTTTGCTAACGCTTTGACTTGGGCAAGATAATCCATATCAAGCGGATCGTGACTACCCAATGACATGGATACGCCATGCATAACCACGGGGTATTTTTCACAAATTTGATCAAGAAAGTGAAGCGGCTTTCCACCATCAACGAGATAATTTTCAGTGAGTATTTCAAACCAATCCACTTCGGGAGAAGTTTCGATAATGGCATTATAGTGTTCTTTACGAAGACCAAGCCCAAAGCCTAGAGAAGGTAATTTCATTGTTTTATTTTACTCCACTTGTTCTTCATAAGAAATATTTGAGCAAAAAAATACCCGATATACAACTAAGCTATCAGGTACTTATATGAATAATTATTTGCACACCCCCCCACTTTTACATGCTGTTATAAAAGTATCATGTAAAAGTGGGGGGGCGTGCTTTATATCTCATAGTCTAAGATTAAATTACTTTACCGCCTTTTGAAGAACAGTTTGCTTTACTTGTTTTTACCCAGCCTTTTCCTTTACAGCTATTTTGACCTTTACAAGCACTGGTTGCTGTTGCGCAGGCGCTAGAGCCTTTACAAGAATTGATGCCCGAACATTTCACATCTGCCATTTTAGCGGGCATTGCTGCTGGGGCTGCTTTTTTTGCTGCAGAACCACCGCCATAAGATGAACAACCGGCTAAAAGCAATGTTGCTGCCGCTGATGCTAAAGTAATACTTGCTAATTTTGATGCTGTTTTCATTCTAAATCTCCTTTGCGATTTTTAATTTGTTACTATTATTCGATAAGCAACCAGATGACCCTAAAGGGACGTCTGGTATACGTTTAATATTTACATATGGATGCAAATAATTTGTTTTATCCAGAAACTACTTTTCCACCTTTTGTATCACAGTCAGCCTTGCTTGCTTTAACCCAGCCTTGACCTTTACAACTGTTTTGCCCTGCACAAGCATGCGTTGCAGTGGCACAAGCACCTGTTCCTTTACAAGAGTTAATGCCTGAACATTTAATTTCAGCAACTTTCGTTGCATCGGGTGCTGCAGCCTTTTCTTCCGTTCCTGCACTTTTTGAAGAACCACCACAACCTGCTAGTAATAATGTTGCTGTCGCTGATGCTAGTGCAACGCCTGATAATTTTGATAAAGTTCTCATTTTATAACTCCTTCGATGATTAAATAATCAATTTACATAAAACAAAAAAGGCCTTGCTATCATCTTCATGATAACAAAGCCCTTAGATAAAAAGACAAGTGAAAAACTTATCCTTCTACAATTTTTCCACCTTTTGCATCACAATCTGCTTTGCTCGCCTTAATCCAACCTTGGCCTTTACAGCTGTTTTGTCCTGCACACCCGCTGGTTGCAGTTGCACAAGCACTGGTGCCTTTACAAGAATTAATGCCAGAGCATTTAACTTCTGCAACCTTTTTTTCATGTGCTGCTGCATTTACAGCTGTACCCGACAGTAATAATGTTGCTGCTACTGAAGCTAAAGCAATTCCTGATAATTTCTTTACATTGTTCATTTTCCACTCCTTCAAGCGATTTTAATAAATATATTGTTATAAGACCTTTCCACGAAAGATATAAATCTAATAAATAAAAGCGCATAAAATCACGCTTTTGTTCTTTACGTATGACACTACGTCTTTAGATGCAATAAAATGCTCCTAAAGCACAAATGCTTTTCAAACAAACATTGCAATATAGGATACCTTTATACGAACATAGTTCAATTTTTACTCACGTGCAACTGCTCGATGTCCAATATCATCTCGGTAATACACATTATTCCACTCTATTTTTTTGGCGATTTTGTAAGCCATTGCTTGTGCATCACTGACTTTTTCACCCAAACCCACCACACATAAAACACGCCCACCGCTGGTGACAATCGAGCCATCTTTGGTAGCGGTTCCCGCATGAAATACCTTACTATCTGCCGTTTCTTCAGGGATTCCCGATATGACATCATCTTTATCATAGCTATCTGGATAGCCACCTGCAGCCATAACCACACCCATTGATGAGCGTTGATCCCAGTCGATACTTGCCTTATCTAAAGTACCATCCAACGCTGATTCAATTAACTCAACTAAGTCCGATTGAAAGCGCATCATCACAGGCTGCGTTTCAGGGTCACCAAAACGCACATTGTATTCCAAGACTTTGGAATCTCCTTGCTCATCAATCATTACACCAGCGTATAAAAAACCAGTAAAAGGATATCCTTCGGCTTCCATTCCTTTGAGTGTTGGCTCGATAACATCGCGCATAATACGCTCGCTTATTTCAGGGGTTACAACAGGCGCAGGGGAATATGCACCCATCCCGCCTGTATTTGGCCCTGTATCACCATTATCGCGTGCTTTATGATCTTGCGAAGTTGCCATGGGCAGATAGTTTTTACCATCAGCAATAACGATAATACTGGCTTCTTCACCTCGTAAAAATTCTTCTACAACAACTCTATGCCCTGCATCACCAAATGCATTTCCTGCCAGCATGTCTTCAACAGCAGCGATTGCTTCAGCTTCTGTTTCAGCAAGAATCACTCCTTTTCCTGCTGCCAATCCATCGGCTTTTATCACGATGGGCGCACCTTGCTGTTTTATGTAAGCCACGGCTTTATCAATCTCCGTGAAATTACCATAAGCCGCTGTCGGGATATTATGTCGTGCAAAGAAGTCTTTTGAGAAGGCTTTAGAGCCTTCTAACTGTGCCGCGCCTTTTGTAGGGCCAAAACATCTAAGCCCTGCTTCAGCAAATAAATCTACCACGCCTAAAACTAATGGCACCTCAGGACCAACGACAGTAAGACCAATTTGATTTTCTTTTGCAAAATTTAGCAACCCTTGAATGTCATCTGCTTCGATTGCAATATTTTCTACTTTGTTTTCGAGTGCTGTACCTGCATTACCTGGAGCTACAATCACTTTTTCCACTCTTGAAGATTGTGCTAACTTCCAAGCTAAAGCGTGTTCACGCCCACCACTACCAATTAGTAGTATTTTCATAGTTAATCCTTAAACCTTATTTTCGTCATTCAATTTTCGCCATTATAGTAAATACTGGTAATATGTAGAGAATAATTACTGTTTTAATTTTAGGGCATCTCATATATGAATATGAAAGTTACGCTTGCTAACCCCCGAGGCTTCTGTGCGGGTGTTGACCGTGCTATCGAGATAGTCGACCGCGCTATCGATTTATTAGGTGCACCCATTTATGTCAGGCACGAAGTGGTGCATAACCGTTTCGTGGTAAATAACTTACGCGATAAAGGCGCTATTTTTGTACAAGAGCTTGATGAAGTACCTGATGATGCTACCGTGATTTTTAGCGCTCACGGTGTTTCAAGAGCCGTTCAAGATAAAGCCAAAGAACGTGGCTTAAAAGTCTTTGATGCCACCTGCCCTCTGGTAACTAAAGTACATTTAGAAGTGTTTCGTTATAGCCAAGAAGGACGAGAAACCATTCTAATCGGGCACAAAGGGCATCCAGAAGTAGAAGGTACTATGGGTCAATACGATAAATCATTTGGAGGAGATATCTACCGTGTAGATTCACCTGAAGATGTTGATAAACTTGTCGTAAATAATAGCGAAAAGTTAGGTTTTGTTACTCAAACAACGTTATCTATGGATGATACAGCCATCATTATTGATAAATTACGTAGCCAGTTTCCCAAAATCCAAGGGCCTAAAAAAGATGATATTTGCTATGCAACGCAGAATAGACAAGATGCTTTAAAGAAACTCTCTGATCAATGCGATATTATTCTCGTGGTAGGCTCACCCAATAGCTCAAACTCTAATCGTTTACGTGAAATTGCTGAGAAAAAAGGCATACCTGCTTACTTAATTGATGATGCAACTGATATTAACGAGGCATGGTTTAACGATAAAAGCATGACCGTGGGTGTTACGGCTGGCGCATCAGCCCCAGAAATTTTAGTAGAAGAAGTGAATAAAAGACTCGCTTCATTGGGGGCAGAAATACCCCCTGATGACCAAGGTATTGTTGAAAATGTCTCTTTTGTTTTGCCCAAAGAGCTTAGACAGCAAGTGAAATAAGCTATTGTGTTCTAATGCGTCCGCTTCTGCTTACAACAATATCTTTCACAGGGCCTTCCACAGTTCCTCCTACCTTTTTCTGCACATTAAAAGTAACTGTACCAGCAGATCTGCCCGAAAAATTATACTCGAAAAAACTAGCAGTGCCTGCTTTAATTTGCACATTACTTAATGAAGAACGTGCCTTTATAAGCTCAGTCACAACTGGCGTAGCTGCATCACCATCACAGTCAACTGCTGTGCCCACGACACCATCATCATCACAGTCTACAAAGACTACCCACCCTTTTCCGAAGTCTGTTTCTGCCGCCGAACAATTCGTTGAGTCTGCACTCGTACATACCCTAACATTTTGACTTCTTTTAAGCGCCTCACTTCGCGCAAGTATCAACGCAGAAATAAACTCATTTGTACCTGTTGACAACCGATTGCTATCAATCATGTTTTTATAGCTTGGAACGGCCATAGACATTAAAATAGCGGCTATCGAAATGGTTATAATCAACTCTATTAAGGTAAAGCCTGCGCTTCTCTTCTTGTCAGTTGTCTTTGCATGATTTTTCATTTTTAGACCTATTTACAAACTATCAATTGAACTACTTAACTTAGATATCTTCAAGTCTGTGTTTTATAATTTTAATTATTATTTAGTTTACTAAGACACTTATTAATGTCTTAGCTTTTTATATGATATACATTAAACCATATTTAATACTTTAATGGGCGCTTCTCAGATGAACGGTTGCTGGCATGAAATTGAGTTACACCTCTCTAAAACATTGGATAGAGCACTCCAATTTACGCATAAAAAGTCGCTCTCTGGCGGATGTATTAATAAAGCTTGGAAAGTCACTGATAACGAAAATAAGTCATGGTTTATCAAAACAAATTCACCAAACTTGGTCGACATGTTTAGCGCCGAAGCCGATGGGCTTGATGAAATAAGAAAAAGTAACAGTATCACTTCACCAAAAGCCATTGCTTATGGTCGCACTTCAAATTGCAGCTATTTGATCTTGGAGTACATTGATTTACAACCTCAAATAAACCAAAAGAAATGGAGTGGAAAATTGGGCGAGCAGCTAGCTAAACTGCATCAATTTCAAAGTCCTAAAGAAGAGTTTGGATGGAAACGTAATAATACGATTGGCTCAACTGAGCAATCCAATAAACCACATAAGAACTGGACATCATTTTGGAAAAATGAGCGCTTGCTCTATCAACTCAAGCTCGCTCAAAAAAACGGCTACTCAAATACAGCTTACGATAATGGCTTAAAGCTGAGCGAAAATCTATCTGCTTTTTTACTTGACTACCAACCAAAGCCTTCGCTTTTACACGGCGATTTATGGAGAGGAAATTGTGGTAGCGACGTGCAATCAAATCCTGTTATTTATGACTCTGCCGTCTATTTTGGCGATAGAGAAACCGATATAGCCATGACTGAACTCTTCGGCGGATTTGATGCCAATTTTTATGATGCTTATAATGCACACTATCCGCTCGACTCTGGCTATAAAGTAAGAAAGAAACTTTACAACCTATACCATATTTTAAATCACTTTAATTTATTTGGCGGGGGTTATGCTTCGCAAGCGGGTAGTATGACGAAGCAGCTACTTTCTGAGATTTAATTAATAGATACTCTAAGATAAAGCACACCCCCCCCACTTTTACATGATCATGTAAAAGTGGGGGGGTGTGCTATCTAATTATCGTAACTTATACGTTCTTAGCAACAAGCATAGCAATATTGCGAGTGCCTTTTGAGGACTCTCCTAGGTCGCCCTCTTCTCGATAAAAAATCGGGCGCAGAGTATTTGATAAATTCAAAAGCTCTCCTGCCTGCAAGCGAAAAGTTGGGTTATTTGGGCCTGAGCTATCCACTTTCTCCTCTGACCACGTTTCATAAAATAATAACCCGCTCGGCTTCAATGCATGGGTGATTTGAGGAAACAACTCACGGCTTAAGAAATAACTCACCACAATCACATCGTACTTTTTATCGGATAAGCCCTTGGATTCTATATCTCGGCACTCACATGAAATAGATAATGATTGCTGTTTTACAAAGCTATCAAGGCTTTCTAAAACATTAGGAGAAATATCAACAGCATCAACATTAAAGCCTTGTTTTGCTAAGAAGATGGCGTTGCCTGCGCGCCCACAGGCTAAATCAAGTGCATTACAGTTTTGAGGTAGAGAGCTAGGAAGAAGGTGGGCATTTTCACTTAAAACTTGGGCTGGTTTTGCTGATGCAATATCTGCATTCTTATAGGCTTCATTCCATTTTTTTAAGGGTGCTTTTGTTGTCGATGCTTTCGTTATAGACATAATTGACTACTTTCTCCAAAATGCGGGCGTTAGCACAACCAATAATGTAAAAATTTCTAAACGACCCAGCAGCATAGAGAAGCATAAAAGCCATTTAGAAAAATCACCAATGTCTTTAAAATTAGCGGCAACCTCGCCAAGACCTGGGCCGAGGTTATTCAAGGTTGCTGCCACTGCAGAGAATGCGGTTATTTGGTCCATCCCCACCGCCATGAGCAACAACATGAAAACGACAAACAGTCCGATGTAAACAGAGAAGAAACCCCAAACCGCTTGTATGACATCACGATCAACAGGTTTACGGTTTAGCTTAATGGCGATTCTTGCACTTGGGTGAATCAAGCGTGTCACTTCTCGCCAGCCTTGCTTAAACAATAACAAAACCCTGATGACCTTCATGCCACCACCCGTAGAACCTGCACAGCCACCTACAAAGCTTGCAAATATTAAGAGAACGGGAAGAAAACCTGGCCAATGGCTATAATCTGTCGTGGTAAAACCAGTTGTCGTGGCGATAGAAACCACCTGAAACATAGCATTGTAATATGATTCTGAAACACTGCCATACACATGCATAAAGTATAAATAAGAGAAACAAATCACCGTCAATACAAGAATCATAATGCCGTATAAGCGAAATTCAGAATCGGCATGATAGCTACGCAAACTTAATGATCGCCATGCCATAAAGTGCAAACTAAAGTTAATGCCCGAAAGGAGCATAAAAACAACCGCTACCAATTCAATAATGTGATTATCAAAATAGCCCATACTGGCATCGTGCGTCGAAAATCCACCGATAGCCACCGTTGAGAAACTATGGCTGATAGCATCAAATGCATCCATACCCGCAGCGTAATAAGCCAAGGCACACGCTATAGTAAAGGTCAGATAAATAATCCACAGTAGTTTTGCCGTGCCTTTGATTCTCGGTGTAAGCTTTGAATCTTTTACAGGGCCAGGGGTTTCAGCGCGATATAACTGTATTCCACCAATGCCCAATAACGGTAAGATTGCCACCGCCAAGACGATAATTCCCATCCCGCCTAGCCATTGTAATTGCTGACGATAAAACAGGATTGATTTGGGCAAATCATCCAATCCTGTGATGACGGTTGCTCCCGTTGTCGTCAAGCCAGAAATAGATTCAAAGACAGCATCCACAAAAGAGATATTTAACTCAGGGGAAAATAATAAGGGCGCAGAACCTGATACTCCCAATACCGCCCAAAAGAGTACAACGACTAGGAAGCCTTCCCTCAGACGTAACTCTCGTTTCCTTTTGCGCACAGGAAACCACATAACAGCCCCTGCAATAAGGACGAGGAAAAAACCTTTAACAAACGGCATAAGAGAAAGGTCGTCGTATATCCACCCAATCAAAATAGGAGGTAACATAGTGAAGCTGAACAACACTAATAACAAACCTAAAATTCGCTGTATAACTAATAGTTGCATAAACACCCTGTAAAAGTGGGGGGGTGTACTTTTAAAAAGTATTGTGAATGAGCGATAAAGAACATCAAACTAAATATACCCAACACCGACTTGAAACATCTTCTCAACTGCTGGAATGTAACGCTTATCTGTTAAAAAGAGTATAACGTGATCCTTTTCCTCAATAACAATATCTTGATGAGGCATCATAAACTTACCGTCACGCACTATCGCGCCAACAGTTGCTCCTGGTGGTAATTTAAGATCAACACGTTTACGACCAACCACCCTAGAATTTTTCTTATCACCATGTGCAACCACTTCAATCACCTCCGCAGCACCTTTTCTTAGCGAATGAACCGAAACAACATCCCCACTACGAACGTGTGCCAGCAGTGCACCAATGGTAATTTGCTGAGGTGAGACAGCGTGATCAATATTAGCGCTTTCAACCAAATCAACATACACCGTACGATTAACCAATGACATGACTTTTCTCGCACCCAAACGCTTGGCTAACATGGCGGATAATATATTGGCTTCATCATCATTGGTAAGCGCACAAAATATATCAACGTCACCAATATTTTCTTCTGTTAGCAATCCTTCATCAGCGGCATCACCTTCTAGCACGATGGCTTTATTGAGTGTTTCGGCTAAATCATTAGCAACTTCTGGCGATTTTTCGATAATCTTTACTTGGTATCGCCCTTCTTCCAAGGCAACCGCCAAACGCTTCCCAACATTACCACCACCTGCAATCATAATGCGCTTATAGGGTTTATCTACACTGCGTAACTCACTGACTACCGCGCGAATATGCTTAGCACTGGCTATGACAAAGATTTCATCATTGGCTTCAATGATGGTATTTCCGCTAGGGATAATGGCTTTACCTTTACGAAAAATGGCGGCGACACGCACTTTAACTTCAGGCAAATGCTCACTCAATTGTCGAATTTCATGCCCTACCAACGGCCCTTCGTGAAACGCTTTCACAGAGACAAGGCGCACTTTACCTTCGGCAAAATCAATAACTTGCAACGTCCCTGGATTGGAAATTAATCGGTAGATATGATCGGTAATTAATTGCTCAGGACTGATCAACACATCAACAGGAATCAACTCTGGCGTAAATAATTCTTGGTGCTGTAAATAACCTGCCGCACGAACTCGAGCAATACGTGTAGGCGTGCGAAACAGGCTATAAGCAATCTGACACGCCATCATATTGACTTCGTCACTATTGGTAACGGCAATCAACATATCAGCATCATTTACATTAGCTTGCTCTAACACATCAGGGTGTGATGCATGACCTTGCTTGGTGTGCACATCCAGCTTTTCACGAAGCTCTCGAAGCGCTGCTTTGTCGCTATCGATTATCGTTATATCATTATCTTCGCTGGCTAGATTTCTCGCCAAAGAACTACCTACTTGGCCTGCACCTAAAATAACAATATTCACGAGTGATTATCCTTCACTTACCGTACTTTTTAGGGTCTATATTTAATGATCGCATTTTTCGATAAAGATGCGTTCGCTCCATTTGCACTAAATCTGCTAACTTGCTTACATTGCCCCCTACTTGTGTAAGTTGAAAATCCAAATAATCGTGCTCAAACTGCTCTCTAGCCTGTCTCAATGGTAATTCAAACAAGCTTTGAGGTGCTTGTGCGATTGAAGAAGAAAATATTGGAATCTCAGCGCCTAAAGCCTCTTCTACTTCTTCCTGTGTGATCTCAGAATCAGTACCCATGATTAACAAACGTTGCACCAAGTTTCTTAATTCACGAATATTGCCAAACCAATCGTGGTTACGCAAAAAATTCTGAGCAGGTACAGAAAAATGCCTGTACGGTAAGCCATCATGCCCTGTTAACTGATCCACATAATAATTGAGTAACTCAGGAACATCTTCAGGGTGATCGCGAAGCCCAGGAACCATTAAAGGAACAATGTTTATTTGGCTGTACAAGTCTTTATCAAAAAGCCCTGCATTAACATCATCTCGTAAATCATGCTGAGAAGAAAACACCAAGGTTGAACCCAAGTCAACATGCTCACTACCATTAACGCGCGTATAATAACCATCTCGTAAAGCATTCAATAAACGTTGTTGAGAATCCGCTGGTAATGCACCAATGTCCGCAAGGTAAAGACAACCACCTCGAGATTCATCCAATAAACCATAGTTAACTTTATCACCAGACTCTTTACCAAAGAGCGCTTCACTTACTTTGTCGAGTTCGATAGATGATATAGTTGATTTGATAAAGGCTCGGTTAGCACCGTTACTATTTGCATGAAAATAACGTGCAAAGGCCTCTTTTCCTACACCAGACTCGCCGTAAATTAACACCACATCATTGTGCTCAGCGATACGCTTGGTTTGCTCCCGCAGCTTGACCATTAACTTACTATTGCCAATGGGGTCGGGGTTTTCACTAACCTGCTCTCGCAAACCTTTGTTTTCTTGAACCAATTGCTCTGAGCGCAAAGCGTTGTCAATGGTTAATAACATTTTCGCCATTGATAAAGGCTTTTCTATGAAATCATAAGCCCCTAAACGCGTTGCTTCTACCGCTGTTTCTATCGTGCCATGCCCAGACATCATAATCACAGGGCAACACAAAGAACCACTCTTTTGCCAGCCTTTTAACAAAGAAATACCATCTTCACCTGGCATCCAAATATCAAGCAATACCAAATCTGGGCGACGCTGCCTACGCAGCTCTTTCGCCTTTTCAGCATCATCAGCAACGGCAACATCGTAGCCTTCATCTTCTAATATTTCACTGACAAGCTGACGAATATCTGGCTCGTCATCTACCACAAGAATATATTGTGCTGTCATAACGTTGTTCTCATAAATTTATTAATAAATTAATCTGCTAACTAAGTGGTAAATATACGTCAATTCTAGCACCATTTGACTTATTGTTTTTCGCTACTACTCTACCATCGTGTTCTTCTACAATTCTTTTCACAATCGCCAAACCTAAACCAGAACCTTTAACTTTTGAGGTCTTATAAGGTTCGAATAAATTTGGTAATAGCTCTTCATCAATCCCTGGACCATTATCACTAACCGTTAACACCCATTGTTTATTACCACTTTCAAGTATTTCAATATTTGAAGATATGGTTAATATAGCTTTATCTTTTTCTTTATGATTTTCCAAGGCCTCCAAAGCATTTTTAATCAAATTAATAAGTAACTGGCGCATTCTATCTATATCTATGTGAAGCATAGGCGCTCCTTTAAGATCCAATCTAAGTTCTGCTTGTGAGGTGTTAATACGATATAACTCAGCAACTTCTCTTACTAAGCCATTAACATCTATTTCTTTTAACTTAAGTTCTGGTGTGCGCGCATATTCACTAAAAGCATCCACCATCTTCTTCATAGTATCCACCTGGTTGATGATGGTACTGCTCATACGCTGCAATAAATCCGCAGATTCTTCATCCAGTAATGGTTTTAAACGACGTTGTAACCTCTCCGCCGATAACTGAATAGGTGTTAAAGGGTTTTTAATCTCATGTGCTAAACGCCGCGCTACCTCACTCCATGCGGCATCATGCTCGGCCTGCAATGCCTCACTAATATCATCAAATACTAGAATGTATCCTTGCGTACCATTAGTTAGTTCAGGTAAAGCAACACCTCGACATACTAAAGAATGCTGAACTCCATCCAAAAACAACACAATATCAGTCTGAAATACTTTATTGTTTTCAGCTCCTTGGGTAACAACTGTTTCATTTAAATAAGGTTCTACACTTTCATAGAGCGGTAAGAAACCCTCTGTTTCAGAACACATTGATTTAAGCGTTTGACCTCTAAATTTCCCTAGTGGTGACTGTAACAATCTTTCTGCGGCTGTATTTACCCGTCTAATCACAAAATCATCGTCTAAAGCTATCACACCCGAGGTCATATTATCCAATACGATATTAAGATAATCATGCTGTCGTTTAATTTGATCTTGGCTACGTTCACTTTCTTGTCGTGCCGTCGATAAACGTGTTGTCATCATATTGAAAGAGCGAGCCAGCATACTAAAGTCATCTTTTTCTGCTACAGGTAGTTTTTTCTGTAAATTACCTGATGCTACGGCTTGGGTTCCCTCTAACAATGTGCGAACTGGCTTTGTTAGTCGTAGAGAATAAATAAAAGCAGCCCATATAGAAAACAGCATAGACAACAACATAATCAACAAAAGCGTTATACGAAAACCTTTTTTTACCAAACCTCTCTGATAGCTTATTTCCTGATACTGGTTATACGTATCTTGTACACTCTCTGCTAGTACTTGTTCTTTATCAGAAAAAGGAAATAACGCGGTTAATATCAGCGTTTCTCGCCCAACACCTGTTCTTAAAGTCAGCGCTATGCGAGAGAAAAGACCATCTTTTTCTGATGGTTCTAGTTGGTACATATAGCCACGGCTTGATATCTTTCGGTAAATATCTTCCGTCGGAAGGTGGGGTAGCAAAGTACCATTATCATCTCCGCTATACACTAGAACACGTTTATTACTATTCAGCAATACAACCTCGTATGCCCCCATTGCTTGAGCTTGTCGATCAATGAAGTCAATATAATCCAACTCATCTACACTAGAAAGCGCCTTAGCAGCACGCTCTAAATCAAATAGATGCTGGCGCATTCTGACATCCAAAGAGCTTCGTGCGAGCTCAAGCGAATCATCCAGTGCGCCTTCAATTTTTATATTGAACCAGTTATCAATTCGATCACCAATAAAGTTTAACGAGAAATAAGAGACAACCAGAACAGGGAGAATGGTCAACAAGGAAAAGGCAAGCATAAGTCGCACGGTAAAGCGAGAACCCGCCTGCCCCGAACGAAAATACTTAATAGCTTTAGCTACATTGTAAATAATCAGGCTGGATAAAATCAGCAATATGATGATATTTAAAGGAAATAACCACGTGTTAATTTCACCCGACTGTTGCGGATTTTTTGTAGATACGCTCAACAATACAAAAGACGTTGCCAAAAGCAAAGACGTTACAACAACAGGTAATACCTGAAAAAATATGGTTCTTACGGTAAGGGCCACAGAACACCCTCGCTGCTTAAACGATACTTATCGCTAAACAAAGATTGAATACGTAAAGGCAAGCGTAATGTTTTAGGGGACATATCTGCAACAGCAAAAATAGAGTAATCATTCTCATTTTTGGGTATTTTAATAGAGGGCAAAAGGTATTTACGAAGTTCCCCCAATTTTCTTAGCACTGATGGCAGACTAGAAAAACTCCAATGTTCATTGGTATCATTACGCGTTAATAAATAATGACGACTCAACGCATGGTATTTAAGTTGATAATGAGTAGTGCTCAAGGTTGTTTCTTTGTTGAACCACCATTCTCGGTGTTTTTGAAGACGGAATTGAACACGGGCATTAAGCACTACACCGCTCTTTAAAGCATTTTCCAGATACCCTGTTAGCTTAAAATCAATCGCTGTCAATACTTGATACTTTGGCGCAGCACCAACAACCTTAAAGTTTTTAAACGTAATATCTGCTGAAACCACTAAAGACGTTGCCAATAGCAATAATACAAAGAGAAAATTAATAGAAGTTCTTTTTCGGATGAAAAGCATAGAGGCTATTTTAAACTAAAACGACCCGAAAGGTCACTCACAACTAAACAGAATCTTTAAAATCAGCCCTATTTGTTGCAATTTGATTAACTATTTCTTGTAACTGCTCAATATCACCCACGGAAATGTTCTTTTTTATATTTTTTGTAAGAAGGGCAGATTTAGTCTTCAATTTATCTTTAAATTCTTGACCTTGTTGTGTGAGCTGAACATAAACAAAGCGTCTATCTTCCTTGCTATGAGTACGTTCTAGTAATGACTTTTTTTCCATTCGTGAAACAAGTGTTGATACAGCTGAGCCATCTAAATGCATCGCTTCTGACAGGTCGTTCATAGTGATTTTTTCGTGTAAATCACACAAATCTAAAATATAGACATTTTGTAGGGATATGTCTTTCCCTAATATATCTTTATAAAAAGATGATATTTCACGCCAGCCTCTGTATAAATTAAAACAAAGATACTGGTTCAAGTCGACCTTCATACTATTCCCTAAGAATACATTCAACCCCTAATGATAGAGAGCATAGAGAGGTTTTACTAGATTTTATTATCTATATAATAACTATATCAGACGAAAAAAAACTTATAGCAGAATGTAATAACTAACATAGATATTACGCCTGCTTTTTAAGCTTTGAAAAATAGAATCCATCCATGCATTTTTCACCAGGAAATACTTGTCTCCCTAAATCTTGCGTATCATCAATAGGCAACACTTCTACATCATCATCATGACGTTTAACAAAGTCCCTAATTTGTTGTTCGTTTTCTTGAGGGAGGATTGAACAGGTTGCATAGAGTAAAATCCCTTCGGGTTCTAACTTTTCCCACAATACATCCAGCATTTTACTTTGCAATTGTTGTAACTCTGCAATATCTGATTGTCGGCGTAATACTTTTATATCAGGGTGACGACGAATAACCCCTGTTGCCGAACACGGTGCATCCAATAATATACGATCAAAAAGTTTATCTTTGGCGTAGTTTTCTGTTTCCAAAACATCAGATACAACAACTTTAGCTTCAAGTTTTAAGCGTTGTAGGTTTTGCGTTACGCGCATCAATCGTGTTTCACTATTATCAACAGCGATAACATCAAGATTTTTTGCGCTTTCTAAAATATGTCCTGTTTTACCACCTGGGGCGGCGCAAGCATCCAAAACACACATACCATCTTTACAATCCAACAGGATACTTGCCAATTGCGCCGCACCGTCTTGCACTGAAACCGCACCTTGTTCAAAATCAGGCAGATCAAAAACATTGCAAGGCTTAGCTAGGCAGATGGCTGTATCCACGCCTTCAAGCTTGCTTGCTTCAATATCTAAGGCTTGTAACTTTTTTAGATATTCGTCACGGCTTTGCTGGGCAAGGTTCACCCGCAATGTCATTGGTGCTCTTTGGTTGGAGGCGTTTAGAATAGCTTGCCAGTTTTCTGGCCATGCTTGCTTTATTTCATCCAGCAACCACTGAGGAAAGGCAAACTTTGCAGGATATTGAGATTGAATGATTTTTTGTAGTTTTTCTTGTCCGCGTAAATAATTACGCAAAACAGCATTCACTAGTTTTTTAGCCCAAGGCTTTTTCAAGCCTTTTAAGGCACTAACCGTTTCACCTACTGCCGCATGATCAGGGGTTTTTTGATAGATTATTTGATACAAGCCCACGCGAATCAAACATTCCACATCTTTGTCTTTTTTCTTTAATGGCTTGGTTAGCAACTCGTTCAGTAAGGCTGATAGTGGCTCGTGCCAGCGCAGGCTTCCATAACATAAATCACGCACTAGCGGATCATCAACATCTTGTAAGGCAGGACTTAAGGATTCGCCTTTATAAATTACCGACTGCAATATCTTTGCTGCGGAGGTTCTTGGGTTTGATTGTTTAACTGACATAGAACTGACGTGCCAAAGCACACCCCCCCACTTTTACATGATGTTTTTGCATCGCATCATTCATGTTGGAAACTTACAATCTAATAAAGATCGTCCATTAAGAAAGTCGCGCACATCCATTGCTTTCTTCCCTGGTAGTTGTAAGCGTGAGAAAGACAGCACACCATCGCCTGTTGCAATACAAATTCCTTCAGGTGATTCACTGATCACCGTTCCCGCAGATTCTTTTGTCGTGATGTTTTCAACATTAGACATGAACAAGCGCAGAGGTTTTCCATTAAATAATGTAAACGCCACAGGCCAAGGATTAAACGCGCGTATGGTCTGGTCGATTTGTTTAGCCGACTGCGACCAGTCAATTTCAGCCTCTGCTTTATTGAGTTTGTGCGCGTAGGTTGTGAGGCTTTCATCTTGTGTTTCGGGGGTAAGCTTACCCTCTTGAAGTAAATCCAATACTTCCAGCAAGGCATCAGCACCATCTTTTGCAAGACGATCATGAATGGTTTGACCTGTATCTTCTGTCGTTATCGGGCATTTCACCTTCAATAGCATATCGCCCGTATCTAGCCCTGCCGCCATTTGCATAATGGTCACGCCAGTTTCAATATCACCTGCTTGAATCGCTCGATGAATCGGCGCAGCGCCACGCCAACGCGGTAATAATGAGCCGTGACTATTCAAGCAACCATATTTGGGCATATCCAAAACAACTTGAGGAAGAATCAAACCATAAGCCGCTACAACCATGACATCGGCATTGAACTCCGATAATGTTGTTTGCGCTTCTTCATCTTTTAACGAACGGGGCTGTTCGACTCTGATGCCTGCATCAACCGCAACTTGCTTCACCGGACCAAATTGTACTTTGCGCCCTCGCCCAGCAGGTCTATCGGGTTGCGTATAAACAGCTACAACCTCATGAGGGGAGTCGATTAGCGCTTGAAGTGCAGGAACGGCAAAGTCAGGCGTACCCGCGTATATGATTTTTAATTTATTCATTATTTATCTTTTCTAAGAATAACGTATATTTTAAATATCATCATGTAAAACTAGGGGGGTGTGCTCTGAAATATCTATTATTCAAACCACACCCCCCTAGTTTTACATGATGTTTATTTATAGCTTTTTATCTGCATCAGCACAGAGGTTACACGCTTTAAGAAGAAGCTGATTAAGAAGCATTCTGCTTAGCAAGCTTTTCAAACTTCTTACGCAAACGTTTCTGCTTCAGTGGCGATAAGTAATCCACAAACAACTTACCTTTTAAATGATCAAGCTCATGTTGAACACATACAGCAAGCAAACCATCTGCCTCCAATGTAAACTCTTTACCGTTTCGGTCTAATGCAACAACCGTTATAGTCTCCGCTCTTTCTACCTCAGCATAATATTCTGGCACCGATAAACACCCTTCTTCACAAACTTCTTCACCCTCTGCCTTAGTGATAACAGGATTGATAAAACAGTAAGGTTCATCCTTCTCTTCAGAAACATCAATAACAACAATTTGCTGATGCACATTCACCTGCGTCGCTGCCAAGCCTATGCCAGGTGCGTCGTACATCGTCTCTAACATATCATCGAGTAATGCTCGTGTCTTATCCGTCACTTCTCCTACTGGCTTCGCTTTAGTACGTAAGCGAGCATCAGGAAACCGTAGGATATTAAGTTTTGCCATCTTTTGTCCGTTCTTTATATTTTTCGTAATGTATACCGTAAGTCTGAAAAATCAGCACCGTTATCAGCACTGCGTTATTATATGGGGCAATAGTATAAGTTCTTCTATTCAAGAATACAGCATCATTCTTACTTACTAAGTGATGTTACTAATTATTCTTCAATAAGAGAAACACATAATAATTAACAATAATAACAATACCGAAGGGGTTTCCATGACTTTCAATCTTTCACGTTTAACGCTAGTTTCTGTGTCAGTATTATCTTTAGCTGTTCTAAATGGCTGTAGTAATCTAGGCGAAGAGTTTAATAGCGCAACACAAAGTCTTTCTCAAAATTCAAAACAACCACTGGTTAATAGTGTCGACCCATATGATAGCTATTATGGGAACGTACGTCGCCAAAATCAACAGGCAGGTTACAACCCTAAGATTGTTCGCAAAGTGACTAAACCTGTATTTAAGACAACCGCACCTAAGCGTTACGTAGTTAAAAAAGGTGATACATTATGGGGGATTTCAAATATGTTTTTGAATAACCCAGGTTACTGGCCTGAAATTTGGGATGTAAATCAAAAAGTACGAAACCCTCATCTAATTTATCCTGGTGATGTTCTTCATATCTACGAAGGTGGCAGAAGAAGAATTAAAATGTCTGATGGTTCTATTGTTGAAAAAATGGTTCCGCAGATGCGTATTGAACGTAATGGAGGAGGTGAGCCAATATCAACACTAGCGCCTTTCTTAGCATGGCCTCGTGTGCTTGATGACGATACCATTAAAAATGCGCCTTATATTATTCAGAGTGAAGAAGCGAGTCTTCTTTTGGAGCAAGGTCAAACAGTTTACATTAAAAATCTTGCTGATCGACATGCTGGCGGACGCTACGCTATTTTCAATGTAGGCAAAATGCTTACCGACCCTGCAACACATGTAGAGTATGGTAGAGAAGTAAAGTACACAGGTTTCTTAGAAGTTGAAAGACCAGCACTAAATACAGATGTTGCAACCGCTAATATTGCTGAATCTATCCGTGAAATTCGCCCTGGTGATCGCCTCCTTTGGATTGAAGATGAGACACATACACTAAAAGGTCCTATCACTATTCCAAAAATCAAGGTTCGTGGTGATGTTATTTCATTATTTGATGCTGAGCTACTAGCGGGTCAAACAAGAATTGTAACCATCAACCTAGGTGCGCGTGATGGCATCAAACTTGGTAACACCGTGGGTGTATTCTCACCTGGTA
>JAKIUW010000016.1 GCA_021647365.1 Cocleimonas sp. | reverse complement strand
CGTGGTGATGTTATTTCATTATTTGATGCTGAGCTACTAGCGGGTCAAACAAGAATTGTAACCATCAACCTAGGTGCGCGTGATGGCATCAAACTTGGTAACACCGTGGGTGTATTCTCACCTGGTAAAACTGTTGATGATCCAATTGAGAAAACTAAACCTAAATACTCTTGGGAGCCTGTGGTCGCTACTAAAGTAAACCTTCCACCTGCTCGCGTAGCAACAGCGATTGTTTACAAAGTATTGGGTGATATTAGTTATGCATTAATTACTGAATCTACACACGCAGTGAAAAATGGATACAAGATAGGTAATCCTTAATTAATCAGTACTTAATATAAATATAAAGCACACCCCCCCACTTTTACATGATGGGTGTGTTTTTCATGTTTTTAAAAGAGCCTTAGTATCGTTTATACTAAGGCTCTTTTGCTTTTAATAAATCTATTTTACGCGCTATGAAAACTACCGAAGAATTAGAAAGTTGGATATCTCTATGGCGCGTTTCAGGCGTTGGTGCTAAATACTTTCAAGTATTACTCGCGCATTTTGATAGCCCCAGCGATGTTTTCAATGCTACATCTTCATCACTCAAACAGGCGGGCATCTCACAAAACCTTGCCGATACCATTCTTGACAATAAAGAGAGCGACTCTGCCAAGCCCGATTTAGAATGGTTCAATGCCGCCGAAAATCATCACATTATCACAATAGACTGTCCTGAATATCCAACACTATTAAAGCAAACTGACAGCCCGCCACCTGTACTTTATGTACATGGCAATCTATCCATTATTAACGATCCTCAGCTTGCCATTGTGGGTAGCCGAAACCCCACTCAAAGTGGCATTACTAGCGCTTATGATTTTGCAAAACACTTAGGGCAAGTGGGTTTATGTATTACCAGTGGCTTAGCACTAGGTATTGATGGGTCAGCTCACCAAGGCGCATTGGATGGCAATGCCCCAACCATCGCCATCATTGCCACAGGCATCGACCGGGTTTATCCCGCCAAGCACCGTGATTTAGCACATAAAATTGCAGAAACTGGCGCGATTATCAGTGAATTCCCCATTGGTACACAACCACGTTCGGGCAACTTCCCTCGGCGCAATCGTATTATTAGCGGGTTAGCCCATGGTACTTTGGTGGTTGAAGCTGCATTAAAAAGTGGCTCTCTCATCACCGCTCGCTTAGCTAGCGAGCAAGGCCGCGAAGTATTTGCGATACCAGGATCAATACACAATCCGCTCGCAAAAGGCTGCCATCAACTGATTCGCCAAGGCGCAAAACTAGTAGAAACTGCCCAAGATATTTTAGAAGAAATGAGCGCCGTGATTGATTTATCAGAAATTGACCAACCCACTCTAGAGCAACCTTCAAATACCTACTCAGAAGAAACAAACATCGATTCAGAGCACCAAATTTTACTCGATAAAATGGGTTATGACCCAATTCCAATCGATCAACTTGTGGTAACGACAGGCTTAAAACCTGAATCCATAGCGGCTATGTTGCTTATCCTCGAGTTACAAAATCAAGTCTCATCAAACGGTGGAGGCACTTACACGCGACTTGGCAAGTCTACTTAGTTTTAACCAGTAGTCTGTTTGTAATACCGTTTAAATACGTGGGGATGACAAAAAACTTGTTTTCCTATAAAATGCACAGCATATACCCCTGTTAAATTGAGTATGAATTATTTCTCCCCCGCGAAACAACTGTTTCTGAAATAGCTCCTGCTCCATGAGTGAGACCCCGATACATGAGAGAAAATACATTGGATGTACTTTTTTACTTGTTTGATAATTATTCAGAATCAAACGATGTAAATCAAAACCGTGAAATCCTACACGGCTACCTGAAGGAAGCAGGTTTTCTAAACACACGTATCAACAAAGCGTTTGATTGGTTAGAAAGCTTAGCCGATGACGACAAAATTTACCTATCTCAACCCCAAACGGCCTCCACACGCCATTTTTCAAAATATGAAATGCGCTGGTTAGACCAAGAATCTCAAGACTACATGCTATCTTTAGCAAACTCAGGCGTACTTACGCCTGAAATGTTTGAACGAACTATTGACCGCATTCTTTCATTGGGTGATAAAGAGTTTGATTTGAATCGCTTGAAGTGGGTTATTTTGATGTTGTTACTTAATCAGCCTGACTCTGAGTCTGAATATGTTTGGATGGATGATGTGGCGTTGGGCGAAGAGGCTCCTGTCTACCACTAATTAATTGTTGTCCAGAGCATTCATTTTTTCATCCAGCACTTCGTTGCAGTCGTGCTCGAATGGTCACATACTTGTTGTATACTCACATTCTCCGCGCGCCTGCGCCTCGTTCTGAATGAAAAACTAAACGCTCTGAACAACAATTAACTTTACTTTCTAAGTTAAGATTTCTCTCTCAATTCTCCCCTCTAAAAAAATCTCTCTTTACTCTTCTTTAGTTTCCAGTGTATTGTTGCCAGAATTTTTTAATCTAAATTCTTAATACATTATCTTCTTATGGGCAGATCACTCGTTATTGTGGAGTCGCCAGCCAAAGCGAAAACCATTAATAAATACCTTGGCAAAGATTTCATTGTTAAATCCAGTGTGGGACACGTGCGTGACCTGCCAAAGGGTGGCGGTGGCAATACTAAAGGCAAAAAGAAAGCGCCTACTCTGGCACAACTTACCAAAGGTATGTCGGAGAAGAAAAAAGCAGAATTTAAGAAAAAGCGCGACGAAGGCAATCTCTTCAGGCGCATGGGCATCGACCCTAATAATGGCTGGAAGGCACAATACGAAGTGCTCCCAGGCAAAGAAAAAGTGGTCGCCGAACTCCAAAAACTCGCCGCAAAAGCTGACAAAATCTATCTCGCGACCGATTTGGATAGAGAGGGTGAGGCAATTGCGTGGCACTTAAAAGAAGTGATTGGTGGTGATGATGATCGCTACGAGCGCGTTGTTTTTAATGAGATTACCAAAACTGCTATTCAAGAAGCCTTCGAGCAACCCTCAAAACTTGATGTTGACCGTGTCGATGCACAACAGGCACGTCGTTTTCTTGATCGTGTGGTTGGCTTTATGGTTTCGCCACTCTTATGGGCAAAAATCGGCCGCGGGCTTTCAGCAGGTCGCGTTCAATCGGTTGCGGTTCGTTTAATTGTTGACCGTGAACACGAAATTAATATATTCAATCCTGTTGAATTTTGGGATATTCACGCCGACCTCGCCACAAAATCAGGCGAAGCATTGCGCGTAGAAGTTACCAAAGATAACGGCGCACCATTCAAGCCCGTTACTGAATCACAAACAATGGAAGCGGTTGGAAAATTAAAGACTGCTGACTACTCACTACTCAAACGCGAAGACCGCGCAACTAGTAGCAAACCCAAAGCGCCGTTTATTACATCGACATTACAACAAGCCGCCAGCACACGCTTTGGCTACGGTGTAAAACGCACCATGGGATTAGCACAACGCTTGTATGAGCGCGGTTACATCACCTATATGCGTACCGATTCAACCAACTTGAGTAAAGATGCGCTCGAAATGGCACGCGAGCTAATCACCAAAAAATATGGCAGTGATTATTTGCCAAAAGCACCAAACTTTTACGGTTCAAAAGAAGGTGCGCAGGAGGCTCACGAAGCAATTCGCCCCTCAAATGCCAAGGTTATGCCAAGTGATTTGCAAGACGTTGATGACAGTGCCAAAAAATTATACGAATTAATATGGCGTCAGTTTATTGCCTGCCAAATGGTGCCAGCACGTTATGATTCAACCCGCTTAACCATTCAAGCGGGTCAATACCATTTAAATGCTTCGGGTCGCACTTTACGCTTTGCAGGTTGGACAAAAGCACAACCTACGATGAACAAAAAAGAAGCGCCTAATCTGCCAGACATGAATGAAGGTGATGCGCTCAATTTAGTTGAGCTTGATCCGCAACAACATTTCACCAAGCCACCGCCGCGTTACACAGAAGCATCGCTGGTTAAAGAGCTTGAAAAACGTGGCATTGGTCGTCCTTCAACTTACGCCTCTATTATTTCTACGATTCAAGATCGTGGTTATGTGAAAGTTGATTCGCGTCGTTTCTTCGCTGAGAAAATGGGCGAAATTGTCACCAAGCGCTTGGTGGGTAGTTTTGAAGAGCTAATGAATTTCGACTTTACCGCTGAAATGGAAAAAGAACTGGACGAAATCGCCGACGGAAAACTTGAATGGCGAGATGTCCTTGATGATTTCTACAAAGGTTTCAAAACCACGCTAGAAAAAGCACAAGAAGAACCCGCCGACGGGGGCATGAAGACTAATGAAATGGTCATGACAGAAATTGAATGCCCAACTTGTTCGCGTAATATGGGTATTCGCACCGCAGGCACAGGTGTATTCCTAGGTTGTGATGGCTACAACTTACCGCCCAAAGAGCGCTGTAAGAAAACAATAAACCTTGTCCCTGCGGCAGAAACTATTGACGTCAACAATGAAGATGCTGAAACCGAAGCATTGATGGCCAAGCACCGTTGTAAAAAGTGTGATGCGGCAATGACCAGCTACTTTATCGATGAGACTAAAAAACTTCATGTGTGCGGCGACAACCCTGAGTGTGATGGCTACGAAATTGAAACAGGCACATTTAAACTCAAAGGCTATGAAGGCCCTGTGGTTGAATGTGAAAAATGTGGTCACGATATGCACCTCACCACAGGTCGTTTCGGTCCTTACATGAAGTGTAGTAACGAAGAAGGTGAGTGTAAAAACACCCGCAAGATTTTACGCAACGGCGAGGTTGCACCACCGCGCGAAGACCCTGTACACCTTCCTGAATTAGAATGTGAAAAATCAGATGCCTACTTTATTTTACGCGATGGCGCTGTAGGTTTATTTCTCGCGGCAAGCACCTATCCAAAATCACGTGAAACACGCGCACCTTTAGTTGAAGAATTGGTACGTTTTAAAGATCGTATTTCACCAAAATTTGTCTTCTTAACCGACGCACCAGTGGAAGATAAAGATGGTAATAAAGCTGCAATACGCTTTGATCGTAAAATTAAAGAGCATTACGTAAGAACAGATAAAGACGGTAAAGCCACAGGTTGGTCAGCACGTTTTGAAAATGGAAAATGGGTAGAACATCTGCCTGCCAAGAAAAAGCCTACCAAAAAGAAAGCCGCAAAGAAGAAGCCTGCTAAGAAAAAAACACCTGCGAAAAAGAAATAATAAGCACACCCCCCCACTTTTACATGATGATTGATGTTAATTACCAAAACAACAGATGATCTAAAAAGACTCTTTCAAAAGGGGGGGGTCTTTGCTTATCCAACAGAAGCCGTTTATGGCTTGGGTTGTGATCCTGATAATAAAAAAGCCACCTTACGTTTATTAGTGCTGAAGCAACGCCCGATTAGCAAAGGTCTAATTTTAGTCGCTTCAGATTTTTCACAAGTAAAAAAATACCTCAAACCACTTTCAGATGAACAATTGGCGCTTACTCAACCCAGTGCCACTACCTATATTTACCCTGCTTTAGATTCTGCGCCCAAATGGCTAACAGGTGATTTTGATTCACTTGCCATTCGTATTAGCCAGCACCCAACTGTGCGCGAACTTTGTGAAACTTTAGATTCTGCGCTGGTTTCAACCAGTGCAAACTTATCAGGACAAATGCCTGCTAAAACAGCATCAGAAGTTGCAAAACAGTTTGATGACAAAATAGATGCTATTCTTGATGGAAACACAGGGAATTTACTAACTCCAACGGTAATCCGTGATAGTATCAGCGGCGAAATTATTCGCTCCTGAACCAAGAACACAAGAACTCCCATGGCACTCATCCAATTACAAAATATCCAAGTCAGCTTCGGTGGCCCAGCGCTACTCGATAACCTCAGTATGACGATCAACCCCAATGAACGCATCTGTTTGATTGGGCGCAATGGCGCAGGAAAATCTACGCTAATGAAAGTGCTTAACCGTGAGATTAAAGCAGATTCTGGCGAAATCATTACCGAAAAAGGGGCGGTTATCGCCCAGTTAGAGCAAGAAGTACCGCGTAACATGTCAGGCAGTGTTTATGAAGTGGTTGCCTCTGGCTTGGAAGAAGCGGGCGAATTGTTAAGCGCATTTCATGCGATGAATGAAGAGGAAGATATTGGTTCAGAAGATTGGATGAAACGCTTTGAAAGAATCCAACATGACCTTGAAGCCTGCAATGGCTGGCACTTTCAAACCACCATCGACACCGTCATTTCACGCCTTGAATTAAATCCTGATGTGGATTTTGGGCAACTTTCAGGCGGCATTAAACGCCGTGTTTTATTAGCCCGCGCGCTGGTGCAAGAGCCAGATGTTTTATTACTCGACGAGCCTACCAACCACCTAGATATTGAAGCCATTATTTGGCTAGAAGATTTCTTACTAAGCTTTAACGGCTCGTTAGTTTTCATCACGCATGATCGTTCTTTCTTACGTCGCCTTGCTACTCGCATTGTTGAAATTGATCGTGGACAAGCCACCAGCTGGCCTGGTGATTATGAAAACTTTTTACGGCGCAAAGAAGAAACACTACACGCCGAAGAATTAGAGAACGCCCGATTTGATAAAAAGCTCGCCCAAGAAGAAGTCTGGATTCGCCAAGGCATCAAAGCGCGTCGTACCAGAAACGAAGGTCGCGTACGCTCACTAGAAAAAATGCGTGATGAACGTGGGGAGCGCCGTGAGCAACAAGGCTCGGTTAATATCCAAGTGGATGTGGGGCAAAAAACAGGCAAGCGTGTCGTTGAAGTTGAACACATCAGTTACACACTCCCCACCGGGCGTGTGCTGGTTGATGATTTTTCTGCACTGGTACAACGTGGTGACAAGATCGGTTTAATTGGTCCTAACGGTGTAGGTAAAACCACCTTACTCAAAATTTTACTCGGCGAGTTAGAACCCGATGAAAACCCAGACAGCAAAATCATTCAAGGCACAAATCTACAAGTTGCTTACTTCGACCAGCTTCGTAGCCAGCTTGATGAAAATCGCACCGTAAAAGATAACCTTGATCGCGGTGCCGATAAGGTCACGGTTAATGGCAAAGAAAAACACGTTATCAGTTATTTACAAGACTTCTTATTTGCCCCTGACCGTGCTAATTCACCTGTAAATGCGCTATCAGGGGGTGAGCGTAATCGCCTATTGCTCGCAAAACTTTTTATCAAGCCCGCCAATGTTTTAGTACTCGATGAGCCTACCAATGATTTAGATGTTGATACGCTGGAACTATTAGAAGAGCTACTGCTCAACTACACGGGCACGGTATTAATTGTCAGCCATGATCGTGCTTTTATCAATAACCTTGTCACCAGTTGTTTTGTGTTTGAAGGTGAAGGAAAAATCAGCGAATACGTTGGCAGTTATGATGATTGGTTGCGCCAAAGATCAACCACTAAAAAGCCAGAAAAGAAGAAAGCTAAAGCGGTAGAGAAAAAAGAAGTAGTTGCAGAAACAAAGCTCAGTGAAAAACCAAGCAAGAAACTCAATTTTAATGATCAACAAGAATTAAAAAACCTCCCTAAAGAAATTGAAAAGTTAGAAAGCAAAGTCAGCGACCTAGAAGCGCAAATGGCTGACCCAAACTTTTTTAAGCAAGAACATCGTGTAACTGCTGCAGTTACTGATGAGCTACAAGAAATAAATGCTACACTTAAAAGCAAGTATGATCGCTGGGAAGAATTGGAATCATAAATGACCCTGTTAATGCTCACAAGCACACCCCCCCACTTTTACATGGCATCATGTAAAAGTGGGGGGGTGTGCTTTACAATATAAAGCATGGACATCAGCGACTACAGACGTGAATACACCAAAGGTGGGCTTAACAAAGCAGATCTAAGCAACTCACCTTTCGAACTATTTGAAAAATGGTTCACTCAAGCAATGGATGCAAAAATTCCTGATGCCAGCGCCATGAGCCTTGCAACCGTATCTGCTGATGGCAAGCCTACCCAACGTACGGTTTTACTCAAAACATTTGATGATAAGGGTTTTGTATTTTTTACCAATTACAGCAGTTTAAAATCAAAACAAATTGAAGAAAATAGTAATGTTTCACTGCTTTTTCCGTGGACAGAATTAGAACGTCAAATAGAAATCAATGGCACAGCCACAAAAATCAGCACAGCAGAATCGTTCAATTATTTTCTCACACGCCCTCGTGGAAGCCAACTCGGCGCATGGGCATCAGCACAAAGCTCTCCCATTTCATCTCGCCAAATTCTTGAAGGTCAACTTCAAAAAATGAAAACTAAATTCACCCAAGGCGAAATCCCGCTACCTGACTTTTGGGGTGGTTATCGTGTTGTGCCAGAAACGATTGAATTCTGGCAAGGCGGTGAAAATCGCTTGCATGATCGTTTTGAATATTCACACGATGGCAATAGCTGGGAGAGCAAACGCTTACAACCGTAGTTTTTTATAACAATACACCTCATAACGCCTCATTATATTAATAATAAACCTATGGCAAAAAATATTTTTTATACTATATTTGAGTAATACAAATGTATGCGCTGCATTCTTTCTCTTATCACACAGGATATACATCATGAGCTTTAACATTACAGACCTAATAAAAGACCAACTTAGTGACCAAGTAACGGGTCAACTCGGCAGCCTTCTTGGCGGCTCTGACGCACAAAACGGCTCAGCTATCGCCAGCGCCATTCCAGGGTTACTCAGCGGATTAATGAATTCTGGTTCATCAAGTTCAGGTGCAGATTCACTCTTTAACGCCATCAACGATCAAGATGATAGTATCTTAGATAATTTAGGCGGCTTACTCGGCGGTAGTGGTCAAAGCTCTATGATGAGCGCAGGTTCTAGTATTCTTGGCTCATTGCTTGGTGGTGGCAATTTAGGTAGCTTAGTTAGTTCAATTGCCGGCTTTAGTGGCGCTGGAAAAGGCTCTGTTAAATCCTTGCTTGGCTTACTTGCCCCTATTATATTCGGCGTAATTAAACGCAAACTTATGGGTGGTAGTGGTGATTTTAATGTGGGTAGTTTGATGGATATGTTTAAAGGGCAAAAAGATAATATTGCCGCTTCCATGCCATCTGGTTTTCAGCTCAATGATTTCTCTTCAAATGCAACAGAGGCCGTTCGTGAAACCGTTAATACTGCGCAAACTGAGGGGAAATCCATGCTAGGGAAATTACTCCCGTTGGCATTATTAATTGGCGTAGCTTTGTTGGCTTATAACTTCTTTATGAAGGATAAAGGCAGTGAAGCCGTTAATTCAGCCACAACCAGCGTAATACAATCTAATAATATTGGTAAAGAAGTGACCAGCGTCTTTGGCTCACTTACTGGCTCACTGGGTAGCATTACCGACGCAGCTTCTGCCAAAGCAGCGCTACCACAAATAGGTGAAGCGACAGATAAACTTGGTAATATCGCAGGCATGTTAGATAAATTACCAGCAGCTGCGCAAGCGCCTGTAAAAAGTGCGATTGCTAGTTCTATTACCCCTCTTAAAGCTTTGATTGATAAGGTTGGTGCTATTCCTGGCGTTGGAGATGTGATTAAACCTGCGATAGAAGGATTGGCGGCGAAGTTGGCGCTCTTTCAGTAATTGACTTTCTCAACAAATAAAGCCCCTTTTCCTACTAGGTAAAGGGGCTTTTTCTTAACTTATATGGCATTTCACACCCCCCTAGTTTTACATGATCATTTCTAATCAAGTATTTAATTACCTAATTGCACCATCATTTACGTTATAATAATCAAAATAACTCATGGGCTAAATTAATTCATCTGCTAGTTACCTTAATAAGAACCAATCAGATTACTTTCTGTCTGATAATCAACGCAGCTGAATAAAAAACTAAAAGATATGAACGGATTCATACAACAATTATTACGACTGAGCATTGCTGTGCTTGGTTTAAGTGCTATTTCTGTTGCACTTGCACTACCACCAAACCACACATCTCCATTGGGCATGAATACCAATGAAGCGTTAGAGGTTGATTCCAGCGTACCATTTGTGGATTTATTTCGTTATGCCTTACCATTTGATGAGGCACGCCCGTGGTTTACCAAAGGCAATGTGAAATTTGATAAAAATGGCTGGCCACAAAACTTAAATGGCGGCAAAGCAGGTACACGTTTTTTAAGCCATATTCCTATTGATGCACTTCCCAAAGGCGAATATACGGTTTTGTACGAAGGCAAAGGTAAATTGCGTTATGGCGCAAGTGCCAAACTGATCAAACACTCTGAAGGTCGAGATACAATTAAACTCGTGCCAATGCCACAAAAAGGTGAGTTGTACCCCTCGTACACTGCCACAATATTTATCGAAGAGAGTGATCCTAAAAATTATATTAAAAATATTCGTATCGTTATGCCGGGTGGAATTTGCAAGAACAAGCCTTTCAAACGTGTCTCGAGCGACAGGCAATGTGCGCCTAATCAATACCAATCTTTTGTACAAAACTCCACGGTGTTCAACCCTGAGTTCTTGAATTTCATGAAGGATTTTAAAGTCATACGTTTTATGAATATGGCTGGCGTAACACGCAATAATATCCGTTCGTGGGCTGATCGCCCTACTCTCAACAAAGCAACGTGGGGCGGTAAAGAAGGTGTACGCGGTGTACCGCTTGAGGTGATGATCAGCCTTGCCAACACACTGGATGTTGACCCTTGGTTTAATATTCCTCACAACGCTGACAACGCCTTTATTTACCGTTTTGCACAGATGGTTAAGCAAAAACTCAAACCTAATTTGCGCGTGTATATCGAGTATTCTAACGAGACCTGGAACAATATTTTTGTGCCACAAGCCGAGCACATGAAGCAAACAGGTTACAAACTCAAACTCGATAAAAACCGTAATATTGCTGGCTCAAAATATTACTCACTGCAAAGCGTTCGTATCTTCAAAACTTTTGAAAAAGTCTTCGGTGGCACACAACGGTTGATTCGTATTATGGGAGGTATGACCACAGATACAAAGCTCACCGAAACTATGCTCGGTTTTCAAAATGCCTATAAAAATGTAGATGCCGTCGCTGTTGGCCCCTACTTCCATTTTGCGCAAGATAAAATGTCATCCATCAAAAGTGTTAACGATGTTTTTAAAGCCATTTACGACCCCAAAAACCGCTACTCGATTAAAAACATTTTAGAGTTTGTAAAGAAGCAAGGGCAAATCACAAAGGGGTTTGGCGTTGATTTAATCGCCTACGAAGGTGGGCAACATCTCGTGCATCACAAAACACATTCGATGACACAAGGTGCAACACCGCATCTTTACAAAGCTAATAAAGACCCGCGCATGGCGCAAGCATATTCGCAGTTATTAGCTGGCTGGAAGAAGCTTGGCGGCAAATTGTTTATTGCCTTCTCCGCACCACGCCCCTCCACATGGCACGGAAGCTGGGGCATAAAAGAACACATCGCAGAAAACCCAGCCCAAGCACCAAAGTATCGCGCACTGCTGGGTTTCAATCGCTCAAGTCCTTGTTGGTGGAAAAATTGCGCCAGCGGTAATGTCGCGCACTTACAAAAACCAAACCACATCCCCAAGCATTTAGTTTCAGGTCAAAGAAGCAAAATCAATGCGACTTATTCGATCATTCCGAGACAATTAAATGGGCCAAGCACTCTACATAAAACAGAAGCCAAGTTAATCAATAAAGTTATTCAAGGGACTATTCAAAACCCACGTGACTTAACCGCACGATGGCGTTCAAACTGGGATAATAAAAATCTCTATATTTGGGTGGGTGTGATTGATGAAACCCACGTTTCAGACTCTAAAGAGTTATGGGCAGATGATTCCATTGAAATTTATATTGACGCAGATGGGAGCCGTAGTGAAACTTACGATGGCTTCAATGACTTTCATTTAAGCTTCCGCTTAGGCGACCCGAAAATCAGTATTGGTGGAAAAACACCCAAAGAAGGCATCAAAGATATTCAATATTCAATGCGCCAAAATCCACAGGGCTATCAACTTAACGTAAAAATTCCATGGACTGTTTTGCGCGTTAGGCCAAAATCAGAACATGCGCTAGGGTTTGAAATTCAAGTCAACGATGATGATAACGGCTATTCACGCGATGCGAAAATATCATGGAGCAGTAATGCCGATACCGCTTGGAAATCACCCAGAGCGTTTGGTCAAATGGTATTGGAAGGTTTTTCTAGTTTCAGAAAACGTTCCCCTAACGATACATCAGCCAACGACAAAGAACTGGCGATTGATAAAGAAAAGTCTAATCAATAACAACAAAGCTAGGCTACAATGTAGCCAATGGATACCTTATCAAACCTTTTAAGTAGCGACAGTACCTATGCACTTTTGGATGATTCTAAATCACCCAAAAGTGAGTCGCATAACCTGCTTTTCTCAAACCCTCAGAACGAAATTATTGCTAGAACCGAGGCCGAACTTACGCCTGCTTTAGCAAAAATTGAAGAATACAAAAAACAAGGGCTATACCTTTGTGGCTATCTTTCTTATGAGGCGGGTTATTACTTTATTGATAAGGCAATTACTAGAAAAACAAAAGTATCTCAGCAACCACTTTTATATTTTATCGCATTTAAAGATTTACAGCGCCCCAGTCGTAACGAGATTGAGGCCTGTTTTAAACGCGCTGATCTTTTCCCAGAATCACAACTCTGCTTGCACGACTTACAACTAAACGTCTCCAAACCCGACTACTTAAAAGCAATCACTAAAATAAAAGAATACATTGTTGCGGGTGACACCTATCAAATCAACTACACACTAAAATACAAATTCAAACTTCAAGGAACGGCTAGCACGCTTTACAAAGCATTACGCAAAAAACAACCTGTTGAATTTGGAGCACTACTTAATTTCCCGGAATCAAAAATTGTCTCGCTATCACCTGAGCTTTTTATAAAAAAAGGCGACGATAACCTTACCTCAAAACCCATGAAGGGAACAGCAAAGCGCGGTAAAGACAAGCAAGAAGATGATGCCATTGTAAGCTTTTTAAAAAGCGATTCAAAAACACTATCTGAAAACGTAATGATTGTAGATTTGATTAGAAATGACTTCGGCAGAGTTTGTAAAACAGGTAGCGTAAAAGTTAAAAACTTATTCCAAGTACAAACCTTTAAAAGCCTACATCAAATGATTTCTACCGTAAAAGGCACGCTAAAAAAAGGACTCAGTTTTGGCGATTTATTACACGCGCTATACCCCTGCGGATCAATCACAGGTGCACCTAAAACACGAACCATGGAAATCATCAATGAGCTAGAAACCGAACCACGCGGTATTTACACCGGCGCTATTGGCTACTTAAAACCTGATGGTGATTTCTATTTTAATGTGCCGATTCGTACTATTATCATTGGTGAAGATAATAACTGCGAGATGGGTGTTGGCAGTGGCATTATTTACGAAAGCGATGCCGAAGATGAATATCAAGAATGCTTGCTTAAAGCAGATTTTTTAACCAGCTTAAACCAAGATTTTTATTTGATAGAAAGCTTTAGATTTAATACTGATAAAGGCGAGTTTACAAACCTTGAGAAACATCTATCACGACTATCAAGCTCTGCTGACTCTTTCGGCTTTAAGCTTGATCAAGAAATAATTGAAGAAAAACTCAACGATATAAAAAAATCACTCCGCTCAGGTTTTCATAAGATCAGGCTAACTGCCTACCAGAAAGGCGAAATAAGAATCACCCATACTCCTATCGAGAAAGACAATAGCACGCCTAAAATAATCACCATCAGCGATAACAAGATTGATAGCACTTCAATCTTCCAGCATCACAAAACCTCACGCCGAGAACATTACAACCAAGCACTTGAGCAAGCAACAAAAAAAGGTTTTTACGATGTGCTATTTTTAAATGAAAACGACCAGCTCGTAGAAGCCAGCCGTCACAATGTCTTTATTAAAATGAAGAACCAATACCACACCCCCCCACTTTTACATGGTGCCTTGAGCGGTATAGAACGCCAAGCATTTATGCGTAAGCATGATGTTAAAGAAACTACACTGTCAAAAGATGATTTGATTAATGCTGATGAAATACTGCTGACTAATTCTGTTAGGGGTGTTGTGAAAGTGGACTATACGCAAATATAAACCTTGTTAACAGGAGTGCTTTATGGAGAACCCAAATCATTAATCAATTATATAGCGACGCTTTGCATTCATATAAATTGGCTCTTTCACCAACTTACGCAAATTTAATAGCGTATAAAACGGTGTATCGACAATCAGCAAATTTACTAACCATGCGGGTATATTCCCACTAGGTTCAAGATTCAATTCATAAGTTACTTTGGTCGTGCCATTTTTCAATGGCATAAATTCCCATCGACCAACCAAATGTTTCACACGAACAATCCCCGATTTTTGAGGCACCATATTGGACTTTGAGTTAATGATAATATCAATCCGCTTGGTTTTTCTATCTTGACTGATAATCGAATGAGCAATCAAATCCCTAGAATTTACAGGCCAGGGCATTCCTGTCACAATATAGTTATAAAACTCATTGTGTCCCACTTTTTTAAGAGACTTGGCGCTTTTACAGTTATGAAACAAACGCGGAAAAACTGTTGTATCTTCAAGCACAGCGACCAATGATGTCAAACGTGTGGGTATGATAACATCAGCTCTAAAAGACTTTAGTTTAGAATTAGGCGTATCACGCGTATAAATTTGAATTCCATCTGCTTGCTTGCTTAACTCCCAGGAGCTTTTAGCTTCAACAATCCCAACAGAGAAAATGGCAATCATTAATACCCACTGCGTGATTTTTATTCTCATGACATTTACCCCATCTAACAGAAGCTTCTTATTGTAAGCTATAAACCATAGATCAAGAAATGCCATATCAACAATTTTCTGAAAATCTCACGATTGAGACCAAATTATTAGAATAACGATCATGTAAAAGTAGGGAGGTGCTTTACATTAGTTAAGACTATTAATTTTAACGCTGAAGAAATTATAAGAAGAAAAAACATAGGCACCTGTTCCGATAATAGCTAGTTTTCTAAGCTTAAGAAGCTACAATAGTTTCTATGCAAGAAAGCCTATCCATAACTTCAAATATAAAAGCCTATCAACAAGCGCGCCTATCACGCGATGCACGTTTTGATGGTCGTTTTTTTATAGCGGTTAAAACAACTGGAATTTACTGCCGCCCTATTTGCCCTGCTGTTACGCCCAAAGAAGAGAATATTGAATATTATAGTCATGCGCACCTTGCTGCATTTTCTGGGTATCGTCCTTGTTTACGCTGTCACCCAGATAGCGCACCTGATTCTCCTATTTGGAACGGTGTAAGCACTACACTCGAAAGAGCTAAACGGTTGATTGATAATGGAGCATTGGATAATGCTTCACTACTTGATCTATCAGGTCGACTAGGTATTAGTGACCGTTATTTACGCCAGCTTTTCGATAAGCATCTTGGAATTTCTCCTAAAGCTTACGCCTTATTCAAACAATGTGAATTCGCCAAAAATCTATTGCACCAGACCTCCCTGCCCATTACTGAAATAGCGCTAGCTTCTGGATTTAATAGTGTGCGGCGCTTTAATGACTGCTTTAAAAAACAATTATCCTTAACGCCATCACAGGTGAGAAAATCAAAAAAAACAACAATAAATAAAATTGAGCTAAAACTCTATTATCGCCCTCCTTATAATTGGCAACATTTACAGGGTTTTCTTGTCGCCCGCCTTATAGAAAAACTAGAATGGTGTGATGAAGACAGTTATGGACGAACCTTCAAATGGGAAAATAATAACGGTGAAAAATGCAAAGGCTGGTTTACGGATTATCACAATAAAAAGAAACATCGTTTCGATGTCAAAATAGAAATTGATAATCTGCATCTTTTAAAAGCCGTGGTGAATAATATTCGTCGTGTTCTTGATTTGGATACCGATAGCAAAACAGTTGAAGAATGCCTTAAAACAGGTGGCTTTTCAGGTTTAGAAAAAGGTTTAAGATTGCCCGGAACTTGGTCTATTTTTGAAGCTGGAATACGTGCAATTTTAGGACAACAGATTTCTGTTGTTGCCGCTCGTAACTTGGTAAAAGCCGTTATTTATGAGCTTGGAGAAAAATTAGAAGACAATAAGGTCTACTTTCCTAGCATTGAAAAAATAGCCGAATCAGATTTTGAATTTATTAAAATGCCCGGAAAACGCAAACAAACACTGAAGAACCTTGCCTTACATTTTATCGAAGCCGAACACCCAGATGAACCTGAAAGCTGGCTTCCATTAAAAGGAATCGGCCCATGGACGGTTGATTATGCCAAAATGCGAGGTTTGAGCGATCCTGATATTTATTTGGCTGGTGACCTTGGTGTTAAAAAAGCGGTGGAACAAACAGGGTTGAAACTTGATCCTGCTAATGCCTCACCTTTTAGAAGTTATCTCACCTTTCACTTGTGGAATAAATTATGAGTGCGGAAACAATTATGAGCAAATCAAATACTATTGTTACTCACACAATAACTATGCCTTTTGGTCAAATGCTAGCAGGCGCAACGAGCAAAGGAATTTGCCTCTTAGAATTCACCGATACTAATCGCGTGGAAATGCAATTACCTCGTTTAGAGAAAAACTTTAACGCTGAAATATCAGAAGGCAAAAGCCCTTTTTTCAATCAGCTCAAAGATGAATTGCAAAGCTATTTCACAGGCAGGTTACAACACTTTACTGTTCCACTCGACACCAAAGGCACAACGTTTCAAATGCAAGCATGGGATGCCTTGCTAAAAATCCCTTACGGTGAAACACGCTCGTATTTAGAGCAAGCCAAAGCCATTAACAAACCCAGAGCATTCCGCGCCGTTGCCAGTGCTAATCGTAATAATCGCATTAGTATTATTATCCCTTGCCACCGTGTCATCGCTAAAAACGGTGGCTTAGCAGGTTATGGCGGTGGCTTAGATCGCAAAGAGTTTTTGATTAATCTTGAGAAAAAACATAAATGAGACTATCTGATACGTTACTACTCATTTTGCTTGCTGCAATATGGGGAAGTTCTTTTGTTTTTATGCGCGCAACAGCGGATGTGTTTGGCCCGATAGCTTTAATCGCTATTAGAATTAGTGTTGCCGCTTTATTTTTATTAATTTTTTTATTACAGAAAAAGCGGCGACATGAATTTTTTGATCATTGGAAAATACTTTTTCTCATCGGCGCAATGAACTCCGCTATTCCCTTTAGCTTATTGGCTTATGCAAGTCTTCACCTTAGTGGCGGCACTGTTTCTATTCTCAATGCAACTACGCCAATATTCACCGCACTTATTGCACATTTTTGGCTAAAAAGCATTATGACTAAGCTTCAGTTTATGGGGATGACAATCAGTATTTCAGGGCTCATGTTTTTAGTATGGGATAAAGTTAGTTGGAGCATGGATTCATGGTTGCCGCTGTTAGCAGGGGTTGCGGCAGGTCTCCTTTATGGTATCGCCTCCACAACAACCAAAAAACATCTCAGCAACGTTTCAGTTATGACAGCCACAGCGGGAAGTTTGCTCTTCTCAGCAATACTTATAATTATTGTCAGCCTATTTTTCCTACCTAATATTAATAATATACATTCTGTTGATTGGTTATACGCTATCACTTTAGGCATTCTTTGCACTGCAATCGCTTTTATCATTTACTTCAAATTGGTTAAGAATATTGGCCCAGCTAAAACATCGAGCGTCACCTTTTTAATACCTATCTTTGCCTTTTTATGGGGATATATCCTTTTGGGTGAAATTGTAACAACAAGAATGTGGATAGCCACGGGCATTATTCTTTTGGGTATGGGATTTGTTACTGGGCTGATAAAGAAACCCTTAGCTAAAGACTCAAACGGTTAAGTTTCTATTAATAGCAATCTGGCATAATCAATGCCAATAATAAAATACTAGGCTTTCAAATGATTAAACCAATTCTATTAGTAGCAACACTAATATCTCTACAAGCATGTTCACAACAACAAGTGGTGGGCGCTGCAATCGGCACGGCAAAGTTACCGGGCAAAGCGGCGGGCGCGGTAGTTGGCACTGCAGGTAGCGTTGTAGGCGGAACTGTTGGTGGCATGGTTGCAGGAAGTACGGGCCGTAGAATTGGCAGTGCTGCAGGACAATCGGCTGCTGAAAGCGCTATTCCTTAGTGAATATAAAGCACACCCACACTTTTACATGATGTTTATTGAAGCTGCTCTATGGTCAGTTCTTCTTTAGCCAAGATCGTTTCCAAGCGGCGCTGCTGAATACAAACCTCTAGCAGATACTCACCTTTTTCTGAAATTGATTCTTCAACGATTGCTTCATCTTCATAAAGTTGCGCGCGCAAACGTCCCAATGCAGGATGTAATTTTAAATGTCCTTTGAAGACATTCTTGGCAAAAACATCTGATAATTTTTCTAATAATTCAGAAATTCCTTCGCCTGTAACCGCAGACAGCCAAACGCGAGCGGGCAAGCCTTCATGTGCCTCATCATAGTGAACAGGTTGCTCAGTGAGATCAATCTTATTCATCACTTCAAGTTGAGGGACATCTTCTGCTCCCAGTGCACGAATCACTTTGTTGACCTCTTCACGATAAAAATCACGTTGCTCATCACTGCTGTCAATCACATGCAAAATCAAATCTGCTTCGATGGTTTCTTGCAAAGTTGCCCGAAAAGCGGCAACTAAATCATGGGGTAAGTCACGAATAAAACCTACCGTGTCTGCCAATATTATCGCTTGTTGATCGGGTAGGTTCACACGGCGCAATGTTGGGTCTAGCGTAGCAAAAAGCAGATTCGCCGCATACACTTTTGAGCCTGTGATTTTATTAAACAATGTAGACTTGCCAGCATTGGTATAACCCACTAACGAAACGGTGGGGATTTCTGTTTTTTGACGAAGCTGTCTGCCCTGCTCGCGCTGTTTGCTAACCTTTTCTAGGCGCTTGTTGATTTGTTTGATACGCACATTGAGTAAACGACGGTCTGTTTCTAACTGCGTTTCACCTGGCCCACGCATGCCGATACCGCCTTTTTGACGTTCAAGGTGAGTCCAACCACGCACAAGTCTCGTCGACATATGTTTGAGCTGCGCCAGTTCAACTTGCAATTTACCTTCGTGTGATTTTGCGCGTTGGGCAAATATATCAAGAATTAATGCAGTCCGATCAAGCACACGACATTCTACAAGCTTTTCAATATTACGCTCTTGGGCGGGTGAAAGTGCGTGGTCAAAGATAACCACATCCGCATCGTGTTGAATGACAGCCGTTTTTATTTCTTCTGCTTTGCCAGAACCAACAAAAAATTTGGGATCAGGTGATTTACGCGAACCAACGATTAAGGTTGAATCGCGCGCGCCCGCAGATCGCACAAGTTCCTTGAACTCATGCTCATCTTGCATTTCTTGGGATTTATTGGCACTTCTGCCAAAGTCGATCTGTACCAGAATGGCACGCTCAATCAGAGCTTCGCCCTGACTGAGTTTATCAAACAGTTCCAATTATTGAACCATCATCACAATGTTATGAATCGTCTTCTTCCATCGTTATTTTGATAGGACGAGCTGGAACGATTGTTGAGATAGCGTGTTTATATACAAGCTGGCTCACTGTGCTACCAAGTAGAACAACGAACTGGTCGAATGACTCGACATGACCTTGTAGCTTAATACCGTTAACAAGGTAAATTGCAACGGGGATACGCTCTTTACGTAAAGCGTTTAAGAAGGGTTCTTGTAGCATATGCCCTTTTGACATGGTGTACTCCTGATTTATTATTGGGTTGTTGTAATGTTTCGTTTATTAGTTTATTTAGCAAGCTGAAAATAATTAACATTAATTATTGGGGGAACAGCTCTATCTGCATTCCTTGCAGAAGACCGATAATAACAGGTTTCATCAAAAAGTAAAAAAGCAATTGTTCACTAATTGCCCAACGGTCTTTTCTCTTAGAAAGGATGTTAATTATTGTATATATCCTTGTATTTGTTCCGCTTATCGCCGACAAAGGTGATTAAATAATCTATTTCGCTTAAAATACCCTGCTAATAAATAATAAAATGGGCTTTTTAATGTTAAATCAATCTACACTCAGTAGTGTTTTTACGAAAGTTACCGCACTCATTATTTTTTCACTTGCTCTTACAGCCTGTGGCGGTGGTGGCAGTAAAAGTATTAATCAACCCCCAGCCTCTGCAAGGTTTTTGCATGTGAAAATGCATTACGGCCTATTACATAATCAAGCGATGATTTTTGGTGAAGTTGGATCACAACCACCCTACAATAGCATCACACTTAATCTACCCATTATTCATTCCTCTCCAAAGGGAAGCAACACACTCCACGTTAGCAACACCTCACAATTATTAGTAAAACAATTAATTACATATTTAGGTGATGATGGTATTTACTACGTTGGACAAATTAAGGTGATACACAATATTGAAGACATAGGACTCTATGAACCATTAAAAGCGACCGTCAGTATTGGTAGTCATGCATGGGATTTCTATGGAAATGGTTCACATGCTAACAAATTTGGTTTCAAAGCAATTGCTGATTTTTCAATTAAAAGCCTAGGCTTTGGGTCAAGCACAACAGGAAACCACGTATTGTTAGGCGATAGTTGGTTTGATGAGGGTAGTATTCACAATCGCCTTATTCATAAATTACCCAATGCATCAATTATTAACCAAGGAATCGGTGGTAATACGACCCAAGATTTACTCGATCGATTTGACTCTGATGTAACACCGAATAATCCAGACTATGTTTGGATACTAAGTGGGACAAACGATTACTGGCAAGGTGTATCTACGACTCAATATAAAGCTAATTTAGATACACTGATAAATAAATCCAAAGCCATTGGAGCCAAGGTTATTATCATTGATTCTTCCGTTGGCGAGGGTACCCTAGCAGGCCATATTCCCAATCAACAGCAATCTGAAGAGTATGCTGATGCTGTACCAGAGTTATAATTAGAACACTATTCTTCTGAGTTCCGTCAAAACATACATTTGGTGAATATTCATGTCATGAACACCTCTGTTAATCCTGCGCGCAGTACTGGGATTGCAAATTTCAAGGCAGATGAGCGATATAACAAATGTGATTATTCTGGCACACCTTGCCAAAGCATTTCGTAACCAATCTCATGTGTATCATCACAAAAGGTCGCTAACTCGCTAAACTTTTCTTTAAAAAGCTTATCGGCATGTGATGCTTCATGTTGCTCAAATGATTTCCAATACGTAATAATGACTAATTCACCTTGTTTAATTTTGGCTGATTTCTCTTTTTCAGTGGGTGTTCCTCCTACTGAGCCTTCCTCTGAGATAAACCCAGAATATTTAAAAACCTGCCCACCAATAAAGCCGCCTTTATCATCACCGTAGTTGTTTTTAACAACATTACACATTTCACCAAGAGTGAGTTCAACATCTTCAATTTTCACACCGTCTTTAAGATCAACGACGTTAAATAGCATTACACAACCAAATGGGATTTCTATAGGATGAAACATTTTTATCTCCTGAAATAAGTCTTAGATAAGTAATTTATTGGGATATAAAATAAATTATCAAGCAGAGTATTTGCAAAGACTCATTAACTAAAAATCCTTCTGCTAAGTTTATTAAAGCACACCCCCCCACTTTTGAATGATAGCTCGTTCGCTTTTAGAACGACTGCTAGAATTTATGCAAAGCTCCATGATGCTTATGGGTTATAAGATACATCATGTAAAAGTGGGGGGGTGTGCATCCAAAAATGCTTGAATAGAATCAACGACATCATCCAACGCATAATTCTTAGCATCAAACTTAATGATGTTTGGCTCGGATCGCATCCACGTCATTTGGCGTTTTGCCAGTTGTCGTGTTGCAATCACAGCGCGTTCTTTCATCTCATCAGCATCTAGTTTTCCATCTAAATATTGCCACGCTTGGCGATAACCAACACAGCGCATAGAAGGCAAATCGGCGTGTAAATCTTCGCGCGCATACAATGCTTTTACTTCATCTAAAAAGCCCTGCTCCATCATCATCTCAAAACGCTTCTCCGCTAAATCACGAATCCACTCACGCTCTGGAATCAGCGCTATTTTTATTAAACGATACGGTAAAGCATCCAACTGCGCCTCTTTATGAAGCTCGGTTAAAGGCTTACCTGACAATTCATACACTTCTAATGCGCGCTGAATACGCTGCTTATCGTTGGGATGAATGCGTTTCCCTGCTACAGGGTCAACTTCAACAAGGCGTTGATGCAAAAAATCCCAACCTTTTTCATCTGCTTCTGCCGATAGCTTTTTTCGTACTTCAGGATCAGCCTCTGGCAAGACTGCCAAGCCATTTTCTAATGCACGGTAATACAACATCGTACCGCCAACCAACACAGGGATTTTACCTTTTTCCGTAATTTTCTGCATTTCGAGTAAAGCGTCTTTGCGAAAATCCGCCGCCGAATACGACTCCGACGGATCAAGAAAATTGATTAAACGATGCGGTGATTTTACCAACTCATCTGCCGTTGGCTTCGCCGTGCCAATATCCATATCTTTATAGATTAAGGCAGAATCCACACTGATCAGCTCAATCGAAAAATGCGCCATCAGCTTCATCGCCAAGCCAGTTTTACCCGAGGCGGTAGGCCCAATAATGAAAATAGCAGGAGGTAGACTCATCGTTTCAAACCTTCTTTTAAACGAATTTTTAATCGCGTATAAATCCGCTTAAATTTCTTCTTAATCGAGTCCCCATCTCTCATGTAGTTCTTCTTTATATAATGTTTAATCTCAGTCGCTTTAGTTTTAATCTCTTTATAAGTATCCGTCGCCTTAACCCACCCAATCCAACTCATCACGGTGTTATAGGCTTTCTCAAACCAAGCAAACGCCATCAACTTAGGCTTAGTCACACGAAATAACCAAAAGGTAAACGCCGCAATAGGAATCTTTCCAGCATAGATCAAAAACCAAAGTAAAACCTTACCCTGCAACAAGAGTATACCCGCATAAACACCCTGCAATTCAACAATGACAAAAAGCAAAACAAAAGCAACGAGAATCACGCCACCATTCACCTTCTGCAAAACCACTTCCAATTTTTGCAAAAGCTTGAGCGACTGAACATAACGAACAATCGGCTGAGCAAAACGCTCCCACACCAATTCTTCGTAAAAGATATAACCCAGTACGAGAACAACAAAAAGATAATGTGTGATGGTATTTATTATTTTATTCATTTGAGAAAAGCCGAGAATGAAAGCATATTAAAGCACACCCCCCACTTTTACACGATGTTTATGAATAATCAAAAATGTAATTTACTACATACGTATATTTTAACAACAATACTGTTGGCAACAATATTGTTGTTGGTGTAATATCTGTCCATCATAACTAACAAAACAACTAAAATGACTGATTATTTAAAAAAAGCACATGGTAACTGGGTCGATGGAGATAGGTTTTTCAATCGAGAAAAAGAGCAAAAATTAATCCTAGAACGTTTTCGAGAAGGTGCTCATATCCTACTAACAGCTCAACGTCGCATGGGGAAAACCAGCCTTGTTAGAGAAATAAAGCGCCAGCTAACCGTATCAGGAGAGGCTTACGCTATTTTTGTAGACCTAGAAGAGTCCTTCACACCAGCAGATGCAATTGCCGAAATCAGTCTTGCAACAAGAGAATTTAATGGTGTATTCGACAAAGTAAAAGGTCTCTTTGCAAACACTTTAAAAGAATTAACCGAATCTGTTGAAAAAATAAGTGCTGGTGATTTTGATATAACACTTAGAGCAGGTGTTAGCGAATCTAACTGGCAAAAGAAGGGAGATGACCTATTCAAAATACTCTCCGAACTCGACAAACCTGTATTCCTTGCCATAGACGAACTACCAATACTAATCAATAGAATGCTAAAAGGTCAGGATTTTAAAATAACAGAGGAAAGACGTGAGATTACCGACAAGTTCATGTCATGGCTAAGAAAAAATGCACAAACACATAAAGGACAAGTCAGGCTCATCTTATCAGGAAGCATTGGTTTAGAACCTGTATTGATGCAAGCAGGGCTAAGTGCTAACAAGAACGTATTCCCACCCTTTGAGCTAAAGCCATGGAGCCATTCAACTGCTATTGATTGTCTCAATGCTCTTGCTAACAACTATCAAATTACTTTTGATGATGGTGTTTGTGAAAAAATCTGTGAAAATCTTGGCGTTTGCATCCCAAATCATATCCAGCTTTTCTTCAACCTACTGCATGAGTCTGCACAGTATATGGAGAAAAATACTATCAGCATAAAAGATGTTGAGCGTGTCTATTCTCAAGAAATGCTCAGTGTTCATAGCCAAGTAGAACTTGACCATTATGAAGAACGCTTAAAATTAGTATTAGGTGAAGATAAATATACTTTAGCTTTAGATTTACTTACCGAGGTAGCAGTTACAGGAAAGTTAAATAAAAAAGGCATAGAGATGTTTTCCGTATTCTATCGCACCCGTCTTGAAGAAGACGCTCTAACAGTAATAAGAGAAATTATCTTTGTTCTCGAACACGACGGCTATTTAGAGTCATCGCCTAACGGTTATATTTACATATCCAAACTACTTTGCGAATGGTGGAAAGCCCGCTACGAAAACTTCTACACAGTAATAGCAGAAAGAGGGATTAAAAAGTGATTCCAATTAAAAAATATAACCCTGCTTTTTTAACTGATGAAGAACTGATAGATATATTCTGTGTACGTTTGAATGAGTTCAATTCAATCATAGAAACGGTTAAAGAAAATGATGCAAGCGTAAACCAAAATGTATTGGTTATCGGTCCACGCGGGAGTGGTAAAAGCACTTTGTTGCTACGCGTAGCTACCGAGCTAAAAAAAGATAAAAAACTAGCCAAAAACTGGTATCCAATAGTTTTTGCAGAAGAAAGCTATGAAATCAGCAGTATTGGGGAGTTTTGGCTCGAATGCTTGTTTCATTTAGGCGACCAGCAGTTCAATGAAACAGGAAACGATAGCCTTCAAATTGCCCACCAAGAACTACATTCAGAACTTGATGATAAACGATTAAGTACAAAATGCTTAGCCCATATTCGTGATTTTGCAGATGAATATGATAAACGCCTAATGTTAGTGGTTGAAAATCTCAATATGATTTTTGATAGCCAACTAATGAATGCATCAGATGTAGGCTGGAGTTTACGCCATACCTTACAAAATGATTCTCGCATTATGCTTTTAGCAAGTTCAACCAGCCGTTTTGATGCGATTGAAAAATCAAGTGAGGCTCTGTTTGATTTATTCCGCTGTATCAATCTGAAACCACTAAACACAAAAGAATGTTCAACTCTTTGGGAAAAGTCTAGCGGGAAAAAACCACAAAAAGAAACCATGGAAGCCATCAGAATACTCACAGGTGGAAGCTCTCGCTTGGTAAGTATCATCGCTCGCTTTGGCGCAGAACGCTCCTTTCATGACTTGATGAAAAACTTGTTAGATTTAGTTGACGACAATACCGAATACTTTAAAAGCCATCTTGAATTATTACCTCCGCAAGAACGACGCGTTTACCTATCTCTAGCAGACTTATGGAAACCTGCAACAGCAAAAGAAGTAGCAGACAGATCACGTCAAAATAGCAGTAAAGTGAGCGCTCAATTAAAGCGGCTAATCCAGCGAGGCGTCGTGATTGAAGTAAAAGGAGAACCAAGAAAGAAAAAATACTACCTTGCTGAACGTATGTATAACATCTACTACCTATTACGACGTAAAAGAAATGCAGATAGCATGGTGCAAGCGTTGATTAGTTTTATGACCGCTTATTTTTCAAAAAAAGAACTGCCTGAACTGGCACAAGATTTTATTGATGAATTAACTAAAAACAATGAAACACCGCCTAAAATATTCTTTCAAGCTTTAGAAAAATTATGTGAAGAATTAGATGATGGAGACAATAAATCGTTGATGCTTACTTTACCTGATTCATTTTTGAACTTAGAACAATTAACAAGTACATTTAAAGAAAAAGCATTAGCTATAAAAATTAGAAATTCTATCGATCACTCTACGACACTACGTTTCAATACTGAGGAAGATACCTTTGAAGTAGTTTTATCTAAATTTGAAAAACTTGAACAGAGTGCACAACTATTTTTAATAAAACATAATCTGCATAGTAACTTTGCTATCTCTGCCATCCTATTCAATAAAGCCATGTATCATGGAGAAACTGATGAATATGAAGAAGCAATAATATCCCTTAATCAATCAATTACATCATTAGGAGACAGTCCTTTAATAGAAGATGTCTCTCACTTTAGAGGTTTACTATATGACATAAAAAACAGCTACTTAAATATAATAAAAACAGAACAAGAACAACTTGATATTATATCCATACTTATTTCTGATTTGAGTGAGGAAACATTCCCTTTCTTTATCAAAGTTTTATTAATATTCAGTTACTCTCTTAGAAGCAAACCATTACTAAAAAAACTTTTAGAATCTAAAAACAAACAAGTTCTATTACCTTTCATTGTTGCTATACAGAAAGAACTTGGAGAAAGCATTTCTGATGTACCTATTGAAATTGAAGAGGTTGCTAGCACGATAATATCTGATATGCACAAGATGCAACTTGAAGGTAGCAACTTCCAAAAAGACTTAAAAAAAGAATTACGAGTCGTGAAGAAAAATATTAAACATCTAGATGGATAATTGCACATAGTGATTATGCTTTCTTTCACTGCCCACGCATAAACAACTTATCCAACTGATCTATACTCATCTGCGTCCAAGTAGGCCTTCCATGATTACACTGCCCGCTGCGTTCTGTTCTTTCCATATCACGCAATAAGGCATTCATTTCGGGAATGCCTAGACGGTGGTTGGCGCGTACTGAGCCGTGACATGCCATGGTGGATAGGATTTCGTTGATTTCTTCTTCTATGCGTTGGCTGCTGCCGTGTTCTAATAAATCTGAGAGTACGTCGCGCACTAATTGCTCGGCGTTTGAGTCTTTTAATAGGCTGGGTACGGCGCGGATGGCTAGTTTTTCTGGTGCTAGTCGGTTTAGCTCGAAGCCTAGCTTTTGGAAGGTATCGGCAAACTCTTCGGCGCAGTCGCCTTCTTTTTGGCTGACGGCTAGGGAGCTTGGTACTAACAGTGGCTGTGATCGCACGGTGTCTTCCGCCATGCTGTTTTTTAGGTGTTCGTAGGTGATGCGCTCATGTGCGGCGTGCATGTCTACGACGACTAAGCCTTCTGCATTCTCTGCCAGAATATAGATGCCGTGTAGTTGGGCGACGGCGTAGCCTAGTGGTGGCACTTGCCCTGTTTCACTACTAGAATCTACTGGCATTGAGGCGGTGACTTGAGCGGACATTCTTTTAGAGAAATCTTCTGATAGCGGCGGTAGTTTTGCTCCGCCTCCAGAGCCTGACTCATGCATTCGCCCATAAACTGCCATTTGTTCGGCTACTTGTTTTACATCATTTCCAGACCATTGCCCTGCTTGAGCGCCGCTATTAGTCGGCGTAGCACCAACAGGAATGCTCAGGTTTTGCTGTGTCGGCGTGTATTGAAATGAGCCTGAATGATTCGCTTGCTCGGGTAAATCAGGTACATTTTGATCTACATTTGGCCTTACATCTGCCAGTGCTTTGTGCAGTGTTCGATATAAAAAGTCATGCACTAAGCGTCCTTCTCTAAAGCGCACTTCATGTTTTGTTGGGTGCGCGTTTACGTCTACTTTTTCAGGCGCCATTTCTAAAAATAACACATAGGCAGGATGCCTGCCGTGGAACAGCACATCGCTATAACCTTGGCGCACAGCATGGGTGACGAGGCGGTCGCGAATCATGCGTCCGTTGACATAAAAATACTGCATATCCGCTTGCGAGCGTGAGAACGTCGGCAAGCCTACCCAGCCCCAAAGTTTTAAGCCTGCCGCTTCATAATCTAGATAAAGCGACTGCTCCATAAACGCTGGGCCGCACACTTCGGCGACACGCCTGTCTGCACCCATACGATCTTTGGCGGGCTGCAATGTTAGTACGTTACGTTGTCCGTGGCGCAGCGTTATGCCAATTTGGAAATTACTCAGCGATATTTTTTTAACCACTTCGCTTAGGTGCTTAAATTCGGTGTTTTCTGTTTTTAAGAACTTACGGCGCGCTGGTACGTTATAAAACAAATCACGCACATCAATCGTTGTGCCTTTGGCATGGGCAACTGGTTCTGGCTCGACGAAGTTTTCTTGACCATCGTCTGTTAGCGCCCAGCCTTGCTCGCTATCTTCTATTTTTGAACTAACCGTCATGCGTGAAACGGAGGCAATACTTGGCAAAGCTTCACCTCTAAACCCAAGCGATGCCACATGCTCAAGATCATCCAGCGATGCAATTTTACTGGTGGCGTGACGGCTCAATGCTAAGGCTAATTCTTCTTTAGGAATCCCTTTGCCATTATCACGAATACGAATACGTTTTGTGCCGCCCTGCTCTATGTCGATTTCGATTTTTGTGGAGCCAGCATCGATGGCGTTTTCTAATAGCTCTTTCACCACAGAAGCTGGGCGCTCGACCACTTCACCAGCGGCTATCTGATTAACTAAATGGGGTGGAAGTTGTTTTATTGCCATGCTTTGTAAGTCTCATGTAAAACTAGGGGGGTGTGCTTTCTTACTTATCTATTTTAAGACAGCATAATAACACCCCCTTTCGTCTTAACAAGATAGACATAAGCTCCTTTGCAAATTACTATTCTTATATAAATCTACACAAACCCAAAAATAAAAATAATAAACCGAGAACACTGGATCGTTCTCATCTAGATGAAATAGATTATGACCCCTAAAAGACTCATCCAAGCACTGTTGTGCGCATCTTTCATTATTAGCAGCTCTATTGTATCTGCCGATATGTACAAGTATTTAACCGCCGACGGTAAAACCGTTTTAACAGGTACAAAGCTTAAAGGTTCGGGCAATAAACTTTTAAAAGTTTTTCGTATTAAGAAAAAGACGGCATACAAATCAAGCATAAGAGCGAAAGCCACGATTGTATCTGGCTCAAAACGTAGCACATATAAATCTAAGAAAAAATACCGTAGTAAACGCAAATACCGTGCAAATGCGGGCAAAAGCGTTCTCCCATTAAATATGGTGAAAGCCAATGGCAGAGACAGTGGCGTAATTGTAGGTTGTAACAGCAATACACATTTAGGCAGGCAAGCACGTCTTTACAAAAATACTATCGGCATTTATTCCCGCATTTATGATGTTGACCCTGAATTGATTCACGCGATTGTTCGTCAAGAATCATGCTTTAACGAGGGCGCACATTCGCGTGTTGGCGCAATTGGCTTGATGCAGTTAATGCCGCAGACGGCTTTAGGATTACGCATTAATGACCCTTGGAATCCTGAACATAATATTCAAGGCGGGATAAAATACATTTCACAAATGCTAAGACGTTTTGATGGTCAGCCAAAACTTGCCATCGCCGCTTATAACGCTGGGCCTGGTAATGTGAACAAATATAACGGCATTCCACCTTTTAAAGAAACACGCAATTATGTGAAGAAAGTTTATGCTGAATATCAGCGCTTGAAGGCTGAAGGTATTGGCTATAAAGACAAGGTTCGCTTGGCGGCTAAGTAGTCCTTTATTTAGAAGCATCTCTGTTTCAACTTATTACTACCAAAATATTTACAGATCTCACCTCGTCATTCCTGCATGCTTTTAGCAGGAATCCATGGTTGAACAAGATCCCTGCTAAAAACATGCAGGGATGACAACAATATCTATTAAAAGCAGTTCTGCTGAGCTTGTCGAAGTACACCCCCCCACTTTTACATGATGATCTTACTAAAACCAATATCTTAATGAGACAGAACCGTTGCCCTGTAGTATCCTTAGCGCCAATTAAAAAGATTTGGTTTAAGGAGCAAAATAATGTCGATGTCTGACCGCGATGGGGTAATTTGGTTTGATGGTAAAATGGTGCCGTGGCGCGAAGCCAATGTACATGTTTTAACCCATACATTGCATTATGGCATGGGCGTTTTTGAAGGTGTTCGTGCTTATGAAACAGACAAAGGCCCCGCTATTTTCCGCCTTAAAGAACACACGGATCGCCTGTTTAATTCTGCCAAAATAATGAATATGGAGATTCCTTTTTCTAAGGAAGAAATCACCCAAGCGCAACTTGCCGCTGTGCGTGATAATAATCTTGATTCTGCTTACCTTCGCCCTATGTGTTTTTACGGATCAGAAGGCATGGGCTTGCGCGCTGATAACTTAAAAACACACACCATTGTTGCTGCTTGGGAATGGGGCTCGTACCTTGGCGAAGACAATATGACAAACGGCATTCGCATCAAAACGTCATCATTCACGCGCCATCATGTGAATATCAGTATGTGTAAAGCTAAGGCAAATGGGCATTACATCAACTCAATGCTGGCGTTGCAAGAAGCAATCACCGATGGTTATGATGAGGCTTTACTACTTGATATTGAAGGCTTTGTCGCTGAAGGTAGCGGCGAGAATATTTTCATTATCAGCGATGGTGTCATCTACACACCTGATTTAACTTCCGCACTCAATGGCATTACACGTAATACGATTATGTCACTTGCCAATGACTTGGGTTATGACGTGATTGAAAAACGCATCACACGTGATGAGGTGTATATTGCAGACGAGGCTTTCTTTAGTGGCACGGCTGCAGAAGTGACCCCAATTCGTGAATTGGATAACCGCCCCATTGGCGCTGGCACACGCGGGCCGATAACAGAAAAACTTCAATCGCTATATTTTGATATAGTCCAAGGCAAAGTAGATAAATACAAAAATTGGTTAACGCTTGTTAATTAACCCTTCACTAAATACATCATGTAAAAGTAGGGGGGTGTGCTTTAAAAGCATTATCCTTTGTTTCAACCATTACTGGGTATTGCTTCGCAATGCCCTGCATACTTTTACATGATAAAAAAGAGGCATTTTTAAATGGAATCACAGCGCAACACAGATAAAGAAGCAGACTACAAAAAACTGAATATCACGAACGAGGTGACAATCAACCGTAGTGATTTACCTTTGCATTGCCCAACAAATGAATCAGCCCTTTGGTGCGCGCACCCTAAAGTTTTCTTGGCGATTGAAGATGCTAAAAATAACAGTGCTCGTTGCCCTTACTGTGGCACGCTTTATAAGTTGCAAGGTTAGTCATTTATCAATAAACCCTCTCATTAATTCGCAATGCCCTTAAAGTTTTTTCACCCTCGATTTTGGCTCACATGGTTTGGGATTGGGTTTTTGCGACTGATTATTCTCTTGCCTTGGCGCTGGCAAATGGCAATTGGGAAAGTGATTGGCAAGCTTTTGTATCGCGCCCTTCCTACTCGCCGACAAATTAGTTGCATCAATCTTAGAATAGCTTTTCCAAAACTATCATCAACAGAAGTTAACCAGCTTAATCGCCAACATTTTATTTCAATGGGTCGTGGGCTTATCGAAGCCGCTGTAGGTTGGTGGGGTAGCGAAGCTCAAATCGAAAAGCTAACCCATGTTGAAGGGCTTGAGCATGTGGAAAAAGCATTAGACAGTGAAGACAAAAATGGACGAGTGATTTTATTGGGCGTTCACTTTTCCAGTATTGAAGTAGGCGCTAGAATCCTTGCAAAGCGAATGCCTGTACACGCTGTTTATCGTCCTCACCAAAACAAACTCATAGAATATTTAGTCGCGCTAAAACGTGATACACAATACGGCAAAGTGATACCCAAAGATAAAATTCGAGAGATGATTAAAAGCATTAAAGATGGCTTTCCTGCGTGGTATGCAACGGATCAAAACTTTCGTGGCAAAGGCAGTATTCTTGTACCCTTTTTTGGGGTTGATGCGCCAACAAACCCTGGCACTGCGCGCTTAGCTAAAATGACAGGTGCTAAGGTTATCCCATCCATTACTGTAAGGCTGATTGATGATGCGCAAGGTCGTAATGGCTATTTGGTTAGATTCTCTCCGCCTGTTGAAGATTTCCCCAGTGATGATGCCATGCATGATACTACCCGCTTAAATCAAACCCTTGAAGAGGCAATCACAGAATTTCCTGATCAATACCTTTGGACACATAAGCGCTATAAGCATTATCAAACTGAAAACAAAGACTTTTACAAAGACTACTTGCGTGAAAATGAGACTGATTGCTCATGATTATTCAACGTTATTTAGTTAAAGAAATTGCACTTTCATTCTTAGCAACATTATTTGTGTTGTTACTTATCATTATAGGTAATACGTTTGTGCGTTTATTGGGCGATGTCAGCGGCGGTAGTTTGCCTGTCGATGTGCTTGGCAAGCTAGTCTTCTTAAAATCATTTAATGCTGCTATCAGCTTAGCGCCCATCGCATTACTAATTGGCATGATGCTGGCTTTTGGCCGACTCTATCGTGACCATGAAGTATTAGCGCTACATGCCTCGGGCGTAGGACCAAAAGAATTCTACAAAGGAATCTTCTTATTTGTTGGGCCGCTGACCTTACTCATCGCTGCGCTGGTTTTATTTATTATTCCTCAACTTGAGCAAACCAGCCAAGATATTAAAAATGAAATTAAACAGCGACCCGAAGCGGCAGGAATTCCTGTCGGCGAATTTATGCACGCCAATATGGGCGGCAAGCGCCTAACTTTATTTGTTGAAGATGTTGATGAAGAAAATGTAGTAATGAAAAATATATTTTTACATTTAGATGCTAGAAAGCCTGATGTAAAAAAAACCATAAAAAGCACAGGAAGGAATTCACTAGATAATTCTGAGATGATACTAACGGGCAAGAAAGCCTTGCTGTATGTTGACCCAGAAGGTGGAGGCAGAGTATTTAAATTTGAAGATGGTAGCCTTTATCAAAACAACCAAACAACAGGTGAATTTTCTATTTTTAGATTTGCTGAGCATGGGCTTCATATTCCTGCGCTCAAAATAGCGAAGACCAGAAACCTCGAAGGATATTCATTCACAAAGCTATTAAAAAACAGTGACCGTGAGAGCAAAGCTGAAATACATTGGCGCTTGGCTTTAATATTTTCAGCGCCTGTTATGGCATTGCTTGCATTCCCTTTGAGTTACACAACACCCAGACAAGGTCGCTATGGCAAACTTGCCATTGGCATCTTACTTTATGCCGTGTACGCCAACCTAAACATCACAGGGCGCTCAATGATTGAAGAAGGCTCAATTCCAAATTGGTTAGGGCTGTGGTGGACGCACATTATTTTCATACTGCTGTCACTGTGGTTGGTGCGGCGACAATATAGCAAGGTGCGGTAGGTTGTTAAAAATATGAAAATCATCGACCGCTATATTTGGATTTCAACCCTGCAAGGCCTACTAATGGCTTGGTTAGCCCTTGTCATTTTAGACGTGTTTTTTGCCTTTATTAACGAGGTTGGTAAAACTAACGAGTTGTATTCTACAGCACAAGCAATAGTCTACTTAGTTTACACATTACCCGCGCGATTCTACGAATTCTTTCCCACTGCAATACTCATTGGTACTTTATTGGGTTTAGGTAACCTTGCTGCAAACTCTGAATTTACAGCAATGCGCGCAGCAGGCTTATCCATCAGAAGAATTATATTCTCAGTTCTAAAATTAGGTTTATTGTTAGCCATCGGTATTTTTGTTGTAGGCGAATGGCTAGTGCCCGCAGCAGATTTACATGCACGAAATTTTAAAGCACATCTGAAAAATAAAAATATTGTTTTAGTCGGCGGTGCAGGGCTTTGGATAAAAGAAAGCAAACGTATTATTCACATCGGTAGTGTTATCTCTAGAAAACAAATTTCAGATATATCCATCTATACCTTCAACGATGATCATACAGGATTAAAATCACTCACAACCAGCAGTGATGCTACAGCCACCGACGAAGGCTGGATTCTTAAAAACAGAGTAAAGAATATATTCTCTAAAACAAGCATTCACAAAACCAAAGAGAATAGCGTGCTAAAGAAAGATTTTGTGAGTACCGATATTTTAAATGTAGCCACGGTAAGCCCAAACCAACTCTCTAGCTCTGCGCTAAATAAAATCATCAAACATCAAAAAGAAAATAAGCTAAAAACAGGAAAATACGAACTCATCTACTGGAAACGATACTCCGTACCATTATCAGCTCTTGTCATGCTAATATTAGCCATGCCGTTTTTATTCGGCTCAGCACGTGGTGGAGGTGCAGGGCAGCGGGTATTTATTGGTATAGTGGTTGGTATCGCCTTCTTTTTAACAAACCGAATGATTAATGAACTGGGGGTTGTTAATGGGTTCTCACCATTTTTGAGTGCGTTTTTACCTTCATTGTTGTTTTTTGGAGCTGGTTTGCTTGCGTTGAGTAAGATTAGATAATAGATTTCTCATATCATGTATTATAGCGCCTCATTCAAAATCACATTTATCTAAATCGATAAAACGACGTTTAGAAATAAAAATAAGTCCAAGTTTTTTTAACCCCAAGCTTATTTCATTAACAAGCCTTTTAAACCTAAAAGAGTATTCTTGTTTTTGTTTTGGCTCAGCGTTTGTTGATGATGTTTGAAAATGCACAGAATCAGGGTTTTCAATTTTGTAAAATGAACATAGAATAAACTGTACAGCTAGAGCGGGCTCTACTTGATAGGCGTTTAAAGAATAACAAGAGGCAATATGTGCATCTGCAAGTGATATTCCTTTTTCCTTCTCTTGCTCTAATAATTTTCTCGCTCCAGATGGAAATAAAATATATCCACCAGCCCCTGGACTATTGAGATATAACTTAAACAGTTTATGATTATCACCCGTTATTTCAGCTATTTTTGATACGTTCTTTTTTCTACCTGTTACTTCTAAATCAACTAAGTCTATTCCATTAGACTTTTCTAGCTTTGACAGAATTGAAGGTGTGTTTATTGAAAGTAACGCATCGTCTTCTAGAATAAGCGCTGGTTTTCCACTGCTTATAACTTTCTCCCAACACCTTCTATGAGAAAAATAACAAGCTACCTCAGATCTTCTTAGCGGTCTTTGCCAGTCATAATAATGTTTTTGGTAGGTGCTATCATCAATATCATCAACAGAGGTAGCATTGAGAAATGTATAATCTAAATTTAGTTTTCCCAGCTGCTTCTCTTGGAACTCTCTACGCGCTGTAGCACTGGATAAATTAATAACGATAACTTGCATGGGTAAATGATAATAATTTATTTAACTGCCCTGAATTCCCAAAGAATATGAGATTTTTTCTTATAAAGAATCGTATAAAGAATATTCTTTAATGCTTTAACAACAGCATTGTACTTTTTAGTTTCTTGGCTGAGCTTAATTGTTTTCACTCGCATTATTTCAAAATTTCCTGTGAAACCATACATTCTTGCACTATGTTTCGGTGCGGTAAAATAATCATGTGTTTTTTTGGTAATAATATTAATATGCGTGGGATCTACAAAAGCTTCTTCCCTGGGATAAAAGGGAGTGATTGCATAAAAAACACCACCTGACTTTAACACTCGATGTGCTTCATTCATAAAGTTTATAAATGGGAATTGTGTGTCATCATTTATAATGGCAAAGCGTGGGATATGTTCTAAAAAATCATAGGCTGAAACCGAATCAAACGTCGAATCATCAAAGGGTAGCCTTTCTAAAACTACATTACATTTTTGATAATTAAAATCAGCCATTTCCTTATCTAATATATCGACACCATATAGCTCATCATGTCCAAAAGGATTTCTTGGGTTTGAACCACAACCAATATCTAAGTGTTTTTTACTACTCATGTCTTACATGACTCCATATTTGTCGAGTACATTTATCGGAAATTTATAAATAAAAAAGAATACTAACTGATGTGATTCCGTATTGATAATACAAAGGAATGTTATTTACTAGCTCTAATCATTTGTAGCAAGTTTTGGGCTTTTCCATGTTCTACTTTTCACAGCATTAAAATAATATTTACCAGACTCAAAAAGAACAAGTGCCTTGATTTGATATTTTTGAGTCCAAAAAAAAGGCAACAATAGCAGCAATATCAAGAGCGGTGATAGTGTTTTAAGCAGGTAGAGTAAATGAAGAGTAAACCTTGAAGCCCCTGCTGTATTTTCTTGAATAAAGTTATGCGCCGATATATTAACTTCATTCTTTGATCGAATCGTCGTGCCTATCGAATCCCTAGATACACCACCTTCTACATGTTTAATAGACACGTCTCTTAATAGTGCGACTTTCTTTCCAGCTTTTCTAACCCTTAAACATAGGTCAGGATCTTCGTGGTACATCCAGTACCTTTTTTCATTCCAGCGACCTATCTGATGAAAGAAATGAAACTCTATTAATACTACTGACCCACTTATCCATTCTGGGTACCAGACATCTGCATCCGCGGGGTATTCTTTTTTAATGTTTTCTTTATTGATAAATTTAAAAATTTGCCTTACCCATGCAATCAATAACCAAGGGCTAAGAAAAGCCATCTCTCGTCCTGTGCCACCGCTAGGCGTTACAGTACGACAAGCAACAACACCAACCTCTGAATGCTTATTCAAAAATTCAAACATAGCATCTATTGCATCATCTTTAGTCAGTTCAGTATCTGGATTTAAAAATAACAGGTACTCACCCTTAGCATGACTTGCACCCAAATTACACCCATGAGAAAAACCAAAATTACCTTTATTTGAAATTAACTTTATTTCCGGATGTTTTTGAGCAAAAGAGTCGCCTACTCCATCTTGTGGATAATTATCTACAACAATTATCTCGTAAGATAATTTTGGCGGGTATTGTTTAAAAGACTTTAAATAGCTTTCTAACAATGCCCAGCTTTTATAGTTAACAGTAACTATAGAGAGTTTAAGGTTCTTCATGTTGTCCAGTATTTTGTTATCCAACTCACTGGCTTAAAATAACGATACCATTTACCACTCACACCTTTCTCTGCCTCATAAGGCTCTGGCTTTCCATGAAAAAGAATTATCTTCGCTCCTTCTGGGATAAAAGGTGCTTGCCAAAAATTAAAGGGGAATTTCGGTACGCAGTGATATTTAAAACTAGGAGTCCAATCTTTTGGCCAAAATTTTAATACCTGCTTCTGATTCATTTGATCAGAAAGGTAGGCTTGCTCATTACGATACTTGGACTTGATCGCATCAAAGTTCTTTAAGAAATAGCCTAAAATATCTTCATGTTTACCTATTTCAAATCTATAAACTGATGTATTACCAACTTTTTGTGCTTTCTTTTTCTCATCAAAACAAACAGCAAACTCGGCATCAAACTCAAAAAAACAGTCGATATTATCAACAATGACCACATCTAAATCTAAAAATAATGCGGTGCCTTTTAAGTCTGCTAATGGCTTTTGGAAGGTGGCTAATTTTAACCAACCTCTCTCTGGAATATTATCTGGTAAACCCAAGCTAGGTAGCGGGCATATTTTTACATTAGGGTGAATATCTTTTTTATTTTCTGTAAAACAAACAAATTGAAAAGGAATGGTTAGATTCCTGCTCACCATTCCATAGAGACGATTAACATAGTCTGCACCATATTTATCGCCCCACTTCATGCAGATTATATTGACCAATTCTTTAGCCATTAGTGACCATTTCCTTATAGTGAGAAGTATAAAAACACACCCCCCTAGTTTTACATGACCTTTTATTCATACGCTAGAAAAACACCATCAATATTGCTGTAGCCAACGCCAAAACCAATATCATCAGAAAGAAGCCACCTATTCTACTTTTTGCACTCTCTTCTTTCACGTTTACTGCCGCTTTGTTGCGTAGCTTTTCGATATGCTTTTCTATTGGCATACCTTCTAACTTGCTAGCATAAGCTGCTACGCCACCTTTTACGTTAATCAAAGGTATAAGCAAATCCATATTGGCTCTTGCTACCAGTGCATTTTGTGTTGGTGAAAAATAATCTACATGCTTTTTTTCCACCCTTTTAAAAAAATCATCACGACAGGTTTCATGCATTGCTGCGTAGCTTTCTTTTAACATGTCACGATTACGGTTTAGAGAAATTTGCAACTCGTGTAACGATGCACTTGATGCTGGCTTCATGACTCTTACTAAATAATCTTCTCCTAGAATATTTATTTTAATACTACCCGCTGGTGCGAATAATGAATCTTCCGTTTCATCCACGCTTGATACCTTTTCTATACTTTATTACGACAGGGTTGACTAATTGCCGTGACGATATCACGATCCAACCTTATTGCTGTTAATTGCCCACCCCAAACACAACCTGTATCAAGCGCAATTACGTTTTCATCTTGATAATAACCTAAGCTCGACCAGTGACCAAATATAATACGTAATGGAATTTTCTTTCGCTTCTTCCATAGAAACCAAGGTACTTTCTTATTACGTTTACGCATTTTTGATTGATAGACTGGAGGACCTTTGAGCGAGAAATTTAATGCGCCGTCTTTTTTATCGCAATAACGCATTCGTGTGAATGAATTTAAAATATAGCGATGACGTGCGTAAGATTCTAACGTCTTCGACCAACGCCTTGGCTTATTGCCATAAACATTCTCAAGCCAAACCTTTATACTAGCGCTTCTTAAAGGCACTTCCATTTCCTTCGCATATTTCTGTGCTTTTTTAAGCGTCCACTCTGGTGAGATACCCGCATGCACCATACAAAATCCTAACGACTCATCCACGTGTAACATGGGCCGATTGCGTAACCAATCCATCAGTTCATCTGCATCTTTTGCTTTGAGTAATTTTTTAAGTGATGCGTTTGGGCGTAGCACACCGTAATGCATTGCCAATAAAGTAATGTCGTGATTGCCTAAAACAACCGTTGCAGAGTCACCTAAGCTTTTTACAAAACGAAGGGTTTTAAGCGACTTTTTACCACGGTTAACCAAATCACCCGCAAACCAAAGTTGATCTTTTTCGGGCGAGAACTCGAGTTTTTCTAAAAGCTGCTGTAGCGAGTCATAACAACCTTGTAAATCCCCAATTGCGTATATTGCCATACTTAAAAAATCACCCTTAATTTCTCATGATTCTACTACTTTTTAAACTAAATCACATTTCATTTAAGTCTGTGTTCATTTAGCACATGCTAATATTCAATTATAAAATAATACTAATCTTATCGCTAAAAATTTAACACCAAATATGACCATGATGATTCCAAAGGACTGCCTTGATCCTAATCCTGCTACTCAGGCTTTGCATCAAAACTTATACAATCAGCTAGGACCTGAGTATAAAGTTATACAGCGCCTAAAGAACCCTATAAAACAGCATGCAGGCATGACGTTAGACGGCACTCTTTTTTGGGTGAAATTTAGACAGCAGTCACTTTTTTTATATCTCAGCGATGCTCCCAGCGATTTTTTTGATACTACACAAAGCAAAAAATCAATCAAAGATAGGTTATTAAATAACCCAGAATTTCTAGCCTTGATGAGATTTCAGACCCGCTTGCTTCCGCCTAAACTACATAAGCACAAGGCTAGTTTGACCCCCTTTCTAATGATTTTTAATAATATCGACAACGATAAGCTAAATATAGGTATAAAATCATTAGGCATTTATTTGTTTGGTAAAGACAAACTTGCTAGTAATAATAATCTACGAGAATTAATTAAAAGCTTTATTGGTAAGCCTCTTTCACCGGCAATGCGTCACCATATTCGTTGTGAATTTAGTGCTGAGCTCGCTATTTACTCTCATCAAGTTGATAAGGGTTTATTGGATAATGAACAAGAAATAGCCATTAAAACGGGCATACTTAAACCGATTGATAAAAGCCGTTTTGAGCACTTAAACTTACGTAGTGTACATGGAGACATAAATAGTGGTAAGACAGAGACCATTCTTCATCGTGCAAAACTAATTAATCAATCCGGCTATTTTGAAAATAATCAAAAAGTATTGATCCTTAGCCCTGATCAAACATCAAAAATATCGCTGAATAAACGCTATTACAGTTTACATCCTACGGATAAAAATACAGAAATACTGTCGTTAACCGAATGGTGTGCCACGTTACTTAAGTCAAAAGATAAAATAGTGGATGAAGAGGATATTTTTGGTCTTGTTAATACAGCCGCAAGCAATCATTTAAGTAAAAATAAAATTAGCATTGATATATTCTTTCAAGAATTAAATTTTATTTTAGGACGAACTTTCTTCGATCAAAATGACTATTTAAAAGCTGACAGAAGTGAACAAACCTGCAATCTAACAAAGAAACAACTCAAACATATCTGGAAAATACTACAAAACATTAAGAGTGAGCTAGCACTGAGCAGCAGCGTTCTCGCTGCAGAGCTACCACAACTGCTGCTAAAATCATTATCTTCAACACTGCCATTTAAAGAACATTATGATCATGTTCTTATTGATGATGCACACTTATTTCCACCTATTGCTTTTGAATTAATGAGAAAAGTAGTCAAACCTAAAGTCGGACAACTCTTTATTTCACAAAACCCAAATCAGCGTCTTATTAATACCTGTAATCTCTGGAAAGAAACCAGTTTGGATTTACGTGGAAATTGCACAAGCCTAATGCATAATTATCAAATTAATCCTTATATTTTAAATGCTGCAAGTTCCTTTTTTTTACACAGATTACCTGAAGCACATGACAGAGCAATACTCCGAAGTTTGCCTGATGTTTCAAATAATCCAATGCCTCAGTTATTACATTTCCATTCTACAAGGGACGAAAAAAATCGCTTGCTGGATAAAATAAAAAAACTAATTCACAACGATATAAAGCTAAAAGATATTTTACTCATCACTACACACAGTGGATCTATCCATTATTATGAAAAACTATTAGCTGAAACCTTGGAAATACCTGTAGAAGTAGCGAATGATGGAAATAAATATAGAAAAGGTTTGGGGATTTGTAGTCTGTCGCATGCGCATGGTCAAGTTGCCTCGCACGTTTTCATTGTTGGTCTGCAACATATTTATGATGCGGAAAGTAACATCAGTAAAAATTACGGACAATACAAATCCTTAGTTGCAGAAAACACACATAAACTCACTATGGCGATGACCTGTGCTAAAAAAGACCTCACCTTGTTTATCACTTCTGAGGTAATCCCGATAGACTTTATTAGCCCTCATATTGATATTCCTACTATTAATTCAGAAAATTATGCTGAAGTACGTTCTTTACACGGCTAATTAGTTACCATCTAAAAAGCACTAAAAATCTCCCCTAAATTATCACTTTTCAGGTATTCTTTGCCCTCTTATGGTGCAAAAGGAATTTACCGATGAAAATGATTACCGCAATAATCAAACCCTATAAACTTGATGATGTACGTGAAGCGCTATCTGAAATGGGTATACACGGATTAACGGTTACAGAAGTAAAAGGTTTTGGTCGTCAAAAAGGGCATACCGAGCTTTATCGTGGCGCTGAATATGTGGTTGATTTTCTACCTAAAGTTAAAATAGAAACAGCAGTTGCTAGCGATATTTTAGATCAAGCAATCGAAGAAATTATCAAAGCGGCCAACACAGGAAAGATTGGCGATGGCAAAATATTCGTGACCAATATTGAGCAAACTATTCGTATTCGTACGGGTGAAACTGGTCAGGAGGCACTTTAAATATGCATCTTTCTACCCTTTCCAAAACAACGCTTCTCACCCTACTTTTCCTCCCTTTTCTTGCCCAAGCCGACGAATTAAACGGCGCAAATACCGCATGGATTTTAAGCTCAACGGCTTTAGTTTTATTCATGACTTTACCCGGTCTAGCCTTGTTTTATGGTGGCTTGGTAAGAAGCAAAAACATCCTATCTATCCTGATGCAATGTTTTGCCATTGCGGGTATTGCTAGCATATTGTGGGTCGCTGTTGGTTACAGCATCGCCTTTGATGATGGAAATCCATATTTTGGTGGCATGGGTAAGGCTTTTTTAAGTGGCATTAGCGAAGATACATTAAAAGATGGTATTCCAGAATCTTTATTCGCCATGTTTCAAATGACCTTTGCCATCATCACACCCGCGCTAATAATTGGTGGTTTTGCTGAACGCACTAAGTTTTCCGCTGTAGTTTTATTCTCAGCACTTTGGTTAATTCTTGTTTATGCACCAATCACACACTGGGTTTGGGGTGGTGGCTGGCTGCAACAAATGGGTTTGTTAGATTTTGCAGGCGGAACAGTGGTTCATATTACCGCTGGAGTAGCCGCCTTGGTTGCCGCAATCGTTATCGGCCCTCGTAAACAATTTGGCAAAGCTGCCACTACACCACACAATTTAACCATGACAGTCACAGGCGCAGGGATGCTCTGGGTCGGTTGGTTTGGCTTTAATGGTGGTAGCGCTTTAGCTGCAAATGGCGATGCCGCAATGGCAATGCTAGTCACACATATTTCTGCCGCCACTGGGGCAGTCACTTGGATGTTTTATGAGTGGATTAAATTTGGCAAACCAACAGCACTGGGGACGGTTACAGGCATGGTCGCAGGCTTAGGTACAATTACACCCGCCTCTGGCTTTGTTGGCCCTGCGGGCGCATTGGTGATTGGTTTTGTTGCGGGCATTGTGTGTTTTAACGCCGTGATCATCATCAAACAAAAATGGAAAATTGATGACTCGCTGGATGTTTTTCCTGTGCATGGCGTGGGTGGCATTATCGGCACACTCATGGCGGGTATTTTTGCCTCGACCGAGCTTGGTATTTTTAGTGGACAAGGTTTTGCTGATGGCATTACTTCTATTGGTCAGCAATTAGGTGTACAAGCTATCGGGGTTGTTGCAACATTTACTTATACTTTAATCGTGACATTCATACTACTCAAAATTGTCGGCATGATCACTGGTTTGCGCGTAACGCCTGATGAAGAAACACAAGGATTAGATATTATTGATCATGAAGAGCGTGGCTACGATTTATAATCTTGGAGTTCATCTTTAGCCCAGAACCATGTTGCTTTCGTATTCGAATAGCCAATTAATCATTTTTTAAAACACACCTCAAATACCATTAAGTTAAGCCCTCTCTCCCTAGCCCCCCTACTAGGTGGAGGGGGCTTTCTCTTAATGAGTGATATTAAACACCCCCCCACTTTTACATGATGTTTTATGATTTATAAAACATCATGTAAAAGTGGGGGGGTGTGCTTTTTATACTTAGATTAGAATTATCCTCCCATAATTCCACAACCATTTTGATATGATTTGTATATCAGTAATTGCTGATATAGAATTACAACCTTAACTTTGGAAGCTAAATAATGACACAAGAAATCACTATCATCGGTGCAGGCTTTGCCGCGCTAACTGCCATTAAAGAAATCCGCAAACATAATAAAAACATTGGCATTACCTTAGTCGCTCCTAAAGCAGAATTTATCTACTTACCCAGTTTAATTTGGATTCCATCAGGTCAACGCACGGGGGATGATTTGCGTATTAATCTAGTGGCGTTTTTTAATAAGCACAACGTCAACTTTTATGCGGGAACAGTAACCGCTATTCAAGATGGCGGGCGCACCGTTGTAACAGATAACGGCGATGTAAAGAATGATGCTTTGTTGATTGCCAGCGGTGGTCGGTTTATCAAAAAATTACCAGGCATCGAAAATACCATTACCATTTGTGAAGGCATTGATGCTGCAGAAAAGATGCGCGATAGAATCAAAAGCATGGATAGTGGAACGATTTCACTTGGTTTTGGTGGTAATCCAAAAGAGCCTTCTGCTATGCGTGGTGGCCCCATGTTTGAATTGTTATTTGGGCTAGATACACAACTTCGCCAAGAAGGACGGCGTGATAAATTCAAAATCGTTTTCTTCAGCCCTGCCAAAAAACCCGGTGCGCGTTTAGGTGAAAGTGCGGTAAAAGGCATTCTAAGTGAAATAAAAAAGCGCGGGATAGAAACGCATCTTGGTCACAAAATGAAAGGTTTTACAGCGAATAAGATCACCACCGAAGGCGGCGAAATCGATACTGATTTAATTATCTTTATGCCTGGCATGACTGGCCCAAATTTTGCCGCAAATACGGAGATGCCACTCAGCCCCGGTGGTTTGATTCAATCAAATATGAATTGTAGCGTTGAAGGTTTTGAACATGTTTATGTAGCGGGTGATGCGGGCAGTTTCCCCGGTCCTGATTGGAAACCTAAGCAAGCACATATGGCGGACTTACAAGCTGTCGCCGCAATTAACAATATGCTGGATGGCTTGGAAGGCAAAGCCGCAACACATACTTTCAAATACGAACTTGCTTGTATTATTGATTCAAATAATAAGGGTACATTGGCATACCGCACTGAAAAACGGACATTAGTACTTCCGCCTTGCCGGATATTACACCATATCAAAAAGGTATTTGAGTGGTGGTATTTGCGCGGCTATCGCAATCCTTAATCTTCATTTAAGGAGATACTGATAAGGACATAGTAATTTAAGCTCTTTAACAAAGCACACCCCCCCACTTTTACATGATGTTTGAAACATCATGTAAAAGTGGGGGGGTGTGCTTTGTTTATTTATCTCTAATGCTACTTAGCTCAACTGAGCCATAATTTCTTCCGAGATTACATCGATTGCTTTTGAACCATCGACAGAAATGACTTTTGATTTGCCACTATTTTTAAAGTAGTTCAGCGCTGCCACTGTGCCAGTTGAATCATCATAATAAATATCATGGCGTTTATTAATCGCATCTGCATCTTGGTCATCTGCACGCATTGATAGTTCACCACCACACACACGACACACTAGCTCACCGTCTTTTTCTACAGGTTTTATAGCATCAAAGGCAATGTGATTAGGGTGATTGTTATCATTCGCACATAATCTACGACCCATGATTCTGTCTTTTGCAATCTCACGATCAAGGTTAATCTCAAGCACATAATCAAGCGCCATGCCCGACTCATCCAGCGCCTTATCCAAAGCTTCTGCTTGCGCTAAAGAACGAGGAAAGCCATCCAGCAGCCAACCTTTATCTTTTGAATTACCCAATGTTTCTAGCACCATCGGAATCGTAATTTCATCAGGCACAAGATCACCGCTATCAATAAACACTTTTGCCTTCATGCCAAGCTCAGTGCCACCCTTAATATGCTCACGAAAAATTGCGCCAGACTCAATATGATCCAAACCATACTTCTCTTTTACAATCGCGCCTTGCGTGCCTTTACCACTACCATTGGGTCCAAAAGCTAAAATATTCATTCACTATTCTCCATGTTGTATTGTTTGTATTAAAGGGAGCTTAGTTATACCACATTTACCATTTTTATTTATGACTTAGCTCTGAATGTTGCTATCCTCAACCTATGTTAATTGAACCACCCGTAGAATATATCCAACCCGTCTTTCGCCCACCTAGCGAAGGGCGCTCGCTCATTCTGCAAGTCACCAATGGCTGCAGTTGGAATAACTGCACCTTTTGTGAAATGTACACCGCACCACAAAAGAAGTTTGCACCAAAACCCAAAGATAAAGTTATTGAAGAAATTAAACGTTGTGGCGAAGAGCTGGTAAAAACAAGAAGGATATTTTTGGGAGACGGTGATGCGATGGCACTCTCACTTAGTCGCATTAAAGAGATTTTAGAAGCAATTAGAGAATACTTGCCGACTGTTACGCGTGTTTCAGCTTATTGCTTGCCTAGAAACCTGAAAAATAAAACACTTGATGAATTAAAACTTCTCCGCGAACTTGGCTTATCTTTAATCTACATTGGCGCAGAATCTGGCGATGATACGGTGCTAAAAAAAATCAACAAAGGTGAAACATTTGAATCTACCAAAAATGCTATTCTCAAAGCTAAAGAAGCAGGTATCAAATCATCGGTCATGATTATCAACGGCATGGGTGGCAAAGAATTTTCCAAACAACATGCCATCAATTCTGCAAAACTAGTCAACGAAACCCAACCAGACTACTTGGCAACATTAGTGTTATTTTTTAGTGAGGGAAAAGAAAAAGTCGAAGCGGGTTTTGGCGGAGAATTCACGCCATTAAACACTGCTGAACTTTGCGAAGAAATACGAACATTTATCGAGCATACTGATTTAGATAAATCTATTTTCAGAAGCGACCATGTTTCTAATCATTTAGTTTTGAAAGGTGTGCTAGGCAAAGATAAACAAGCCATGCTTGAAGAGATTGATGATGCCATTGAGCATTTTAAGGCACACCCTGATATTCAGCATATGTCTGCAAACTTTTAAAAATTAGCATTTCACTAATAAATAAGATTAACCCGATCATCACCCAAAGCCTTCTTCAGTAGCTTTATATCATCATCACCCAAAGGTGCGCTGACATCTGAGCCTAAGCGTAATTCAACTTTTTCATCGTCTGTTTCATAGGTGATAAACACTGGGCATTGTCCTGCTTGTGTTTGATTATCGGGTGTTTGTATTGTCGTTGGTAGAAGTTCGTCTAGCTTATCCAGTAAGCCATTGGCTGTTTGGCTTTTATCGATATTGAGTTGTAAACGTCGCAAGAATTGATTACGCGCGCTTTCCATATTGTGTAGCGCTTCTACACGCAAACGAACTGCGCCTGTGGTGTAGTCTGAATTGAGCGAACCTTCTACCACCAGCACTTCTTCTTTTTGAATAACGTGTTCAAATTGCTCGAATACATTGCTGAAAATAAACAATTCATAATAAGCCGTTTTATCATCTAGTGTAACGAATGCGCGCTTGCCACGATCTGTATTTTGTACGCGGATTGCAGAAACTAAACCGACTAAAGTGATGGGCTTTTTCTGATATTTTACTAAGCCATTATCTTCTGCCATTTCTTTTAAAGAACGTGATCTTAACTGCTTCACTTCTTCTTCGTAGGCATTGATGGGATGACCTGTTAAGTAAAGCCCAATAGCGAGCTTTTCTAATCTAAGTTTTTCTTTATCTCCCCACTCTTCTAAGTGAGGCGTGACTTTTTCATCTTGAGTAACTGCGACAGAACCGCCAAACAAGTCATTTTGCCCAATCTCATCGTCACGGTGTTGCTGATTAGCAATACGCACGATTTCAGGTAAACCTTCAAATAATGTATTACGGTTTAGACCCAAACTATCAAACGCGCCCGCTTTGATTAGCGTTTCTAGAATACGTTTGGATATTTTTCGTGACTTAACCCGCTGGCACATTTCTGCTAATGATTTAAACGGACCATTGGCATTGCGCTCATCAATAATTTCGGCAATTGCGCTTTCACCTGCGCCTTTAATTGCGCCCAATCCGAAGATGACATTACCTTCATGCTCGCTGATAAATTTGTATTCTGAGCGATTGATATCAGGTGGTACAACCTCTAAATCTAACTGCTGACAATCATCGACAAAAATCACAACCTTATCAGTGTTATCCATATCTGCCGATAATACCGCCGCCATAAACGCTGCGGGGTAATGCGCTTTAAGCCAGATGGTTTGATAGGAAACTAGTGCGTAAGCGGCAGAGTGAGATTTGTTAAAACCGTACTCGGCAAACAACTCCATGAGGTCGAATATTTCAGTCGCGTTATTGGCTTCAACATTATTTTTTGCCGAGCCTTCCATAAAGATGGAGCGCTGTTTTGCCATTTCCTCTGGCTTCTTTTTACCCATCGCACGACGCAGCATATCCGCGCCACCGAGCGAGTAACCCGCCAACACCTGAGCAATTTGCATTACCTGTTCTTGGTAGACGATTACGCCGTAAGTTGGCTTTAGAATAGGCTCTAAATCAGGATGCATAAAAGTAACTTTTTGATCACCCTTTTTACGCGCCACAAAGTCATCAACCATGCCCGATTGCAATGGACCGGGACGATACAATGCCACCAAGGCGATAATATCTTCAAACACATCGGGATGTAGGCGCTTGATAAGCTCCTTCATACCGTGTGATTCTAGCTGGAATACAGCCGTTGTTTTTGCCGCTTGCAGTAACTCGAATGATTTTTCATCATCTAGCGGAATATCTTCAATGCGTATTGGCTCTTCGCCCTTTTTCTCGCGCTGAACATTAATGGCTTTGACCGCCCAGTCGATAATAGTGAGGTTACGCAAACCCAAGAAGTCGAACTTTACTAAGCCAACAGCTTCTACATCATCTTTGTCAAATTGCGAAACAATACTACCGCCACCTTCTTCACAATAAAGTGGCGTAAAATCCACCAAAGTGCTGGGTGAAATCAACACGCCACCAGCATGTTTGCCTACGTTTCGCGTCAAGCCTTCGAGCTTTAACGCCAAATCCATCAGCGTAGCGACATCTTCGTCCACCTCATAAAGCTCTTTGAGGTCTGGCTCTTGATCCATCGCTTTGGTGAGCGTCATCTTCATTTCAAACGGAATCAGTTTTGCAATACGATCTACAAAACCATAAGGGTGGTTTAGGATTCGTCCAACATCACGCACTACCGCTTTTGCAGCCATAGTACCGTAGGTAATAATTTGCGAAACTTTGTCACGTCCGTAAGTGCGCGCCACATAGTCGATAACTAAATCACGTTTATCCATGCAGAAATCAATATCAAAATCGGGCATGGAAACACGTTCAGGGTTTAGAAATCGCTCAAACAGCAGATCATATTTGAGTGGGTCAATATCGGTGATTTTTAGTGCATACGCCACCACCGATCCCGCACCTGAACCACGACCTGGGCCAACTGGAATATCATTGTCTTTTGACCATTGAATGAAGTCGGCAACAATTAAAAAGTAACCGGGGAAGCCCATCCCGTTGATAACATCTAGCTCAACTTGCAAACGCTCATCGTAGGGTTTTCTAATTTCTGCGAAATCATCTGCACTTGTATCGAATAACTCTTCGAGGCGTAACTCCATACCTTTGCGAGATTCTTCACTGAAAAATTCCGCTTCGGTCATCCCATCAGGAATAGGAAATGCAGGTAGATAATTTTTACCCAGCGTTAATTCAACTGTGCATCGTTTGGCAATTTCTAAGGTGTTTTCAATCGCCTCTGGAATATCGCTGAATAGCTCGATCATTTCATCGGCGCTACGCAGATATTGTTGCTCACTGTATAGCTTTGGGCGACGCGCGTCATCCAAGGTAAACCCATCGTGAATACAAACGCGTGCTTCATGTGCTTCAAAATCTGGCGCAGTTAAAAAGCGAGCATCGTTGGTCGCGACAACAGGTGTGCCTGTTTCTTCGGCTAATTTTATTGCCGCATGAAAGTACTCATCTTCATTTTCTCTACCTGTACGTTGAAGTTCAAGATAGTAACAATCAGGAAATATCTTTTGCCATTCTTGCAAGCGCGTTTTGGCTTGCTCATGATTACCTGCCAACAATGAATAACCCACATCACCATCTCGCGCACCTGAAAGCGCAATAACACCTTCGCTATGTTCGGCAATCCAACTGCGCGTCACGCGTGGCACGCCTAGTTTTTGCCCTTCCATAAAGGCGAGTGAAATCAACTTGGTGATATTGTGATAGCCCACATTGTTCTGGCAAAGCAAAATCATGTGGTAGAGCAGTGTATCGTCTTCTTCATCTTCGAGTAAAACATCCACCCCAAAGATTGGCTTTAAGCCTTGCGTCCGCGCCGCACGATAAAACTTCACCATTGCGAAAAGATTATTCTGATCGGTCATGGCGACCGCAGGCATGCCACCTTCTTCTACCGCAGGCATGAGCTGCTTGATGCGAATAGTGCTATCGACTAGCGAGTATTCGGTATGTAGGCGAAGGTGGACGAAGCTCATGTCGAGAAGTTACTCATGGTTTTTAGGGATAAATATAACTTGTAAAGCACACCCCCCCCCACTTTTACATGATGCTTTAACAGTCTCTTCTTTTTAGCGTAGCTTAATTGTTTCACCTGACAGGTCTTTCTCAAATGAGAAACTACAAGTCTCAATCACACTATCAAGCTGGGCTTGGCTTCGTGGAAACTTACGGCAGTTTGGGGGTCTGAACTTGTATATTGAACAAGTAGATTTGCCTTCGGAATCCGTTTTCAAAAAAGTGCAGCGCGTGGGTAATTCACAACAAGCACCACAACCATTACAATGACCACTACGCCCGGCATCCACAGGAAGAATGGACGTGAACGTTCTTCTTAATTTTGAAATCATAAATTATTGAACTACATTATTTTATTTTCTAACGTAGCTACCTATTTGTTTCATTCGCGATAATAACATGTCATCAAAGCCATCAACGGTGGATTCAATAACACTTTGACGCGCTAGCAAGCCATCTGACCACTTTATAAGATTTGGAAATGCTTTAAGCAAATCAAGATCACAGTGGTTTTTATAAAATGCTAAGCGCACAAACAATGGAGCGGCAGAAATATCTACCATCGAAAAATCTGCTCCATTAAACCAAGGCGTATTTTCCATTGCCTTGTCTAAACCTGCAAGGTTTTTATTAAATTCTTCAATGACTTTATCGACGGCTTCTTTATCCGTCGCCATCATTAAATTAAACGTACCCATATACATGGGTGAGGTAAACTCCATCCAAGCTCTATTTTGGGCTTTTTTGATAGGGTCTGATGGATGAAGTGGTGGAGTATAGACTTCATCTAAATATTCGCCAATTACGGCAGACTCAAATAAAACGGTATCTTCCACCTGAAGAATGGGTACCTTACCCGTAGGAGATAAGGCTAAAAACCATTCTGGTGGATCATAAACATCGATGTATTCAATATCATAATCCACACCTTTTTCTTTGAGTAATATGACACTGCGTTGAACATAGGGGCAAAGTTTAAAACTGATTAGCTTTGGTTTTGACATAGTATTATTCTCACTTTTATTTGAGTACATCTCTAACAGGCTTAAAACTTCTACGGTGACAACAAAGCGCACCGTATTTAATTAATGCTTCTCGGTGCATCTTGGTCGGGTAGCCCTTATGACAAGCAAAACCGTATTCGGGATGTTGCTTGTCTAATTCTATCATTTCTTTATCACGAGCGACTTTAGCAATAATTGAGGCAGCGCTAATGGATGCTACTTTTGAATCACCTTTGACAATGGTTTCCATCGATAATTTCATTTTTATTGGCTTATTGCCATCAATTTTCAAATGATCGGGGGCTACTGAAAGCCCTTCTACCGCTCGCTTCATTGCCAATAGGCTTGCTTGTAGAATATTAATTTCATCAATTTCTTCGACTTCTGCTCGCCCCAGTGACCACGACAGTGCTCTTTCTCTAATAATAACATCCAGCTCATTACGTTTCTTTTCACTCAATACTTTTGAATCTGCCAAGCCTTCTATCCAATTCTCTGGGTCTAAAATAACAGCAGCTGCAACTACTGCACCTGCAAGCGGGCCTCGCCCCACTTCATCAACACCTGCAACTAATCGTACGCTCATTTCTTGGACTCTGCTTTTTTAGCTTCTATTAAATTAAAAAGAGCTTTTGCTGCTCGCGCACTCGCATTTTGTTTTAGCTGTTTATGTATTTCATTAAATCGACCAAGCATGTGATTGTGTTGCTCCTCGCTTTGCATAAACTGCCTTTCCACTTCTCTAACAATGTTCTCTTTTGTTATACCTTCTTGTATCAGTTCAGGTACTAAATATTCATCTGCTAAATTATTGGGCAACGTATAATATTTTGACTTTATCATATTAAATAGGCGGATTATACGCGCCGTGAGCGGAGCAACACGATATGCCGCCACCATTGGACGACCTATTAACATTCCTTCTAAAACAGCCGTACCAGACACCATCAATATCTGATTAGATGCTGTCATCACGGTGCGGGATTGCCCTTTTATATAGTTGATTGGGACATTCGGAGCCACTTCTTGTTTGATTGCCTCGAAAGCATCTTTTAGCTTTTTATTGACCATGGGCGTGACAAATAACCAATCAGGGTGTTGCTGCTGCAACTCTTTCAATCCTTGCAGAAAGTCTGGTGCAATGCGATTTATTTCCCCCACCCTACTCCCAGGAAGCACAGCTAAAATAAAAGCTTCCTCAGGCAATGAAAGTGCTTTTCTTGCCTCCTCGACATTTGTCTTCAATGGAATTTCATCTGCCAAAGGATGCCCAACAAACTCCGCTGGAATAGCGTGCTTCTTATAGAAATCAACTTCAAATGGAAAGAGTGTTAGCATCAAATCCATTGCATTTTTCATTTTTTTAACACGCCCTTCTTTCCACGCCCAAACAGATGGGCTGACATAGTGAACCGCAGTTACTCCAGCATCAAAGAGTTTTTTTTCAAGCTTGAGGTTAAAGTCTGGAGCATCAATACCAATGAATAAATCAGGAGGATTTTGACTCCAGCGATTAATCAGTGCTTTTCGCATTTTCAAAAGTTCTACCAAACGAGGTAGAACTTCGACATAGCCCATGATAGAAAGCCGTTCCATTGAGTATAAAGAAACACAACCCGCCTGTTGCATCTCATCCCCTGCAACCCCTTCAAACGTGGCATTAGGATACAACTCTCTCAATGAATTAATTAAACGACTACCAAGGATATCGCCTGATACTTCCCCTGCTACGATGGCTATGCGCATAGTATTTAATAATACCTAACGGATGATGCCACGACCGTTCTGGCTTCTTTCGCAGAAGTCTGCCATCTGTTTGATGGAACGATCAGATGAAGATTGCTCTTGAAGTTGCGCTATCGCTTCTTTAAATGGCAGATCTTTACGGTATAAAGTACGATAAGCATTTTTTATTTTCTTACGCACGTCATCATCAAAACCATGGCGTTTTAAGCCTTCATTATTAATACCGCGTGGGATTCCTGGCGCACCAAATGCCATCACAAAAGGAGGCAAATCCTTACCCAACTGCGTGCCCATACCTGTGAAAGCGTATTCACCTATGTGACAAAATTGATGCACTAATGTAAAACCACCCAAAATAGCATAGTCATGAATCGTTACATGCCCTGCAAGGGTCGCATTATTGGCAAATATCGTGTTATTCCCAACGATACAATCGTGAGCAATATGGACGTAAGCCATAATCCAGTTATCATCACCAATGACTGTCTTACCAATATCTTGAGATGTGCCGCGGTTGATGGTGACACTTTCACGAATGACATTTCGATCGCCAATACTTAAAGTTGTCTGTTCGCCTTTTTTATACTTTTTATCTTGAGGCTCTGCACCTACCGATGCAAACTGAAAAATACGATTTTCTTTACCTATGGTTGTTGGACCTTCGATAACCGTGTGCGGACCAACCCATGTACCACTATCAATTTTAACGCCTGCACCAATAATGGCATAAGGAGATACTTCTACATCATCAGCAAGCTCTGCTTTTGAATCGATAATGGCGGTTGGGTGTATTTTACTCATTGACCTTTGACCCTTAATCTACTTTTGTTGTTGCGCATTTAATTTCTGCTGATACTACAACAGCACCATCAACACGAGCTTCTGCTTTAAATATCCACAACTTCCCTTTATGGCGGATTATCTCAGCGCGTAGCTCTAGCTGATCGCCAGGAATAACCTGCTTCTTAAATTTAACCTTATCAAGACCAACCAACACATAGAGCAAATCGTCTTGAGGTATATCACTCATGGTTTTAAAACCCAACAAACCTGTTGCTTGCGCCAGAGCTTCAATAATTAAAACACCTGGCATTATAGGTTTATGAGGAAAATGCCCATTGAAAAAAGGCTCATTAATTGTGACGTTTTTAAGAGCCTTTATGGTTTTTCCTGCTTCAAGTTGAGTCACTCTATCAACAAGAGCAAAAGGGTATCTATGCTCTAGAAAACGCCTTATCTCAGTTACATCCATTAAAGTTTCTTTCGTATTTTCACTCAAGATAAACCCCCTTCTTCACGCTCTTCTAATTTTTTCTCTAAGCGCTTTATTGTTTTTGCCATTTCATCTAATTGTCTAAAACGAGCCGCGTTACGTCGCCATTTTTTATTTTCTTCGATTACAATACCCGACGAATACACACCTGCTTCGTTAATTGAGCTTATTACCATAGCCCTGCCAGAAATAATGACATTATCAGCTATTTTTAAATGTCCACCTATTGCTGCTGCACCTCCAATTTGACAGGTTTTTCCTATTTGCGTACTACCCGCAATTAGTGCTCCTCCTGCAATAATCGTGTGTTCGCCAATACTTACGTTATGACCTACTTGTATTTGGTTATCAAGTTTTACGCCATTAGCTATTTCGGTCGAACCCAGTGCAGCACGGTCTATAGTAGTATTCGCTCCAATTTCCACATCTGAACCAATAATCACGTTACCCACTTGTAATATTTTATACCAACTTTTATCTTTTTGAGGGGCAAAACCAAAACCATCGGCTCCAATGACGGCACCAGAATGAATGATTGAATTTTTTCCTACTTTTGTGTCCGAATTAAGCGTTACATTGGGATACAACTGAACATTCTTTTTGAGTACGGAGCGTTCACCGATGAAACTACCCGCTCCAACGATAACCTCATCTTCAATAACCACATCAGGTTCTATGACAACATTAGCAGCAATAGTTGCTTGTTTACTTATTACCGCACTATCCGCTATAACAGCACTTGGATGAATCAACGGCAGTGGTATCTTTTTTGTATGGAAGATCGAAACTGTTTTAGCGAAGGTTAAATAAGGATCATCATTAATCAATGCATTGCCAGAATAATCCTTTGCCAGTACTGGCGATAGAACAACAGCAGATGCTTTGCTTGCCTCAAGGTGTTTTTTATACTTTGGGTTACTAACAAAGCTTATTTGACCTTCACCAGCCTCTTCTAGGGACATTACACCCTGTAGCTGACAACTACCATCCCCTTTAACTTTTGATTCCGTAAGCTCAGCCAGCTTTTCAAGAGTCAGTATCATTGACTTTCTTTTGCCTTAGTATCAATCTCAAGCTTCTTTTTAAGAAAGCCTAATACCACAGGTGTTATATCAACGCGTTGGCTAGCAGAAATATAATCTTGAAGAATAATATCTATATTTTTTTCTTTTCTTACTTCGTCGATCGCACTGAAAACTTCTTTTTGAACAACATCAAGTGCCGCATCTCTGGCAAAACGTAACTCTTCTCTAAAGTCTTGTAAAGATCGGCTACGTGCTCGTTTACGAGAGCGCAACTCTCTTTCTTTTTGTCGTCTTATATCAGCATTTTCTTTTGATACAATTAGTTCTTTTAACCCAATCTCTAAGCCATTAATTTGCTCCAAGTCTTCGGCAAGTTTCTGCTCTTGTGGTAAAAACTTATCTTTTAAGTTGCTACTCGCTACCTCTGCTTGTGGTGCATTTTCCATTAGAAACGTCACATTAACTACACCAACAGAAACCGCATCTTCTGCATAAGCCACCGAAAAAAGACTTATAAAAAGCATATTTATAAATACAGAAAAGGCAATAAGTACTGTGTGTTTATTACCTTTTATTTTATCACTTTGTTGTTTAAGTCTAATCATGGCTACCGATTGTACTAGAGTCAGCAGAATTTAACACTATTAGAGGTCTTTGAATGGATCAACACAAAAAAAGCACACCCCCCTAGTTTTACATGATGTAAAACTAGGGGGGTGTGCTTTGTAAATCAATATTATTAATACACTTACTACAAATTAGAAGCTTGCACCTATTGAGAATTGTAGCTCTTGAATCTCATCCTGCGGGTCAGCATTAAGAGGCTTCGCATAGCTTAGTGTAAACGGACCCAGCGGTGATATCCAAGTCGCCGAGAGACCTGCTGAATAACGAATATCGTCCGCTTCAAATGTATCAAAGTCTTTATATACATTACCCGCATCAACAAAAGCACTCATGCGCAAACCTTTCACGTCTTCAGCAAAAGGTACTGGGAAGAGTAGTTCAGCTCGAGCATTAACCGCAAGGTTACCACCAGCAGGGTCTTTATTTTCTACATTATTTACCTTAGTTTTAGGACCTAGGCTATTATTATCAAAACCTCTAACCGTGCTGATACCACCTGCATAGAAGCGCTCAAAAAATGGTAAATCTTTAGTATCTCCAAAACCCTCTCCGTATGAAATTCCGCCTTTTAGTGCAAAAGTCATTTTCTCTGTTACAGGCAAGTACTTAGCTGCTCTGTATTTAAGCTTGTAGTATTCAAGATCACTACCTGGCAAGCCAACCTCTAAAGCAATGCTTTGTCTTTGACCTTTTGTCGGGAATAAGAAACGATCACGTGTATCATGCACATAGCTTACCTTCCCTAAAATATTATTATAATTGTCACCATTATCAGTAACAAAATCTTTAATATGATCTGGCGTTAGACTTGATGTAATAATCTCACGATGCTCACCACCAATGCTAAAGCGTAAAGAGTTATCCTCTGTTAATGGTATGGTGTAGTTAATATCAGCACCATATGCATTACTACTGTAGTCAGACAAATCATCTTCAATGGCATCTGTCTTGTTGTAATAAACATTGAAACCACGACCTACACCATCAACGGTATGATAGGGGTTGTTATGACTGACACGAAAGCTTTTAGTTGACTTACTATTAACTGCAGAGACTGACAAACTCTTGCCTGTTCCCATAAAGTTATTTTGTGTAAGCCCAACATTAAAGGTTACGCTGTTACCAGAGTAACCAACACCGGCATTGAATCTATTTGATGATTTTTCGCTAACAATGACATCCAAATCAACCTGATCACTACGACCTGCGACAGGAGATGTTGTTATTTTTACACTCTCAACAAAAGGCAAACGTTGAATACGTTCTTTTGAACGCACGACCTTTTGTTTTGAAAGGAAAGAACTCTCTAGCTGACGCATTTCACGACGGAAAACTTCTTCTTTTGTTCGAAAGTTACCACGGATATTGATTCGTCTAACGTAAGTGCGCTGACCTTTCTCTGCTTGAAAAGTAAGATCAACACGTTTATTAACATTGTCCACCTTCGGCAGTATGCCAATACGAGAGAATGCGAAACCATCTTTACCTAATCTATTTTTTACGTTTTTACGTGTTTCAGCTAGCTTGGTTTGTGAGAAAATCTGTCCTTCTCTTAGCGTAAGAAGTCTTTGTATTTCGGTATTACTTAAGCCTGTATCACCAACCACTTTGACCTTACCAACACGGTATTGATCACCTTCTTTAATATTTAGATTAACAAAAACAGATTTTTTATCTTTTGATAAAGCGACTTGGGTTGAAAGCACTTCAAAATTTAAATAACCTCTATCACGGTAGAACGATGTGAGCTTATCAATATCACCCACTAATTTTTCTTTTGAGTACTTGTCACGACTGCTCAGGAAAGCAACCTTACCTCTCGTGCCTGACTCAAGTAACTTCATTAATGTTGCTTCTGAGTATGCTTTGTTGCCACTAATCTTCAAACGCTTAATACGTGCAACACCACCCTCTTGAACTTTTATATTCACACCGACGCGGTTACGAGGAAGTTTTTGAAGTTTTGTTTCAACATTCGCTGCATAGTTACCACGAGCGAGATATTGTTGCTTTATTTCTTTCTGAATTTTGTTTAGCGCTGACTTATCTAAAGGTCGTCCTTTAGCTACTCCCGCTTGTTTCAGTGCAGCTAAAAGTGCTTTTGTAGGAATAACATGATTTCCAGAAACTTTGATATCGCCAACGGCGGCACGCTCTTGAACATTTACCAATAAAACATTGCCACGTCTGCTGATTTTTACATCATCAAATAATCCAGTTTTAAAGAGAGAGCGAACAATACCTGCCGTCATATTGTCATCAAATGTTTGACCAACACGAACAGGGACATTACTAAGAACAGTACCAGCGGCAACACGTTCTAAACCGCTAACTTGAACATCTTTAAGAACAAAACTATCAGCCCAAACACCTTGACTTAACGCTAGCAAACAACCAGCTAAAGAAGCTTTAATTACTTGGTTTTTCATATTATTACCCTAACTTTTATTATTACAGTGATCGTTAACTTGCTATCCAGCTTGTAAATCGATCAAGATCATTATAGATAGCCACTACCATCAGAACGCCAACTATACCCATCCCTATACGCACTCCAATCGCTTCAACCCTTTCTGAAACTGGACTTCCCTTGACCAATTCGATGATGTAGTACATTAAATGCCCTCCATCTAGCATGGGTATCGGTAGTAAATTTAACACTCCAAGGCTCAAACTCACAATTGCCATCAGCGTGAGAAAGGCAGAAAACCCGATTAACGCGCTCTTTCCTGCAAAACTAGCAATAGTACCTGGACCAGATATATTCTTTAATGATGCTTTTCCTGTAATTAATCTACCCATTACTTTGAGTGTCATAATCGATAAGTCGTAGGTTTCTGTAACGCCAAATTTTAATGATTCGCCAAAAGAAGCCTTACGTGTAAAAAACAAATCTTTTCTTTCCTCTTCAGCATAGTTAGCGACCAAACCAACACCTATCTGACCACGCTTTTTCCCCTCATACTCTGTTAGGCGCGGAGTGATAGCTAATACTATATTATCACCCTTTCTCTCTATACCAAGTTGCACTGATTTTCCTGCATGTGCATTTATATATTCCGAGAAAAACTTACCTGATACAACTTTTTCACCATCAACACTTACCAATTTATCATCGGCTTTAACACCTGCAACCTCTGCGGCTGTCTTAGGCAGCACTTTCCCCACACTAATTGAACTCACTGGTGGTCGCCAAAAGTCCATACCTGTTTTTAAGAAATAATCTCCTTCATCTGCCAACAATGCGGTATTACTTAAATCTAGTGAACGGCTTGCTTGACTCCCAGAACGTGTTTCAACATGTATGGTTAACTTAGGATCTATCAAATATTCGTTAAGAAGGGTTAATCGCACCTGACGCATTGATTCAATTTCAATATCATTGATGGCAACTATTTTGTCTTTTATCTCAAAGCCTGATTTAGCAGCAGGTGTGTTTGGTGCAATATCCCCCACATAAGGACGCACAGAATCGACGCCCATCATCATTAAAAGTGCAAACGCAGCAATTGAGAATATAAAATTAAACACAGGCCCCGCAAGCACCACTAAAAAACGCTTCCACACTGGTTGAGTATTAAATGCCCGATGCTTTTCGCTTGGGTCTACATCGCCTTCACGTTCATCCAACATTTTTACATAACCACCCATAGGAATAGCAGCTAAAACGTATTCTGTTTGATCTTTATCTTTGGATTTATACGTCCAAAGGGGCTTTCCAAAGCCAATGGCGAAACGTATAATTTTTATACCTAATATACGAGCCACCCAAAAATGTCCAAATTCATGAATGCCTACGAGAATTGCTATCGCTACGATGAAGGCTGCGATAGCGATGAGTATTGTAAGTGCTGTTGCCATATTATTTTCTTTAGATAATTTAAATATTGATGTTATTTTTTATAAGCCAGAAATATACCGTTTACTCTGATCACGACTGCTTAAATCTTGTGCAAGTATATCATCTATTTTCTCAGGTGTCCCTGTAGGAGCTTGCTCAAGCGCGTTTTCTATGACAAGTGGTATTGTAGTAAAGCTAATCCGTTTATTTAAAAATGCATCAACTGCCATTTCATTCGCAGCATTTAAAGCAATCGTTGCATAACCACCAATGCGGTGCGCATCATAAGCTAATTGCAAACAGCGATACCTTTCAAAATCTGGCTTCTCAAAATCTAATCGTGCCACATCAAAAATATCCAACTGTGAAACGCCTGAATCAATTCTTTTGGGATAACCGAGCGCATAAGCGATGGGTGTACGCATATCGGGGTTACCCAGCTGTGCCAACACCGAGCCATCCGTATAAGAAACCATTGAATGAATCATGCTTTGTGGATGAATCACCACTTGAATCTGATCCTCAGGCACATCAAACAACCAACAAGCTTCAATAACTTCCAGCCCTTTATTCATCATTGTTGCAGAATCTACCGATATTTTCTGACCCATCACCCAGTTTGGGTGCGCCACCGCCTGCTCAGGCGTAACATCTTTTAATGCACCAATATCCCACGTCCGAAAAGGACCTCCAGATGCTGTTAGGAGAATTTTTGTAACACCCGCTTTTTGTTGTTGTCCTTCGACAAGCGGGGGCATGGATTGGAAAATAGCATTATGCTCGCTATCTATGGGCAATAATTCAGCACCCTTATCACGATTATCATGGATAGCATCCATAAAGAGCTTGCCCGACATTACGAGTGATTCTTTATTAGCGAGCATGACTCGCTTACCTGCTTTTGCCGCCGCTAAGTTTGGTAACAAACCTGCCGCGCCGACGATGGCAGCCATCACATAATCAACTTCTGGCAATACTACTATTTCTTCTAAAGCTTGTTTGCCTGATAATACTTGTGTAGCACACCCCCCCACTTTTAAATGATGTTCTAACTGTTCTGCAGCATTTTCATCAACCATCACTGCATATTGGGGGTTAACATCTAAACATTGTTGCAATAGTTTTTCTACGCTGCTATTAGCGGAAAGCGCAACCACATGATATTGATTAGGATGCCGTGCAATTACATCTAAGGTATTAACACCAATCGTACCCGTAGCACCTAATATACAGATACCATATGGCTTACCATCACTCATATGGGCATAGCACCCCAGAAAATGCCTAAGGTGAATAAAGGCAGTGTGGCAATCAATCCATCAACACGATCTAAAATTCCGCCATGCCCTGGCAAAATATTACCAGAATCTTTCTGCCCCGCTTCTCGCTTAATTAAGCTTTCAAATAAATCTCCTGCAACCGATATAAATGCAACCACTAGAGACAATAAAACAAAGTAGATAAAATCCGTCGACGGCAATCCAAAGAACCAAGCACCCAATATAGACCAAATAACTGCACCCGCCACGCCACCAAACATACCTTCTCGTGTTTTCCCAGGGCTTAATTCAGGCGCTAACTTATTTTTACCAAAAGCTTTGCCCGTAAAGTACGCACCACTATCGGTTATAGCGACTAAAAATATCAAATACAAAACAAGCGAAGGGTAATGCTGATGCAAAGTGATTAAAGCAATCCATGCAGGAACAAGCACCAAGAATGCCGTAAGGCGTAATAACCACGGATAATTTTTATAAAAATACGAACCTTGCTCATAAATTGCCAGCAAGACTAGAACAGCCACCCACCAAACAACACCTGCAACGATAAAAGCCCAACGTAAATCATTTACCATATAAGCCGTAAGCGCTGTGCCTAATAAAGCAACTACAAACAGTCCGCGACTAAAACCATCAAAAGAAACTAACTTGCCCCACTCCCAGCCACCGATACTGACAAAAACAATTAAAGCAGCCACTGCAAAGGCAGTATTCGGCAACAACAGTACACCCAATAATACGGCAACAATGAGCAATACGCCTGTAATGACACGCTGTTTGAGAGCTGAATCCATTATAATTCCCTATTTAGATGACGCGACTTCGTCCGCTATGACCTGTTCGCTTGTTTTACCAAAACGACGTTGGCGTGAAGAATAGTCCGCAATCGCTTTATGTAATTCATTTTGATCAAAGTCTGGCCATAGAACGTCAGTGAAATACAGTTCAGCATACGCCATCTGCCAAATTAAAAAATTGCTAATCCGCTTGTCTCCACCCGTTCGAATAAACAAATCAGGGTCAGGTAAACCAGCGGTTGTTAATTGGGATGAAATGTCATCTTCATTGATCAGATCAGCATCCATTTCACCTGATGCCACTTTTTTTGCTAGCAATTTAGCCGCCTGTGTAATATCCCAACGCCCACCATAATTAGCAGCAATAATAAGCCGTAACCCATCACAATGCGCTGTAAGTTCTTCTACTTGCTTGATTTTCACTTGGAGCTTTTCGGAGAAAAAACTGAGATCCCCAATAATTTGGAGTTTGACATTATTGCGCGCCATGGACTTTGCTTCGCGATCTAACGCCAACATAAACAAACCCATTAGATTTTTTATTTCTTCTTCGGGGCGTTTCCAATTTTCGCTACTAAAAGCAAAGAGCGTTAAACATTCAACATTTAAGGCTCCACACGCTTTTACAATTTCACGAACAGCTTCAACACCTTTTTTATGCCCCATAAAACGAGGTCGACGTTTTGCTCTAGCCCAACGACCATTGCCGTCCAGTACAATGGCAATGTGGCGTGGAATGTTTTGTTCTGTATCCATAGTCAGGAAAATTTCTATTATTTACCTAGAAACTTTAAACCTTCATCAAGTCCGCTTCTTTAAGCACGATAAGCTCATCAATAGTCTTCACATGCTCATCTGTTAGTTTTTGAATTGCTTCTTGTGCATTACGTTCATCATCTTCAGAAATTTCCTTCTCTTTTTCTAAAGATTTAAAATCTGAGTTTGCATCACGACGAATATTACGAATGGCTATTTTACAATTCTCACCTTCATGCTTTACGACTTTAACCAAGTCACGGCGACGCTCTTCGGTAAGCTGTGGCATCGGAATACGAATCACGGTGCCTGCCGAGTTTGGATTCAATCCCAAGTCAGAATTCATAATAGCTTTTTCGATGGCTTGAACTAAAGGTGCTTCCCACGGCGTTACAGTTAATGTTCTCGCATCTTCAACACCGATACTAGCTACTTGACTGAGTGGCGTTTGTGCACCGTAATAATCCACAGTGATATGCTCTAGCAAACTAGGGTGTGCACGACCCGTGCGTACCTTTGCTAATTCAGTCTTGAGTGATTCGATACTTTTATCCATACGGATACCTGCATCTTTCTTTATTTCATTTATCATCTGTGTTCCACCTTCTCTTTAGAACTTAACTTTCTATAATTACAACTATATTAGGATTATGTGTGTTTCTCGTGCAAAAAAGTTTAATCTTTTTCGCAATTAGAAATATCTTTAAGTCTATCGACTGAAAGCACACCCCCCCACTTTTACATGACACTTAAGCTTTTACTTCAACAATCGTTCCTGTTGATTTATCACCGCCTACAATCTTTGCTAATGCACCTGCTTCAAACATATCAAATACACACAAAGGCATATTATTCTCACGACATAATACCATTGCTGTTAAATCCATTACACCTAGTTCTTTTGCAATAGCTTCGTTAAAGCCCAAGGTTTCATAACGTACGGCATCAGGGTTCTTTTTAGGGTCAGAATCATAAACACCATCAACCATAGTGGCTTTCAATATTAAATCTGCCTCAATCTCGATAGAGCGTAAGCTCGCAGCTGTATCCGTTGTGAAATAAGGATTACCTGTGCCTGCAGCAAAGATAACAACCTCGCCTTGAGATAAATATTCTCGGGCACGAAGTGCAGAAAACTCTTCTCCTAACTGGTCAATTTTTAAGGCTGACATAACGCGACATTTCTTGCCTTGTTTCTTAATTGCATCCTGCATCGCAAGTGCATTCATTACCGTTGCCAACATCCCCATTTGGTCGGCACTAACGCGATCAATCCCGCCTTGCGCTAAACCTGCTCCGCGAAATATATTACCGCCACCAATAACCAAGCCAATTTCTGTGCCTGCATTTAACTGATTAACAACCTCAGCTGCTGTTTTTGTCAAGACTTCTGAATCAATCCCAAAGTCTTGCTTGCCCATCAAGGCTTCGCCACTCAGTTTGAGTAATATTCTTTTATAGTTTGTAGACATATTAATTAAGACCTCTGATAGCCTGAGACCTTTACATGGAAAGGTTCCAGAATTTCGCATAGATTACACAAAAAAAAGCGTGGTTGCTATTGCTCTCGCCAAACTTTCTTATGATTGCGATGCACACCCCTCTTGTATGTTACCTCTCAAGAACAAATGAAATAATATCTATAAATAATTTATATCATTTTCTCATAAGAGAAAAACGTGGTTGTACGTAAAAAAGGAAAATATTTAAAGCGCCTGAGGTGTTGGGCAATGCCTATATAAATCGCGGTAATTTTCTTGACCTTGAGCAGAGTATCTAATTTCACAACATAGATTCATTAATCGCTTTTTTAGATTGATACATTCTATTTATTTAATTAGACCTATCATTACTTCCCTCCTATATTCATAGTCCCCGTAGTATTTTTACTTAAAGGGGTTTATACAAAAAATATAATATTTATTAACAATAACCAGATGGAGAAAAAATATGTCTCTCGCAGGAAGCAAAACTGAGCAAAACTTAAAGGATGCATTTGCAGGTGAGTCTCAAGCAAATCGTCGTTACTTATACTTTGCAGCAAAAGCTGATGTAGAAGGATACAACGATGTAGCAAGCGTATTCCGTTCAACCGCAGAAGGCGAAACTGGCCATGCACATGGACACTTAGAGTATTTAGAAGAAACCGGTGATCCAGCAACAGGTTTACCTATTGGTGCAACAGGTGATAACTTAAAATCTGCTATCGCCGGTGAAACCCACGAGTACACAGATATGTACCCTGGCATGACAAAAGCAGCTCGTGAAGAAGGATTTGATGAGATTGCGGATTGGTTTGAGACTTTAGGCAAAGCGGAGCGTTCACACGCAAACCGTTTTCAAAAAGCGTTAGATAACCTAGATAGCTAATCAATTCTGATTAAGTCTATCTTCCCTTCTTCTTTTTTAGAAGAAGGGAACAAATTTATTAAAGGTTGGGAAAAATGGCAGCACGCGAAGGCAATTTAGAAGCACCCACAAGGCATCCCCTTGATTGGAAAAATCCTGATTTTTATAACGAAGATTCGCTTAACAAAGAACTAGAGCGTGTTTACGATATTTGTCACGGTTGTCGCCGTTGTGTAAGCCTATGTAATTCTTTTCCCACCTTGTTTGATCTGGTTGATGAATCAGATACCTTTGAAGTCGATGGTGTTGATAAAAAAGACTTTATGAAAGTCGTCGATCAATGCTACTTGTGCGACCTGTGCTACATGACAAAATGTCCGTACACGCCACCGCACGAATGGAATGTCGATTTCCCTCATTTAATGTTACGTGCAAAAGCCATCAAGCTTAAAAAAGGTGATGTAAAAACACGTGACAAAATTTTATCCGCAACCGACACCGTCGGCAATCTCGCTGGTATTCCTGTTGTATCGAGTATTGTAAATGCTAGTAATAAAAATGGTTTGGCGCGCAAGGCACTTAAAAGCGTTTTAGGTATTCACCCTGATGCCGTGCTACCCGAATACCACAGCACTACGGGACGTAAGATTATTGCTAGAGACTTTTCAGAAAGCGCCGAACGATACAACGAAGCAAATCCAGCAGGCAGAACAACGGGCAAGGTTGCCATATTCGCCACTTGTTATGGCAATCGCAATGAGCCACATTTGCTCGAAGACCTAGGCAAGGTATTAACTCACAATGAAATTCCCGTCACTTTAGTCGATAAAGAAGTTTGTTGTGGGATGCCAAAATTAGAGCTAGGCGACTTAAAAGCCGTCGAACACGCCAAGAATGTAAATATTCCTGAAATGGTAAAAATGATTGATGCAGGCTGGGATATAATCGCGCCAGTACCCTCTTGTGTGTTGATGTTTAAGCAAGAGCTACCTTTGATGTTCCCCGATGAAGCGGATGTGCAAAAGGTTAAAGAACACATCTTTGATCCGTTTGAGTATTTAATGCTGCGCCACAAAAAAGATTTATTGAATACTAACTTCAAAGAATCACTTGGCAAAATTGCTTACCATGCCGCTTGTCATTTGCGCGTTCAAAATATGGGACTTAAAACCAGAGACTTGCTTCAGCTAATTCAAGATACCTCTATCGAAACAATAGATCGTTGTTCTGGGCATGATGGCACTTACGCAGTGAAAGCGGAATACCACGAAATATCAATGAAAATTTGCCGCCCTGTAGTAACAAAAGTACAAAAGGCAGAATCAAATTATTACAGTAGTGACTGCCCGATGGCAGGACATCAAATTGGTAACGGTTTAAAAGAAAAGGGGGAGAGTGACACCAAGCCTCATCACCCACTCACATTATTACGCATGGCTTACGGCTTATAACGGCAGGAGAGGATAAAAATAATGGCACAACAACTAACAAGAGACGACCTTTTTTCTCTAGAGAAATATCAAGAAATGCGTAGCGACATGCGCTCCGAAGTTATGGCGCACAAAAAAAACCGTAACCTAGCCATTGGTCCAAATGTAACAATGTATTTTGAAGACCCGACTACCATCAAATATCAAATACAAGAGATGCTGCGTGCAGAAAAAATATTTGATGCTGAAGGCATTCAAGAAGAATTAGATACTTATAATCCATTGATTCCAGATGGAACAAATTGGAAAGGCACAATGATGCTCGAATACGTTGATGTGGACGAACGTATAGAAGCGCTCGCAAACCTCATCGGTATTGATCGCCAAACTTGGATGCAAGTTGAAGGTTTTAATAAAGTATATGCGATTAGCAATGAAGACTTAGAACGCGAAACAGAAGAGAAAACCTCAGCCGTTCACTTTATGCGTTTTGAATTAGACAACTCGATGGTAGAAGCAGCAAAGAAGGGGTCGCCAATCTATATGGGCATTGATCATGATAACTACACGCATGCTGTATCTCCTGTGCCTGAAAACTATCATATAGCGTTGGTTGGCGATCTAAAGTAATCTCAGACAGCAACCATTTTTAAAGCACACCCCCCTAGTTTTACATGATAGCTCGTCTATTTTTTTAACGATTACTAGAACTTTATATATTCCCAACAAAATGTTCATCACCTTTTCTACGAGCAGGTACAACGGCTAACGCAGGCTCGGCTCTTGTCGACTTAAGATTAAGCATTACACCTTTACGATGGATACTGTAGTTCAATCCTTGTTTGTAACAAACTTGAGCATTTTCATGTTCGCCAAGTTCTTCAAGCATTTCAGCAAACTCTAGGTAAGCTTCTGCCGACGGCGAAAAGTTTAAACTAGCATTATAATAAGACTTACTCTTGCCCCAAAGCTGATATTTACGGTGCAAACGAGCCAGTGTTAATAAAAGCATTGGGCTTTTTTCATGCTCAAGCAACCACTTTTCACCTGTCTTAATAGCCGATCCTAACGCCTGATGTTCTATTTTTCCGTAGCGCTCAATGAGTTGTTCATCCCAATTTTTATTAAGCGATGCCACTAACAACTTATCACTTGTATTGGTATCACCTGCATCACTTAATGCTCGACAGTACAAAAGAACTGCCTGAGGTTTCTCTTTAATGTCCGCAGGCAAGCGCTTCCACAACGCTTGAAGTTGTTGCTTGTCATTATTTTGAGCCAATGTAAGGAAGATTCCCTTTAAAGCCGTTGCTTCATATTTTTCACGATCTTCCGGTTTAATCAAGCCTTGTTTGTTTAAATCAGGCAGTAATGAAAACAAGTTCTTCCAATCTTCTTGCTTGTAATAAACTCGCGCCAGTAGTTTGATTGCGTAAGGATGTTTTGGAGCACCTTCTAACAAGCGAACCAATGTCGCGCGAGCTTGCTCTAATTGGTCACCTGCAAATTGCATCTCAGCTTGAGAGACAGATACTGCCGTTTGCACATCACCACCCTGCTCGCTTGCGGCTTTCAGATAAGCGTCACGCCTTTCAAAAGCTTCTTGCATATGTGCAGAACGCGCAGCAACCAAGTAATTCAGTGACGGTGTTTCAGAGTATTTAACATTGCTGAGTAATATTTTTTCTGATTGCTCCCAATGCCCTTCTGAGAATTGCACCAAACCATTAGTTAGATCTTGGCTCGCTTTGGTGGTTAGTTTTGCTATCTTTCTATTCTTTAAACGCTTACGTAACCCAAAGAAAAACTTTATCAAACTAAAGAAAATATACAAACCAATCAAGCCCAAAAGACCAGCAATCAACAAGGTTGTACTGGTCAGGGTGACGCTCATTGGATTCTCATTCCATTGATATTTGATTACAATATCTGAGGAATGATCAACCGCATAAATACCCAACCAGAATGCGGCAACAATGGCTAAAAATATTAGAATGTAACGCATTACGACGAATCCTTTTTGGTCATGGTTTTTGTCATTAACTCTTCAAGCAAAGTAAGAGATCGTGAAACATCTGGGAGCTTTGGCGCAAGGTTTGCCCCATCCAAGTCATCCAATTGATCGAGAAGCTTGCCATTCGTTTCTTCTGGATAATAGCTTTTTGTTAGCTCTTTAATGCGCTTGGCTTGCTGGTGATAGTTTTTATCATCCCCTTGCAACAACATCATTCGCAATGTCTCTAGGCGCAAAGACAACAATTGATACAAGCGTTCCTTTGCTTCAATATCCATCTCTGCTTGCAGGGTTTTGCTCTCTTTACGAATGACCACCGCTTTATTAATGGTAGCAGTCATGCGAGCAACGATAGAGCCTTTGCGGTTATTTTCTCCTTCACTTTTTTCTACTATTCTTGTTGGGATTAATTCCTCAACAGGTGATTCCTCTTTTTCAGGCTTAGGTAATGGTTTTAATTGCTCTAACAAACTGTCAATTTTTTGAGATAGCGCACTCGTGTCGGCAATCGCATACTGATTCACTGCCGCTATATCTTCACTAATCTGTTTGCGCACAGGCAAAAACTCTAGCGAACCCCGCTCAACCAACAAACTATCTGCCAACTTGAATGCGGCAATAGCGCCTGTTTGATCTTGCTTTAAATTAAAGCGTTGCACAGCCGTTTGCAATAAAAAATGCACCTCACCCAATGACCAATCTTTAATGGTCGGCGTTTGTATTTTAACAATAGCTTCTTGTTGTTTTGTGAGCGCTTCTACTTGCGTATAAACCGTTTCAGCAATGTGTTGAGTACTATCTTGAATATTACGCAATTCGTGCATAGCGCTATCAAGATGCGCCTTATTATCTTTAAAATTATCGTTTATTTCTTTTTCTAGAACTGCGACTCTTTCTTGCTTGGCAAAACTTGATAATTCTTTTCTGATTTCTTCAACGCCTTGCACACCTGCTTTTGCCTTATCGTGAATTCTCAGCCAATTTTTATAGCCCGCAGCAATACCAACCATGGTGAAAAATAAAGCCAACCAAGCAAGGAACTGCGTAAATCGTGTACGACGATTTAGTCTGCGTAATAATTTTTGTTGCTCATCTTCCATGTTTTAGTCAGCTTCTTATCAAAATATTTCTGTTAGTTTCTTATAGAGTGTTTCATCACTAGGGTCTTCCGCGACCAGTAGTTTACCTTGAAAGCTGCCTGGAATCTTCTTTTGCATTCTAGGGCTTCCTAGCATCAATGTGAGTTGATTGATCCAGTTTACTTCTTGCGCCAAGCCAAAGAACTTAGCCACGCTAGTACCACTGGTTAATAAAATAACATCAAGCTCACCCTGTTTGGCACGTTGCTCTAAAACATCTAAGTCTTTTTGCGGAAAAACTCTTTGGTAAGTATTGATATAATCAACGCTAGCACCCTTCTTTTGAAGTTCATCGCGCAACAAATTTCGCCCGCCTTCTCCACGAATTATGGCAATTTTTTTACCTGCGTAATAATCACTAAACTCATGTATTGCGAGCAATGCTTCGCTGTTAAAAAATTCTTTGGGGCAAAAATCTGTTTTTATACCCAGCTGCTCCAAAGCATCTGCCGTCTTTTTTCCTGTAGTCGCCACTTTTACATTCTGCAAAATAGATGGGGATATTTTTTCAAATGAGTGCGTAACCGCATTAGCGCTCACAAATATAACAAGATCGTAATCTTGCAAAGTTTCCAACTGCTTTTCAATCAAACCCAAATCTGCCGGAGGGGTAATTTCAATCAATGGAAATAAAACAGGTTTTGCACCCACCGACTCTAATTTACGTTTTAAGTTTTCGCTTTGATGCGATGGACGCGTAATAACAATCCATTTATTTTTTAATGGCATTTTAAATAGCTCGTAACGTCTCGTGATCTAATGCTCAATACCCAAAAGCTTTAGTACTTCACCACCACCTTGTGAAAGCAAATCTTCTGCAACTGCTACGCCTAATACTTCAGCATCATCTTCTGCGCCTTCTTTTTCAGAGCGGAATATTTTTGACCCATCAGGGAAACCAATCAAGCCGCGCAGGCGCATTTGGTTATTATCAAGCAACTCAGCAAAGCCACCAATCGGCACTTGACAGCCACCATTTAAACGCGTGTTTTGTGCTCTTTCAGCACTCACACGAATGGCCGTTGCTTTATGGTTTAGCGGCGCAAGCAATGCATTGATCTCTTCATCATCACTACGACACTCAATCCCCACCGCGCCCTGCCCAATCGCTGGTAAGCTGTCATCTGTGGATATGCTATGAGCTATGCGATCTTCAAAGCCAAGGCGAATCAGGCCCGCCGATGCCAAAATAATCGCATCATAATCGCCATTATCTAGTTTGCCTAAACGTGAATTTACATTACCACGCAGATCTAGAATTTCAATATCAGGACGTACTTCTTTCAACTGCGTTTGACGACGTAAGCTACAAGTACCCACCTTTGCATTGAGGGGCAAATCCTTCATATTCTTAATAGAGTTGGATACAAACGCATCGGTTGGATCTTCGCGCTCCATCACTACGGATAAATGCAAACCTTCAGGAAATGCCATCGGCACATCCTTCATTGAATGAACCGCAATATCTGCACTACCTTCAAGCATCCCTACTTCCAGCTCTTTTACAAAAAGCCCTTTCCCGCCAATTTTGGCCAATGGCGTATCTAATATTTTATCGCCCTGTGTTGTCATAGTAACAAGCTCTACGTTTAAATCAGGATGATACATTTGCAACTGGCGCGAAACTTCATTCGCCTGCCATAATGCTAAGGGACTTTTTCGTGTAGCTATTCGTATAGTTTTTGACATATTTTATAAGTTTTTAATCGTTTTTAGAGTTCATAACGTACATGCTATGATTAACCTTGAATTTTACTTTAAAACCCGCTGTGAGGCAAAACAGAACCATGAAATTTTTAATAAGCAGTTTGTTTTTATTGCTGACTTTAAACACCACAACTGCATTCGCATCGGATGACGAAATTGTTTCTGCATTGATGGAAGAAAGCAATTTTCAGCAATTATCCAAAACCATGAAAGACAAGTCTCTTGGTTTGGTATTAATGCTCCACGCAGAACACTGCCCTTATTGTAAATTAATGGAAGACGAAATATTAAGCCCTATGGTTAAAAGCGGAGAGTATGATAAGAAAATACTAATTCGAAAACTGCAAATCGATGAAGCGAGGGATGTAATCGACTTTTCAGGAAAGACCGTAGAGCCTTCTGATATATCAGATAAATACAACGCCTACATAACACCGACTCTAGTTTTCTTAGATTACCAAGGCAATGAAAGAGTCACACAAATGGTCGGCATTAATACGGTGGAAATGTTTGGCGGTTATTTAGATATCGAAATAGACAAGCTCACAAAAGAACTACTCGCAGAAAAACAAAATAGTAAAAAGACAGCTCAGTTAGATAAAGTAAAATAAATGCAAAGCACACCCCCCCACTTTTACAACATCCTAGATTCCTCAGTTAACCGCTTAGAGCTGATAATAATACTATGATTAATAAAAAGTTAACGATTACTTCTGACTTCACTCTATGGGTAAAGACGCTACAGAATAAATTGCACAACTATGATGGTGCATGGCGTTGTTGTAACAACTTGAAAGGGAGTGACCATTTCAAGTCGTTACGCCTAGCCACGCACCACCACAGCCGCACACTTTATCCTGTTCAACTAAGGATTCTAGGATGATTGATTCAATGGCTAGTTGCCATGTTTAATATTGCACTTTTTGAACCTGAAATCCCCCCCAACACAGGCAACATTATGCGCTTGTGCGCCAACACCGGTTGCCACCTGCATTTGATACACCCGCTGGGCTTTGATTTGGGTGAAAAAAAACTACGGCGTGCAGGCATGGATTATCGCGATATGGCAACGATTAAAGAGCACGCTAACTTTGAAGAATTTCTTGAATTTGTTCAGGGCAAAAATATCTATGCGTTAACCACAAAAGGGTCGTGCGGCTATCATAAAGCTGAGTTCAAAGTAGACGACGTGCTTCTCTTTGGTCCAGAAACACGAGGTTTGCCTGATGAGGTTCTTTCTTCACTTAACGAAATCCAAAAACTTCGTTTGCCGATGCTTGCGGATAGCCGCAGCTTAAACTTATCAAATACCGTTGCCATTGTAACTTATGAAGCACTACGCCAACAAAACTTTGAAGGCTTGGCATAATGAGATTTCTTCGTAGGCCACAAGCTTTAACAAGCAATGATATTGGATGCGTTGCCAGTATTGGAAATTTTGATGGCCTGCACCTTGGGCATCGTAAAATCATCAATCAATTGAAAGAAAAATCAACAACCTTAAAATTACCGCTAACCATTATTAGTTTTGAGCCACTCCCGTCAGAATATTTCATGCCCGAACCGCCCGCACGAATTTACCCACAACGCGACAAGGTTCGTTTACTACAAAGCATGGGAGTTGATAACTTTCTTTGCTTAAAATTTGATGCGGCATTTTCCCAGCAGTCTCCTGAAGATTTTGTGAATAAAGTTTTAATAGAAAAATTAGGCGTGAAATATTTTGTGGTAGGTGATGACTTTCGTTTTGGTCATCAACGCAAAGGAAATTTCCAGCTACTAAAGAAAATAGGTGATGAAAAAGGGATGCAAGTCGTCGATACCCCAACGTGCGACCATGACAATAAACGCATCAGTAGCACGCGTATTCGCACGTTATTAGAAGCAGGCAATATCAAGTCAGCCAATGCGCTATTAGGCGCTCGCTACCAACTTTCGGGCAGAGTACGCCATGGTGATAAACGCGGAAGGACGATTGGCTTTCCTACGCTCAATTTGAAAGTGTTAGATCATCTAGCGCCTGCTCGTGGGGTTTATGCTGTAAGAGTTAGCGGCTTGTCCGATAAGCCATTAACTGGCGTTGCAAACCTTGGTGCGCGCCCAACGGTTAATGGCACTGAAAATCGACTAGAAACACACCTGTTTGATTTTGACGGAGATGTGTATGGCAAATATATTTGTGTTGAGTTAGCCGAGTTTTTACGTGCAGAGCAGAAGTTTGATGATTTTGGTGCGCTGAAGTTACAGATTTCAGGTGATGCTGAACATGCTCGAAAAATATTGGCGGATTAATTTCTACAAGACCTTTTGTGAAACACCAAAAACAACAAAGAAACTTCCCAGCCTAAGCTGGGACTCCTGTGAACCCACCCAAAAAAATACCTGCATCATGGCAGGTATTTTTTTGGGTGAATTTATTGAATCTAGTTCCAATATATATCAACTTTACGACGACCCCATTTAAACGCTCTGCGCTTATCCATACCCATATAAATATCTATTTTCTTTTTCCAACGCTTATTCATTTTATCAAGTACGCGGTACTCGCCTTTAAGACCTTTTATACGCACTTTTTGCCCACGCTTTAAACCATATTTTTTTAATAGATCACGAGAAACAGCGATTGATTTCATTCCCGGTTTAAGGCGATCTCCCCAAGCCGCAATATTTGGGGTGCTATCGGTTTGATTAACATGCGAAGTGTAAGCCGTTGCCGTCACACGCAAACTTCTTGCATAGCTTTTATTTCTATTAGCATTTTTTAACACGCGTTTAGGCTTGGGCTTATTAGGCGTAAAAGAAGCTTTTAATAAAGCAGGTTTACGATCTGAAAATTTTTGCAATGCCTTTTCTTTAATTAAAGCGGCATAGATTGTTTCTATCTGAGAAACTTGGGTTTTGTTTTTCTCAATGTTTTTTGCAGCATTTCTGCTGTGGGGGGCAGCAGTAACAGAGCTTGTAGCAATCATAATCACTAACGTGCTTACAAATGCATTTACTGTTCTATTAAACATTATACATTCCTTTTTTTAGTGAGACTTTCAAAGGGGGGAAGTCTCAACTCGGGATGAATATTAGCAAACGATGATTTACTTATAAAGCGTTTTTTACATTATTCTTGATCTAATTTTAAGCAACTCTATGACAGCCAGCATTCTTGATGGTTCATTGTTCTTCTTGAATCTTTATGAGAGAATCACGTTAGTCAAAATCATATCTTTGGATAAAAATATATTATGCATAAACAGCATGGATTGCTCTTCTCTTGGTTATTCACCAAACTTTCAATCATACTCATTGCGACAACATTACTAACTGCCTGTGGTAGTGATGATGGTAAGTTGAAAAAAGTAGCGGCGACAGAAGATAAAACTATCGTTTTATCAGCAGGCGGTATTGGCCCCATTAATGCAACAACATCATTCAATATGCATCAAATGACATTGGCATTTAGTGATTTCAATGTGGTCGAAGAATTAAACTATCGTTCGGGGTCACCGTTTCCTGTTATTCGTATATCAGAAGGCGTTAAAACCGTTATGACTATTATTCCTGATGGTTCACAGCAGAATATTTTCTCTATCATTGTTGAAGACAACTTAATCGTAAATAGCCTAGGACACCACTTAGGCTCAAATTATAGCGAAGTTTATACCTACGGGCAAAATGAAGAATGCCAAGCTGGGTCTGATGATTTGCTGGGCAAGGTTATTTGTTACGCGCCAAAGGCGCCAAATATCTTATATGTCTTTAACGGCAAATGGGATGGCGAATTAGGCAAAGTACCTACAGCTGATATTTTGCAAGGCTGGGGACTTGAATCCATTATCTGGCGACCGAAGTAAGAAATAAATCATGATGACGGAACAAACCTTACAAGAACGAAGCGGCTCAAAATGTGAGCTTTGTGCATCAAGCGATAATCTCAGCGTTTATCATGTAGCACCCAGTAACGAAAGCGCAGACCAAAGCATTTTGATCTGCGAAACCTGTCGCGGGCAAATAGCCGATTCAACAACCAGCGATGCAAACCATTGGCGTTGTTTAAACGATAGCATGTGGACACCCGTACCCGCCGTTCAAGTCATGGCTTGGCGAATACTCAACAGTATAAAAGCAGAAGGCTGGCCGCAAGATTTATTGGATATGCTCTACCTAGAAGAAGACGTAAAAGCATGGGCAGAAGCAGAAAGCCAAGGCAACGATGACGGCAGCAACAACATCGCCGAAGCAACAAAAGACAGCAACGGCGCAACGCTAAACGCTGGCGACACGGTTACGCTAATCAAAGACTTGGTTGTTAAAGGTGCAAACTTCACCGCAAAGCGCGGAACCGTCGTTAAAAACATCTCACTAACCGACAACCCAAAACACATCGAAGGCAAAGTAAACGGCACACGCATTGTGCTAGTTAGTGCTTTTCTTAAGAAGGCTTAAGTCAATTATAGAAGCACACCCCCCCTAGTTTTACATGGTTAGTTCTGGCGTAGATCAAACATCATGGAGCTATCATTTAAAACTAGGGGGGTGTGCTTTTGATATTATTAGCTTATTGATATTTTAATGATGGGTCTTCTGCTATTTCAGCCAAACTTGCACAGCGTACCTGTTTAGGGTTAAAGCTCATTATGTAATCAGCGATAGTTTTATGCACTATTGGAAAAAACAAACTACCAGGAGGGGTTTCAACTACAAACATTAAACGCTCTTTTAGCTCAATATTTTTTAAACGCTGACTAAGGGCATAACTCCTAAAAGTGTCAATTTTTTTCGGGTCTTTCCTATCGTATCGTATTAACGATTTATCCAAATCCATCCAAGCAATATCCCGATAAGGCTTAGGGATCAACCAGAAACCTTCAAACATTTTATGTTCCTGTTCTTTTTCAGGAAAAGTAATAATGGCTTGATGAAAATTGAAATCGGTTTGACGACCCTCAGTCATAAAGAATTCTCTATGCCTGTCGGCGATAATTAAGCCCATTGTAGTTTCTAGCATAAAATCATCATCTAGCTTATTTTTATGACGGTGAGGCTTATCCATATCTGCGGCACAAAGCATAAACTCAACAGGTCTGCCATCCCATGTATCGTCATATAGAGCTTCTTTGTTTCTCAATGCCTCCATAGAAGGCACTAAACATATGTCTACACCCTCCTCATTATAGTTATCAATCAACAAAAAATACTCATCATTTATATCACTCATTTTATCTAACTCCTTTTATTCTTTACGGCGTGTATTTAAAGCCTGATTTTCTAACATTAGGGTAATGCGATCCTCGCTTTTCCCCTGTGCGATAAACACAATTCTCACCTGTATTATCTTTTGCAAAAATAAAGCTCTTTTTCGTTTTTTGATTGCGACAACCCGCAAGATTACCTGACTTAAAATCTATAGAAACATTACGGTCTACTAATAAAAGTCTCAGCATGGTTATCTGACGATAAATTTTCCCAGAAATATCATCCATATCCGCCTGTAATTCCCTAGGGGTGTATTTATCAGAACAATGTTTTTCTATTTTTTTACTAATGGCATCTAGATAATTAAGTTTAACTGTTCTGTGGTAGCTTGATGGGTGCGCATTATCCCCATCTGTTAATAAGCATGCAAAACTGACCCACTTTAGGGGTTAATTGGCATCGAAAATTGACCCACCTATTTGTAGTTTAATACCAAGTTTTTAGCTTGGGGAATTTAATAGGTGATATTAATGGAAACAGCCATGAAAGTGCGTCGTCGCATTTTAGTCAATAATGAAAGTATACGATCAGTTGCAAAAGAAACAGGACTCTCCCGAAACACCATACGCAAATATTGTCGTGATGATTTACCGCCAAAATATAAGCGCATTGCGCCTAACTTTAGTCCGAAACTAAAAGGGTTTGAGAATCAATTAACGCAATGGTTTGAGTTTGATCTTAAACGCCCTAATCGTGAAAGGCGTACCGCACAAAAACTCTATGAACAGCTCGTGATTGAAGGTTATCAAGGCTCCTATTCTCCTGTCTGCCGCTTCGTTAAAAAGTTAAGAGCTACCCAACTGTCTCTAAACGATGCTTTTATCCCTCTGAACTTTAAAGCAGGCGATGCCATGCAGTTTGATTGGAGTCTTGAAGTGGTCATGCTCGATGGTGTTGAGACACGACTAAAAATTGCTCACTTCAGACTCTCGCACAGCCGTAAGCCTTTTATTGTGGCGTATCCTTGTGAAACACAAGAGATGCTACTTGATGCGTTTGTACAAGCCTTTGGCTTTTATCAAGGTGTGCCAAAGCGTGTGCTGATTGATAATCCAAAGACCATGGTGACTAAAATAGGCACAGGTAAACAACGTGATTATCATCCTCGCTTTTTAGCGTTAATGAATCACTATTTAATCGAACCCGTGGCTTGTACACCCGCGTCAGGTTGGGAGAAAGGACAGGTAGAGAACCAAGTGCATGTGATACGTCGTCAGTTGTTTACGCCACGGTTATCGTTTGATGACTTAGTCTCGTTAAATCAACATCTATTGGCATGTTGTGAGCAACTTGGTAAAAAGCCACACCCGCAACAAAAAGACCAAAGCATTGATGATGTATTCAAAAAAGAGCATTTACAGCTCAGAGCCTTAGGTAAATCCTTTGATGGTTATGTCGAAAAGACCGTGAGAGTCAGTTCTACTTGCTTAGTACAATACGACACCAACCATTACAGCGTACCGTGTGAGGTTGCAAAGCAACGCATCTCATTACGCATTTATGCCAATAAGCTTGTCATGGTAGCGCAGCAGCAAGTAATTGCAGAGCATCAGCGTTGTTTTAACAAACACCGCTACCACTTTGAGCCATGGCACTATGTGCCGTTGCTTAACCAAAAACCAGGGGCGCTACGCGATGGTGCACCATTTGAGCATTGGGATTTACCTGATCCCATCCTCAAGATAAAAAAGATCTACCTACAACAA
>JAKIUW010000041.1 GCA_021647365.1 Cocleimonas sp. | reverse complement strand
GTTTCCATTAATATCACCTATTAAATTCCCCAAGCTAAAAACTTGGTATTAAACTACAAATAGGTGGGTCAATTTTCGATGCCAATTAACCCCTAAAGTGGGTCAGTTTTGCATGCTTATTAACACTTTGCTTTACACTGAGGTCACTCCTTGTGATTCTTGCACTCAAGTTCATATCTAACAATCCGTGAAAACGAATGATTATGATATGTTTCTAATGGACTGTCCGGTCATGATTTATTTAAAAAGTCTACGGACTATGAGTCACATTTCAGATAATTAAAGGTACGAGACAAAACATCATGTAAAACTAGGGGTGTGCTTTTATATTGTTAATTCATTTTAAAACAGTCTTAAAAGACTTAGTTTTATTCAATCGGTAAATATCAAAGTCAGAATCTATCGTTGCGACTTCATCTATATTATATTTTTCACCCAAGCGTACTAAACAAGCGTCAGCAAAATCCATTGGCATATCGGCATACTTTATTATTAGTTCTTTGATGCGGATTAAATCTTCTAGGTCAATATCTTCAACTTTCACCGCCCCTGAAATCACCCAAGACAAACAGTCCGTTTGTGCATTTCTATTAAAGTCTAGCAGATGGAGTGCTTCGGTTATTGAGGCTAAGCTTGTGAGTAGTTGATGGGGGTTGTTTTTTATAAAATCCAAACTAAGTTGGTGGTATTTATCGCTACTGTCAAATAGCGCAATGATTGGCCCTGAATCAATTAGGATGCGTTTCATCGATTTTGTTTTGCTCTGATTTTATCTTTCATTAATGCTTTTCGATTAGCCGAAAGATTACCGTCACCGCTTGCATATTTCCCAAATAATTCTGCACCCAACTCCCAAGCATTTGGTTTTTTTTGTTTTTGAATATATTCAGTAACGCTGACACGGATTAGTTCTGATTTACTTAAACCCATCATCGTTGCAGTTGCTTGAATATCAGTTTCTAGTTTTTGATCGAGTCTGAGTGTAATCATAATTATCACCTTTTACTTATCATGTATTACATATTGTAATACATGGGCGGCAATATTGTCAATCTACTCATGGATAGAAAACATCATGTAAAAGTGGGGGGGTGTGCTTCTATTTAACTACTTAAATATCACCTTACCCTTAGCAATAATGATAAGAAGCAACCACAACGCCGTTAAACCGAAGACAACAATTATCCAAAAGGCAATGTAGTATTTTAATGCCCATGTTAACGCGACGGTGATTCGATGGATGCGTGAAATGGGTTTTGCTTTGCCTACTTCTTGAAGCGTGAATTTAACGGTGCAGAATTCATTTTGCACATCAAATTCGCCTAAGTTTACGCCTAGCGCCTGTATCTGGTTTTCAATATCTAACAGACGATTAACTAACGTGATTTTATCACCAACGCTACCTTCTGTTTGTTTAAGCTCCAGCAAAGACTCCCGCGCCTTTTGCAAAGATACACGTTCTGCTTCTAACTTTTTATATTCATTGGTTTTATCTTTTTTATCTATTTGAATATGTTTCAGATTGCCGATTTCACGTAGCATTTTGATAATGTTATCAAATTTATCGGGTACGACACCGAGCGCAATATTTAATTGTCGCCCGTATGCTCGGCCCGATTTTTGCTCTAGCTGAATCATTAATTGTTGTTGCTTAATTAATTTATATAGCTTTTTTTCATCGTCTTTATAGGCTTCCGTTAGGTTTTTTAGCGTGCCTACTTTTTCGTATTTTTGATCGACTGTTGTGGTCGTTTGTTGCCCCATTCCTTTGGTTTTATATGCCACTTTACTACTGGCATAGTTTTTACGTTCTAATTGAAATGAGCTTTGGCTCACATTTTGGGTGAAATTACTTATACGTGATTCACCATCGGGATAAACCATATAGCCGTAGGTGAGACGTATTAAGAATAAGATGATAAAGCCAAATAAAAGATAGAATAGTTTTGTTTTTAATGAGAGCTTTTTCATTTCACTTGCCTAATTTTAAGTGCTTCGATAAGTACGAGAAAGACCCATTATAAAAAGAGATTGTGCACTTTTTGTTGCGCTTTTGTGCAGTTATAGCAGTACCTTCTCAATCCCACCATTTGCAATCTTTTCGACAAACTTGGCTTGCCACTTTTCACCGTGTAACTCTTTCATCATTTCTACTACGATGTAGTCCGTTTCCATGCCTGTGTCGTCGGCGTAGCGGTTTAGGCCTTGTTGACAGGCTGGGCAGTTGGTTAGAATTTTTACTTTTTCTACTGCTTCAACAGGCTTGGCTTCAGCGCCTGCCTCTATTTGAATTTGCTTTGCTTCTTCTAAGCTTTCATTTTTTCTGAAGCGTAGCTGGCTGGCTATATCCGGTCGGCTTACGGCGAATGTGCCTGCTTCGCCACAACAGCGGTCTGTTAATGTGACCTCTTGCCCCATTAGATCTGAGGTTAGCTTGGTTGGGTCGGTGGTTTTAATCGGTGTGTGGCAGGGATCGTGGTAGACGTATTTTGTGCCGCTTACACCTTCTAGCTTCACGCCTTTTTCTAATAGATATTCGTGAATATCCAATAAACGGCAACCAGGGAATATTTTTTCAAACTCGTATTTTAGGAGCTGATCCATACAGGTTCCGCAGGATACGATTACGGTATTAATTTCTAAATAGTTTAGCGTTTGCGCTACTCTGTGAAATAGTACGCGGTTGTCGGTTGAAATTTGGTTGCCTTTGGCAATATCTCCACCTGATGTTTGCGGATAACCACAGCAGAGATAACCCGGCGGCAATACCGTGGTTGCGCCTGTTTCGTAGAGCATACTTATTGTGGCGATGCCTATTTCTGAGAAGAGCCTTTCTGAGCCACAACCGGGGAAGTAGAAAACAGAGTCTCCGCGTTCACTATCCGCTAAATCTGGCTTGCGGATCACAGGAATTGTATTGCTATCTTCTAGCCCTAGCATTGCTCGACTTGTTCTTAACGGTACGTGTGCAGGCAATGGCTTTTTAACGAATTGAATTACGTATTCATTGATTGGTGTTTTGCCTGTTGTACCTGTTGGGCGTTTGCTCGGTTTTAATAAGCCTAAACGTTTGAATATTTTGTGCCCGAAGCGCTGTGATTTGTAGCCGAGCTGCACTAATCCAACACGCATAATTTTAATGGTGGTGGGGTCTTTTATATTTAAAAACTGCATGGATGCCCATGTGATCACGTTGAATTTCTTTTGTTTGCGATCTTTTAAAATACTGCGCATACGCACGGTAACGTCGCCAAAATCAATATTCACTGGGCATGGATTTAGGCATTTGTGACACACGGTACAGTGGTCTGCTACGTCGTTCATTTCTTCAAAATGGCGTAGTGAAATACCACGGCGTGTTTGTTCTTCATATAAAAATGCTTCGAGTATTAAACCGGTTGCGAGGATTTTATCGCGTGGCGAATACAGTAAATTTGCACGCGGAATATGTGTGGTACATACAGGCTTACATTTACCACAACGCAGACAGTCTTTAATGTCATCGTTAAGTGCGCCCAACTCATTATGCTCTAACAATAAGGCTTCGCGCTCAACTAAACGCAGTGATGGTGTGTAGGCATTTTGCAAACCAGAATCAGGCATCAGTTTGCCACGGTTAAAGTGTCCGTTAGGATCAACATCTGCTTTGTATTTTGCAAAATCTTGGATTACATCATCTTGCAGATAATGCATTTTTGTTAAACCAATACCGTGCTCACCGGAGATAACGCCATCTAACGAAATTGCCAACTCCATAACCTGATCGACGATACGTTCCGCCTCTTGCATCATCTCGTAATCATTTGAATTAACAGGAATATTGGTATGCACATTGCCATCACCTGCATGCATATGTAGCGCTACAAACAATCGGCTTGAAAGTACTTTTGTGTGCACATCATCAAGTACATCACGCAGAGGCTCCAGCGTTTGCCCTGTAAAAACATCATCAAGCTGTTGTTTGATTTCTGTTTTGTAAGAGATGCGTAAATCACGACGCAATAATAGATTGATGAGCTTATCGCCCTTGCGCATTTTTTGCTGTGTTGCATCGTCGAGCAGGTCTTTAAACTTTGTTGCATCTTCTTCAAAGTTATCAAAAATAGTTTGCCAGCGGGTGCGAATTTCGTTTAAAAACTTTGCAGCATGGTCTTTCTTTGATTGCAGAATCGCATCATTTTCATCGCTTTTTTCATAATCTGGCAGATTACGTAGCTTTTGTTTAAGTGAATCAGATAAATCACCCGTAAAAGTCTCTAACGCGGTATCAATCAGTTTGATTTTATTTTGCAAAGACTGATAAATATTGATGCGTTCAATACCTTCGCTATATGCGCCAAGATTATGCAGTGGGATCACCACATCTTCATTTATTTTGAATGCGTTTGTATGCGCGGCGATAGCGGCAGTGCGAGCTCGATCCGCCCAAAATTGTCGGCGGGCTTCTGGGCTTACGGCTATAAAACCTTCACCATTACGAGCATTAGCAAGCTTGATAACTATTGAGGCGGCTTCGGCCACATGAGCATCGTCATCACCCACAATATCAGCGATCAATACCATTTTAGGGAATGAGCCACGCGCTGCTTTAGGCGTATATTTCACTGCTTTTACATAGCGCTCATCTAAATGCTCTAAACCTGCCAGCAAGATATTATCGTTACCATCAAGATAGTCTTTTACTTCTACAATTGCTGGCACCGCTTCTTGTAAATCTGTACCGTAAAATTCTAAACATACGGTGCGCACCTGTTCTGGCATTCTGTGTAAGATAAATTCAGATGAGGTAATTAAACCATCGCAACCTTCTTTTTGAATGCCCGGTAAACCACCTAAGAATTTGTTGGTTACGTCTTTGCCTAAGCCTTCTTTACGGAAGAAACTGCCCGCGAAGTTTAGAACTTCATCTTCACCTTTTTGGGTTGTAGCATCTTTTTCAAAACGGCGCACACGGAAGCTGACTTCTTTTTGATCGTGAATTTTACCCAAGTTGTGATTTAAACGAGTGACCTCAAGCCATTCAGCATCAGGCGTTACCATGCGCCATGACACGAGGTTATCCAAGGCTGTACCCCACATAACGGCTTTTTTACCGCCTGCATTCATGGAAACATTGCCGCCAATAGTTGATGCATCTTGAGAAGTCGGGTCAACCGCAAACACTAAGCCAGCCACATCCGCTGCATCAGATACTCGTCGAGTAACTACTCCCGCATCTGCGCGAATAACGGCTACTGCTTCTTCAACACCGTGCAACTTTGCCCAATGTATTTCGCTCAATGTTTCGAGCTTTTCAGTGTTAATCACAGCGCTCATCGCATCTAGCGGAATTGCACCACCTGTGTAACCTGTGCCACCACCACGTGGAATGACGGTTAAACCTAACTTTATACAGGTTTGTACTAGCTCTGCAATCTCGCTTTCGGTATCAGGTGTTAGCACCACAAAAGGTAGCTCAACACGCCAATCTGTCGCATCTGTTACGTGTGAGACACGTGCCAAACCATCAAACTGAATATTATCTTTGCGAGTGATATGGCGGAATTTTCGAATCGCTTTTTTTCGCAACGCATAATAATCTGAAAACCATGTTGCAAAACCATCGACCGATTTCTGCCCTATTTCTACCAATTCTAGTGTTAGTGCGTTACCGTCCGCACGCTCTTTAATTCGATCAAGACGCTCACGCATGGTTTGTATTAATGAATAACGGCGTTTTTCGTTTTCGAGCAAGTCATCTTGAATATACGGGTTGCGCATTACCACCCAAATATCGCCCAAAACTTCTAATAGCATGTGGGCAGAAAGCCCTGTAGAACGCCTCTCTCGTAATGTTTCTAGTATCTCCCACGCACGTTTACCCAGCACACGCAGGATGATTTCTCTATCCGAAAAAGAAGTGTAGTTATAAGGAATTTCACGATAAGGTGCTTTCATCAGGCGCGCATTTTAACCTTTAATTCTTACATAGGGAATAACATGAGGGATAACAGCTTGAAATAGTCGAAATAAAGAAACTTTCTTGTGGATTTTTTGACTATAGTAGGGCTATGAATGCTAAAAGACTAATCGCTCACCGAGGCGACAACACTAATTACCCTGAAAATTCTTACGCTGGAATCGAGGCGGCACTACGCGCAGGTGCGTTATTTGTGGAATTTGATGTACAGATGAACGCGGATAAGTCACTAGTGGTTATCCACGATACAGACTTTAAACGCACTGCAAATAACCCAGCCTACTTATTTGAGACTGGTGATACTAAAATGCGTACTATTAGCGTTCATGAACCTTCAAAATTTGGCGAGCGCCATTACCCTACTCATGTGTCTTTTTTGAGTGATATCATGGCGTTATTTTCTCGTTATCCAAAAGCACAAGCTTTGGTAGAAGTGAAAAGAGAAAGTGTTTGGCAGTGGGGCTTGGATACTTTTATGAAACCCTTTTTAGAAGCGCTAAAGGGTCACGAAGCTCAGTCCATCGTAATTTCATTTGGCTTAGATGTGCTTGAATACACCAAGAAACACAGCAAGTTGCACACTGGATTTGTATTTTATGACTATGAAACCAGTAACTTAGACATTGCCAAAAAACTAAAGCCAGAATATTTAATTTGTTCGTACACCATCATGCCAAAAGATACATTATGGCAAGGTAATTGGAAGTGGGTGATTTATTCAATTAATAATATTGCTGAGGCAGCTAAAATACTAAACCGTAACGATGTGGATATGATTGAGACGGATGATATTGTTTTGTTGCTAGAAAATAATTAAAAGCACTTCATTAAATGAGTATTAAAATACTTATAAAACATGCCTTAAAAGTCATTGCACGGATAATACTTGCGGTTAGTCTGCTATTGCTCTTATATAGCACCTTACTCAATGACTTTAATACTAGGTTACTTGGTTTTATGTTGTTACCTATTGGATTAGTTTTGTTATTTATTCAAAAAGCGATAGAGCAAAAGATAAATAACCAACCTATGGTGCGGTATATATTATATTGCATTATTTATTACTGCAACGGCGATCATATCGTGGATGATTTTCGCAGCTATTGTGAGTGCAGTATCTCGATAAAAGCACACCCCCCCACTTTTACATGATGTTTCAGCTAGCTCGGCAAATGCTCCTTAATAATTTCATAAATCTCAGGGCGCTTTTCGCGCATCTCTTCTGCGGTTAAGCCTTCCAGTGAATGCGGATATTTCAACCAATCTGCCGTTTCATGTACGACGTAATCAGGTGCTTTACCAATTTGGTTACGCGTAGGTTTGTAATACGGCACGGCGATACGAATATCTTCAGGTGTATTTAAACGTAATCTGTCTCGCAGCTCATTGATAATGGCTTCAACCGAACGTCCTGTATCAAAAACATCATCGACAATTAATAAACGATCATCGTGCTTCATGTTTTTAACGAGGTATTCCAAGCCCAATACTTTCACTTGGCGCGCTTGATTGTCGATGCCGCTGTAGGATGATGTGCGAATGGCAATATTGTCCGCATGGATACCGTGAAAATGCAGATATTCCTGCACCGCAATGCCTATCGGCGCACCACCTCTCCATACCGCGATAATGAAGGTTGGCTCAAAACCACTCTCAAGAACTAAGCTTGCCAACTTAAACGAATCTTCCAGAAGGCTTTGCGCTGTTAAATAGACTTTACTCATTGTTGTGAGTATATTCTATTTTTAGATTTTAAAGGCACACTTTAAATACATATAATGAAAAAGAAATTCCTCGATGAAGAAACCCTGATCCTAGATTCATTCAAGCTTGGGGTAACTATTTTTGAAAACGGTTTTAAGCCCACTTTTATTGTTGGCCTTTGGCGTGGTGGTAGTTCAGTCGGCATTTACGTTCAAGAGTGCTTACAAACGTTAGGTGTTGAAACCAACCATATTTCACTTCGGACATCCTATCGTGGGCAACCGTATTATCACGAAAGCGTGGCCTCGCCCGATGCCGAATTACGCGTGCACGGCACGCGTTTCTTGCTTGAAAATCTTAATGCTGATGATTCATTATTGATTGTCGATGACGTATTTAGCACGGGTAAAAATATTGATGCCGTTATCAAACGCCTACGTTTGCGATTAAAAAGAAATATGCCACACGATGTTAGAGTCGCAACATTATGGCAGCGCCCATCATACAAAGCGGTAGATTTTGAGCCTGACTTTACTTTGCATCAAACGGAAGATTGGCTGGTGTTCCCCTATGAAATGAACGGATTATCGCTGAATGAACTCAAAGAACATAAGCCCTTTTTAATGCCATTTATAAAGCCTGATTTAATTGAGAATAATGTATAAGCACACCCCCCCACTTTTACATGATACATTCACAAACCAACTATAACGGCTTCTAAATCACTTTCAACAAGAGGAAAAGCCAAAGTCTTTGATAACGTATAGCGGGCTTCTAGCTTAGACAGTTGCGCTTTGTGTTCTTTATCATAAAAGATAATCACTTTGATATCAGGGTAGCGCTGCACAACGGACATCATGGATTCCAAGGAGCTGGTGCGATCTCTAAAATCAAATTGATAATTAAATTCTGCAACGACCACTTGTGGCGTATTTTTCTTTAACAGCTTTAGCACTTTGCGCATACTGGTTTCAGTAATGACTTGATAACCCAGCTTTTCGTACAACGGCGTGAAATTTGGATAACCTCCAATTTCACTCACAGCTAATAACAATGGCATGACTAATCTCGCTCAATTTCATAGATGAAGTCCAAACCGTAATTACTATCAGAGGATGTTTCTGCCTCAAGTGACAATACTTTGTTTATTTTATATTTGATGGATATTTTTTGAGTTTGATCAAATAAACCAACAAGATATTTAACATACAAACGTGAGCCTAATTGTTTCCCTAGTTGTAACTTACTTTTATTAAGGTCATCCCCAGAGACAATATTCACATCATCCAAGCCCAAGGCAGCACCAATATTATGAATTAAACTATTGCTACCTGTGATGCCTAACCCACGTACAGCAGACATCAATAACGCGCTTTCTGTACCTGATGAGGTAGATAAACTATGCCCTGTTAAGAGGAAACTTAATGCCTCACTTTCGGGTAAAGTTGGATCAGAGTAAACCTTTGATTTCGGGTTAAGTAATGAGCCGCCCAAATGAATACCGACGATAGTATCATCCACTTTGCGCGTGGCGCGTATATCCATGCCAATTTGTTTGGGCGAACCGTTGAATATTAATCGTCCATTATCAACTTTTAGATTTTGACCGTAAGCTTGATAACTACCATTGCTCACGCGTAACGAGCCATTAGCTAAAATATCGCGGCGGTTATGCGTCACGTTTACCGAGCCTGATAACTTTGCGTTTAAGCCAAAGGCGCTGAACTTTACTTTGTCACCCAATTCAATTACGACTTTGGGGTGAATCTTTATCGCTGAAACTTGCTCCCCTGGTTTTCTTTCTCCGATGACAAATGCATCGCTGTTTTCGTCTATACTGCTTTCTGGGATTTTTTTCAGTTTTATAGTCGCCTCAGGGATCAGTATTTTTCCTGTAAAGCTCACTACTTTGGGTGTCACACCAATGGTTAAGTCGGGTGTCATGCGCGCCTTAATTTCATTAGTATTCATAAATAGAATATTTTTACCTGTGACTCTTACCGTCGCCTTCCATTTAGTAATATCTCTAGCATCAAAGCTGCCCGTGACATTGAGCGCGCCTTTACCCATTAGCATATTCCCCGTAATCGTTGCTGTTCCTGGCTTATCTGCACGTAACTTTAAGTTAATATTGGTAAGTTCTGTGCCCGCTTCTGGTAATCTTAAGTAGGCGTTACTTATATCAACCTTTCCTTTGATTTGAGGCTTGGTTAACAGCCCAGAGAAGGTCAACTTGCTGGTGAGCTTGCCACGCAAACCACGGCTACGTGGGATAAATTCTTGCGCCCAGTTGATATTGGGCACATCAAGTTTAGCTGTGCCATTGATGGTATGCCTGCCATTTTGTGGAGATAATTTGATGATGGCATCCGCAGTTAATTTACCACGATTAACAATATTCATATTCGCTTTAGCTTTTATTGTTTTGTTATTTATCGTTGCGTTTAATTCTGCACCTTTGTAGCCAAAGGTCCTCTCATCACCCTCTTCTCCTTTGAGCGTAAAAGTACTATCTGGCAACGTCAACTTTATTGTACCTTTGGGTTTTCCATTATTTTGTTGTATATCGTAAGTACCGCTGACTGAACCATTTAACTCTATATCTTCGGGTAGCCAAGGTTTAAATAAACTTAATGGCGTTTTACTCAAACTTCCTTTGGCAACTAAACCCCCTGCTTTAGACCACGATGTTGCAGAGCAAATTTGTGTATTTTCACTAGTAACCTTACCCGACAAACAAAAACGTTTACTACTAAAACCATTTTTTGAAAGTGATATTTGTGTCGGATTTTGTAATCGCCAATCACCTGCTTGGGTATCCTTAACTTCTAGTTTTTTTAGATTACCTTTCCATGTTTCATTCGACCATGCACCATTTGCTGTCAACTTAACCTTGCCTTCATCATGATCAATAAATGCCTTGATGCTGTGATTTTCAATACGCCCATTAACATCAAAGGTTGCCTGATTGATTTTCTGATCTGCGCTTTGTAGTTTTTTTATCTTGCCTATAATTTTATAAACACCGTTATTTGTTTGTGCGATGATATTTCCTGAGCCCAACTTAAAATCTTGAAAACTAATATTTTTGGCTTCGCCTGTTCCATTAATAATCGGCTTATCAATCGTGCCTTGCAGTTTTCCTTTAGCTACAACATAACCCTTCAACCCGGGGTAAAGTTGATTGAGTTTTTTAGCTTCAATGTCCCATGTCATATCAAATGGACTGGTTGCACGACCTGAAATCAGTATCTTATTTTCACCCACATAAGTAGTCATAGATTTTATGATAGGCACGCCCTCAACAAATTGCACTTCACCTTTGACACGCATTCCCGCTTCGCTTATACGATCTTTCTTATAACGCAGGTTGGATGCAGTCAAATCCGTTTTTATGGTGGGCGACTTATAACTACCCAATATCTGTGCCGTGCCTTTAATACTGCCACTTATATCAGGTGATATTTCTGCTAATTTTAAAGCATTCACTTTAATATTTAGCTTTAATGGTTCGCTGGCTTGACCTGAAACTTGCAGCGTATTACTACCACTTTTCAACTTTAAATCATTGAGCCGAATAACATCTTTATTCCCGACCCTAATAAAACCTAAGTTACCTTCAACAAAGATAGTTTCTTTACCTTGCTGGATATCATCATAAACAAGATTATTTGCAGTTAACTTTATTTTAACCTCAGGCTTCTTTAATGTACCCTTTAAGCTACCTTCGCCTTTTATCTTTCCTGCTAACTTCTTCTCTAACAATAAGCCCAACAGTGGCGAAACTTGTTGAAGGCTATTGGCGTCAATCTTCCATTTTAGATCAAAAGGCTCGCTGGCTTGCCCTGATGCTTCCAACTTATTTTTGCCACTTTTTAGGCTTACCGTTTTAAGCTGAATAATATCGCCTTTTGCAGTACGACTAAGCCCAATATCAGCTTCAATCAATAAGGTTTCTTTGCCTTGTTTTATGTCTTTATAAACCAACCCATTAGTGGCTATTTTTAGTTTTGCTTCTGGCTGTTTTAATGTGCCTTTTAAAACACCGCTACCTTTGATTCTGCCTGCTAATGATGGTGAAAGTTGCTTCAAAGTTTTTGCGTCAATATCCCATTTAAGATCAAAAGGCTCACTGGCTTGCCCTGAGACTTTTACCGTATTCTTACCGTTAATAATCTTAAAATTATTTACTTGGAGTGCCCCATTATCTAAGCTTAGGTCACCCTTAAGGCTCAAGCTTTCTTTGCTTTGTTTATAATCTTCATACTCCAAATCATTAGCAACAATATTGAGACTGATCTCAGGCTTATTTAATTTACCTTTTAAGGTTCCACTACCTATTACACTACCAGCAACATTTAAGTCCGCAAGTTGCTTGGGTAGCATCTGCTTAATATTTTCAGCATCAATATCCCACTTTAGATTATAGGGCTCACTGGCTTTTCCTATAATCGTTAATTGATTATCACCCAACTGTAAGTCCAAGCCATCTGTATTTAACGAACCTTCTTTCTCAGTAATATAACCACTGAGTTTTAAATCATATTCACGCAACTTACCTTCTATAGATGTAATCGTAATATTATTTTCCACTCGACCATCAATGTAATTACCGTTGTATCTCAAATCAGCATCCACCGTTGCAGGCCAATCTGCTAAAAATTTCGTCGTACTTAAATCTTTACCATCAACTTTAAACGCCCAACTCACATCGGGGTCAAAAAGCACCCGCCCTTTAGCTTCTATTACTCCATGAGGACTATTTAAAGTGACTTTTTCAAGGTGCACACGTTTGTAATCACCTTCACCTGAAAGCTTAATAGTTTGTGTACCCAAATCTTTTTGCTTATGATTTACATCTCCTGTAAAACTGTAATTAGTCAACGTTCCTGCCAACTCTATATTCCCTTCAAGCTCACCAAACTCAGAGTGCTTATAGGTAATATTTCCACTGGTTGATATATCATGAGGGAAATCCATATTGAGTTTGCCTTCAGTCACATTAATCTCTAGCGGCTGATCTAATATAATGGGCTTGCCTGTAAGTTTTCTAAAACGTAATTTACCATCATTGATAGTCACTTTTTTTAGTGCCATATCACGTATTTGAAAAAGCAGTGTTCTCGCACCTGCGTCGTCGGGAACATCCTGAGTGATTTGCAGAGAATCTAGCTGAACTAGATGCGCATTAATATTTAGCGGCAAACCAAAATCAGGCAACCTTGTAATATCACCCTCAGATTTTTTATTTGATAAGTTTATTGTTAAACGGCCTGCACGTACTTTTTCAGCAACAAGTCTTCCGCGCTGTATGTTGTATTGTTGGAGTTTAAGATCTACATCATTGAGCGCAATACTATCTCCATCATCATCCCAAATAAGTTCATCAATATGCAAACCTACGAGCATACTGCCTGATACTCCTTTAATACTAAGCTCTTCCAGAGAAGCATCTGCTAAATGAGCAGCTGCTTTCACACCGTAAGGCGTGATAAGGGTCAACACTAATAACAATAGCATTAGGATTATTATTGAAAGCACCCACCACAATGGTGAAAATAGATACGTGTTTAGGTGCTGCCTCACAAATCAGAACCGATACTAAGATGTAGTTGAGGACTTTTATAATCATCCTTTGGGAAACCAATATCAATTTTTACAGGGCCGATAGGTGAGCGCCAGCGTGCGCCGAAACCTATGCCTACTTTTAGTTTTGCATTGTTATAGTCGTTAAACGCATTTCCTGCATCGACAAAAAAAGCGGCTCCCCATTCATCATTAATGGGATATTGGTACTCCAAACTCAGGTCGAGCACATGCTTACCGCCAATCACTTGATCATCCTTATTAACTTCACCTAAGGATTCAAATTTATATCCACGCACACTACGCCCACCACCAGCAAAGAAACGTAAACTTTTTGGTAGCTTATCAAAGTTGCCCACTTTCGTTGTACCTAGGTGTATGCGGCTGAGTATATGACTTTTGTTTGAGAAAGTTTTGATATGCTTTGCCGTTGTTTCAAACTGCAGTACATCTTGATCACTAAGCAGTACTTTGCTTGCAGCTTTTAAACCAAACTTAAAACGCCACCCCTCCGTTGGATAAAGAAGGTGATCAGATTTTGTTTTATCCAACCCAACACCAAAGAGAAGCAATTTCGAATTAACAGGGTCTTCACCATCAACTTGTGTTCTATCTACTAGATACCCAATGGAGGCCGTCTGAATCCAATCATTAGACCTTTTACGTGTAAGCTTTCCACCAATATTAATACCACGGGTGGTAATATCATCAGCTCTTTCTTGTTTTATATCGATCTTGTAGACCAGAACATCATCTTCGGGGTTTTTACGTGGATTAAATAACTCTAACGATATTCCCGATATATGCTGTGAAAACTGTGTCTTTGCTTTCAAGCGTTTTCCTGAACTTCCTGTCCAACGACGATCCATTTCTGCAGAGATACGCGCTCCTGTATCAGAACCAAAACCTACTTTAAACTTATAAGAATTTCTTTTCTTACGTGTTAGTGATATATGCACAGGAACTCGATAATTTGCCGCCTGCTCTTGCAAAACTTCAACTTTGATAAGCTTGTAGTAACCACTACGTTGCAATAGTTGTTGCTGTCTGATCAAATCTTCCGTTTTATACACCTCCCCTGTTTTTAATATCAAAAAGTTCTGCATGACCTTGTCGGATAAAACTTCTTGATCTACGGTAACTTTTCCATAACGATAACGCTTGCCTGTATTCAGCACTAAGTTCACGCTAGCCTGATGCGCTAAAGGATTCACCTTAATACTGTGCTGCTCAAACTCTGCATCAAAATAACCTAATGACTGAGTCGCTTCTGAAAGCTGTGTTTTAAAGTCTGTATATTGCTGGTGATTAAACACGTCACCTTTTTTGTAAGGCAGTTCCGCAAGAATTTTCTTAAACAGTTCATCATTGCGCCCTTCCCCTATTACACTGATATTTTGAGAGATAACTTTCGTAGGCAAACCTGGCGTAATTCTTAAACGTAATTTCCAACAACCCTCAACAATCGAACCGCCCGTTCTAAAATTCGCATCATAATAACCCAATGCACGTGATGCCTTGCGTAGACGTTTTTTTATCGTATCAAAAAACTGTCTAACCTCAGATTTATCAGCATGACAAACAGGAATAGACACCGGCATATGCAATTCAATGTTTTTCTTTAGGTCGCTATCAACACCCGTAACTTCAATACTGGCTAACTTTTCATTTGAATTTTCAGGTTTGTTTTTATCAGCATTTTTCTCTTTTTCTTTGCTTTCTTCTTCATTAGCCAGAATAGCAGCTGCCACCAACTCTTTTTCTGTCAACTCAACTTCAGCAGTTACAAAGACCGGCATCAGCAACAAGACACAAAATGTAATTAAAAATCGTGACGTCATTTTATTGCTCAAAGCTCCATCGTAACAAAGCATCTTGAATTTTCTTGCCACGCCCGCCACCTGATTTATTACCATTGTGTTGAACAACGATAATCATGCGTTTACCCGCTCGGTTTAACATATAACCTGCAATCGCGGTAACAGAATTAAGCGTACCTGTTTTCAAATGACTACGCCCTCTAAGATCTTCTTTACGAAAACGATTGACCAAAGTTCCATCAACGCCCGGCAAAGATAATGATGATAAAAATTCTGGCATATAGGCATCTCGATAAGCCTTATCTAATAAATCTGCCATTTGTCTTGCGCTGATTTTTGCCTTGCGCGACAAGCCTGAGCCATTCTCCAGATTGATTCCTGTTGTGTTGATTTTACTTTCTGCCAATATAGATAAAACCGCTCGTTTGCCTTTTTCTAATGTCCCAGGAGCGCCGTATTTTTTTGCGCCTACTGTGAGCAATAGTTGCCTCGTCATAACATTATTGCTCCACTTGTTGATCAAGCGAATCATCTCCCCTAATGTTGGTGAACTATAAACATGAAATGACTCATCACCTTTTGTAACACGCCCTGTCTTCAACTTTCCTTTTAGCGTGCCTTTTAAATCAATCCAAATATCACGAAAGGCATTGAATATATGCTGTTCCGGCTTTGAAACCGAACGCAGAATGAAACGCTGTTTACATTTTATTGAGTAGTTACCTTTAATAACCAAAATGCCTTTTTTATTTTTAGAAAACTTAGGCTTAAAGTGTGACCTTCTACATTTCCCGCTTGTGAATTTTATTTGGTTATCGAACTTAAAACCTTTAATAGCAGGAAAAGGAATCACCTCGACCCTTCCTGTCACTTTGTTCTTATTCTTTTTTCGTGTTTTTTTGCCCTTAGTTTTTTCATCTTCAATCGGGCGAAACAAAAAGCGTGTAGCTTGAAAGTTAAACATCAATGCCGAAGATTGCGCGTTATACACACGAAACGGCTTTCCATCAAAAGCAGCAGGGTTATGCGGTGGCTGACTAAAATAACTATTATCAACGATAATATCGCCTTCAATCACACGCAGTCCTTTATTACGTAAGCTCTTTACCAGCTTCCAAAAATTCTCAACAACCAAAAAAGGATCGCCAAAACCCTTGAGGATTAAATCGCCTTTTAACACGCCATCCTTCAGCTCGCCTCGCAACCAAACTTCCGTTCGCCACGAATAATTGGGGCCTAATTCTTTTAGTCCTGCGTAAGTGGTAAGAAGTTTCATTGTAGAAGCAGGAATACGCATTTTATCGGCATTATGTTCTATCAACGCCGTTTTGGAGTTTAGGTCGCGAATATAAACACTTATATTTTTATCAGGAATTTTATACTTGGTTAAAAGTTTTGTAACTTCTTCTGGCAACGTTTGTCTTTTCTGCTTAGTGTAATGATAGTTTTTTGCTAGAGAAGGTTTTGGTTTTGGCTTCTTATCATCAACTTTTTTTGTTGTGGCTTTAGCGCTCTTTTTATCTGCCGTTTTTGCGCTAGCTGAACTTGCCAGAAACAACGATGCCTGCAAGCAAAAAATTGCTAGCAAGACAGTGCACAATCGGCATTTAGTAAATGTCATGATTCCCCAAGTTTGACACGATGTTAGCTCTCTTTCTCTAATGCTAACACCTTGATTTTATTATTATCGTAGTACCGCCATTTTAAATCAAAATCATGGAGCTTCATAGCGTAAATTCTATCACTTTCACTGCTATCTTTATTCGTACTTTGGTATGCTGGACGTGGATCGAGCTGTAAAACCTGGGTAATTAAAACCTTTATAGAAGCACACCCCCCCACTTTTACATGATCAATTCGCTGATCAGCTTGTTTGCACTGCAGCTCTGCCTCTTCGCTAAACACCACTTCAAGCAAGGCTTCAGGCTTAGTTTCCGCAAATCCACCGCCAGCATTGGGGATAATATCGGCATAAGGCAAATACGGCTTAATATCCAAAACGGGTGTACCATCTAAAAGATCACATCCCGCTAGGTGTAACACTACTCGCCCTTTTCTAATCTCTACACAAAGTAATTCAACCGCCGACAATCCTATCGGGTTAGGGCGAAATGTCGAGCGCGAAGCAAACACACCCACCTTTTCATTACCGCCTAAACGTGGCGGACGCACCATTGGCTTCCAGCCTTGGGCTTGGGTTTCATGGAATATAAAGTTAATCCAAATATGCGAAAAGCCTTCCAAGCCACGAACGCTTTCTTCACCAAATTCATCCCCCAAGATCAATTCAGCCATAGCCGCTGGCACTAAACCCGGCTGGCGCGGGATGCCAAATTTTTCCTTATAGCAAGAAGATATTATTCCGATTGGGGATAATTGTAATGCTGTCATAGAAAGTATTATACTCGACCAATGAATGATGAAGTAAATTATGACATCCGCGTTAGCGTAAGCACCCAGTACATCGAGGCAGAATCAAATTCAGAAGCTAGTCGTTTTGTCTTTGCCTATACAATTACAATCACAAACCAAGGTAAACTATCTGCCAAACTACTCAGTCGTCACTGGATTATTACCGATGCAAATAGTCGCGTTCAAGAAGTTAAAGGCAAAGGTGTGATTGGCGAACAACCCTACATAAAGCCAGGGCAATCATTCCAATACACCAGCGGCACCATGTTAGAAACGCCCGTCGGTTCCATGCAAGGAATCTATCAAATGGTTGCAGATGATGACCATTATTTTGATGCAATCATAGAGCCATTCTCATTGGCATTGCCTCGTATGCTTAATTAATACCACTACTGTCCCGTTAACATAAAAAGTAAGTGCCTGACTCCAAAATCTGATAAAATTGTCTTAGCAATAAGTCATTGAATCAAAGAAGGAATCAAGCATGGCACATCATAATACAGTCTTCTCACA
>JAKIUW010000015.1 GCA_021647365.1 Cocleimonas sp. | reverse complement strand
CTGTTTCCATTAATATCACCTATTAAATTCCCCAAGCTAAAAACTTGGTATTAAACTACAAATAGGTGGGTCAATTTTCGATGCCAATTAACCCCTAAAGTGGGTCAGTTTTGCATGCTTATTAACACCATAGTAAGTAATGGGGAATAGACAGGGAATGGAATTGTACCTATTAGTAGTGATTCAACTTTTTTTTGAGAGTTCATTGGTTCTGCCTTAAAGTATCAGTTCTTTTGTCATTGCTGCAATATTTATAACTCTTCTCTTACCTATTTTTAAGGTATCTATATGACCTTGGTCTATCCAGTTTGTAACGACCCTTCTAGTAACACCGATAGCTTTGGCAAATTTATCAATAGTAAGAACTGGGACAAAAATAGGAAGATTTGTTATATCGTTATCATTTTTCATTTTCATTTCTCTTTATTACTTATTATGGGTAAGTATACGTAAAATACGTATAAAGTAAAGTCCTAATGAATAAGTTAGAGATATATGGTATATCTGCGCTATGTCTGATTCAAAATATAAGCTATATCTGAAAATCTACTTTATTAGATGGCAAGAAAAATTAAATCGTAGGGAGTTCTGTGAAAGGATAGGTATGCCTGTAAGGGCGCTAGAAGTAATAGAAAGTAAAGGTACAACACCAAGAGGGCAATATTTAAAGGCAATATGTAAAGAGTTTCCAGAATATACGCTTTGGTTAATGCTTGATGAGGTAAATGTAGATTCAGGTCAAATATCACCGATGATAAAATACTACTGGACTAACCGACTTACTATTATTAGAGGTTTAGATTCGGATATGGATATTAAGGAGTTTTTTGAAAAGCATGCAAAGTTTGATCGAAAAAATCCAGAGCATATAAAAGAAGTTATAGAAGTAATAGATCACTGGTATGGAGGGGAAACAGATCTTGAATATCCATTCCACTCAAGTGTTTTTCATGGCACTAAAATAAACTTTGATCTTTAAGTAATTGTTATTTTATCTTATGAGGTTCTTTTGTTGAACACATAGATAATGTCCACATATTGTCCACTTTACCTGTGTATACTGGGTAATAATGAGTAATATTTTAATGTAACATACTGTTTTTGTTAGTATAGAGTAATAATGAGTAACAATTAAATTGACTGTTAATCTATTGGTCCCTGGTTCGAGTCCAGGTCGAGGAGCCATATTCTAAGGGCTGTTTGTTTTTTATAATGAAAAGCACTACAGCCCTTTTTTGTATCTTTAAATGACTACTTCTAATAAAACCAATCCAAAAAAATTATCCAATCAATTATGGACAATCGTAGCGGTATTGGTATTCGCTGTTTTTTTAACAATGGGGTATAAATTTAAAGACTTCCTTAGTCCTGAAGCGACTGTGACTGCTACTTTGAATGAGTCTTGCGATTTAAGAAAAGGGCGCTGTAGTTCAGCCTTGCCCGGTGGTGGTAAGGTGGTTTTTTCTATTCACCCTAAAAACATCCCACTTTTAAGCCCACTTCAGCTCGATGTAGAAATAGAGGGCGTGGAGGTATCCAATATCGATGTTGATTTTGTCGGTATTGGGATGGATATGGGCTACAACCGTTCAAAGCTAAAGGCAGTAGAGAAAACACATTTTACAGGAAATGGTATGTTATCCATTTGTGCCCGTTCAAAAATGGATTGGGAGGCGCGCGTTTCCTTGCAGACAGAAAAAGGACTTATCATTGTGCCATTTCGTTTTTTTACGCTTAAGTAGCTTGATATAAAATTGTTTGAGGCAAAGTATTTAGTGTTGTTTGCCCTTCATATTATTCATCATACTTAGCATGATTTTTTTCACTTCTGCCTTAATGGTCTGAGTCTCACCATTATCAAATTCAAGCTCAATCTCGATGATGTCCCCCGCTTTAATTTTACGTGTTAAACCTATTAACATGATGTGGAAACCACCAGGTTTTAAGCTAGTTTTTCCTTTTGCAGGAATTACAATTTTATTCACCTGACGCATTTGCATCATGCCGTCATTATGTACATGCTCATGTAATTCAACATTTTTAGCGACATCGCTAGTGACTTTAATAAGAGCAACCTCTTTATCACTGGTATTTTTAAGGGTGAGAAATGATGCAGAAGTCATTTGTCCAGGAGGGACTTCACGTACATAAGGGTCATCGATGCTTATGCTTTCAGCAAAAGATAGCCCTGCCATTATAATAAATCCTACGGCTAATAATAATTTTTTCATTTTCTCCCCTTAGAGTATTGAGTGAGTAACTCACGTTTTATAACACGGTTATCATTTTTAGGCTTTGAGATTGGACAATCAAATTATACTTTTTGAGACGATCTTTGAACTCACTTTATAGTATGAACTTAAAAACCAGCAATAAAATTATAATAAGTTGTATAAAAGCCACCCCGCGCCAAAATGCGAGAGGATTTCTTTCTAACAATGGCTGCGAGTTATTACGATCAAGTAATGCTTGGTTAGGCTTGCTAAAATCACTCAAGAACTCAGATAATAATCCGTAGCGTTTTTCAGGATTAGGATGTACAGCTTTACGTAAACAAGCATCTATCCAGTCAGGCACCATTGGGTTGTACTGCCGTGCTGAAACATAATTGAATTTCTTCTTAGATGCACGCTCGGCGGATATTTCACCATAGGGCAGTTTGCCTGTGAGAGTTTCATAAGCAATCACGCCCAGCGAATAAATATCTGAGCGGTTTGTGCCACTTTCTCCTTTAAAATATTCGGGCGCTGAGTAGTTGGCTGTGCCGACAATTTCATTGTGTTCGACAACGGATTTTATTTCGGCAAGTCCTGCGATTTTGGTTGAGCCAAAATCAATAATTTTTAGGGTATTAAATTCATCCAATAGAATATTGTCAGGTTTTAAATCTTGATGAATCATTTCAAGGCGGTGCATGGCGCGCAAGCCTCTAGCAATTTGATCTACTGTGCCACGCACTTGGATAAGCGTGGGTTTTGGATTATCCGACATCCATTGTTTTAGGCTTTGTCCTTGTACGTATTCGACAACGGAATAAAGGAAAGTACGTTTTCGATCCATACCGCAGACTTTTATTAAGTGTGGTGATTGTAATCGCTTGGCAACCCATTCTTCATGTAAGAATAGGTCGATATAGGAAGGGTCATCCTCAAAGTTTACTGAGGGTGTTTTGATAACAACTTTACGCGGCAGGCCGTTTACTTTTTCAGATAACGTGTCTTCTGCTAGATACACTTGCGAGCGTGACGAGGCATTGAGCTCGCGCAAAATTTTGTAGCCATCTATTACATTACCCGCTTTTAGATCTGGCGGGAAGGGTAGTTGTGTGAGTTGCTCATAGAACTCCGTTTTATCAGGCTCAGGTAAATAATCGACGCGCAAAACTTGTGCGCTGATATTGTCATCGCACTCATTGGCTGTAGCGGCTTTCACTAGGCTGTCAGATGCTTTTTGCGGGTTATTTTTGTGTGTCTCGAGAATCTCTTGAATTTCTTTATCGCCAACAAAATCATGGATACCGTCAGTGGTAAGCAAATAAATATCACCTTCTTGTACAGCAGTCGCGCGATAATCAATTTCAAGGTGCGTATCAATGCCCATCGCACGGCTTAAATAATCTCTGTCGTTTGTGATCCAAACGCGGTGGTCACGTGTTAGTTGTACTAAATCTTTTCCACGTAAACGATAAATTCGACTATCACCCACATGAAATAAATGCGCTGTTTGTGATTTGATAACCACAGCACTGAATGTCGTCACCATGCCTTTGGCTGTGCCGTATTTTTGTTGACCCTGGCTGTAAAGCCATGTGTTTAAGGCGGTGAGAATCTTAGTCGCGGCTTGTTTAACCGTCCAAGATTCGGGCGTGCCGTAATAATCGCTTAAGAACTGACTAACTGAAACTTGACTGGCTTCTTTGCCTCCATCACTGCCACTCATACCATCGGCAATTGCAACGGTGATGCCTTTGCTTTCAAGCTGAGCCGCATCATCAGTTTCTTGTGAAGGAATATAACTGCCGAGGAAATCCTCATTCTCTGGTTTGATACCAGCGATAGAAGTTTGACCGATTGTGACTGAAAGATTAGGCATTAATTAAGTGTGCTTTATAGGTCTCAATATATAAGTTTAAAAGCACACCCCCCCACTTTTACATGATGTTTCTTTTACTGCTGATAGTTGAGAACATAACATCATGTAAAAGTGGGGGGGTGTGAATTATTAATAATAACACTTATTTAGCTGCTCAGATTGCTTCTAATACCTGTCAGTTCAAGGCAGAAAATGTGAGCTTACAGGTGTAAGTGATCATTTTTCTAACGCGGAAATGGCAGGTATTAGGAGTGATATGAGTAGCTAAATTATTTTACATCTATCATTTGTACGGTGCCGTCAGGTAAGGTTTCTGCTATTTGACCTTTAGGCTCCTCTAAAAAGAATAAGATTAAACCAAATACAACAGCCGAGACGAAGCCAATAAACAAAAAGAACTGATCATAGCTGATTAACGAATTTACCGTCAAAAATAGTACCGCACCAACATTGCCGAATGCGCCAGCCATGCCTGCTATTTGCCCTGTCATGCGGCGCTGAATTAATGGAACCATGGCGTAAACCGCGCCAGAACCGCCTTTTGAAAATATGCCGCCAATAATTGTCATGCCGACAACCATCCAGATTGGCCAGCTTTTATCGACCATACCTAATAATAGAAAGCTTCCAGTAATACCCGCAAAAGCAATAATCAGTGTACGCTTACGACCAATAATATCACTAATCCAACCACCACCAGGTCGTGCAAATAAATTAATAAAGGGGTAAACACCTGCTAATAGTGCGGCACTTACTTTTGGAATATCAAACCATTCGACGTAGAACATCGCCAGCATTGAAACGACGGCCAACTCCGTGCCAAAAGTGACAAAGTATGCCAAGTCTAAAATAGCGACTTGCTTGAATTTGTAGCGTTGCATGGCTGGAACAGGTTCTTTTAATACATGTGAGTTTACCTGCCAGATTTTCCAAACTTGAAGTGCATAAATAAGCACAAGAACCGCGTAGATAATTAATGCGGTTGAAGCGCTAATTAGCCCCATATTGATTGGTGAGAGCTTCCAAGTTAGTAATGCTAGTGCCAAAAATAAAGGAATATTCATTAGGATATAAAGAATCAGATCCTTGCCACTGGTAATTTCCATCGCACCCGTTTTGGCAGGTTTAAAATAAGTAGAGCCTTTGGGCGTATTACGTGCAAACACATAATAAAATGCACCATAAGCAATCGCTGCAACGCTGGCAAAGGTGATCGCATAACGCCAGCCATCATCGCCACCCATAGCGGCAGCAATGAAAGGCAATGAAACCGCCGCACCTGCAGAACCAAAATTACCCCAACCACCATAAATACCTTGGGCCAACCCTGTTTGTCTTGCAGGAAACCATTCACCAATCATGCGGATACCCACCACAAAACCTGCGCCGATAAAGCCTGATAGGAAACGCATAATCGCCAAGCTTTCATAACTATTAGCCCATGCGAAGGCAATGCTGATAAAACCACCAAGCACCAAAATAGCGCTAAATAAAATACGGGGCCCAAACTTATCAACCAACATGCCGACAATAATACGCGATGGGATTGTCATCGCCACATTAAGAATTAGTAGCACTTTTGCCTGTTGGTCAGTGAGTGATAAGGCCTCTTTGATAAAAGGCATCATCGGCCCCAGCCCTAGCCAGACAACGAATGTCATAAAAAATGCGAACCATGTAATGTGCAAAGTTCGGATGTTGGCTTTGTTAAGTGCAAAGATATTGAATTTATTGGGATCTTGTAAGGTTGACACGCCTAGCTCCATGGCTCTATTAAGTGTTAAACATTACAAAGCAATTTGTGTGCCAGCTTGTTGAAATTAGAGGAACAGTGATTCAGAGTAGTCTTTAGTTATAAGCTTTTGAGAATATTATTCGCAATGTCGCGTCCATGCTCCCAGCAAAGCCCTGAAACATTAACCGCTTGAGGAGCATTGCCTTTTGCGTAAAATATATTATTTCTACCTTCTTCGTTGCTTAATTGAATAAGATTACCTGCGGCATAGTAGCTAGGGTCGGAGCATTGCCCTAGTGCGTTAACGGTAGGGCTGAAGTTTTCGTCAATAGTAAGATGACTCATTTGTACCAAGCTAGATTCTGGTGTGAACTTGCCAGTAAATAAAATGCCGTCACATTCTAAAGTTGATATGTCACCATTTTTGTTAATCACTTCAACCGCATTGACACGCTTATCACCGATAACTTTATTGATCTTGTTGCCCAGTAATAGCTTGCTAGCAAACAAATAATGGGAGTAATGAATCGGCCAGCGTACACTGGGTTTATCATTTTCTTCTATCATGGCAACAGGTTTAATGCCTGCTTTACGACAGGTCAATAGCGCGGAAAAACTTACAATTTCTGTACCGACAATTACAGGTCGCTTAAAAGGAATTTTTCCTTTTAGATAAACCATCGCCTGTAAAGCACCCGTATTACAAATACCTAAAGCTCGGTCGCCGGTTACAAATTGTGCAGAACGAGGCGTCTCTCTGGTGCCTGTTGCTATGAGTACTTTTTTAGCGTTTAAAGTTTTAAGCCCCTCGGGTGTTGCAAGACTTAACTCACCATTTTCTCCCAGCTTTGTGACAGTCGTTTTACACTGAATTTTAATGCCCAGTTTTAAAGCACGTTCGATATTTTTCTTAGCATATTGTGGGCCAGTTAAGATTTTTTTGTATTCTTTAAACCCAAAAGGGGGATGACCACAATGTCTTGGTACACCACCTGCTTCGGCTTCTCGTTCAATAACGATAATATTATGAAGTCCTGCTTCTTTTAAGGTAATGGCGGCAGACAGGCCTGTTGGGCCTGCCCCTATAATTGCAACGTCACAACTATCAGTATTATTATTTTCAGAATGTTTATTCATCAGTGTTACCCACAGATATTGAATCAACAAACTTGTCTTCTGTTAATTCATCGAGTCTCGCAGAACAATAGAAGCCTTGGCATCGACCCATCGTGACGCGCGTTCTTCTCTTTAAACCTGAAAGATTTCCAGCGGGTAACGTGCTATTTAACGCAGCGATGATTTCTCGTTTTGTAGCTAACTCACAATGACAGACAATTTCCTCATAGCCAGATTTTTGCCAATCTCTAGGTAAGTGTTCGGCAATATTAGGTACGGGGTGAGCAAGAGGGGTTGATAGCCTGTTGAAGGTAATACCTTGCTCAGCAAAAAGTTTTTGCACATGCTGTGCAATCCCTAAAGATGCTGTTAAGCCAGTTGATCGAATACCGCCAAGGGTAATCCAATTTTTTTCGTTTAGGTGACGCACGCGATACTCTGATTTTTCAGTTGCAGGACGAATGCCTGCATAAGTTGCATTGACGCGCACGTTCTTTAAAGCGGGTACTTTTTCAATGGCAAGATCATAAAGCATTTCTAAATTTTTCTGATCGACAGATGCATCAGAACGACCTTCCTGCTCATCTGCTGTAGGGCCAACGGCTAAGTTACCAAAGATAGTTGGGAAAATAACAACGCCTTTAGTAATTTCTGTTGGTATCGGCAAAATTATATTTTTCACCAGTGCGTGTGCAGGTTTATCAAAAACAACAAACTCACCCTTGCGCGGTTTAATTGTAAATTCAGATTCACCCAATACATCTTGATCAAGAATATCACCGTAAAGCCCAGCACTATTAATTACATGCTTAGCTTTTATGATTCCCTTTTTGTTGTCTAAAGTATTTGTCTGCAAAGTCCATCTTTCGCCATCAAAGTCACCACCTGTTACTTCCGTGCTAAATGTTGTTTGACAGCCATTTACAACAGCTTGAGATAAATACGCCAACGGGGCAGACCAAGGATCAATTACATATTCACGAGGCACTTCAATAGCTGCTCGTGCTGAATTGGCTAGATTTGGTTCACGCTGGAGTAGTTCTTTTTTACTTAAAAGCTGTAAATCATTCACCTTATTGTGTTGCGCTTTTTTTAATATTTTAGAGAATTGTTCTTCTTCGGACTCAGTCCACGCAACTAAAAGAGCGCCCGTTTTTAATAAGGGTAGGTTTAAGCTCTCATGAATCTCGAGATATTCGTTATAGCCATTTTGGATGCATTCATGCTCAAGACTGTCATTTGGGGCGTCAAAACCCGTGTGTAAAATAGCGCTATTACCTTTGCTGGCGCCTGCCAGAATATCAGCAGATTTTTCAACTAAAACTACTGAGGCTCCTTCTAGCGTCATGCGGCGAGCAACGGCGCAGCCAACAATTCCTCCTCCGATTACGGCGATATCAACATCAATAATGGGGGGGGCTTTAGAAGTCATTTTCTTTGATCTTTGTTCGTAGTTATTTGTACCCAAATATAGCCACTATATAGAAATCTAGCAAAGTATTTTAGCCATTTGGTATCAACTATCCATCAAAAGAAAACTACAAATATAAATATTATTTTTAGTGCTATTTTGGGTTCATCATAAAAGCCTATTAAATTGGAGCGCGCTTGAGTTAGAATGCGCGCTTCTTTTTCATATCTATTTCGAGAGTACCAATGAAGCCTGATTTTACTTTTTTACGCTGGGTAGCCTTATTTGAAGGCAGCTCTTTATTGTTATTATTGTTTGTTGCGATGCCACTTAAATATTATATGGGTATCCCTGAAGCGGTAAAATACGTTGGAATGGGTCACGGGATTTTATTCTTAAGCTTTCTTGTTATTTTACTGTCTCATATGGCAAAAGGTGAATTAGGGTTGCTTAAGACTCTCGCAGGTTTCTTTGCTTCGTTTATTCCGTTCGGTACGTTTGTTTTTAAGGCTAAGGCATTGGCAGAATAACTGCGCTCCATTTATAGGTGGTGCTGATAGATGGTGCTGAGTTTGCGAAGCCCAACAAACAGTGCCACGTTGGGCTTTGTTCCTCAGCACCAGCCTACAATATTTGTTATTACAATGGAGTTAGCTTCTTCTGCCAAAACATCGCCTTGCCCATTTCTGGGTCAAGTTCATACCCAGCAAAGCCAAATTTCAAATAAGCTCGTTTAGCAGGCTCGTTTCCTTCTAAAATCTCCAGTGTCACCTTACAGCAATTTTTTTCTATTGCTAAGTCTTCTGCGGCTTGCAAGAGTTTGGTGGCTACACCTTTGCCTCGTGCAGAAGCATCTACATACACATCATGAATATTTATTAACGGCTTGCAGGCAAAGGTTGAGAAGCCTTCTATGCAGTTGATAAGTCCTGCTGGCCTATCACCATCAAATGCGAGTATCACGGTTGTGTCTGATCTTTTTTGTATTTCACTGGCAAGGTTTTCTTTGGTGAAATCAGATAACGCCTCGCCTCCGCCCATCGGGTCTAAGGCATAGTTATTTAATAGCGTGATTAAGGCACTGGCGTGCGTGGGGTTTGTTAAGTCAGCTCGGATTATTTCTATCATCGTTTGAGTCTAGCACATTAACCCGTTCTCAATAATGATGCATTTCTATATTAGATTGCCCTTATGTGGTGCGAATAGTTTGAATAATGATCATTTAGAAAGCACACCCCCCCACTTTTACATGATTGCCTATAGGGTTCCTATAGTTAGGCATTGTTTTTATTGGTTTTTCTTTGTTTGGCACGCTCTTTGCAAAGATGAGAGGTAATACAGTTAGTTACAGGAAGTAAAGATGGCTCAAAATAATAAACAGAATTTGGTTTTGATTGGCAACGGTATGGCAGGGATGCGTACCGTTGAAGAAATTTTAAAACTAGAACCTGAAAAATACAATATCACGGTATTTGGTGATGAGCCTTACGGTAACTACAACCGCATTATGTTGTCGCCAGTGCTTGCCAATGAAAAAACGCTTGAAGAAGTCATGCTCAATGATGATGCTTGGTACAAAGATAACGGGATCACCTTTGAAAAAGGGAAAAAAGTAACCGAGATTCACCGTACTAAAAAAGAAGTGACTGCCGAAGATGGGACCGTCGTTCCTTACGACAAGCTTTTGATTGCGACAGGCTCAACCTCCTTTATGTTGCCTCTTCCGGGAGCAGATAAATACGGTGTAATTGGTTTTCGTGATGTAAAAGATGTTGATACGATGATCGAAGCGGCAGAGCATTATAAAAAAGCAGTCGTTATTGGCGGGGGCTTGCTTGGGCTTGAGGCAGCGAATGGTTTAATGAAACAGGGCATGGATGTGACGGTTGTGCATATCATGGATACCTTGATGGAGCGTCAGCTTGATAAGCCCGCTGCGAAAATGTTGCAAAAATCACTAGAAGAGCAAGGCATGAAGTTCTTAATGACTCATGCGACAGAAGAAATTCTGGGTGATGATCGCATTACTGGTCTTAAATTTAACGATGGTTCAGAAATTGAAGCGGACTTACTAGTGATGGCTGTCGGCATCAAACCAAATTTTGAACTTGCACAATCAGCTGGCATACATTGCGAGCGTGGCATTGTGGTGAGTGACACCATGCAGACGTTTGATCCTAATATTTATTCAGTGGGCGAATGTGTTCAACATCGTGGCACTACTTACGGTTTAGTTGCTCCACTTTTTGAACAAGCAAAAGTTGCCGCTAATCACTTAGCCGAATTAGGTTATGGTCGTTATGAAGGTACGGTAACGTCTACCATGCTGAAAGTGACTGGCATTGATTTATTCTCTGCAGGTGATTTTCACGGTGACGATGATACGGATGAATTATTATTCCACGATGTTGCTAACGGTAGTTATAAAAAATTAGTGCTTCGTGACAATGTAATTGTTGGTGCTTGTTTATACGGCGACACCATTGATGGTACGTGGTACTTCCAGATGATGAAGGATGGCACCAATATTTCTGATTTTAGAAATACCATTCTATTCGGTCAAGCCCATTTAGGTGATGCAGGCCACGGTGATGAAACCCGCGTTGCAGCGATGGCAGACGATGCAGAAATCTGTGGTTGTAACGGTATTACTAAGTGTGAAATAGTCGATACGATTGTTGAGAAAAAATTATTCACGCTTGATGATGTTCGTACACATACCAAAGCATCGGCTTCGTGTGGTTCATGTACTGGTTTGGTCGAATCACTACTCGCTCACACATTAGGTGGTGATTACTCATCAGCGCCAAGCAAAAAACCACTGTGTGGCTGTACTGAATTAACACACGACGAAGTACGTGCAGGCATTCGTAAACACACGCTAAAGAATCACGACGAAGTTCGCCAAACATTAGCTTGGAAAACAGAAGACGGTTGTGCAGTTTGTCGTCAAGCAACCAACTATTATTTACTGTGCGAATATCCTGAATACAACGACCCTGAGTCACGCTTCATCAACGAGCGCGCGCACGGCAATATCCAGAAAGATGGTTCATATTCGGTTGTACCACGTATGTTTGGTGGTATGTGTACGCCAAAAGATTTACGCGCGATTGCCGATGTTGCTGATAAATTTAACGTCCCTCAAATGAAAGTTACGGGCGGTCAGCGTATTGATATGTTCGGCATTCAAAAAGAAGACTTACCCGCTATGTGGAAAGATTTATCTGACGCTGGTTTTGTGTCGGGTCACGCATACGGCAAGGCAATGCGAACGTGTAAAACGTGTGTCGGTGATTCTTGGTGCCGTATGGGCGTGCAGGATTCAACGGGCTTAGGTATAAAACTAGAAGAGCTCACATGGGGTTCTTGGATGCCACATAAATATAAACTAGCGGTTTCAGGTTGCCCGCGTAACTGCGCCGAAGCGACTATTAAAGACTTTGGAGTAGTGTGTGTGGATTCTGGTTACGAACTTCATGTCGGTGGAAACGGTGGTATTAAAGTTCGTGTTACTGACTTTTTAACAAAAGTAGATACCGAAGAAGAAGTGCTGGAGTTTGCAGGTGCATTCGCCCAGTTCTACCGTGAAGATGCACACTACCTAGAACGTACTGCCCCTTGGATTGAGCGTGTTGGATTGGATAAAATCAAAGCAGCGATTTTGGATGACGCAGATAATAGGAAAGTTCTGCACGAGCGTTTCTTGGTATCGCAGAAGCCTGCACAGATTGATCCTTGGAAGAAACATGCAGATGGTGCAGATGCGAATCAATTTAAGAGCATTAAAATTAAAGTAGAAGCGTAATAAATATAAAGCACACCCCCCCACTTTTACATGATGTAAAAGTGGGGGGGTGTGCATTGCACATTTAAAGAGAAAATATTCAAAGAGAATACAAAAATGAGTAACTGGCAAGAAATAACACCCCTAGATTCAATCCCTGTTTTAGGCTCACGTGTAGTAGAAACAGGTACAGTAAACATCGCAATCTTTAGAGGCAAAGACGACAACGTCTTTGCGATTAAAGACGAATGCCCGCACAAAAAAGGTCCATTATCACAAGGCATTATGCACGGTGATTCTGTGACTTGCCCGCTACATAATTGGAAGATTAGTTTAGTGTCTGGCGAAGCTTTAGGTGTTGATGAAGGTTGTACCAATACTTACGAAACCAAAGTAGAAGACGGCAAAGTCTTTTTGAGCCTTTAGGCAGGAAGTAATATGTTATTCGGTCGTGGCACAAAGAACCCCATAAAAATCGCTGACAAGAAAGTCAAAGAATGGAAATACGCTACCTGCGGTTACTGCTCAACGGGCTGTTCTATCGAAGTTGGTCTGGATGAATCTGGTAGAGCCGTGTCATCACGTGGCGTAGGCAATGCCGATGTAAATCGTGGTAAGTTGTGCCTGAAAGGTATTTTTGAGCACGAGCTTTTTGAGTCTGCTGGGCGAGGCACAGAGCCAAAAATACGCGATAGTTTTCATGATGAATGGAAAAAAACTGACTGGGATACTGCGCTCGATAAAACCTATTCTGAAATTCGCCGCGTACAAGAAAAGTATGGACCCGATTCGGTGGCTGTTATTTCTACAGGGCAAATGCTTACCGAAGAATTTTATACGCTAGGCAAACTCACACGTGGACTCATCGGCACAAACAATTACGACGGCAACACAACCTTGTGTATGGCATCGGCTGTTTCAGGCTACAAACGCTCATTTGGATCAGACGGCCCGCCAGGTTGTTATGATGATTTTGATCAAACTGATTTGTTGATTGCATGGGGTTCTAACCTGCCCGAGCAACATCCGATTATTTATTGGCGGATGAAAGAAGCGCAAGAAAAGTCCGGCTTTCCTTTAATTGTTATTGACCCTCGGGTCACCATGCTGGCGCAAAATGCGGATCGTCATTTAACCGTAACACCTGGCACCGATGTGGTGCTGATGAATTCAATGATGTATGTGATTTTGGATGAAGGCTTGGAAGATAAACGCTATATCGAAGCAAATACCAACGGCATCGAAGAATTAGAAGCAGAAGTTGCAAATTACGACCCTGTCACCGCCGCAAAGATATGTGGCATCGATGAAGATACGATACGTGCCGTCGCTCGCCAATTTGCAAAAGCAAAATCAGCGATGCAAATTTGGACGATGGGAATCAACCAAAGTACCCATGGCTCTGATGGCGTGGTGGGTATTAATAATTTGGCGCTGATCACAGGTAATATCGGCATTCCTGGTGGCACATCGCTTTCTATCACTGGGCAATGTAATGCCATGGGCACACGTGAATGGTCATCGTGTTCTGGTCTGCCAAATCATCGCTTGCTAGAAAACCCACAAGACCGAGAAGATATTGCAAAATTTTGGAATATTGATCCAGAATTTTTTCCGAAAAAACGCGGTATGTTCCAAACTGATATTTATCAGGCAATGGAGTTGGGTGAGATCAAAGGCTTGTGGTTAATTGCCACTAACCCGATGAGTTCTTTACCAAACACCGCACGTATTCGTAAAGCGATGGAGCAACTTGAAGTTTGTATCATTCAAGACTGTTATGAAGATACTGAAAGTGCACAATATGGTGATATATTCTTGCCAGCAGGAACTTGGGCAGAAAAAGATGGTGTAATGACTAACACCGAACGCCGCGTAAATGTCGTTAAACCATTGATTGCACCTCATGCAAATTCAAAGCCCGATTTATGGATTTTTAATCGTATGGCAGAGCGTTTTAATGCCGAAGGTGTGAATAAAGGTGGCGTAAACTTCCCTGAAAAAGCAGCTGATATTTTCTTGGAAATGGGCACGTTATCAGAAGGTCGTTTGTCCGATATTTCTGGCATGACACATGAAATCATTGAAAAAAGCCGTGGCATTCAATGGCCATATACTGCCCAGCAAGCCGCTGATAATGTCACTCCAGAAACAGGAGGTGTCAGGCTTTATACCGAAGATGCGACATTTCGTTACCCTGATGGCAAGGCCAAACTCATCCCATTACCGTTCATTGATAACAATGAAGTACCTGATGAAAAGTTTCCACTATGGCTAAATACAGGTCGCCTTATAGAACATTGGCATGGTCGCTCTAAGACAGGAAAGCTCAGTAATAATAACAAATACAGTCCAATACCCTTTGCCGAAGTAAATCCCGATGCCGCTAGGGAGTTAGGCATTATTGCGGGGGACTATATTCGATTAGTCTCACCACGCTCTGATGCCATTGTAATGGCGCAACTTACGCATCGTGTGCCAAAAAATATGATATTTGTACCTTTTCATTTCCATGATTGTGCCAACCGCTTAACGCTTGGTTTGCTTGATCCGCATTCGCGCCAACCCGCTTACAAACAATCTGCTGTTCGTATGGAAAAAGTTGCTGATCAAAAAGCAGCCGCGCAGATGAGTATGGAGATGCGAAAGTTTTAGTTTTGCCATTTGGCACTTTAGGCTAGGGAATTTTCTCCTTCCTTTCCCGAGCCTACTTTTAATTTAATAGAGTTATATCATGTTTCCAGTACGTGAAGATGAACCAAAGTATGCTTTCCTTCAAGACAAGGATAGCAAGTCAGAAAACCGTTATGGCATGCCGATAGAGCTGACCATTGACGGTGATGCCTTGCGCGACCAAAGCCTAAACATTAATAATGATAGCGATATTGGCGACAACCCTAACCGTTACAAACAGCATGGCTTTTATTTCACTGCGGATAACTGTATCGCTTGCCATGCCTGTGAAGCAGCCTGTAGCGAGAAGAATGATAATGCAGGTCACATCGCCTTTCGTTCAGTAGGCTTTGTAGAAGGTGGAACATACCCAGATTACCGTCGCCAAAATATTTCAATGGCATGTAACCATTGTGATGATCCTGTTTGTCTCAAGGGCTGTCCTACTCGTGCTTATACAAAATTTGCCGAATACGGCGCAGTTTTACAAGACCCTGATATATGTTTTGGTTGTGGTTACTGTACATGGGTTTGCCCTTACAATGCTCCACAGCTTGACCCGGTTGAAGGCACGGTTTCAAAATGTAATATGTGTGTTGATCGTCTCGAAGTTGGTTTGAAACCAGCTTGTGTTTCTGCTTGCTTAGGCAATGCGTTAGAATTTGGCGTAATTGAGAATACGCCCGAAGATCGCTCTCAAATTGAATCACAAATTCCAGGGTTTCCTGACCCTAGTATTACTCAACCCAATATTCGTTTTCAGCAAACTAAAACCTTAAACCGCGATATGAAACGTGTGGACTCTACTGCGATTAAATACCACCGTGATGATGATGCAGGTGTTTATCAGCCAGTGCTTGATGAGAAACACGGCAAAACAAAGCACTGGGGCATGAAGACATTACTCTCGTCACATGAAAATGCACACGTAATGTTTACGCTTAGCGCGCAAGCCGTCATGGGTGCATTTGTGATGTTAATTGTGGGTGGTTCGTTATTTGAACTACCTGTGATTAAAGCGGTACAACAGTCATCTGCTTTTATCCCCTTATTGATTATGATGTTCGTGATGATGGGTGCAGGTTTGTATAAATTGAATATGCACTTGGGTAAACCACATCGTTTTTACCGTGGCTTTAATAATCTACGTCATTCACCTTTAAGTCGTGAAATTGCAGGTGTAACGGCATTCTTTATGGGTTTGGCTGGTTATACGTTCTTCTCTTTCTTTGAAAATGGATTTACTAATCTATTAGCGGGTGCTTCTGCCGTTTTAGGCATGATTGGCTTTGCCGCGGGTTCGTACTATATGTACAAACTTTATCGCATCAAAGCGCGCCCGTTTTGGGATCATTGGCAAACCGCTTCTACCTTTTATGGTTCAATGTTAAGTCTAGGTAGTTTGTTGATCGCAATTGTAAGTGTCGTGATGATGAGTAACACTTACGATTTAATCAAAGTATTAGCTTTAATCGCAGCTATCGGTTTAGTCATCGAAGCTATTGGTCTTGTCTTCCACGCAAATGATTTAAAGAATGGTGCAGGAGAAGGACAAGCTGCTCATTACGAACTATCAACAACCTTCGGTAAAACCTACTGGTTAAGAAACGCACTATTGGTTTTAAATATCATCTTAACAATCGTGATTAGTAGCACCAGCCTAACAGGTGGCTTAGGCATATTCGTTGGTGTGGTTTTCACTGCATCATTAATCACAATGGCCTATCTAGGGCGCATCATTTTCTACGCATTAGTTATCCCAACCACTATGCCGGGTGCATTCTTCTGGAAAAATAAAGGCTTTGTAGATCACGCACGTGAGTCAGGTTTGGCAGATATGCAACAACTTGGTGTAGCCTATGAAAGGCATCATAAATTTGACGTTGCTGAATTGATGCAGACAGTAAAAGAGAATTCTTTGGCAGATATGATTGCTCAAGCTAAGGCGATTGTTACAGGTAAGTAATCAAGTTATTTATTAAGAACTAAAAAACAATGTATATTCTTTCCGCGCCCTTCCCTTCGACACCGCTCAGGATAAACCTAGTCCGCTCAGGGAGTCGAAGGGCGCGGAAAATCACTCAAAAATTCAAGCTAGTGCATTGATTTCACACCATCTTAATAGGTTAAGTACTTTGCTGAAGCACACCCCCCCCACTTTTACATGATGAATCTGCTTTTATAGCAACCGCAACTGCTCAGGAAAATCTGGTGGATTAAACTGCAAGCCAATCCCAATTAAACGCACAGGGCGTTTTCCGCGTTGCCATGCATCGGCACATAATCTCATGTAGGCGTGTTTGTTTGGTTGAGTGCCAGACATTTGTATGGTGGTGGTTTCAAAGTCATCAAAGCGCAGTTTAACCACTAATGCTTTGGGGATGAGTTTTTGTTTTTCTCGTGCGCGTTTTAGTCGGCGTAATAGCTCTTGGTATAAATCGGGTAACTCCAACAAGCAGGCTTCTAAGTTGGGCAAGTCTGTTTGAAAAGTGTCTTCAACACTTAACGATTTTCGTATCCAATGATTTTGTACAGGTCGATTATCAATACCTTGGCTGTAGCGGTAAAGCGATTCAGCGAAGCTTCCAAAGTGTGTTTGTAACTTATCTAACCCCAGTTTGTTTAAATCGTCACAGGTGGTGATTCCTAAGGAGTCCATTTTCTTAGCGGTAACTTTACCCACGCCTGAAATGGCGGTGACAGGCAACTCTTTTACGAAATCTAAAACCTCATCAGGCGTGATGACTTTCTGCCCATTGGGTTTATTCCAATCACTGGCGACCTTTGCTAAAAACTTATTCGGTGCGATGCCTGCGGATGCCGTTAAGCGTTGTGAATCAAATATTTTCTGGCGAATTTCTTCTGCCATCAATGTGGCGCTGCCATTGCAATAGGACGCATCGCTGACGTCGAGATAAGCTTCATCTAACGAGAGTGGTTCAATCAAATCGGTGTATTGCTGGAAGATGCTATGGATTTCTTTTGAGACGGCTTTATACAAATCCATGTGGATGTTGGTAATGTTTAACTGTGGGCAAGCTTTTACCGCGCGTGACATGGGCATGGCAGAATGCACACCAAACTTGCGTGCTTCATAATTACAAGCAGCCACTACACCGCGAGAATTCGCCGCACCACCCACGGCCACAGGTTTGCCTTTTAATTGTGGGTTTTCACGCACTTCAACTGCCGCAAAAAAGCAGTCCATGTCAACGTGGATGATTTTACGTTGCGTGGCGTTATTAGCTTTGGCAGTTTTAGCCTCGTCTTTAATGGATTGTTTTTGGTCCATCGCTATTTGTATTCGGCAGACTAAAAGATTCTTTTTCAGCAAATATTCTTGTTACATCAATATTATCTAAAGTGTATTTTTTATTACAAAATTCACAATCGACATTGATAGCTCCTTGCTCTTTTACCAGTTCAATGGCTTCAATTTCGCCCAGTGAATAAACGGCATTGTTTATTTTTTCTTGCGAGCAGGTGCATTTAAACTTAATCGGTTTTTCATCATAAAGGCGTAAGTCCTCTTCGTGATACAGGCGGTGCAATAGCTCTTGTGCATCAAGCGTGAGTAGCTCTTCATTTTTTAAAGTATCTGCCAATATGGATGCGTGACTCCATCCCTCTTGGTCATCTTTAATATCTGGCTCGTTATCAGAAGGCAGGCTTTGCAACATCAAACCCGCAACACATTCATCATCAGCGGCAAGCCACAAACGCGTACTTAACTGCTCAGATTGTGCAAAATATTCCTTCAAACAATCAGCCAATGTTTCACCATCAAGTGATACTAAACTTTGATAACGCTCACCTTTGTTCTGACCTGGCTTAGGATTATTTTCAACACTGATTACCATCGTGCCAGCGCCGAATAACTCGTTGAAAGTAGCATTGTTTGCTAGCTCACCATTCCAATGTGCAATGGCGCGCACAGTGCCTTCGGAACTTGCTTGAACAACTAACATAGTGACAGGTTGTGTGCCACGAATTTGCAATATCAACGAACCATCAAATTTCAATGATTCAGCCAGTAAACTGATAGCCGCCAGCGCCTCTCCTAATACATGGCGCAAAGGCTCAGGGTAATCGGCTGTTTTTTGGATTTCTTTCCATGTAGCTTTTAGGCTCACCCACTCGCCACGTACGTGGAGGTTTTCTAGCGAGAAGCGTTGTATTTTGTCCGACATATTAATTTACTAACGTAATGAATCTGATAAATTCTACCTTATCCTTATGGATACTATCTACTGAAATCATCGTGAAACCCTGCATAAGTTTTAGTAGCCATTTATAAAAAGCTAAATGGGCTATCACTTGAAAGTAGGGGGGTGTGCAATTGTAGAATAGTTTTTTAACTTTCGATCAATATCTACTATCATAGCAATGATGATTAAACCTAAGTTTTATATTTCTATCCTTCTTATGGTGGGTAATTGTTTTTTATTACAGCCACTTTTGGCAGAACAATTATTGCTACCTAAACCACTCTCTTCATCTGATTTCATAATAACAAAAAAGGAGAGTGTAAAACTGGGGCAGTTATTATTTTTTGATCCTATTCTAAGTGGCAATAAAAACATATCCTGCGCAACGTGCCATCATCCTGACCTAGGGACTGCTGATGGTGTTTCACTGTCAATAGGTGAAGGCGGTATTGGTCTTGGCGATAAAAGAGTGAGCGATGTTAATAATCCACCAGATCAAATTATAGGCCGTAATGCTCCTGCGCTTTTTAATTTGGGAGCAAAGCAGTTTACGTCACTTTTTCACGATGGTCGCCTTGAAGTTGATGAGAGCCAAGCGAACGGTATTCGTACGCCTTTAGGCCAATCAATGATGATGGGTTTTAATTCAGTTTTATCCGCACAAGCCATGTTTCCCATTGCCTCACCTGATGAAATGGCTGGACACTACAATGAGAATGAAATATCCATTGCGATCCGTAAAGGACAAGTCGCAGGAAAGGAAGGTGCATGGAATATAGTTACACAAAGGATCCAAAATAACCCTGAATATGTGAATTTATTCAAACAAAGTTTGGCTACTATCAAGCAAGCTGATGATATCAAATTTACCGATATTGCCAATGTAATCGCTGATTTTATCGCCATGGAATGGCAAGCAATTGATAGCCCTTTTGATGCGTATCTAAAAGGCAATAAAACGGCATTAAATACTAAAGCACAAGCAGGTATGAAGCTCTTCTATGGTAGAGCTGGTTGCTCAAGTTGTCACAGCGGCGCATTACAAACAGATCACCAGTTTCATGCCATTGCGATGCCACAATTTGGACCAGGAAAGACAGCACGTTTTGAAACTAGCAACCATGACACTGGACGATTACGCGTTACAGGCAATGTAAAAGATGCTTATAAATTTAGAACACCAAGCTTACGAAATATCACTTTAACTGCGCCCTATGGTCACAGTGGCGCTTTCAAAACATTGAAGGAAGTAATTAGGCATCACATTGATCCCATTAAATCATTGAAAGCCTTTCAAATGTCGAATTTAGTTTTTCCAGCCCCTAATGCTAACAATACCCGTGATCCACAGCTGGTATCACAGAAAGAAATTGAAAAAATTGCAGGGGCTAATGCGCTAAATCCCGTTGAATTAACTGAAAAAGAAATTGATCATTTAGAGGTTTTTTTACAGGCACTTACTGATAAAAAATTGGGAGGAGGGCATTTGGGGAAACCTAAATCAGTTCCCAGTGGGCTTACTTTTGACTAATCTACTTTCTTTTAAACACTATTATTTGATTAACTTCTTTCGTGTGCCATTTTGATTCTTCTCCATCGGGCCAAGTCACTCTAAACTTTATCTGCTTCACATCACCGACACCAAAATGATTGGCAACAGCGCTACCACCAGCATGACCACCGCCTACGGTTATTTCTCGGTGATGAATTTTACCGTTTGCTTGTAATTCAATCCATGCACCTACCGCTCGGGTATTCGAGCCTTTTTGGTGAACCTTAATTGCTATCCAATTACCTATTTTGGTGCTCGTATTTTCGTAGATTTGCATATCAACACGACGATTGATCACAACTAAATCCAATTTTCCGTCTTGGTTTAAATCGCTCAATGTTGCACCTCGTGATTTTCCGGTATCTGCAATTCCTGCTTGTTGCCCTACCTCGGTAAACTTCCCTTCTTTATTTTGAATCAATAAATTATTAGGATCTTTCATTGCCGCATCGGGCATTTGTTCTACATTGCCTTTTGCGATAAACAAATCGTCAAAGCCATCATTATTCACATCACCAAATTCTGCGTGCCATGCGGTTGAGGGACGACCTTCATTGCCAAAATAAGGTCTATGAGCTGTCATTCCACGTTTGTAGGCTCCATCTTTATAGCTGGGTTGACCAGCATAATCTTCAAGAATCTGGAATTTCTGATCACTCATACTGGTAAGCAAGTAATCTGGCATTCCGTCCCCTGTTATATCTCGACTTGCAATTCCCATACCCCAAATCTTGAAAGACTTCCAGCCTTCTTCTTCAGTATAAAGTCTCGGCTTTTTTAGCATCTTCCAGAGCTGCTCTTCGCCATCATGTACGTAATAATGGCGATCATTACTTACCCGTAAATCAGCATAACCATCTCGATTCCAATCAGAAAAAAGCATTGAAAGTGTGCAATAACTGGGTTTTAGGATAATTGACTTGTCAAACTTTCCGTTTGTGAAACGGTTAATAGAATTAGTATCACAAGTCCCGAACGGACCTTTATCATTTTTACGATCAACGTAATTACCAAAGGCTAAAATGGGTTCATTGCGCTTAGTTTCTTGTGCAGATGTATACGTTGCGCTAAAAGCTGTTGTCCATTTGTCTTCCCCATCAAAGCCCCAGTGCTCATTGGCTCGGCTGAATTTACAATTTCCTTCGCCTTTTAAGAGAATATTTTCACCTACGCGCAATACGGCAAGGTCAAGAATGCCATCTCCATCAATATCTAAAGGGTATGCGCCTGTTACGGATTTAAGGTTGGTACTTTTTTGGCGTTGATGAGAAAAATGTAGTGCGTTATTTTTCGTTTTATGAGATTCGTTGATAAGCAGTTTTGCTGGAGAGCTTCCGCCTGCTACAAATAAATCAGGGTAGTTGTCATTATTGCAATCAAAGGTCGCGATACCACCGCCGACAAAAAACTCCCATTCACCTGTGTATTGGTGGTTGAAAGTTTGCTCATCTGTGCGATTTGTAAATTGCACGTCAGCAATCACAGAAGAGCTAAGTATTAAAAGACCTAAATAAAAAGCACACCCCCCCACTTTTACATGATGTCTTAATTGAATAAACATCATGTAAAAGTGGGGGGGTGTACTTTCAGAATGCTTCGTAAACATATTTTTAAACTTATTGAGAAGCACCAGAACCAGCAATCGCATTCTCTGGTACTTTGCCAATAATTATCATACCCAGTGCTTCATCTTTTGTGATGTCTGCGGTATTTGCTGTACCCACTAATTTGCCGTTATTCATTACGGCAACACGATCTGCCATATCAAATACATCGTGAATATCGTGGCTGATTAAGAAGATACCGATGCCTTGTTTTTTAAGCTCGATAATTAGGTCATTCACCATCTTCGTTTCTTGTGGGCCAAGCGCGGCTGTCGGCTCATCCATAATCAATATACGTGCGTTAAAGTACAAAGCACGGGCGATGGCAACAGATTGTCGTTGACCACCTGATAAGGCACTAACAGGTTCTTTAAATTTCTTAAAGTTGGGATTCAAACGTCCCATCACCTCGCGTGCGGCAGCTTCCATCGCCACATCATCCAGTGTACCCAAGGGCGTTGTTAATTCACGCCCTAAAAACAAATTGGCTGCTGCATCGACGTTATCGGCTAGTGCCAAGGTTTGGTAGATTGTTTCTATACCGTAGGCTTTTGCATCGCGCGGGGTTTTTATCGTGGCTTTTTCACCATCAATATAAATCTCTCCACCATCTGATTTATAAGAGCCCGAGAGAATTTTAATTAGAGTCGATTTACCCGCGCCGTTATGACCCAGTAAGCCAACCACTTCACCAGGATACAAATCAACGCTGACATCATCGACCGCGTGAACACCACCAAAGGAGATCGATACGTTTTTTATTTCTACTAGCGGTTTTTTGTTTGTCATATCCATTACCCCGCGTGCTTTCTATACAAAGTGTCAATGAATACGGCGAAAACTAGGACAATACCTACGACTATATTCTGCATAGGAGAATCCATCCCAACCAGTATCATTCCCGACTGTAAAGACTGCATCACCAATGCGCCAAGCAATGCACCTGCGATTGTACCAATGCCGCCAGACAACGACGAGCCACCAATAACGGCGGCGGCTATCACCAGTAATTCATCCAGAATGCCCAAGGAATTAGTTGCCGCATTTAACCGTGCGGTTGTAATCGCCGCACCAATCGCTGCTAACCCGCCAATTATGGCAAAAATCATAATGGTTAGTTTTTTGGTATTTATACCTGACAATTCTGCTGCTTCTGGATTACCACCAAAGGCAAAAATATAGCGTCCAAAACGAGTGCGTGTTGCAATAAAGTGCATAACAATCACCACGCCTATCGCGATTAATAACGGAATCGGTAGACCGTAAGAAATAAACAAACCTTCTTCTGGGATTGTTAATCCTTTCTCTTCGGCAATTTTAGCTGCCACACGTGATGGTAAATAGTAGTTATTGGCAACGGCCACTGCACCCAAAACCATACCTGACCATAAAAAGGCTAATAATGTTTCTGCCCATAGTGGGCGTAATGGAAAATGAAAGCGCTTGCGCTGGCGACGTGCGTTAACGATGGAATACAGAATCGCGACGCAGGCAATAATACCCACAATCCAACTTGGCCAATATCCAATCGAACCATTGATGCCACCACCCATTAAGCGAAAATTATCATCCAGCGGTGCAACTGTTCTGCCAGATGTTGTCCACCAAGCGGCTCCTCGCCAAACTAACAAACCACCCAAAGTAACGATGAATGCAGGCACGCCAAGATAAGCAACGAGGCTACCTTGAAATGCACCAATGGTAACGCCGATCATAATGCCAGCAGTGAGGGTCACAATCCAAATTGACCAATGACCATAACCAACTAAATCTGGCAGGATTTCTGCCTGTAAAATGCCCATCAACATTCCTATCACGCCCAGCATCGAACCTATCGAAAGATCAATATTGCGCGTGACGATAATGAACACCATACCCGTTGCCATGACGGCTACTGATGAACTTTGCACACCCAGATTCCAGAGATTTCTTGGGGTGATAAAACGCCCGCCTGAAAAGAAATCAAACACTAACCAGATGGCCAATAATGCGATGATCATACCCAGCATACGTGGATCTATTTCTGTCGCATCTAAGAAATTTTTGATAGCGACTTTGAAGCCACTTTGTTTGTTGTTACTTTTTATATTTGTATCTTCGCTCAAGCTCTTCTCCAAGCATTATCTATAAATATCTTACAAAAAATTACCCACACTAAGTGCGGGTAATTCATTTTACCTAAATAAAGATGATTTTCTACTTACAAGCAGCTACTGACCCTGCTTTAACACCTTTACAAACTACATCTTTCTTAACCCAGCCAGCATCAATAACGGTGCTTAGCTTATCTTGAGTAATTGGAACAGGTGCTAGGAAAGTTGCATTCATCTCAACTTTCTTTGGACCACCTGAGAACTTAACCGATCCTTCGATTTTATCCATTGCGGTGCCTTTAGCCAGTGCCAATGCAATCTTAGCCGCTTGTGCGCCTAATGCTCGAGCATCTTTCCAAACAGATACTGTCTGTGTGCCAAGTGCTACACGATTTAATGCCGCGTGATCACCATCTTGACCTGAAACAGGAACAACCATGCCTTGCGATGCTAGAGCCGCTACAACACCACCCGCCATACCATCGTTTGAAGCAACTACCGCATCAACTTTGTTGTCATTCTTAGTGAGAATTTGCTCCATGTTTTTCTGTGCATTCGCAGGAACCCAGCCATCTGTATATGCCTCACCAACGTTCTTGATTTTCCCAGCATCCATCGCTTCTTTTAATACTTCCAACTGACCAGCGTGTAAAAAGTCAGCATTGGGATCAGAAGCCGAACCTTTGATAAATACGTAGTTACCTTCTGGTTTAGCGGCTAAAACGGCACGTGCTTGCATACGTCCTACTTCAACGTTATCAAACGTAATGTAGTAAGCATCTTTGTTTTCAATCAAACGGTCATAACCTACAACGGGAATACCTTCTTGCGTGGCTTTTTCAACCGCAGGGCCGATTGCCGCAGAATCCTGTGCTAATACGATAATGGCTGTTGCACCACGAGAAATTAAACTTTCGATATCGGTTAATTGTTTTGCTGGAGATGATTGTGCATCTGCCGAAATGTACTTTGCTCCGCCAGCTTCCAATACTTTTTTGATAGCCGCTTCATCTGTCTTCCAACGCTCTTCCTGAAAGTTTGACCACGACACTCCGACGATTGCATCTTTTGCCATTGCTGGTAAAGCAACTAACATCGACAGTGCTGCTGTCATTATTAGGGTTAATATTTTCTTCATTTTTTTGACTCCTTTGATAAAAACAATTTTAAATATTCTAAATAGTCCGATTTACAAGATTTTCCAAATATTCTTGCCGACCAGATTGCGGGCTTGGGTTGACATTATCCGCCTCAACCCAATTGGCTATATCTTCTAAGCTGTAACCTCCAGCTAACATCTTCTTCGCGTCAGGATGATTCCATCCATCATAACGATCTGTTACAAACTTTTCTAACGCGCCATCTTCAAGCATTTTTGTGGCTGCTATCAAGGCACGCGCGCACACATCCATTCCACCGATATGACCATGGATTAAATCCATCGGGTCACTCGATTGACGACGTAGCTTTGAATCAAAATTCAAACCACCGGTGCTAAATCCGCCACCTTTTAATATATAGTACAAAGCCAACGACATTTCAGGCACATTATTAGGAAATTGATCAGTGTCCCAACCCGACTGATAATCGTTACGGTTGGCATCGATTGAGCCGAAAATCCCGAGTGTATTGGCTGTTTCAATTTCATGCTCAAAAGAATGACCTGCGAGCACCGCATGACCGACTTCGATATTCACTTTAATCTCATTTTCTAAGCCATAGTTTTTAAGAAAGCCGAAAACGGTTGCCACATCAAAATCATACTGATGTTTGGTCGGCTCTTGAGGTTTTGGCTCAATTAAAATAGTGCCTTTAAAACCAATTTTATGTTTGTGTTCAACCACCATATTCATAAAACGTCCAAGCTGATCTAGCTCACGTTTCATATCAGTATTGAGGAGTGTTTCATAACCTTCTCGCCCACCCCACAACACATAGTTTTCACCACCCAGTTTATGCGTAACGTCTAACACATTTTTTACTTGAGCAGCGGCATAAGCAAATACAAGTGGATCAGGATTGGTTGCAGCACCACTCATAAAACGACGGTTTGAAAATAAATTAGCCGTACCCCATAGTACGCGAGCTTTTGATGATTGCATTTTTTCCGCAAAATAATCGGCTATTTCTTGCACATTGCGGTTTGATTCTGCCAGCGTTTCACCTTCGGGCGCTATATCACGATCATGAAAAGTAAAAAACGGAACCCCGAGTAAATCGTACATTTCAAAAGCAGAATCGGCTTTTAGTTTTGCGTGCTCCATTGCGCTACCACTACCCACAATCCAAGGGCGATCCATCGTCGCACCACCAAAGGGATCGGGTCCATCCCAGCAGAAGCTATGCCAATAACACACGGCAAAACGTAGATGTTCCTCCATGGTTTTACCCATGATCTTTTGTGTCGCATCGTAATATTTGAAGGATAAGGGATTGGTTGAATCCTTTCCTTCATATTTTATGGGTGTTGATGTATTAAAAAAATTACTCATAGTTTTATTTCTTTCGTTGTTGCTTATGGCAAGCACACCCCCCTAGTTTTACATGCTGTTTTCTTAACCATGTAAAACTAGGGGGGTGTGCTTTTAAAAAGTGAGTTCTCAGGGTATAAACCTCGGTATCGCATATAACCTTCTTCATACTGTTCAATTAATTGCGTATTGGGTTCAATAATTTTTTCTACTTTAGGTGCTGTACAAATATCTATTGGATTCAAATTATCAGCAACACAGATTGCTAGTCTTGCTGCACCAAAAGCAGCGCCTGTTTCTCCTCCCTGAGGAATTTTTAATGGTTTATTTAACACACTGGCTATAATTTTCAACCAAATTTCTGATTGTGCCCCACCACCCACTGCAAAGGCTGTTTCAAAACTTGTGCCTGCTTGCTTTAACGCTTCTTGGCTATCACGAAAAGCATAGGCTACTCCTTCGAGGATTGCTTGAGTTAATGTGTTGGTGTCATGTTCGTGTGCTAAGCCGATAAATGCACCGCGTGCGCTGGGATCATTGTGTGGTGTGCGCTCACCGCCTAGATAGGGGAGAAATGTAACAGCTGAAGGATTGCTTAAATCACTCCCCAGTTGCTGGGTTAAATCAGGTGCTGACTTTCCTGTGATTTTTGATAACCACTGCAAGCTATCGGTCGCGCTCAAAATCACGCCCATTTGATGCCAGAGATTTGGAAGCGCATGACAAAACGCGTGAACCGCGCTATCGGTGTTGGGTGAGAATTTTTCATTGGCAACAAATAATACGCCTGATGTGCCTAGTGATACAAAGGCATCGTTGGGATTCACTGTTCCCATACCACAGGCAGATGCGGCGTTATCGCCTGCTCCGCCAGCAACTACAACTTGTTGATTGATGCCCCAACGTTGTTTTAATTCATTGCGTAATTGCCCTGATATTTCAGAGCCTTCGACCAAACTCGGCATGTGATATTGGCTTAACCCCGTGATGGCCAATAATTCATCTGACCATTTCCGTTCACCTACGTTTAGCCATAATGTACCGGCGGCATCGGACATTTCAGAAACGTATTCGCCTGTTAAGCGCAAACGTACATAATCTTTAGGCAATAAAACTTTGGCTATTTGATCAAATATCTTTGGTTCATGTTTACGCACCCACGCTAATTTTGGCGCAGTAAAACCTGCCATCGCAATATTACCCGCTACCTCGCGCAAGGCTGGATAACTGTCTTCAAGCTCTGCACATTCTTTGGCTGATCGCCCGTCATTCCAAAGAATCGCAGGGCGTAAAACCTTATTGTGCTTATCCAGTAAAGTAGCACCATGCATTTGACCTGATAAGCCAATGCCTTTAACTTGACTTAATTGTTTTGAATGCGTTTTTGAGAGTGAGTCTAAAGTTGCGCAAGTAGCCGTCCACCACGTTTCTGCATCCTGTTCAGACCAACTAGTTTGCGGGCGAGAAACTTGTAACGATTCGCTTACGGTAGCGATAGTTTGCTGGTTTGAATCCATTAAAAGTGTCTTAACGGATGATGTGCCTATATCGATACCTAAAAACATATGCGGGATTCTTGTTAAACTCTTAAAATATAGTACAAAATAAAAATGACGTTTATGCTGGCTAAATAGAATAACCAATTCCAAGATCATTATATTCATCACCCAGCGCAATAGCAGCGCCAAGTAATGCTGGCTCTTCGGCATGAATGATAAATACAGGGATGGAGCTTAAATAGTCAGAATAACAGCCGTGGTCGTTAAAACTTTCTCTAAACGATGAATTAAGAAAGGCATCACCTAGTTTAGGTACAATTCCGCCACCAATATATATACCACCTTTTGCCCCCAAGGTGAGCGCTAAATTACCAGCAACCACACCGAGCCAATGACAAAATATCGCCATTACCTCCATGCAAACTTCACAGGATGCCGCTATCCATGTATTGGAAATTTCGTCGGCAGATAATGCATCAACTACTTTCCCGTCGAGCTCACAGAGGATTTGATAAACCTCTTCAATGCTTGGCCCCGACAGTAGTCTCTCGGCTGAAACATGTCCGTGTCTAGAGCGTAGAATATCAAACAGTGCTAGCTCACGTGGATTGTTTGCACCAATACTGATATGTCCACCTTCACCTTGAATAGGATGCCAAATATTGCTTTGTTTCTGTAAACCAGAAACCCCTAAACCAGTACCTGGGCCAATTAAGCCAATGGGCGAATCAGGGTTGCTATGCCCAGATGAAACGGCTTGTAAATCTTGCTCGGATAAGAGTGGCAATGAAAGCGCTAATGCAGTGAAATCATTAATCACTTTGATTTGTTGTAAGTTGTATTTTTCGACTAAGTCACGCGTATTAAATGACCAATCATAATTAGTGAGCGTCACTTGATCACCCAAAACTAAGGTAGCAACTGAAATTGATATTTGTTTTATTTTATATTTTGGGTGATCAGATAAGTAGTGATCAATAGCGGCGGATATATCATTAAACTGCCGAGTAGGAAATCTTTTTACATGCTGGGGGAACTGCTGTTGAACAGGGTCTGAGCCATTCATTAAGCCAAGGCGAATATTCGTCCCGCCCACATCGATGAGTAAAATAGTGGACTTATCAATCATGTATCCAGTAAGCGTGGTTAAAGCACACCCCCCCAGTTTTACATGACAACTTTTTAAACCGTGTTGTTACCAATATTATCGATGATATTAATGCTATAAAGCTAAATATAAGCATAAAGAGATAGTCTGAAAAAACAAAAATAATAACATGAGCACGTAGTTTTACATAAATACTAACCGTCATTAAAAAACTAACGAGTATCATGTAAAAGTGGGGGGGTGTGCTTTTGATCATATTTATTCCAAAAATTATCAGTAGACCTGCTAAAATCGCTTTATGTTTATGATGAAACGACTACAACTCAAACTTTGGCTGATAATTAAACCAATCGCAGTCAAAGTTTTGTTACAGGCGTAAATATTATAAAACTTAAAAGCTGCGGGAATCTCCCTCAGCCAATAATGATTCCTGCAGTGCTTTTGTAACAGCACTTAATATTTGGAATCACGATGAAACAATCAACAAAGCCCATCAGTCTCAATACAACAAAAGATCAATTTCGCTCTGGTGTTTTCTTTGCTATTGCTGGCACGGCTTTATTTTCACTTAAATCTATCTTTGCTAAATTGGCTTTTATTGAAGGTATTGATGCGACGACCTTGGTGACGCTGCGTATGATTATTGCATTTCCATTTTATGTGGTGATTTTAATTTATGCCGTAAAAACACGCCCCGAGAAAGCAGCGCTACTGACTAAAAAAGACGGACTCACGATTTTTGGTTTAGGATTTTTGGGCTATTACCTAGCATCCTATTTAGATTTTCAGGGTTTGTTTTATATCTCTGCTCAATTAGAGCGTTTAACATTATTCACCTATCCCATTATGGTGGCGCTACTTAGTTGGGTGTTTTTTCGTGAAAAGATCACCTTAAGAATTTTGGCTTCTTTAGCCATTAGTTACATGGGTGTGAGCCTATTGTTTTTTAACGAAGTTGCTGTAACAACATCAAATGATCACGTTGCACTAGGCACGACATTGGTCGCTTTAGCCGCCTTTAGTTTTGCGATATATCTAATTTTTAGTAAAGCTTTTGTATCTCGCCTAGGTAGCTTGATATTCACCAGCCTTGCTATGTCATCCTCCATGGTGTTTATCCTCATTCAATTCTTTGCCACGCATAAATTAGAAGACTTGAATGTCTCAGGAAAAGTTTGGTTTTTGTGTTTTTTATTAGCTGTTTTCAGTACGGTAATCCCAAGCTTTTTCACCAGCGAAGCTATCAACCGAATTGGTGCGACGAAGACAAGTATTATGGGGAGTATTGGGCCCGTGATGACGATTATTTTAGCGGTTAATTTATTGGGTGAGGAGTTTGGTTTGCCTCAGATTGCAGGCTTGTTATTGGTTTTGATTGGGGTGAGTTTTTTGCGAAAGAACTGATTAGGATGATAAGTCTTGGTCTAGCTCAGTTAAGCGCTCAGGCGTACCAATATCACGCCAATCTCCTGCAAAGTGTTCTCCGCTGACTTTATCGTTGCCCATTGCTTCGCGTAGTAAGGGTGCAAGCGGGCGTTTTCCTTGAGGGAGTTTTTTGAATAAGTTGGGGTGGTAATAGCCGATACCGCTGAAGGTGTATTTGTTTTCACCTTCTGTTTTTACGGTATTGTTGTTAAGAGCAAAGTCACCCTCGAGATTGTGTTCTGGATTGTTTACCAATACTAAGTGAGCTAATTGCTTGGCTTTTAGTGGGTTCTGATTGCAGTATTCATAGTCACACCACACATCACCGTTTACGACTAAGAAAGGCTTGCCATCAAAAAAGGAAAGTGCTTTGATAATGCCGCCTGCGGTTTCTAGGGCACCATCTTTTTGTTCATCTGAATAGTGTAGATTTACGCCAAATTGAGAGCCATCGCCTAAGGTTTTTGGGATTTGATCACCTAGCCATGCGATATTGATAATGATGTCTTTAAAGCCTGCTTTTTTAAGTTTTTCGATATGCCAGACGATTAAGGGTTTGCCACCAACTTTTAACAGTGGTTTTGGGGTGTGGTCGGTTAGTGGCTTCATTCGAGTGCCGTGACCAGCGGCTAATATCATAGCTTTCATAGCTTTTTCTTGGTTCTTGGGTTAATTAGTCTGCGTTATTTTACTTGATGAGCATTGGACTATAATTTTTTATCATAACTTTGTATATGTTATTGTTACGCTATAACTAATTCATTAATATCTAAATATTTTTTTCGTATGACATTTTTTCGTATGACATATAGAACATTAGCCTCAGCTTTCATTCTAACGCTTATCAGCTCCTTTCCTTCTAATGCATTTTCTACTTTGTATGAAGATGCGGAAGATGGTGATACGCAGGGCAATGTGCCGCCAAATGTCAGAGGGTGGTTTAAGTATGATGATACCCCCGCAGGCGCTAGCATTACGAATGTATATGATGCCGACAAGGGAAGTAGGGTCATACAGTTTAACGGTGCTCCCAATAGTGGAAGCAACAATGGCTATGCGCTGGGTGATTGGTATCCAACCAGTGCAGGGACTTGGAATAATACTTCTGAATTTAATCTGCATTGGTGTTCGCGTTATTCAGAATTTTTTGTTGTTTATCTTCGTGTTTATACAACGGACTCTGTACAGTTTGTTTATAATGGTAATAATTATAATACCAATCAACGCTACATTTATTATACACCCTCAACAGGTTCTAGCTGGAATGCCAATAAGGTCTACAACTACCATGGGCTATCAACACCAACCGATGGGCAATGGAAATCATTTAACCGAGACTTACAAGCAGATTTGCATGAGTTTGAGCCAAACAATAACATTACTTCGGTAGTTGCTTTCTTAATTCGTGGCTCTGGTAAGGTGGATGATATTATCCTTTCTCAACAACCACAAAAGCCTAAAATTAATCTACAAAAAACGCAATTAACAGTTTATGACCCTGTAAATGGGTTGTCAAATCCGAAAGCAATACCGGGTTCTATAAAAGAATATACTTTGAAAGCGCAAAATTTTGGATTTCAAGCGGCAGATAATAATACCACCGTATTACAGGATAATATTCCAACTAATATGAAATTGTGTGTGGCAAATACTGGGCACTGTAAAAAACCCTATCTGGTGACGGCAACAAATACCAGTGGCATGAATATTGGTTCGGTGCTTTATACAGTGAATGGTGTAGATGTGGCAAACCCACCTGCAGATGCCGATGGTTATAATGCGCAGGTGACTAAAATAAAGATTGCGATGACGGGAGAGTTCCCTGATATGTGTAGTGGCTCACATAGTTTTGAAATAAAATTTAGAACAGGGCTAAAGTAATTCCAAATATTTTATATTTTTCCTATTTCCTCAATAATATCCCACTCGTTAAATAACTCAACTAACGGGCGTGTAAGCGGGTATTTATTGGCAACTTCCATCACGTAATGCAAGGTGAGTGGTAAGTCATCCAAGTAATGTGCTTTGCCATCTCGGTGATTTAAGCGAGCAAATATTCCCAATACTTTTATGTGGCGTTGTAAGCCCATATAGTCAAACCATTGAATAAAGGTGCTATCTTTTACGTTTGAAATTAACCCTGCTTGCTCGGCTTGTTTTTTGTAATCCTGCAATACCCATTTGCTTACCTTTTCATGTGGCCAGCGGATGTAGCAGTCTCTAAGTAGCGAAACCAAGTCATAGGTGATAGGCCCTAATACCGCGTCTTGATAATCGATAACTCCTACATGATCAGAAGCAGTTCTGCTGAGCTGTGTCGAAGCACACCCCCCCACTTTTAGATGATGTTTTTTAGCATTGTCCAGCATCATTAAGTTACGCGAATGATAATCACGGTGTACAAAAACTTGAGGCTGTTGCAAAACCGATGTTGTGATTACTGACAATGTTCTATCAATGATCTTTTGTTGTTCAGTTGTTGGTGTGATACCGAGATGCTTTTGTAAAAACCATTCTGGCATTAATAGCATTTCTTGTTGAAAGAATGCTTCATCGTACTCGGGTAAACCTTGTGTATCAGCGGTTTGGATTTTAAGCAGCGCCTTGATGGCATCGCCGTATAATTTATCTGCTGTCTGCGTACTTAATAGGTCAAGGTAAGGCGTGTTACCAAAGTCTTCTAGTAGTAAAAAGCCTTGTTCTAAGTCTTGCTTAATGATTTCTGGTGCGTGTACGCCTGCATTATGAAGGCGATTGGTAACATCAATAAAAGGCGCACAGTCTTCTTGCTCGGGTGGTGCATCCATTGCGATGGTGGTTTTGCCATCATTAGTAACGCGAAAATAGCGGCGAAAACTAGCGTCGGCGGAGGCCACTTCTATTGTTGCGTTTGGGGAGTCTTGATGAATCCAATTAGTGAGTTGTTCTAGCCGCTGATCTTTGCTCATTTATTATAGGTCGTGTAAAACTAGGGGGGTGTGCTTCTGATACTAATCTGCATCTAACTTAGTAGATGCAGATTAAAGGATAGTTTTTTTAGTTCTATTAACTATTTAAAACCAAACTTTTTAAGGATGTTTGCTGCTGGACAAAAACCCGTAAATGCAGATTGTAATAAGTTCACACCTATAAAAACGGTTAACCACATGAAGTTACCATTTACTTTCCAAGTAAGTAGTACACTGAGTAATACCATAAAACCTGCGAATGCTGTTACTGCGTTATTTAGTGACATAATTTTTTGCTCCTATTTAAAATTCTAGTGCTATTAATTAGTAATTATCAACTAGCGCTTATCAAGCGCAACATAATCACGCGGTAATGCACCGCTATAAAGCTGGCGCGGACGACCAATGCGTGACTCTGGGTCTTGTACCATTTCGTTCCAATGTGATATCCAGCCAACGGTGCGTGACATTGCAAAAATCACCGTAAACATATTCAGCGGAATACCCATTGCTAGTAAGATGATACCAGAATAAAAATCTACATTTGGATAAAGATGGCGTGAGACGAAATATTCATCTTCCAGCGCAATACGCTCTAACGCCATAGCGGTATCAAATAACTCTTGGTACTCATTACCTTCGCCGAGGTGGGCTAACAAGTCATGGCAAGTTTGGCGAATAATCACCGCTCGCGGATCATGATTTTTATAAATACGATGACCAAATCCCATTAGGCGGAAATTGTTCGATTTATCTTTTGCACGGTCAATATAATACTGCACGTCGTTATCTGACTCGGCAATATCCACCAACATACGAATCACCGACTCATTTGCGCCACCGTGAGCAGGCCCCCAAAGTGAAGCGATGCCAGCTGAAACTGCCGCAAATGGATTCGCCTCTGAGCTACCCGTTAAACGCACGGTAGAGGTTGATGCATTTTGCTCGTGATCGGCATGTAAAATCATAATGAGGTCGAGCGCTTTTACATAATATGGGTCGGGCGTGTACGGCTCGGTTGGCATACTAAACATCATGTGTAAAAAGTTTTCAGTGTAGCTCAAATCATTTTTGGGATAAGTAAATGGCATGCCGTTAGCGTAGCGAAAACTCCACGCAGCAACAGTCGGCATTTTTGCAATCAACTGATGCGCGGCAATCATACGATGCTCGGCATTGTGAATATCAATATCGTCGTGATAAAAAGAAGAGAGCGCACCCACCACGCCCACCATAATCGCCATCGGGTGAGCATCTCGGCGGAAGCCGCTGTAGAAGCGTTTGAGTGCCTCGTGCAACATGGTGTGGCAAGTGATAATGGTGGTGAATTGTTTGAGTTCTTTTTCGTTAGGCAATTCGCCATCGAGCAATAAATAACACGTTTCTATAAATGTGCTGTTCTCGGCAAGCTGTTCAATCGGGTACCCACCATACTGCAACACCCCTTCTTCACCATTCAAATAAGTGATTGAACTACGGCAACTAGCCGTTGATAAAAAACCAGGATCGTAAGTAAAGTAACCTAGCTGTTTGTAAAGCGTGCGCACATCAATCGTTGGTGTGCCGCTGGTGGGGCGCAAAATGGGTAGCTCAACTGATTTTCCTGTGGAGTTATCGGTAAGAGTTATGGTTTCCTTTTTACTCATTATTGTGCGTAGCTCTATGAAAAATAGGGGGGGTAAAGTTTAACAGATTTTTGATGTGAATAGTTATCAGCATAGTTTTAGATACGGTATTATCGCTTATTTGATTGTTGTATATTTCGAGAGTAAATAAATGAAAAAGGTTTTATTAGCTATTACGATGCTGGGTGTTTTGTCTTTTTTGTCAGCTTGCGATAAAGAGAGTAGCAAGACCGCTGCTGCAACAAACTTACCGTGGAAAGTCAGCACTACGGCAAACGGCGCAACCCATGTGCTAGGTGTTGATATTGGTGAGACCACTTTTAAACAGTTAATGTTTAAATTGAGGTTGTTAGCCGAGCCTGCATTATTTGAAACGGCAGAAGGTAATTTATTTTTAGAAGCCAGTTTTGGTAAAAAGAAATTTGGTGTTTTAGAAGCGCGATTAATTGCCGAAATGGAAGCGGATCAAACGGTTTTTAAAGCCATGAAAGAAGATAATGCAGGGCGTGATTCAACGCCAAGTAACCATTGGAAATATAGCCTATCAGTTAAAAGCACCAAAATCGCAAATGATTTGCGGGTGTGGCGTTTGGTTTATTTACCCGTTGCGGATTTTGAATTAAAACAAATGCAGTTTTTTGGTGAGCCGCAAGAAAAGGTGCAAGTCACCGATAATGCACAATATTGGTTATACCCCGACAAAGGCATGGCGTTATTATGGGATAAAGAAGGCAAAGAGATATTTTATTACGCCGCTCCAAAAGACTTTACCCGCTTAAAAAAATCATTGCCCACTAAAGTTGTTATTGTAAAACCTTAACTAGCAAGAGCTACAACGAAATAGTATGGAATTTTGGAAACAAAAAACATTAACAGAAATGTCACGGGATGAATGGGAAAGCCTCTGTGATCATTGTGGAAAATGCTGCCTAACAAAGCTTGAAGATGAGGATGAAGAGGAAGGCTCAATTTATTACACCAATGTTGTCTGTGATTTGTTTGATGTAAAAGTGGGGGGGTGTGCTGATTATTGGAATAGAGAAAAGCTCGTGCCAACCTGTCTGCGCTTAACACAAGAAAACTTAGAACAAATAGAATGGATGCCGCCCAGCTGTGCTTATCGAAGAATCATGGAAGGGCGCGGCTTGGCCAAATGGCATTACCTAGTTTCTGGCGATAAAAAGACCGTCCATGAAACAGGCAATTCGGTATTAGGTAGAGTAGTGTTTGAAAAAGATGTGGATGAAAATGAACTAGAAGAGCATATTGTCACATGGCCTCTGAAGTGAGGAGAAAGTGAAAAAAAAATTGGATTCAGTCCGCCTAGATAAATGGCTTTGGGCATCACGGTTTTTCAAAACACGCAAAAATGCAGTGGATGCTATTAGCGGCGGAAAGGTACACCTCAATGGTGCGCGCACAAAACCATCACGCAACATTCAAATTGGCGACGACTTAAACATCACCCGCGAAAATTATCGCTATCATATAGAAGTCATAGCCCTTAACGACAAACGTCGTCCCGCAAAAGAAGCACAATTGTTATATAAAGAAAGAGAAGAAAGTATAAAAGCCAGAGACGATGAACGTGAAATGAGAAAGATGAACAGCGCAAGCGTGCAGCAACCAGATAAAAAACCGAATAAAAAGGAGCGCAGGCAGATGGATAAGTGGCGTGGACGATAATTTAAAAAGATCATTTAAAAGTGGGGGGGTGTGCTTTACGCTATTTAAGTATGTATCTATCCCAAACTAATATTCAAGAGCTACGCACCCAGGTAGAAGAGCAAGGCGGATTTCAAATAGCGCTTGTCCCCATGCAACCCGAAACTTTTCTAAATGTAAAAATCGCAACCGATGCACTCTATAAAAAACTAAAAGAAGCAGGTTTTAGCGTATTGGTGGATGATAGAAATAAAAAGCCAAAAAATAAATTTGAAGTGATTGAGTTTTTAAAAATCCAGCACCGTGTTGTTATCTCTAGTCGTAGTATTTCGGCGGGGGTTTATGAATATAAGAATCTGGGAACAGACTACTTTGAGAAAGTGGCTGAGAGTGAGATGTTTGATTTTTTAACTGCTAGGCTTTAGAAAAAGCAAAAGATAAACCTGCTTGCGTCACTTTATCTTTCTGATTTGACGTATATAGCCTTTCAGTTTATAGTGACTTTCAACGCGCCGATTTGAATTTTAATAGAACAGCTTGCAGGCGCTTTATAAATATTGCTAAAGCGTGGTGAAAAGAATTTTAAAACCCGCCTTAGTATTTTTCGCGGGTTTTTTTGTGCTCGCTAAATATAAAGAGATCTTTGTACGAGAATAGATGATGGATAAAAATGGCTTAAATTCCTCTGTTTTTTCTTAAAAATTCGATCAATAGTCCTGCTATTAATCTCATTTTTAAGAAAAATCAATGAAATTACGCTCATTATTCTCGCATCATATTCTCATACAAAGATCTCTAAAGAGAAAATAAAATGGATGATTTTAGCTTTGACACATTGGCCATAAGAGCAGGGCAGGTTCGCAGTAATTTTCAGGAGCATTCTGAAGCGATTTACCCAACCTCTAGCTTTATCTTTAAAAGCGCGGAAGAGGCGGCTGCGCGTTTTTCGGGCGAGGAAGAGGCGCATTTTTATACGCGTGTTTCTAATCCTACGGTTTCATGTTTCCAAGATCGCTTAGCGGCGCTTGAAGGTGGAGAGATGGGCTTGGCGACTTCGACTGGCATGTCAGCAATTCTTGCCGTTATGCTCGGTACGTTGAAGGCGGGTGATCATGTTTTGAGTTCTCGCTCTATCTTTGGCACAAGTACGATTTTGTTCACCAATATCTTAACTAAGTTTGGTGTTGAATTTGATTTTGTTGAGTTATCTGATTTGGATGCGTGGGAGAACTCAATCAAACCCAATACCAAATTACTCTTTGCAGAAACCCCATCAAATCCGATAACCGAAGTGGTAGACATTAAAGCGCTCGCTGTGATTGCCCACGCACACAAAGCTTTGTTGGTGATTGATAATTGTTTTTGCACGCCAGCCTTACAAAAGCCATTGGCGTTGGGTGCGGACATTGTAGTGCATTCCGCAACTAAGTATTTGGATGGTCAAGGGCGTTGCATGGGCGGGGCGATTGTGGGGGCTAAAGATGTGATTGGCGAGGGTATATTTGCCGTGCTTCGAAGTGGTGGAGTAACGATGAGTCCATTCAATGCATGGGTATTTACCAAGGGCTTAGAAACCTTAAGCCTTCGCATGAAAGCACATTGTGAAAATGCTTTAACATTGGCAAAGTGGTTGCAAACCCAAGATCAGATTGAAAGGGTTTATTATCCTGGGCTTGAAGATCACCCGCAACACGAGCTAGCAAAACAACAGCAAAGTGGTTTTGGTGGCATTGTTTCATTCGTCGTAAAAGGTGGAAAAGATGCTGCATGGAATATTGTGAATAATTTGCAGATGTTGTCAATCACAGCAAATCTTGGCGACACAAAAACTACGATTACTCACCCCGCAAGCACAACGCATGGGCGCTTATCGCAAGAGCAACGTGATGATGCGAGTATTTCTGATGGGCTTTTGCGTTTGTCGGTGGGTTTGGAAGATATAGCTGATATAAAAAATGACCTAGTAAGGGGAATGAATCAATAGAAATAATGTCATAAAGTATTTGAATGGAAAATAATTATGCGTTTACTACTACTATTAATAACATTTCTGGTTTCTTCAGCTAGTAGCTTTGCAACAGAGGTTTTTGATTTTGAGTTTTTTGATAACAGTAATCGAAAATACACATCATTAACTTTTTCAGATGATTTAAAAAGGTACTATTACGGCGAAGAGTTTCGCGATACCTTGTTGCTGGTTATTCAGACTCCATCCTTAGAAAATGAAAAATATTTAAAGCAAAAAAACGCGCTCAAAAAAATGGGACATGAAGAAACTCCTATTCTTTATATTGTCGCGAGTGTTAAGCAAGAAGATAAAAGTGGTTATTACACATCAACAAAAGTGGCAAATAATTTGGTAGGGGGGAAACCCGCTTTTAGATTATGGTTGATGAATTCAGAAGGTATTATATTGTCCACAGCGCACGAGCCATTACCTGCAAAGCAATTTAAGAAATGGTTTAAAGAGGGGCAAGATACAAATATCCCTGCTGATGTATATTACTTTATTGAAAGAAGGGATGGTTGTGATCACTTTCGTGGCGAGCCGATGTATAGTGAAGAACGTAAAGAAGATATTTTGAAAAATATGAAAGAGCTATGCGAAGGTTCTGATGAGGCTTTATCTAAAATGAGGCATAAACACAAAGATAATAAGTTCGTACAGAAATTACTTTCGGTGTATGACGCTAATATTGAATAAATATTAATAAATGAAGTTATTTATGAAACACACCCCCCCACTTTTACATGATGCTTTAGTTTTATTGCAGGTGTTGCCATTGTGAGTGATGCCGCTCAGGACTTACGAGCCATATTTCTATCAGCCGTAGATGCTGTTGCTGGAAATGCCGCTGTCAAAAAAGAACTAGCGACAAATGCCTACCCTGAAAAGTTTCACATTGTTGCCATTGGTAAAGCAGCTGATTCGATGGTGCAGGGTGTGCCTGCTGGGCGGATTATTAGTGGTTTGGTAATTTCCAAACACGGGCACTTTTCGCAATTATTACAACAAAGCTCTGTTTTGACTTGTCTGGAGTCTGATCATCCCATCCCTAAAGAAAATAGCTTAAAGGCTGGTAAAGCGCTGATTCAAACTTTAGAAAACCTACCTGAAAAAGAACCGGTTCTATTTTTAATTTCTGGTGGTGCATCCGCGTTGGTGGAAGTGTTGCAAGACGGCTGGGACTTAGAGCAACTACAAAACCTCACAGATTATCTACTAGCAAATGCCTATCCTATCAATGAAATAAATACAGTACGCCGTCATATATCATCATGTAAAAGTGGGGGGGTGTGGTCTCATATTAGTGAACGTGATGTAAGTTGTTTGATGATTTCTGATGTGCCTGATGATGATCCTGTGATCATTGGCTCAGGTTTATTATTTCCTACAAAGGAAAATACTTTGCCTGAACTTCCCCAGCAATGGTTGGGGAAATTAGGCGAATATATTCCAAATAAAGTACCTGATAATTTTAGCTGGAAGATTGTTGCCTGCTTAGACGATGCGAAAAAAGCAGCAGCAGTTAAAGCGGAAGCATTGGGTTATAAAGTAAAAATCATGCCAGAGTTTTTGCAAGGTGATACCAGCAACGAGGCAAAAAAATGTGTGAGAGCTTTGCAAGAAAACAAAGGAATACTCCGTATTTGGGGTGGTGAAACAACGGTGAAATTACCTGCCAACGCAGGTAAAGGCGGGCGGAATCAGCACTTAGCTTTAGCTGCTGCGATTGAGATGGATGGTTTTGAAAATGCTCATTTACTGGCGGCTGGAACGGATGGGTCAGACGGAATGACGACGGCGACAGGCGCAGTTGTCGATGGTTTAACAGTGCAATATGGAAATCAGCAAAAACTAAAGGCCAGTGAGTTTTTGAAGCGTGCTGATTCCAATAGTTTCTTCAAAGATACAGGGAGTTTGATAACCACGGGCGCGACAGGCACGAATGTTATGGATTTAGTGATTGGTATCTATAATTAGAAAGCACACCCCCCCACTTTTACATCATGTAACGGTTTTACTCTAATAATTGAGTTATCCATATCGAAAAATTAACGGGAAGCTCACTAAAAGTAGGGGATGTGAATAGCGAATAAAAAAAGCCCACTAAGTTTAAATAACGTAGCGGGCTTTGGTGAAATGAAAAACTAATTAATCAAGCTGGCAAGCTAACTTTACAAGGTCCACAAGCTGTTACTTTGCAAAGTAGACGGAAGAACACGCGTAATGTTTGCATCTGCACTAAAACCAAGGGTGCAAGTAATACAAAGAATGCAGGTGACATCATCTCAACCAAACCATTTTGCACTAATCCAAATACTAGAAAGAACATGCCAAATACAAAGAAAGCAACGCCTGGGCAGATTAGCGCGAAGCTACCCGCATTGGCGCTGTCACCTTGGCTGTGGTCTTTAAAGTAGCCTACTGACTTCATGACCTTGTAGCCAATCAAACCGATAAAAATTTGTAGTGATATTACAACTGACGTAATAATGAAGAATGAAGGTTTAGAAAGCGTTTCTTCAAAGCCGTGGTGCAAGCCCATTGTTAAACGAATAATGGTAATGCCCATTAGCGTTAGGATTGGAATCATCATCCAAAGGCTGGCGCTGGTGCCTTTATCAACACCGTGCTTTAGCGTTGATTTAAAGCCTAAAATCATCTTTATCACACCTAAGATAATAGCGATTGATAAGAAGAAAATTGATAAGAACATGCCTATGGCATTAATTTCTTTGTGATGGCTCATTGCGCCAGGTGCAGCTAAGCCAACTGCTACCATGGTTAAAGCAAAAATTGCGATCATCTGTGTGAAGTTATTATTTTCAGAAAACTTGAAGTCACCTTTAATAAAGATACGCGTAAAGTAATCAGATAAAATCTTCAAAGCATAAATGCCGATAGCGAGGAAGGTTGCGATAGCAGCAGGAAAGAGGTATTCGACCACGCTCCATAAATTAGGCACAAAGACCGCGCCAAGAATAAAGGCAACATTAACGCTCATGGCTAAGGTTAGTGGAATCACCATTAATGATATTTCGCGATTAGAATCTTTCAGCGATTGAAACGCATCTGTTTTTTTGAATTTTCGATATTCGCTGATATTCCAAAATAGAAGACGAAAGTGCAAAACAGCTAAAGCAATAATAGCGACTAAAGCGCCAGATAATAAAATAGCGGTGAGTTTATCTTCGCCCATTAAAATGGGGTAAAGCTGGTTAAAGGTAAGCATTGGCGTGTCTTTGTGTTCCAACATAAAGTTTGGATACATAAAGAAGGATACGGCTAAACCGCCAGCGCCTAATGCGGCAAGAAAATACAATGGATTGTATTTTTCATTTAAGTTTTTGATCAACATGGGAGAACCTGCAAGTTAGTGTATTAATATCTGCTAATATACTAACTTGCAGGTTGCCTTTCATTGATTATTCTCAAATCGAGAAATATTTCTTGAGTATTTTACTTGGTTATTATTTGTGAGGTTTTTTTAGGCACAAAAAAGCCCCGCAAATGCGAGGCTTTTTGAAGCTTATAAAGCTCTAGTCGATTAAGACTTTGTAGCAGCAGCTTTTTGTGCAGCTTCGATGCGCTTTAGCATTTCAGCAGCTTGTTTTGCTTGTGCTTCCCACTGTGCTTTAAGAGCTGTGTAGTCTTGAGTTGCAGCAGCTTGTGGAGCAAATGAAGGATTAAAACCTGCAGGTGCATAGCTACCCGTTGTAGCAGCGCCGTTTGTAGCGTTAGAACCTGTGCCGTTAGCAAGACCGTTACCAGTCATGTTAGTTGCACCGTTAGCATTTGCAGTCGTGTTACCAGCGCCTTGACCGTTACCCGTTAGGTTGCCAGCTGTGTTCATGTCTGTGCTACCCTTTCCTTTGAAAGAGATAGAGAAGTCGATTTCGCCGTCTGCGTCGCCTTTACCTGTGCCCCAACCAGTACCGTTTGCATTAGCATTTCCGATAGCGTTGCCAGCAGTTGTTCCGTTAGCAGCACCATTACCGTATGCGTTTCCGTTGCCTGTACCGTTGTTAAAACCATCAAACCAGTTTGCAGAAGCAGTACCAGTTAATGCGATAAGAGCTGTAAATGTGATAGCTTGTAATTTCATGATGTATTCCTTGTAAGTTGATGTGATATTTAAGTTATAAAAATGTATAAACGCGTTTAAGTAATTTCGAATATGAGTATATTCTAATATACTACTTTGTTATTTATCAAGTATTATTTAAAAACAAATTGAATTTAGGTAGGAAAGCGCGATATACGGTGCTTTAAAGATCTTCGAAAGGTAATAGAAATAATGATACAGCATCAAAGAAATTGTCTTTTTGCTGAATATGGGGAAGATGCCCGCTGTTTTTTATAGTTGTAATTGTAGAGTTTGGAAATAAAGATTGTATTAATGTGTTGTCTGAATCTTGAATATAAGGCGAGTTTTCACCTTTGATGAAAAACGCTTTATTTGAATATTGCGCTAATGCGGTTGTGAATCCTGCTATTTTTAAATAACCACGGCTGATTTCTTTGAGGTTTGGCTTCCATGCATAAGTTATTCCATTTCTTTTAATGTTTTTAAGCATAAAGCTACGTTCGGCTCTATCTTCAATCGCTATTTTAAGGTGATCATCAAGCTCTTGTCGTGACTTGGCTGTTTCGATAGGTGCAGTCATCACTGCTTGAAACATGTTTTGATGCCAAAGCGGGTAGGGCTTGGGTGCAATATCGACAACAATCAGGCTTTCAACCATCTCTGGGTGAGCCAGCGCTAATTGCATCGCTACTTTACCACCCATTGAATGACCGAGTAGATGAAAGCTTTTGATGTTTTCGGCTTGGGCTACTTTTATAACATCTTCATACATCTCGCGATAACTCATTCCCTTTATATGCGGAGAGTCTCCGTGGTTGCGCAAATCGACTGTGATAACCGTGCGAGTTTGTGAAAGGCGTTTAGCTTGCGTGCGCCAATTGTCCATTGAACCAAGTAAGCCATGAAGAATAAAAAGCGGTGTTGCGGCTTTATTTGCATCACCTTCTGGGGAAAAGATTCTGTAGTTGAGTAATTCCATCGCTTTCTATTCAATGTGGTATTAATTAAAAATTAATGCCTGTTTCTTTAGTTTTTTCTAAAATAGCCGTACGTTCATTATCACTCAAATTAGAAATATCATAATAAATTTGGTGTGATACATCCTTAATACCACAAAAAGAAAGCGTGCCATCAGTAACAGGGCGATGAATCAGTTGTAATGCATCGTTATCTTTAAAGTAATCTTCTGAGCCACCGGCGGTAATAATCACCAATGCTTTTTTGTGTTTGAGTAAACCTTTTACGCCTTCGCTTGAATATTCAAATGCTAAGCCATTGGTTAATACAATATCAAACCAGCCTTTAAGCATGGCTGGGCGATCAAACCACCAAAGCGGATAAATGAAAACTAGTCCATCTGCCCATAAAAGTTGCTCTTGCTCTTTGGCGATATTCTTTGGGATTTTTCCTGTATGCAATACAGTTAAATCATTTGCTGAAAGAATAGGGTTAAAGTTCTCTTGATAAAGGTCTTTAATTCTTACCTCGTGCCCAGATTCTTCTAAACCTGCGGCAATACTTTCTAGTAAAGCGTGATTAAAACTATTCGGATTTGGATGGGTGAAGACGATGAGAACTTTCATGGTAAATATCAATTAAATATGACGGGGACAGGGCGCGCATTCTAAATCAGAGTATAGGGTTAACGCAAATTAATAGGCGTTAAACTTGCTCTAAATGTCTATGGTTGGTACATTACGCTGATTATATTAATGTTGATATTAGGCTTGTTGATTTTAAGGACATTAAGCTGTTGTCTGGCTAACATTTTTTATAATATAACGCTAAAAAATTCAGGGGCTAGTCCAGATATTTTATAATAACTATCTGGCACTTTTTTTATATTCTTTTTGCGCGCTTTTTGTGCGCAATGTGACACTAGAATAATCGGAAATTTCTTTCTATGTTTAAATCATTTTTCAGTCTGTTTTCAAGTGATATTTCTATCGACTTGGGAACAGCAAATACTTTAATTTATATGCGTGGTAAAGGCATCGTTTTGGATGAGCCTTCGGTAGTCGCTATCCGTCAAGACCGTGGTCCAGGTGGGCCAAAGAAGATTGAAGCAGTCGGTATTGAAGCGAAGAAAATGTTGGGTCGTACGCCCGAAAACATTACTGCCATTCGCCCGATGAAAGACGGTGTAATCGCCGACTTCACTTACACCGAAATCATGTTGCAACACTTTATTAATAAAGTATCAGCGAAGAAGATTTTCGGCGGGCCAAGAGTCGTTATCTGTGTGCCGTGTGGTGCAACACAAGTTGAACGCCGTGCGATTAAAGATTCAGCCATGGGCGCAGGTGCACGAAAAGTGTATTTGGTTGAAGAACCCATGGCGGCGGCAATTGGTGCGGGAATTCCTATCGATGAAGCGGTTGGTTCAATGGTTTTGGATATAGGTGGAGGCACATCAGAAGTTGCCATCATGTCGCTACGTGGCATCGTGTATTCGGCATCAGTGCGTATCGGTGGTGATCGTTTGGACGATGCGATTATCAGCTATGTACGCCGTAACTACGGCATGTTGATTGGTGAGGCGACCGCTGAAAACATTAAATGCACTATCGGCTCAGCCTACCCTGGTAAAGAATTACAAGAAATGGAAGTAAAGGGACGCAACTTAGCAGAAGGCGTGCCACGTAGTTTTACGCTAACCAGTAATGAAATTTTAGAAGCCTTACAAGAGCCATTATTCGGCATTGTGAGTGCGGTGAAAACAGCGTTAGAGCAAACACCGCCTGAATTAGGCGCAGATGTTGCGGATAGAGGTATCGTATTAACAGGTGGTGGCGCGTTATTGCGTGATCTTGATCGCCTATTGATGGAAGAGACAGGGATTCCTGTTCTAGTTGCGGATGATCCACTTACGTGTGTGGCTAGAGGTGGCGGGCGTATCTTAGAAATGCTGGATGATGATGGCTTTGGTTTTTGGGCATCAGAGTAGTTCCATCTGATGAATAGTTTATTCCATCATGTAAAAGTGGGGGGGTGTTGCTATTTAAGGCTCCCCAAGAGCCAAAAAAGTATGCAGAGTATTGCGGAGCAATATGTAGTAGTGGTTGAAGCAAGGGATAATGTATTTTCTATCGACATTTCAGATAATACAAAAAACCTAGGAGTCGGTTATTTACAATCTTGATCGAGACGATAGTAAACAACAATCTTATCTGATTAAGTTTACAATTTTAGCTTTGCTTTCTGGTGCGCTGATGGTTGTTGATTATCGTGGCTCACGTGTGAATCCATTGCGGACGGTATTAAAGCTTCTTGTATATCCGTTGGAATATGCGGTTGACCTACCCTACAGTATTACAAATTCCACCAAAGAGTTTTTCACCCAGCATCAAACACTCTCTAGCGATAACCGTGAGTTACGCACTTTGGTGGGTGTATATGCCGCAAGAGATCAAAAATACTTTTCTATAGCACGTGAAAATCAACGACTCAGAAAGCAGTTAGATGCAACACCAGCAGTGCGTGAAAAATTCACTTTGGCAGAAATATTGTCCGTATCTGCAAATCCTTTTAGCCGAACCGTTGTTATTAACAAAGGCACAAATGAAGGTATTTTTGTAGGGCAAGTTGCACTATCCAATAATAATATTTACGGACAAGTTGAAAGCGTCACGCCAGATTCGGCAATGATAATTCAGCTAACCGATCTAAGGCACGATATTCATGTGCGAAATACGCGTACAGGCTTGGGTGCATTGGCATCAGGTACAGGAAAATTTAACCAGCTTGAGTTAAAGCACGTCGAAACCAGCATGGATATTCAAACTGGCGATGTGTTTGTAAGTTCGGGGCTAGGGCAACTTTTCCCGCCAGATTTCCCTGTCGCAAAAGTAAACAAGGTCGCCTATAACCCTGGTGATTCTTTTATGAAAGTAAAGGCCCGCTCACTTGCCGATTTTACTAAGACGCGTGAGATACTAATGATTTGGCGCGCAGATTATTCCATTAAAACTACTGAAGAAGCTGTCGCTGAAATTGAAGCAAAGAAACAAGCGTTAGAAGAAGAAAAAGAAAACAAGGAAGAGGGTGCAGAAGAAAAGGTGGTTATTAGCAAGCCGACAAAAACAAAACAACAAAAAGGTTCGAAAAAGAGAAAACCAAAGGGCGGCAGACAATAATGGACAGTATTTCTCTTCGATTTACAGGCGCGATTATAATATCGCTAGTCGTCGCCTTTGCCCTAAGCCTATTACCATTACGAGAAGAATGGTTATTGTGGCGACCAGAATGGGTTGCACTAACGTTAATTCATTGGGGGTTATTTTTACCCAAAAAGGCCAGCTTATTCTTGGCTTGGTTTGTAGGTTTATTAGTCGATGCCATTCACGGCTCGATTATGGGGCAACATGCTTTCGGCTTTATAATTGTTATGTTAATGACATTGAGGATTCGCCCAAGAATATTAGCAGAGAGCTTTTTTCATCAAATGTTTTTGCTATTTCTAGTATTAGGCACTTATTTATTGGTAAATCTATGGATATTGGGCGTTACTGGTAACTCCCCAGAAGGTTGGGGATATTGGATAACCGTTCTTACCAGTATGGCGGTTTGGCCTATTTATACTTGGTTTTTACGGGTATTCCATTCTAAGAAGAAGTCATTTTAGACTAAAGCAAAGCACACCCCCCCACTTTTACATGATCATGCAAAAGGGGGGGGAGTTTATAGCTTACTCAACGCCCAATAATTCAACATCAAAAATCAAATTAGCATTCGGTGGAATAGACCCGCCAGCACCACGCGCGCCGTATCCCATATCTGCGGGAATCGTTAACGTACGTTGTCCGCCAACTTTCATACCCGCTACGCCTTGATCCCAGCCTTTAATAACGCGCCCAGCACCAAGTGGAAATTGAAATGGTGTGCCACGAGTACGCGAGCTATCAAACTGTTTGCCATGTTTGTCTGAAGCGCTTGGGTCATACAACCAGCCAGTGTAATGCACCGAGACAGTTTGACCTGTTTTTGCTTCTTCGCCTGTGCCTACTTTTACATCATCTTTGATTAATGTGGTGATAGAGGTTGAAACGGGCGCTACAGTGACTTTTTTGATGTCACTGTTATCAGTGCAAGCGCTAAGCGTAGCACCAAAAAATATGATGGAAACGAGTGTTAAGCGTGTTGTGAGAAATGTTTTCATTGTAATCATACTTTGTCATTAAAAGGAGCGGAGTATTATGCAAGAGAATTACAATGAATCATATAAAGATTCTATAAAGCACAGAGCTATTATTTTTAGGAAAACTCATAAAATGAGCTATATTTAAGGGATGTTTGATTCAAAAGACAATCAATACGCAGTATCTATCGACCTAAAAGGCAAACCACTTTCTGTAGATGAGCTTGTGCTTAAACACTCACGCTTAAAATATTTTTATAAGAGTAATCTAAGCTTTATCTTAGCGATTTTTGTTTTGGGAGCTGCTGTAACGTATCGTGCAATCATGCTTGATTATGATAAAGAACATGAGCTTTTCAATATCAGTTTATACGTTGGTTTGTGGTTTGGCCTTTTTACAGGGGTTATGATTGATGGTGATGCAAGGCGAAAGTTTCAGATGGTTGTCGTTGGTATTACCATAAGCGCATCATCGGGTTTATTTGCTTCAATGTTAGTGATGCTTATGCTTGGGCAAGCAACGGTATGGATTACCAGTGTCAATATTCTTGCCAGTGCATTGGCGTGTATGTGGGTACTTACTCGCTATGATGAAGTATTGAAAGGTATTGAATCAATACATTATGTTGATCAAAAACAATTTTCTTACATTCAAAAAGCATCATCGCACTTTGAAGAATTATATACATTTAGTGAAAAGATAATTGCCGAAAATCGTTTGCCTCTAACTTGTGAATATTGGGCATATCGGGATTGGGTGAAAGCTAAAGCTGCTTTAAATAAGCCTTAAGAATAAAGTGTTGAGCAGAAATATGATTAGATTCTGCGATGACTAAAACCTGTAATAATGCGTATTATTTGTCTAAAACTGCTTTTAGTTTATATAAAGCATCAAGTGCTTGTTTAGGTGTTAGCTCGTCAGGGTCTATCGCTTCCAATGCATTTTTAACATCTTCCGCTGCCTCATCTATCTCTTCTGTAAAACCTAAATCTAATGACATGGTTTGCCCATGTTGCGGCGCTTGTCTTGCATCTAACTCTAACTGGTGCAGTTTCTTACGTGCTTGGGCGATAACATTTTTAGGTACGCCAGCCAGTTGTGCGACTTGCAAACCATAACTTTGATTCGCTGGGCCATCTTTTACGCTGTGCAGAAATACGATTTTATCACCATGCTCAACCGCATTGATATGCACATTGGCGATGGTGCTTATTTTTTCGGGTAGGGCAGTTAGCTCAAAGTAGTGTGTGGCGAAGAGCGTGAAGGCTTGTTTTTTGATGGCTAAAAATTCTGCGAATGCCCAAGCGAGTGATAAGCCATCGAAGGTGCTGGTGCCTCGCCCAATTTCATCCATTAATACCAACGAGTTTTCGGTAGCGTTGTTGAGGATATTTGCCGCTTCGGTCATCTCAACCATAAAGGTTGAACGTCCTGTGCTTAAATCATCGTGCGCGCCGATGCGAGTGAATATTCTGTCGATTGGTCCGATAACTGCAGCTTCTGCGGGTACATAACAGCCGATGTGCGCCATGAGTACAATCAAAGTAATTTGACGCATATAGGTTGATTTACCGCCCATATTCGGACCCGTAATTATCAACATACGTCGCCCATCATCCATATTTAAATCATTGGGTACAAAAGGATTATCCAATGTTTGCTCAACTACAGGGTGTCTTCCGGCGGTGATTTGAATGCCTGCTTGATCGGTAAGCGTTGGGCAACTGTAATTATTGATAACTGCACGTTCTGCAAAGTTGCTGATTACGTCGAGTTCGGCAATATGTTGCGCAGTATCACGCAGTGGCAAAATGTGATGCGCTAACTCTTTGAGCAAGCTTTCGTACAATGCTTTTTCGCGCGATAGCGAGCGTTCACGTGCTGACAGCACCTTATCTTCAAATTCTTTTAGCTCAGGCAGTATAAATCGCTCTGCCATTTTTAAAGTTTGACGACGAATGTATTCGGGCGGGATATTTTCAGTTTGCGTACGTGGAATTTCAATATAAAAACCATGCACGCGGTTATACGCAACTTTTAAGCTGGCGATGCCTGTACGTTCTTTTTCGCGGGTTTCTAAATCTAATAAATACTGGTCAGAATTTTTGCTGAGGTTACGTAGCTCGTCCAGCTCTTCATCGTAGCCTTCGGCAATCACGCCACCATCACGAATAAGCACGGGTGGGTTTTCAATCACCGCTTTATCCAGTAATAAAACTAAATCTTCATGCAACCCAATATTGGCTTGTAGCGTTTGAATATGTGGATTATCAATCGGCTGTAAAACGCCATGAAGCTGCGGTACAGTTTTGAGTGAATTATTCAAAGTTGATAAATCACGTGGGCGCGCAGACCCTAAAGCAATGCGTGAAATAATGCGTTCAATGTCGCCCACATGGCGCAATGATTCATGCAAAGTTTCGTAATGGTATTGGTGAATCAGGCTATCAACCGCTTGATGACGATTACGTAACACGTTTTGATCACGCAGTGGTTTATTTAACCAACGGCTTAATAAACGCGCGCCCATACTGGTGGCGGTATTGTCTAAAACGGAAATTAGTGTGTTTTTATGATTGCCCATTAAACTGCGTTCAAGTTCTAAATTACGGCGGCTGGCGGCATCTAAAATAATACCGTCGTCTGAGCTTTCGACTTGCATACTATTAATGTGTGGCAAAGCCGTGCGCTGAGTTTCATTCACATATTGCAATAGCGCACCTGCGGCGATTATCGCGGCGGGTAATTCATCACAACCAAAACCTGCCAAATCATGTGTGCCAAGTTGCTTGTGTAATAGTGAGCGCGCGGTTTCTTCATCAAAGTGCCAAGGCGCTCGCTGGGTGATTGGGTAGTTTTCTGCGGGTAATGTATTTGAGTCTTCTTGGATAAGAATTTCAGCAGGGCGTAAACGCTCAATCTCATTTACTAAGGTTGGGTGATCAGCAACTTGTTGTACATTAAAACGCCCATTGCTCAGGTCGATACAGGCAATGCCATAGCTATCATCAACGCTAGAAACAGCCAGTAATAGATTATCACGTCGCTCTTCTAATAAAAATTCATCGGTGACCGTGCCAGGCGTAAGGATACGCATAACTTTACGTTCAACGGGGCCTTTTGATGTGGCTGGGTCGCCAATTTGCTCGCAAATCCCAACAGAGATTCCCTGCTTTAAAAGGCGTGGTAAATATTGTTCAGCGGCGTGATAAGGAATTCCTGCCATCGGTATCGGCTCGCCATTGGCTTTTCCGCGTGCGGTAAGTGTGATGTTTAAAATCTCTGCTGCGCGTTTGGCATCATCAAAAAATAGCTCATAAAAATCGCCCATGCGGTAGAACAACAAAAGCTCAGGATTTTCCGACTTGATGCGCAAGTATTGCTGCATCATTGGCGTATGCTGAGGTTTAGATTTTTTTGTCTTTGTAGTGTTTTTTGGCATTTGTGCAATGTAACCTATATTTAAAAACACCATGTAAAAGTGGGGGGGTGTGCTTTACGAAATATTATAACGATAAAGGCATAAATACGCTATTGGCAGAAATCTAAGCAACTTAATCTGTAGTTGCTTGACATCAACGGCCTTGCTGGTTAATTATTACCCAAAGCAACAAGTACATTAACAAATGCGCCCCCAACTAATAACGAGAAATACCCATGCTACTTCCAACAAATGATCTTGAAAAAGCATTACACAAAGCCGCGGCTGATAACACGCAAGCGCCTGCTTTTTATGAAGAGTTAATGGATGCTAAAATTTTCATCCTAGGTTCACCCGAAGAGGAAGATACAGGTAAATTCACCTTAGAAGAAGAGCAAGGGCTGATTATTCAGCACTGGGAACGCGAAGAAGACAAAAGCCCTGTTGTGCCATTTTTTACATCGTTACAAATGCTGCAGCAGGCAATTGATACGGATGAGCCTTATTTAGAAATGCCAACCTCGGCGCTTTTTCAGATTACCATGGGCGCACCTTTGGTGTTGAATCCAAATTCTGAATTTGGTATGGAGTTTGAACCAGAAGATATTGCGGTACTACTTGATACTGACTTGATGACAAACAGTGAGCATGAACTTGATGAAGATACTGAGGTATTACTTGGACATTCTCAGGATGTTCCAGAAGAGTTTACCGCTGAGCTTTCACGATTTTTTGCCAAGCATAAAGGCGTAGAAGCTGCCTACCTTGGGACTATTCAAATTCCCGCAGAAGATGATGTAGAACACTTAATGGTAGGCATTCAAGGCAAAGGTGACTTTGATAAAATTATAGAAACTGCGATTCAGAAGATTTCGATACTAGAAACTAAGTTGCCGTATGAGACGGTTGATTTCTATGTGGTTGATTATGATGACCCAGATATTAGTGAATTTATGATTGAGAATATTACGCCGTTTTATATTAAAGGGTCTAGAACAGTGCATTAAAATGCATAAAGCACATTTTATTGAAGTGATTGTAGGTGCTGGTATTGGAGCTTTAATTGGTTATTTTTCAAATACTGAAACCTCAGTCCAAACGGGTGTTTAATAGGGCTTGTTGTAGGTGAGCTAATGGGATTATTTTATATTGAGTTTACAAAAGATTTTAAAAAATAATCTATTTTATGGTTGCCAAAGCACACCCCCCCACTTTTACATGATCCATAAAAAAGCCCTGCACTTGTCAGGGCTTTTTGTGGGTGTTGATAGCTGAGCTGGTTAATAGCGTTGTTGCTGTTGTTGCGCTTTCCCTTCTACAACTTGACCTGCTCTTTGCAAGTCTTTACCCATGCCAGCGATTGTTCCGCAAGCATTTAAAGATAATAGTGTAATCCCCAGTAGCATTATGTAAATCATTTGTTTTTTCATTGTTATTCTCCTGTTATTAGTTATTAGCCGTGTAATGCTGATTTATCTACTCATGATGATATCAGAGTGAGTTTTGCAACATTCGTTCCCCATTTTGCAATGTTGGTTGAATAGAATCAAGACATCTCTTCATTTAGGCAAAGTCATGAATGATTCTGTCAGGTCTAATGGTGACACTATCAACAAAGTAACGACAAAGCAGTGTCAGTTATTGACATAAAACAATCAGTTTAGAGTGTGATAATTTACTTATTAAAAATAATTACTCTTTATAATACAATTAGTTATGAATATATATGAAAAGTTGGCATTGCCATTGCATTATCATAAGTACAATACGGAACATAAGATAATAAGTTCAAATAAAATAAAAAAAGATTCAAATGGAATTTTTAAAGTTTTTTTAGCAAGCCCCTGAGGCGATGAGTAGTTTAGTTAATAAATAAAAATAAAATAACTACCAGTCTCAACCCGTGTCTCTTTGCTCTCCCCGGTGAAGAGACACATTTATTTAAAATTATTGGATATTGCAGAGTTGCAAATCCAGTGATTTAAAGTGTGATTTCACTTTTAAGTAGAAATACACAAACCAAGCAAGACCCTGAGATGATGAGTAGTTTAGTTAATCAATAAAAATAAAATAACTACCAGTCTCAGTCGTGTCTCTTTGCCTTCCCCGTGAAGAGACACACTTTATATGTTACAAAAAATAGCGCTTCTTGCTTTCCCCAGCAAGAGGCGCTTTTTGTTTGTAAAGTAAGTTATATATAAATAATATAAGACGTGTTTAGTTAATCTAGCAAGATTTCCTGAGGTGGCGATGAGTATATGTCTTATTTTTATATTTTCTTAACTTGTAGAAATAGTAGCGCTAATTCTACCTTTTCCCTACAAACAATACACAAGCGGTTGTGTTTGAATGATTAAGCCGACTCACCCATAAAAGCAGTTATAAGCGCGATAAGTCAGCAATATTAAGGAAGAGGTTTCGTAGCTGATTGAGCAATGCCAAGCGGTTATTTCTCAACTTTTCATCATCTGCCATTACCATAACGCCATCAAAGAAGGCATCTACATCATCGCGTAGGCTTGCAAGTGAAGTGAGAGCTGATGAATAGTCGCCACTTTCAAACAATGGTGCTAGTTTTACTTGTTGTGCTGTTACGGCTTCGTATAAAGTTATTTCGGCAGGTTCTTTTAACAGTAATTTATCAACATCTCTAATGAAAGGTTGACCGCCAGATTTCTTAAGTATATTGCTAATTCTCTTATTCGCAGCGGCAAGAGACTCCGCTTCTGGTAAGGATTTAAATTTCGCGACCGCGTGAACTCGCTTATCAAAGTCTAATGGACTAGTCATATTTGGAAGTGTAGTAACCCTCTTTTGAATCTCTTCCGAATACTTTAACTCTGTAACAGTATTGATAACCTCATTTGTTAGTCCTTGGTCGAGATAATAAGAACGAAGACGATCCATTGTATATTTATATGAGTATTTCCAATTAATATTATTACCTAAATCACTTGATTGAGGTAATATTTTTGAACTTTCCCAAAACAATTCTTCTAGATCAATATTAAGTTTTCCTTCAATAAGGATACGTAATAGACCTAGGGATGCTCGGCGTAGAGCAAAAGGATCTTTGCTGCCGGTGGGCTTCATTCCTACAGCAAATATTCCTACTAATGTATCTATTTTATCAGCCAATGATAATATTTTACCTAATTCGCTGGTAGGGATTGTATCACCTGCGAATTTAGGTTCGTATTGTTCCTGCATCGCTGCGACAATACCTGATGCTTCTTCATCATTTGAAGCATAGTAACGCCCCATAATGCCTTGCAATTCAGGAAATTCTTTGACCATTTCACTCATTAGGTCACATTTAGAAAGACGAGCGGCACGTTTTGCCTGCTTCACTATTTGATTTTTCTTGCTTTCAGTTTTATTAGTATTCAATTTCTCTGCAATAAATCCGGCAAGATCAGCGACACGTTCTGTTTTCTCAAACAATGTTCCTAGATCTTTTTGGAAGATGATTTTTTTAGTACTCTCGCGATGAGACTCTAAAGTAACCTTACAATCTTGATCCCAAAAGAACTTAGCATCGGCAAAGCGAGGGCGAATCACGCGCTCATTACCTTGGCGAACTGCATCGGGATTTTTGCTTTTAATATTACTGGTTGTTATAAAGTAGGGCAGTAGTTTTCCATCTTTATCAACAACAGGAAAATACTTCTGATGATCTTGCATACTTGAGATTAAACATTCCTGAGGAATATCCAAAAACTCTTCGCCAAAACTCCCACTTACAGCGATAGGAAGTTCAATCAATCCTGTGACTTCATCCAACAGCGCGCTATCAAGCTGTGCAATACCGCCTAATTTTTTTGCAGCGGCTTCTGCTTGTTTTTGAACCTCATCTCGGCGCTCTTTAAAATTAGCAATCACATGCCCAGTCTCGCGTAACTGCTCTGCATAGCTTGAAGCTTGCTTGATCGTGATGGTGTCAGGGTGATGAAAGCGATGACCTTTGGTGGTGTTTGAAGAAGCGATACCAAGGATATTGCCTTCAATTACTTCATTACCTTGCATCATCACAATCCAATGCACAGGGCGAACAAATTCAATATCGCTCGCACCCCAGCGCATACGTTTTGGGATGGGTAATTTTGCTAGTGACTGGCTCACAATTTCTGGCAATAGGTCGCTGGTGTTTTTACCCGCCACGTCTTGTTTAAAAATAAGCCAAGTGCCTTTTGGGGTTTCAATTTCTTCAAGTTCTTGTGGTGCTACACCGCAAGAACGTGCAAAACCTTCAACGGCTTTTGTGGGGTTGCCATCGGCATCAAACGCCGCCGCTTTTGCAGGGCCTTTACGCTCAACAGATTGATCTGCTTGTTTGGTTGGCACGTCTTTAAGAAGAATTGCCAAACGTCTTGGCGCGGCATAAGAGATTACTTCGCTTGCTTCTAAGGATGCCTCTTTTAAGCCAGCAACTACACCAGCTGTAAATGCATTTGATAAAGTTTGTAATGCTTTTGGTGGAAGCTCTTCCGTGCCAATTTCAATGAGTAAATCTTTGGTATTAGACATTACACTTCCTCCTTCTTGGTTTTAACAAGAGGAAAACCAAGCGCCTCACGAGAATCATAATAAGCCTGTGCAATCGCACGCGACAATGCACGCACGCGCAACATATAACGCTGGCGCTCCGTAACCGAAATCGCATGGCGCGAATCTAGCAAATTAAAAGCATGGGATGCGTTTAACATTTGCTCGTACGCTGGCAAAGGAAGGTTAGCTTCAATCAAAGCCTCGCTTTCTTTTTCTGCCGCATCAAAATGATGAAAAAGCTCTTCCACGTTTGCCTTCTCGAAATTGTAAGTTGATTGCTCAACCTCATTACGATGATAAACATCACCATAAGTAACTTTTTCACCACTAGGGTCAATCGCCCAAACCAAATCATAAACAACTTCAACATCTTGCAAATACATCGCAAGGCGCTCAAGTCCATAAGCAATCTCACCCATCACTGGTTTACAATCAAGCCCACCAAGCTGTTGGAAGTAGGTGAACTGCGTCACCTCCATGCCATTCAACCAAACTTCCCAACCAAGCCCCCAAGCACCTAGCGTGGGTGATTCCCAGTTGTCTTCCACAAAACGAATATCATGCTCTAACGGATCAAAACCTAGCGCTTCAAGCGAGCCAAGATAAAGCGCCTGAATCTCCAAAGGAGACGGCTTCATAATCACTTGAAATTGATAAAAGCGTTGCAAACGATTAGGGTTTTCACCATAACGCCCATCAGTAGGGCGACGCGAAGGTTGCACAAAAGCCGCATTCCAAGGCTCAGGACCAATCGCGCGTAAGAAGGTATTCGGGTTATCCGTACCCGCACCCATCGGCATATCGTAAGGTTGCAAAATCGCACAACCCTGCTTTGCCCAATAATCTTGAAGGGCAAATATTAAGCCTTGGAAAGTGGAGGTATCGTATGTGGTTTGTGTCGATTGCGACATAAGCGGATAAAGCCTGTGAGTACAATTAAAGGCGGGAATTATACTGTAGAAATAGCCACACTTACACAAGGAAATACATCATGTAAAAGTGGGGGAGTGTGCTTTGCTTCTCATTTATTCTACTGCAGTAGTTTAATCCCATTTATTTCAATATTATAATACTCGAGTTGGATTAATTTTTGCTTATCTTGCTTTAGTGTCTCGATCATTTTTTGCATCTTATCTTTGCGTATATACTTGGTATCCAGTTCTGCTCTTGCTTGTTCAAGTGATTGAACCTTATCGTTTGTATGAGTACCCTTTATAAAAATGGTTGGAGTTTTCTTTTCCATTCTAAACGTTTTAACTTTAAACCAGCGCCCACTTGTTTCGCCGGTATTAGACAATATGGCTGTTTTTGTATCATATTCATAAAGATCAGCGCTAAGTCTTTCGTAATGATTTTCTAAAGCCCCTTCAAATATAAAAACCATTGCCTCGTATTTATCTTCACTGCTTACCTTCATTTTTTTAATAAAACAGGGGGTCTGAGTATTACAGCGCCACTTGCCATAATGAGATGTAATCTCCTCAAGTTTTGGTAAAGATTCTCCAATAACAGTGATGGAAAGTTCTTTGTTTGAACGCTGAGGAGGAGATGAGTTATCAATATGTTTTTCAATCAACGCAAACTGAGGATGATTTTTCCATGTTCGAATATCAGCAATAGCCTCTTCTCCACGCTTTCCTAATCGGAGTTTTAAAGCATAAAAATCAAACTTATCAGGATTTACAATATTATTTTGCAAGCGTGTTACTTGGTTGTTAACACTTAAGCGAACTGGGTCAAGCAAGGGAGATGCTAAAGCGATTAATGCAGCAACCCAAAGCATTGCCAATGGAGGGTTAATTGTTACTAGGCCATTAGTCCAATTACCTTTTCGTTTGATGAGCTGATACAAATACGCTAGGCCATAACACGTTAATAGAAGTGCAATAGTAAGAGCGATGATACGTTTTGGCATTGCTCCATATTGGAATAATCGAATGCTGATGGCATAAACAGAAAGCAAACTTAAAAAAGGAAGTAAGATAATTTGAGCGCTAAAAATTCGGTTTCTCCACGGCGGGAGCTTTTCATTGCCAGTATTATTTGATGTGTCAATTAAAGTATTAAGTAATAAAATACTGATTGCAACAACGGATAATAAAATGAAAGAAGTGTTTTTATTCTGAAACAATGAGTCTAAAGAGAAGGGCAGGCTAAGCGTGAATAGAATAACAATTCCCGCTGATAAATAAGCCATTACTCGAAAAATCGCAAAAAACACACTACGAATCTTAAAGATTAAACTACCGTATTCACGACTAATACCGATACCCGCACCAATTAATGTAGCAATGATGACAGGCGTAACCTCTTTGCTCCAAATGAAATTTTCAAGGTCTATTCCAATGCTTTTAAATAAAGCCGTTCCCAGTGCAAGTACAGCTAAAAAGCCCCCCATAAGCAGCGCGCTAAAAAGGAGAAAAAAGTGATTATTCCAAGCATTCTCAAATAAATCAGAATACTTCAAGTGGGGTTTTTCGGTTTTCCATGACTGAATGAAAGCAGTGCAAATAACCGTGATCTGAATTAATGCAAAGAATAATAGTGGCGATAGCCTACGAATATTATGGTAATCATTCCAAATAAACCAGAAGGTTAAACTAAAAAGAATTACTCCCATAACGATGAGGCTTTTCATTAAATTCGCTGTGTTTTGTTTCTTCCAAATAAAGTCAAAAATAGAGACTAATAGTATCAGCGTAAATAAAAGATCATTGACGTTTGAGCTATGAGTATGGATTGAAATCTGAGAAACAATCAGTCCAGTAATTGCACCAATAATTGAAAATAAGACAGGGTATGACATACAAAAACCTATTTGATGGATGTTTAAATCATACACAAATAATAAAGGGATAATATGAATGATCTTTGCAGAGTTTGTGCAAGATTAGATAATTGCAACTTCATGGTAAGTAAGGGTTGTTCTCCTTAGAAGAAGAGATAGGTCGAGAGCTGTTGTGATTTTCATACTTACGTATATATTTTTAGAGCTATTTAATAGCTCCTGCAATCTCTTGAGACTGGGCTACACTCTTACTAAAGGTTATTTAATAGAGTTGTAAAACATCAATAATAAAAACGAGCGTTCGCTCTATTTTTAAGTTATCATCTGACGCAGATGGAAATACGACTAACAATTAAGATGACTCTTAGGAGCAATTATGATTTATGAAGGACAAAGCCTGTCGGTTAAAAAACTCGACAATGGCGGTGCAGAGCTAAATTTTAACCGCAGTGATCTGCCTATTAATAAGCTCGATCATAAAACACTGACTGAATTTAAAGAAGCAATTGTGGCGCTTAGTAGAGACACTTCTGTAAAAGGTTTGCTACTCACAAGTTCTAAAAAAGACTTTATTGTTGGTGCAGATATTACTGAATTTATCGGTTGGTTTGGATTACCGTCAGATGAGTTTGAAGCAAAACTTATTGATGTTCACAAGACGTTTGCGACGATGGAGGATTTCCCCTTCCCTACCGTTTCTGCCATTAACGGTGTTGCGTTAGGTGGTGGTTTTGAACTTCCTTTAAGCACTGACTACCGCATTATGACTACTAAGGGTCGCGTTGGTTTGCCAGAAATTAATCTTGGTATCTTCCCTGGTTGGGGCGGTAGTTTCCGTTTGCCGCGTTTGATTGGTTTGGATAATGCATTCAAATGGATTGCGATGGGTAAACCACAGCGCCCAGCTGATGCGCTAAAAGAAGGCGGAGTTGATGCGGTTGTAGAGCCGGATAAATTATATGATGCAGGACTCAAGTTATTAGAGCGTTGCATGGCTGGTGAGATGGACTATGAAGCTCGTCGCGAAGAGAAACGTAACGGCATCAAGCTGAATAAAATGGAACAACTCATGGCGTTTGAAACAGCGCGTGGGATGATTTTAGGCAAGGCAGGGCCACATTATCCTGCGCCAAAAATCATGCTCAATGCAATGCAAACACACGCCAATATGCATCGTGATGAAGCGATGGTGGTTGAAGTTAAAGGCTTTGTTAAAGCGGCGCAAACAGACGTTGCTGCAAACTTGGTAGGCTTATTCTTAAATGACCAAGCACTAAAACGCCAAGCCTCAAAACTCACAAAAATCGCATCAGAAATTAAGACGGCATCAGTATTAGGCGCAGGTGTGATGGGCGGCGGCATCGCTTATCAAAGTGCTTTGAAGGGCACGCCAATCATCATGAAAGACATTAATGATGAGGCGTTAGAGCTAGGCATGAAAGAGGCTAAAAAGTTATTAGCTAAACGTGTGAAACGCGGCATTATGACCGAAGAAGTCATGATGGATACACTCTCACGTATTAACACCACCCTAACTTATGGTGACGTTGCCAATACCGATATTGTGGTTGAGGCAGTTGTCGAAAATGTAGACATCAAAAAATCGGTGTTGGCAGAACTTGAAGGTGTGGTGAGTAAAGACACGATTCTTGCATCAAATACTTCTACCATTTCTATCACTGAATTAGCAACAGCCACCAAGCACCCAGAGCGTGTTTGTGGAATGCACTTTTTCAACCCTGTGCCGCTTATGCCATTGGTTGAAGTTATTCGTGGTGAAAAATCATCCGATGAAACTATTGCTACAACCGTCGCTTATGCGCTGTCGATTGGTAAAAAGCCGATTGTGGTGAATGATTGCCCAGGCTTTATGGTGAACCGTGTTTTATTCCCATACCTCAATGCCTTTGAAAAGCTCGTCAATGATGGTGCGGACTTTTTGCACATTGATAAAGTCATGGAGCGTTTTGGTTGGCCGATGGGCCCTGCTTATTTGCTCGATGTTGTGGGGCTTGATGTTGCTTGTCATGGCTCGGCTGTAATGGCGGAAGGCTTTCCTGATCGTATGAAAATAGATTTTGATTCAGCAACCGAAGCGATGTACAAAAAGAAACGCTTGGGACAAAAATCAGGCAGTGGATATTATCGCTACGAGATGGATAGACGTGGCAGACCACAAAAGAAAGTGGATAAAGAAGCGATTACAATGGTGGCAAAAACTTCTAGCGCGATTCGCCAAGCCGATGAATTCAGCGATGAAGAAATCGTTGAGCGCATGATGTTATCACTGTGTTTAGAAGTGGTACGTTGTCTTGAAGATAAGATTGTCGATTCACCAGAATCAGCCGATATGAGCTTGATTTGGGGAATAGGCTTCCCGCCATTCAGAGGAGGCGCTTTGCGATATATTGATTCAATCGGAACCAAGGAATTTGTAACAATGGCAGAAAAATACGCTGATCTTGGTGAGGCTTATGCCGTACCAAAACTACTTGCCGATATGGCATCAAATGATCTAAAGTTTTTTGGAGGCAAGTCATGAGTACTCTTAACAACAAACTAAATCCTAGAGATGCAGTCGTAGTCGATGGCGTAAGAACCCCAATGGGTCGTTCAAAAAATGGAATGTATCGAGTAACCCGTGCTGAGAATTTATCTGCACATTTGGTCGAAGCATTATTTGATCGTAACGAAGGCTTAGACCCATCAAAGGTCGATGACGTGATTTGGGGTTGTACCTACCAAACGCTAGAACAAGGTTTTAATGTTGCGCGCGTAATGGCATTGCTAACACGCTTGCCGCATACCGTGCCAGCACAAACGGTGAATCGATTATGTGGCTCGTCGATGCAAGCAATCCACACTGCCGCCCAAGGCATACAGTCTGGCAACGGTGATTTTTACATTATCGGTGGCGTTGAGCACATGGGACATATCCCGATGACGCATGGTGTCGATCTTAATCCAAGCTTTGCAAAACATGCGGCAATGGCATCAAACATGATGGGCTTAACCGCAGAAATGTTAGCGGTTCAACACGGAATAACACGCGAAGCACAAGATGCCTTTGGCGCACGCTCGCATCAATTTGCACACGCGGCAGCAGAGGCAGGAAAGTTTGATAATGAGATCGTACCAACACCCGGTCACGATGCAGATGGCTTGCCACAAATGTGCAAAAAGGATGAAGTCATCCGCCCAGATACTACAACAGAAACTTTGGCAGGCTTACGCCCCGTGTTTAACCCAAAAGGTGGAACGGTTACAGCAGGTACTTCTTCTGCATTATCAGATGGTGCATCGGCAATGATCATTATGTCGGCACAAGCCGCGCAGGATGCAGGTTTAACGCCTATTGCAAAAATCACCTCACTAGGTTTAGCAGGTGTTGATCCCGCAATCATGGGTTATGGCCCAGTACCCGCATCGCAAATCGCGCTGAAAAAAGCAGGCTTGTCAGTGAATGATATTGATGTGTGGGAATTAAACGAAGCCTTTGCCGCTCAATCGCTTCCTGTGCTAAAAGATTTAGGCATCATGGATGTGATGGATGAAAAAGTGAATCTCAATGGTGGTGCAATAGCACTTGGGCATCCGCTAGGCTGTTCTGGTTCACGTATTTCAACCACCTTGATGAATATAATGAAAGAAAAGGATGCCACCTTTGGTTTAGCGACGATGTGTATCGGTCACGGTCAGGGTATTGCAACGGTGTTTGAGCGTTTGTGATAAATCACCTTTAGTCATGGAGCTTGTATAAGTCTTAGTAGCTAAGATTCGTGTCTATTTTATTTTATCTAGGAGTTATGGCATTAGACTAGAACATAAATTTTATAGCTTTTAATGGTGTTACTTATCATGTTGATTAAGGATTGATCAGTATGATAATCACCTTGGATCTTATCGACCGCTTATCTGCAAAAAGCTACCAAGGCACACAGCTCGCTATCTTTCATTTGTCCCTTTCAACTATTCTAATTTCTTGATGATGGAATGATGATGCAAAGGAGTGCTACGTGGATTTACATGTTACAAAGAAAATGGGGCAAGGCGAATCGTATGTGGCCCCAGATCCACACTTTATTAGTTCAATCTCATTATTTGCTACTAGCTTGCCTTGGGAGAAGTTTGAGAATTTTTTTGAGAAGAAGAGACTGGTCAATCTACCGGGTAATGAGCAACTCATATTGCTACGTTTACTCGCTTTACAAGAGTTGCTTTGCCTTGATGATGACGAACTACTAACATGGGCCAAACATCAGCTTTATCTATTTAGTTTTATGCAAACAGGTTTTAAGGCACGTCTTCCTACCAAGGAATTGTTGCATGAGTTTAGAAGAAAGTTTGACAAAGTCGGCTTATTAAAACCTTTTAGAAAGCAATGCCAACGTATTATCCAAGAGCATGAAAATCGTTTCCCGCCACTACTTAAAAGTAAGAATGATAAGAGTAAACGAACAACTCAAGACAAGTCGAACAAACATCGAAAAGCCAGTGATCTAAAAGTTGATTTGCTCAATATTGAAAATGGCTCAGATGCAACATGCCCAAGCTGTGGGAGTCATAATGTGATTAGGCTAATGCCATCACAAGAAGCCTCAACATTACCTGATATTAATTTTTCTCGTTGCCGTTTTTGTGGGCACACGTTTAGGGATTAGTGTTGAACTTGGCATTACCCCTACCCCTACCCTTCCAGATACATCATTATGCTTTGCGTAAATTCTAGCAGTCGTTAAAAAACCAACGAGTTATCATTCAAAAGTAGGGGGCTTCTAGTAATTTTTATTTATAACTATCAAAGCCTCTTTAACAAAACCTTAGAATTACGCTGAAAATTATACAAAGCTTTCTTCTGCTCAGGCAAGTCACTGACTTCGCCCAAATCAAATCCTCTTTCTTTAAACCAGTCTACCGATTGAGTGGTGAGAACTAAAAGTTGAGTCACATTCTTCTCTTTTGAGACTTGCACGATGCGTTTGAGTAATATATCACCACGCCCACCACCTTTATATTCGGGATGAATAGCAAGGCAAGCGAGTTCGCCAGTGTTAGTATCTGTGATTGGGTAAAGCGCTGCACATCCGATGATTTTCCCATCACGCTCAATCACGCTGAACTGATTAATTTCAAGTTCTAGTTGCTCGCGTGAGCGTTTAATCAAAGCACCTTTTTCTTCCAGTGGCTCGATGAGATCAATAATACCGCTGACATCGGCAACTTTGGCTTGGCGAACCTCTTCGTACAAACTGGCATTAAACATGGTGCCGATACCGTCGCGTGTATACAGTTCTAGAAATAGTCCGTCAGGTGTTGTGGTGCTGAGTAAATGCACGCGTTGCACACCATTGAGCAAGGCTGTTTTTATATGATTTAGCAAACGCTTTTGAGGAGGATGATCTTTAATAAATTGGTCAAGCTCGCTGAGTTCTACATCGCTAGTGGGCGTTGCCTCATCATTATGGATAAAGATTAATTTGTCTGCTTGCAAGGCTTTTGCCGCAGAGCTTGCTACATCTTCATAACGTAAATTAAACGCCTCACCAGAAGGTGAAAAGCCGAGTGATGACAGCAATACAATACTGCCAGCATCGACTAATTGTGTTATCAATTTTGCATTAATTTTCCGCACGCTGCCTGTGTACTGGTAATCCGTGCCGTTATGCACACCCATTGGTTGTGCGGTAATAAAATTGCCTGAAAGTACGCCCAAGCTTTCATTAATCACAGGGGGTGTGCTGAGTGCGTGGGTGAGTTGATTTTCTATTTCTACCCTCAATGCGCCAATAGTTTCCTTGGCAACTTGCAAGGTAAAATCATCGGTAACGCGCAAATCATCGACTACTTCAATCTCATGGTTGAGAGATTGTAAGTGTTTATCAACCTGAGAACGTGCGCCATGCACCAATACAATACGTGCGCCCAATGCCGATAAAATGGCAATATCATGAATTAACTGTGAGAATGCCGCGCTCTCAATAACCTCGCCCTCAAAGGCGATAACAAATGTCTTTCCACGATGAAGGTGGATGTAAGGAGCGGCTTCTCGAAAGAAGTCTATGCGGTTATTACTCATAAATTCTATTCAATCTTTCCTTTAAAAACCATCAAATGCGCTGGTTATCCAGTCAATATCTCCATTATCGCCTTCTATAGCTACTACGTCAAAACGCATAGACGACTGGGGCAAGTGTTTTTGTTGATAAGCGAGTGCAGCTTTGATTATTCGTTGCTGCTTTTTAACGGTAACGCTTGCGGCAGCCCCGCCATAATCGGTGTTCTTTCGATAACGAACTTCCACAAAGACTAAAGTTTCACCATCTCGCATAATCAAATCTACTTCGCCCGCCTTGGTAGAAAAGTTTTTTTCTAATAATGTTAAACCGTTATTTTGCAAATGCTTGCAAGCTTGTTGCTCAGCTTTATTGCCACGCTTTTTTCGACTGGTTAGTTTTTTAGATAAGTTTACGAAGAGGCTCAGTTGTTTTATTGTCATGCTTTATCGTATGGCGACAGGAATGCCATTTCTAAATTGTGCCCAGCGTAGGGTGCGGTGCATTGTTCCATCTTGGCTTAGGCGAATACGTCCTGTTTTGCCATTTAATGAACCGCTAAAGCCTTGTAGTTTATTTAAGTTTTTAGCAATTAAATAAGCATCCATCCCTAAAGCATGTAAGCGTGGTGAGTTACTTTGTGCGTTGCTGTTATTTTTAATCATATCCAGCACCCAAGGCGTTTCTGTGAAAATAAGTCCTTCAAGATTGGAGTCTGTACTCGCATTAGCGACACCGCTAAAAACGTGTGAGGTAGCATAAATAGGTAGTCTTTTTATTTCTTGTCGTAAGGCTGGATAGAGGCGTTGCGCTTGGCTGGGCGATGCTGCCATTAAGATGGTATCAATCTCATCGCTACGAAATGCCAAGTTCTGAGCATCTGCAAAGTAACTTTTAGCATTGTTGAGATAGCTTTTCATAATGACTACTGTGCCACCACGCTCGATAACAGCAGTGCGCATTGCATCGCGTAGTCGTTGTCCCCATGCAGAATTTGGCGTTAATAATGCCACGCGTTTATGCCCTTGGTTTAATGCAAACTGCGCCATCTGTACGGCTTCATCTTCGGGTAATAGCCCAAACTGTTTTAGTTTTGGATTTGATGTATTGGAGTCTAAAACATAGTTTAGACCTAAAACAGGCTTATCCAAATTAGCTTTTGCCAAGCTGTAGATTTTATTTTTATCAAACGGTCCGACAATAAGATCAGCACCTTTGTCGACAGCCACTTTATACAAGCCTTGGATAGAACTGTTTGCAGAATTATAAACTTTCAAATGAGTATTGCTGGATGATTGTTTGTGAGCTTCTTTAATACCTTGTAAAATGGTATTTCCTACGCTGGATAAGCGACCCGTCAACGGTAAAATTACAGCGATTTGTGTGCCTGTATGACTACTATTGCTGGTTTTGTCACTACTTGCTTTATAAGGCGTAGTCGTTGTAGCAGGTGCTGACTTAAGCAGTGCTGCAACTTTACTGTTGCCAGGATGATTACGGTTTCTTTGTTGCCAGCTGAGTATATTGCTACGAGCGCTTTGAGTGACTGCGCCGTCATAGCCTTTTGCCGTACGTGCTAAATAGCCCAAATCCAGCCAACTTCTTAATACAGCGTGATTTATATGCTTTCTGCTTTCGTTTAATTTTCCTCTAGGAATTTGCTGGATATGGTTCCAAATACGGTCGTGATTGAGCTTTACCTCGTAATCATTTTTTAAAGTAGGCTCTTGCAAAACCAACTCTTGAACCAATGATATTCTGTCGCGGCTTGATTGCGCCGCTCTCATTCTCGCGTTAAGAATTTTACTTGCCAAACCATCGGGTAACCCCTGAACACGTTGGGGTAATATGCGTAGGGTTTCACGATAGTTTTTATCATTTAGAGCTAGTTGTGCTTGCGTAAAACGAAAGCGTGCTTGATTCTCTTTATTTAAAGAAGAGTAACGAAGAGGGGAAAGGTAGCGCTGTGCAAGGTTTGAATCTTTTGAAATTGCTGCCAACTCTGATGCTTGCAGGATTAAACGTTCGCGCTCAGGTGAGCGATAATTGCGTGAGGCATCAAAATAAGCCGCCGCTGCTTCGCGTTTTTTCCCCGCTGCCAATAGAGCATTGGCTAACTCAATATCTTTGCCTTGAGGTAAGGCGTGATTATCTAAAGTAGGCAATGCAATTTGCGGTACAATGTTGCCAATACTTGGCAATGATGTACATGCACTAAGTGCTAATAAAGATAATGAGATTAAAAATGAAGTTGAAAATAGCCGAGCCATTGGACCTTTAGTTGCGCAAATCATCGTTATTATCCCCTTATTTGTTTCTTGCTTAATAACTGATCAACCTGAATATACCACTAATGACAGAAAAAAACACAGATACCAATAAAGCAAATGCAGGAACTCTCTACATTGTAGCCACACCCATCGGTAACCTCGGCGACATAACCCAGCGTGCGCTTGATACGCTCAAATTGGCAGATAAAATATGCGCCGAAGACACCCGCAATACGCGCAAACTACTTACCCATTTTGGCATACAGGGCGAGCTACAAGCATTACACGATCATAACGAACGCCACAAAGTAAATGCCATAAAAAACTGGCTAGATACAGGAGAGAATATCGCCTTAGTCAGCGATGCAGGCACGCCATTGATTAGTGATCCTGGTTATCATTTGGTAAGTGAGTTAGGTGATCAAGGTTATAAGATAGTTCCCATTCCTGGGGTAAGCGCAATCATTACGGCATTGTCGATAGCCGGCTTGCCAACTGATCGCTTTACCTTTGAAGGTTTTTTGCCTGCAAAAAATGTAGGGCGTAATAAAGCACTGCAAGCAAACCTTAAAGAACCACGCACACAAGTGTATTACGAGTCCAGCCATAGAATTGCGGTAACGGTTGAAGCAATGCTTGATATTTTTGGCGCAACACGAAAAGTTGTTCTAGCGCGGGAGCTTACAAAAATGTTCGAGCAGATTTACCGAGGTGATTTAGCTGGTTTGCAGCGGTGGATAAGCGAAGATGACACACCACAAAAAGTGCATCAAAAAGGTGAGTTTGTGCTGATGGTTTCTGGGCATATTGAAGAAACAGAAAGTGACGACGTAAATAGCTCTACGGAAGCGCTGTTGAAGATTCTTGTAGATGAGTTGCCAGTGAAACAAGCGGCTAGTTTAGCGGCGAAGATCACAGGGCGTAAGAAGAATGAATTGTATAAACAGGCGATGCTACTGAAGGGGAAATAGTCTTTAATACAGAGGATGTTGAGGTGTACTCAGAGAGCTAAAAAAACAAATATAAGGCAAAAAAAAGGGCAATAAGACCAAAGGAGAAAACTGTCTTACCACCCGAATAACTTTTCTTGTTCCATTATCTTCGCATGCTTTTAACGAAAACCTTTTATCAATAGCGAATTAACTAGCCTTACTCAATTTGGCCCTTGGCTTTTTATACTTAACTCTTACCAATTCAGACTCGTCAAAATCATCCACATCAATAATATCCATCAAACGTGCTTCAAACTTTGTTAAAGCTGTCGCTTCTTTCTTGTTAATTATTTTGGATTTTAAGCCAGCTTTAATTAACGCTTCACCGGCCACTTTTGGTAATGTGCCGTCTTTAATTGCTGCGCGTAAAGTTTGTTGAAGTGGTTGTAGTTCAAGACTGTCTAAGAAGACTTGGTTTACTTCGGCTAATGGATTGTTCTCCCCAGCAGTCATATAGGGTCCGCTGGTTAAGCGCTGTCTTGCGCCACTGTCTTGGCTAATGATTTCCACTACTTCCTTTTCTAAACTATCAAGCGGTGCTTTAAAACGTTTACCAATCGGGAAGGCGGCAGTCTTAATAACTCCTGCGATAGCGCGATTAGGAAAGTTTAGCATTAACTCGTCAAAGGCAATTTGGAATTTATGGAAAAGATGATCTAACGACCATTGTACGATCGGCCACTCATCTCTTGCATAGTTATTGTCCTTATGATTCTTTAACACCATGCTGGCTAGGAAGAGAGTGCTTAATAGGTCACCCAAACGCGCGGATAAATTCTCTTTGAATTTAAGCTTTGCACCAAGCGTCAACATAGAAACATCGGCAGTGAGTGCAAACACACTACTGAGGCGATTAATGTGTCGATAGTATGGGTTGGCTTGGCTGCTTTCTGCAGGTGAGTCACCTACAGGTAAACCCAAACCTAATACGAATGAGCGTGCAAAGTTTCTCACACCAAATCCAAGATGCCCTGTGAGGGTTGCATCAAAGGCTTCTAACGTTTCAGCACTATCTTCTGTAGCGGCTAGTTCCATTTCTTTAAGTACAAAGGGATGAGAGCGGATTGCGCCTTGACCAAAGATCATTAAATTACGTGTAAGAATATTCGCTCCTTCAACGGTAATCGCGACGGGGATAGATTCGTATGTTTGAGAAACATAGTTTTTAGGGCCTTTCATGACCGCCTTTCCACCATGAATATCCATTGAGTCCATCAAACATTGGCGAGCCATTTCAGTACAATGGTATTTTAAAATTGCCGAAGCAACACTAGGCTTTTGACCATCTACAATGGATTGAACCGTTTGAATACGAGCAGAATCGATTATGTAAGATAAACCTGCAATGCGCGCTAATGGTTTTTCTACACCTTCAAATTTACTTAAAGTTACACCAAACTGTTTGCGCAAGTTTGCATAAGCACTAGTACCAAGCGCACATCTTTTTGAAGCGGCTACAGCTGTTGTTGGTAACGTAATTGCACGACCAACAGACAGACAATTTACTAACATTAACCAGCCTTTACCTGCCATTATTGGTCCGCCAATAATTGAATCAAGCGGTACAAAAAGATCTTTACCTTTAATGGGGCCGTTTAAGAAGGCATCTCCCACCGGTAAATGGCGACGACCAATTTCTAGGTTCGGCGTTGTACGTGGGATAAGCGCACAGGTGATGCCGTAGTCTTTCTCATCACCGATCAAGCCATCAGGGTCTTGTAATTGAAAAGCTAAACCAATCAAAGAAGCGATTGGTGCAAGTGTAATGTAGCGTTTTGAGAAGTTGAGTTTAATACCTAAAACTTCTTCACCTTCCCATTCGCCCATGCAAACCACGCCTGTATCAGGAATCGACGTTGCATCCGAGCCAGCTGTTGGGCCTGTTAATGCAAAACAAGGAATCTCTTTGCCCTTTGCTAGGCGAGGTAGGTAATGATTTTTTTGCTCTTCGGTGCCGTATTTAATTAATAATTCACCAGGGCCAAGTGAGTTAGGCACGCCAACTAAATAAGTTATGCCGCCGCCTGTGTTGGTTAGCCTAAGTAATACTTGTGATTGTGCAATGGCCGAAAACTCAAGCCCACCGTACTTTTTATCAATAATCATCCCTAAAAAGCCGTTATCACAAACGAACTTAATGATGTGGTCGGGAATAACATTCCAGTCGTGATTGATGCTCCAAGCATCTGCCATTTGGCAAAGCTCCTCTACAGGTCCATCCAAAAAGGCCCGTTCTTCTTTGGTAAGCGTTGGCACGGGAGCTGATAAAAGATTCTTCCAGTTTGGCTTACCACTAAAAATCTCGCCATCCCACCAAACGGTTCCTGCATCAATCGCTACTTGCTCTGTTTCTGAGATAGGAGGGAGGATTTTACGGATAATGCCGAGTGCTGGTTTTGATATTAACTTCATGCGCACTGTTGGAATGGAAAAAACTAAAGTTGCTAACGTAGCGATAATCAATAACAAGGTTAAAAGCCAGTGAGCAGGTGTGATGAATGAAATAAGCATCATTCCCACTAAAAACATACTCGCTATTTTGATTGGGCTACCGCGAAACGCGAGTGTCATAGCACCAACAAGTGTTGCTAAAATAAGGATTAACGTAGTCATTGTGATATACCTGTTATGTTATCAAGGGTCTTAACTTAAAAATAGAGCGAGCGTTCGCTTTTATTTTAGATCAGGTGTATTATAGAATCAAGAAGTTTCTAATCGAGGTTTTAATCTGTGTCTGTAAGCGCCCGACAAATACTCCAACCAATCAATGGCTTATATGCTGATTTTTATAATGATTTTGCCTATCAAGGTGATGCGCTCTACGGACTAATTTTTGAAAGAAATAAAGACAAGATAAAGGTAAGTAAAGAAAAGTTTGCTATTAAAAATCTAAAAAAGATATTTGATGCAACTTTTCAGCTGAGCACACAGCTTGGTTTTCAGGCAATGTCATTGCGTGACCTATCAACCGCAACAGGGCTGAGTATGGGTGGGCTGTATTCCAGTATCTCTAATAAGGAAGCAATTGCCATCATTGTTAAAGATGTGGTGTCAGTCGTCTGTGCCGACATAGTGGAAGAATCTCGCGAACAACAGAGCCCAAAATTAGCTTTGCAAACATTATTGCGAGGGTATTTATATGCATCAACAATATTGCAACCATGGTTTTACTTTTTATTCTTTGAAACGAAAAGCCTGCCATCGGCAGACCAAGAAGGATCATTAAAAATAGAACTAATCCAAGTAAAAGAATTAGAAACACTCATTGGTCAACTCACGCCAAGTTCAGATTCATGTCATAAAGCAGAGTTTGTTGCCACAATGGCGTTGTCTCTCATCCAAGAGCGCTATTTAAAACATTGGAAGTATAAAAACCCATCAGAAACCATAGATGAATACGCAGACAAATGCCTACAACTAATTTATCGAGCCATTTGTTTAGATGAGGTACAGCCATGTACTCAGATTTATATTTCTGGTAGTGAAAAAAACTGATTCTTCTTTGCTGCACACCCCCCCACTTTTGAATGATAGCTCGTTGCCTTTTTGACGATTGCTAGAATTTATGTAGAGCTCTATGATGAATTCATATAGTTGCAACTTCCCTAAACAAGCACCATTCCTCAGTCGAGCATATCCAAAAAACTATAAGCGTGGTATAAAAGAGATTACTTACTGCATATATAAATATTAGGGTAGATCATGCCAAAAACGCCGACTCAAACTAACCGCGAACTTGAATTTATTTCTCCTCTTGGGAAGGATGTTTTACTCCTTCACAGCTTCAAAGGTACGGAGCAGTTGGGTCGTTTATTTCAGTTTGATTTAGAACTCCGTTCGACTCAAGAAGACATTGATTTTGAAGCGCTATTGGGTAAAAACGTAGCAATTCGTTTGAATACCTCACCTTCTTTGATTGATGCGGTATCAGGCGCAATCTCGGGTCAAGGCGGTGGATTCGGCGAGCGCTATTTCAACGGCTACATCACTGATTTTGAACAAGGCGAAAACGCCGAAGGTTTTGCCACTTACAAAGCAACCGTATCACCCTGGCTTTGGTTTTTAGAGCGCACCAACGATTGCCGTATTTTTCAAGAACAGGATGTGGTTGAAATCATTCAATCGGTGTTTGAAGATAATGAGCAGACTGGCTTTGAACTACGCCTGAGTAATTCATACCGCAAGCGTGAATATACCGTACAGTACCGTGAGAGTGATTTCAATTTCGTCTCGCGCTTAATGGAAGAGGAGGGCATTTACTACTTCTTCGAACACGAAAAAGAAAGCCATAAGCTCATTATCTGCGACAGCTACGCATCCCATGAAATGATCCCTGCTTACGACGGTATTCCGTACTACCCGCCTGATGCAACAACGATTCGTCACGAAGACATTATCAATCAATGGTCGCACAAGCGCAGCGTTCGTTCAGGCGCATTCGCGATGAATGATTACGACTTTAAAAATTCGCGCTCAAATATCAAAAACGAATCCAACCGCCCAAAAGATCACGACAAAGCCGACGCAGAAGTGTACGACTACCCGGGCAAATACATTACCCATGACGAAGGTGGGCAATACGCCAAAATGCGCCAAGAAGAAATGCATGCCAGCTACGCACTCATCAACGGTGGCAGCACCGCAAGAGAGTTTAGCGCAGGCAAGCTGATGAAAATGGCAAAGCACCCGCGCGCCGATCAAAACATCGAATATTTAATCATCGAAGTCATCCACGATGCAGACCAAGACGCTTTCGGCTCCACCAAAAAAGGCGCATCAGGTTACTCCTACAAAAACACCTTTAAAGTAATTGAAAGCCACACGCCGTTTAGAACACAAAGCACCGCAATAAAATCCAAAGTCGAAGGCACACAACACGCGCACGTAACAGGCCCCAAAGGCGAAGAGATTTATTGTGACGAATATGGGCGCGTAAAAGTGCAGTTCCCGTGGGATAGATACGGCAAAAGCGACGAAAACAGCTCCTGCTGGATTAGAGTAAGCCAAAACTGGGCAGGCGGAAACTGGGGGCACATGGCAATCCCACGCATCGGGCAAGAAGTCATCGTCGATTTTTACGAAGGCAACCCCGATCGCCCAATAATCACAGGCAGAACGTACAACGACGCAACCAAAGTACCGTACCCGCTACCCGCCAATAAAACGCGCATGACCATCAAGTCAAAAACGCATAAGGGAACTGGCTACAATGAACTGCGTTTTGAAGATGAAAAAGACCAAGAAGAAGTCTTTATCCACGCGCAGAAAGACCAAAACAATGTGGTGGAGCATAATGAGACAACACGCGTAGGCAATGATAGAACTGAAAATATAGGAAACGATGAAACCATCAGCATCGGACATGACAGAACAGAATCAGTGGGTAATGATGAAACCATCAGTATTGGGCATGACCAAGCCAACACTATCGGCAATGATCAAAACAACCACGTCATAAGAAACAGAATAAGCCACATCGGCAAAGATGAAATCATCAAAGCAGACAATCACAGAAAGCTAGACGTATACGCCGACCAATACATCACCACAGGCGGGCATCACACCCACAAAGTCGAAGGCAAAGCTGAACTTAAAGCAGGCAAAAAGATCAGCCAAAAGACAAAAATAGTTGACATAGGCGCAGAAGAAAAAGCCGTGATAATCGGCCCCAATGGCACGATTACTATTGATTCAAGCGGCATAACGCTAAAGGGTAATGTCACGGTTAAGGGGACAATTAGTGTTTCTGGCGGGGGCGGGGGCGGTGCTGGGGCGGTAGAGAGCCAGATTAATAAAGGTAAGCCTCTCAATCAAAGTGGCAAAGTTCGTACTTCTGGATAATTAATAACAGGATATAGCAATAAAATGAACAGTTTTTCATTCCCCTTTAAAAGTAATAACAATAATAAAACCAGCCCTGCGAGTATGGAAGAGTTCTTTACTGCGCTGAGTATGGAATCGGATGGTTTTTACCCCTTTGGTATAAATGAGTTTTGGCACGGTGGTGTTCATATCACTAATCAGTCTAGCGGTGCTTTAAAACAAGGTGATGGTATTCAATGTATTGCGGATGGTGAGGTGGTTGCTTATCGGATTAATGAAAAGCATATTGATACACCTGCGTATGAAGACCCAATAAAAGGCACAAGTATTAATATTCCCTATTCTAGTTCGTTTACTTTGGTTCGTCATAAGCTGGAGTACCCTGCTAAAAGCGGTAATATACTGCCTGTTTTTTCATTGTATATGCATTTGTTGCCTTGGAGCGAGTACGAAAAGGAGACAAAGAAGAATAGCCCCGCATATTTTGGCAAAGTTAATTATAAAGTTAGTCAAAGCGCCAAAGATAATACTCCTTTTGCAAAAACAACGCTGGGCGCTAATGCACGTTTAGATATAGACAACAAGCTAGTCCTATCGCGTATTCCGCGAGGCAGTTTACTTGAGTTAGAAGGAGAAGTTAAAAAAGGGCATAGAGCAAAAATAAAAAAAGTAGTTAGCGGTACGCCTGTAAAAAATCCTGATATTCCAGAGTTTGGCTATGTCTATATTCCTGATCTGGAAAAGCTCCCTCCAAGCCCCACAGGTGATAATGCGGGAAAACCTATCTATAAAGTCAAAGCAACAACGACAGATACAGAAACTTTTGCGACAGGCATAGTAGGCACACGCGCCAGAATTCGCAAAACAGGAAAGTCAAAAAACCATGTCTTAAACCTTATCCCAAAGGGGGCGGAACTAATACTAGAAGACAATGCAGGCACCACAGGGCGCGCAAAAATTATTAGCATAAAAACAGGCAATATTACAAAAAACCCTGCATTCGATTCACTAGGAACTGTTTGGGTGAACGACCTTGATAAAGTCACCAAGCCTGCTAGCTTTGATAAAATTGAAACAGAAAGCAAGAATAAAGACCTGCCAAAAGAAATCCGCAAAGGCGATCTCATAGGCTATATGGGGAACTACTGTACACCCGAAAAACCAAAAAATAGACCAATGCTGCATTGGGAGGTTTTTGCAGGTGAAGAGTTAAACGTATTTATTACCAAAGCGCGAGCTAGTAATAAAAACCCTAAAAAATCAGGAAATGGAAAAACCGTTTTAAAAATACCCGAGGGATTAAAGCTCTACTCCTTACTACCCAGCACAAAAACAGAAACACTCACCAAAGAAACCGCCGTTAAAGTGCTTAAAAAGAAAGGTGACTATATAAAAATAGAAACATTGGGCTTAGTTGCAACCACACTAAGATCAACATTAACAGACTGGAAAGATGCAGATAAAACCTATGCTATCAAAGAAGGAGGATTAACCAGCATAAATGGCGTTACCCTCACAGGGCGACTAAAGTTACTTAAATCTTATGGAAAAGGTTCTAATACCCTAAGAGCGGTATTAGCCTCTTACAATGCAGGAAAAAAAGGTTGGATAAAAAAACAGACGCTTTCCAAAGTATCTAAACACACCATGCTATATATAAAAGATGCAACAGACTTTTGGAATGACTACCCCGTCACATTAAGTGAAAATGGATTAAAAACTGACCATGAAGCCTGCTACAAAACCAGCGACATCCTTAAAAAATGGACGGATGATAAAGGCGTAGAATGGTATGACATTATATTTGACCAACATATGCCGTGGTATATGAAAGGCTATATCGATAGCACAAAAATCACCCACCACGCCCCCGAAGAATTTATATGTTTTGATGTGGTAGATGTACCCAGTGAAGGTGATGGCTCTTACCATTTAGATCCAGATAAGTACTATAAAACCTTATTTGAGCCTAAAACAATGGAGGCATCAAAAAACGAAGAAGAAACACCAATAAGTGTTTTCAACCTAAAACTGAAACCCTTTGCAAAAAAAGTTTTTCAGTTTTTAGATGATAATCACGATGGCACAATTACACTAGCAGAAATACAATATGCGCTTAGCGACCCAATTAAACAAAAAAAGCTAGGTCAACTCGTCACTAAACATGAAAGTGAGTGGGTTAAGAGTATGGACAGATGGAAACATATAGAAAAATATATCCCTGATGAAACACGTTTTGATTGGGACTATGAGAAAGAGAAAATTAAGAAACTTGCTTGGTGGGATGATGTTGTTAAAGGTAAGGTAACTGGTTTTCCTAAAAAGGAGGCTTATTATTTTCATCCTGCTGGGTTTGTTGGGAATTTTGTGGGTTGCAGTGATTGTGGGGAGAAGTATCTTAAAAAAATAGGATGTACTCGTTATAAAAGAACTTCTAGTACATATGCATATGGTCCAATATATAAAGGGAGGAAACCATTGAGTACATACTCTAGATGGGGGGACTTAATCTCATCTGGGAAAGTTACTTCTAATGAAAAAACTATCCTTATAGGTATGTCTGAGAATGAAGGAAACCTTGATTCTGTTCAATCGTATGATAATCAAATATTCACAGCAGGTGCTATGCAAAAAACAATAAGCCCTACAGGGCAAGGCGAACTCCCAATACAGATGAATAAATTTAAAGAACTCTATCCAGAGATGTTTCAAAAATATTTCAAATGTTGTGGTTGGGATGTGCGTAAAGTATCTAATAAATATACAGCCTATTATAAAAACAAAACTGGTAAAGAATTAAAAGCCATTATACGTAAAGGCTTTACTTCCAGTACTTATGGGAAAAAGATTAAAAGCCCTGCTACTGCTGCATTTATTGAGGCTATAAGTTCTGGCGAGTATCAAGATTTACAAGTCCATGATTTCATTGATAGATTGAATAATATAGTATTAAAAATAACACCTAAAGATTATTCTTATAAAATTTCAAGTTATGTAAACTCTAATTTAGGTAAAGCGACTGTTCTAGACCATCATATAAACCGCCCATCTGATGTAAAGCAATACTTTGGAAATGCATTAGATAATTTTTTTGCAAGCCATCCTACCGTTTCTAAAAATCCTGCAGATTGGGGGAGCAACCACTCTGCATATGAAAAAATAATAATTGATTATTACGGTATAAATAGAAGTGGGACTGATATGGTAAAAAGATATAATAAGATGAAGGCTAAATTATGATGAAAATGATAATAACACTCTTGTTTTTAGTAATGCTTTCCCCTGTAGAAGCAAAGCAAAACCTAAAAATTTTATTTGATACAACTCAATACCAAATAAGGTGTAAAACTCCTGCTTGTCACTCAATAAAAATAATAGATAAAAGAAAAGGAACAAGAAAATCTTTAATAGATGAGGTGAAGGAAGATCATTTTAATTTAACTGAATCAGAGACGGGTTCTAACTTTAGCTTTTATGAGGCTTGGGCTGATGAATATAGAATGGGACGTTACTTAAGAATTGGATACTCAATAACAAATTTTGTCTGGGCTGGAGAGGGAAAAGAAGAAGAAAAGCATATACTTGAAAAGTGTGCAATTATTGACTTACAAACAGCTCAAGTAAAAGAAGTTTCTGGTGCTAGGGATGGAGTTTGTAATACTGATGATTACTTAAGCGTGGCTAGCTTTACTGTTTTCAAACAAATACCAGCCTATATAGATATTAAAAGTTACTTATACAAGTCTCCCAATAAACCAACCAAAATGTATCTAATCAAAGGCGACAAGGTAACATTACTAGATGAAGAAACCGACAATTCAGGTCAAAAATGGTACTTCATAAACTACAAAGGAAAGAAAGACTTAAATATGTGGATAAAGGCAGAGGCGGTAGACCTTGAATCAAATGCGGAGAAAACTGAAAAAGAAACCAAAAAAGAAGCCGAGCCAAAACCCGCAGAAGAACCTGAAATCAAAAAGCTCGAACCTGCAACAGAAACAGCCACAAAAAAACCTATCAAGATAGCTCAACAAACGCTAGATACAAATGCCCCAAAAAATGCAGAAATAATCAAAGCCGAAAAAGCTGAACTAATCAAAACAGCCAAAGGCTCAACATCCTTCGCCCTACTCGCTAGCATGTTTGGCTTACTTAGCTTACGTTTGAAAAACATCATGTAAAAGTGGGGGGGTGTGCTTTATGGGGTCTGAAGCCCAATGGTACGAAAACGTACGCTAAGGGTTTTAGACGGATGCTAGAGAGAGTGCCTGTTCTGCTAATAATTGGTGTTATGTTAAGTGGTGGGTAGTTCTAATAACTGCCCTATTCCGTTATAGTTATTAATCGTCCCAAAAGTATTTTCATAAACTAAAATAATCCCTGAGCATATTTTGTACTAGGGAGTTTAAAAAAGCTCTTAACTAAATCTGTCTTTTCTTGAATAGCTTTCATAGTAGATAGAATGATGCGCTCCATATCATCTTTACAGCGAATAGCGCACCTCTTTCCAACTTCTGCCTTTGCGTGATTCCAAACTTGTTCATCTGGATTTAATTCGGGTGAATAGGCTGGCAGGAAAGCCATCATGATTTCCCCTTGTTTTTCCTTCAAAAAGGCTTGTACCTTCTTACTGTGGTGGTAACGTGCATTGTCTGCAATCACAAACACAGGACAGTTTGTATCACTTCTTAGCTGTTCCAGATACTCAATAAACTTTTCTGAATTCATACGCTCTTCTATGACATCAAAGTGCATGTCGCCACGAGCAGAAACGGCACTGATCAATTTAAAGCCAAAACGACCCCCTGTATCTTTAATGATAGGGGTATCTCCAATTTTCCCCCATGTTGTTCCGCGATGGCTATCACTTCTAAAAGCAGCTTCATCTATAAAATAGAGCCGTGCTTTGTACTTTTTAGCTTCTGCTACTGCTTCTGGATAAGTTTTATTCAGATAGTCTTTAATCTTCTGTGGATCTTGTTTGTAGGACTTGGACTAGCGGGGGCATTTGAACAGAAACTTACGGTTTCAATAAAAATATTTATTTAAAACCGTAAGTTCCTGTAGGGTCTGAAGCCCAATGGTACGAAAACGTACGCTAAGGGTTTTAGACGGATGC
>JAKIUW010000014.1 GCA_021647365.1 Cocleimonas sp. | reverse complement strand
ATCTTATCTATATATATAGATCATTAATGATGATTTGTAAGATTTTTAACAAGATCCTATACTTTATACCCATAGTTTATATTTATAGATGCACTACTCGTAGTAACAATGTTACTTGTTACCGTATCCTTCTTATAATTATTTCCTATGACATTATTTTTACTTTTTATTCTCCACCTTATCCACTTTTTCTTCACTCTCTCTCTTAATAATCGGTTGGTTTCCAGGGATGAGCGGATCATCATCATCCATTAAAATACGGAACGCTACACCATCAAGGTCGTCATACTGCCCACTCTTTACCGTCAAAACAAATGCTATGACAACTATTAGCATAACCAACATTCCTAATAAAATAGTCATTGTTAAGGCATCCACAAATGATCTCCTATAATTCAGATGATTATCATAAACTAATCCAAAATAAGTTTAAGTAACAACTAACAATTAAAAATAGTCATAATAAACATTACTTTTGTGCAAATTTATCAAAACTTATTCTTCATTTTCAAACTATTCACTGTAATTGACATATAATTATCAAAATAGTTACAAAATATATTAGATAAAAACAAGGAGCCATAATAAATGTCGCAAGCCATTCATCCCCTTTCACAAGAATTTGCCGCACAAGCTAATATTAATGCTGAGCAATACACCGCAATGTATCAACAGTCTATTGAAGACCCTGAAACATTTTGGGCTGAGCAAGCCAATAAATATGTTTCATGGTTTAAACCATGGGATAAAGTGACGGATTGGAGCTTTGACCAGAGTGACTTACATATCAAATGGTTTGAAGGTGCAAAACTGAATGTCTCTTATAATTGTTTGGATAAGCATTTAGAAACACGTGGTAATCAAACTGCCATTATTTGGGAGGGCGACAACCCCGAAGAAGACAAGCACATCACCTATAACGAACTTCACGCCGAAGTTTGCCAGTTTGCCAACGTACTAAAAGCACGCGGCGTTAAGAAAGGTGATCGTGTTTCCCTTTATATGCCGATGATTCCTGAAGCTGCCGTAGCCATGCTAGCGTGTACGCGCATTGGCGCAGTACATTCAATCGTGTTTGGTGGCTTCTCACCCGATGCTTTAAAAAGCCGCATTTTAGATTCTGACTGTCAGGTAGTCATCACTGCAGACCAATCCATGCGTGGTGGTAAAAAAGTCCCACTAAAAACCAATGCCGACAAAGCCCTTGAGGGCTGTCCTAATGTTCATACTTGCGTGGTTGTTAAGCGCGGTGGTGACCCTGTTGATTGGGTCGAAGGGCGCGACATTTGGTATGGCGATGAAGTTGTCAATGCCAGCACGGAGTGCGCACCAGAAGAAATGGATGCTGAAGACCCGTTGTTTATTCTTTACACTTCTGGCTCAACAGGCACACCCAAAGGCGTGCTTCACACAACAGGCGGTTATCTTGTACAAGCCGCCATGTCGCACAAACTGGTTTTTGATTATAAAGACGGCGAAGTGTACTGGTGTACGGCAGATGTGGGCTGGGTAACAGGTCACACCTATATCGTATACGGTCCATTAACCAATGGCGCGACTACTTTGATGTTTGAAGGCATACCCACCTACCCTGACGCTTCACGTTTTTGGCAAGTGATTGATAAGCACAAAGTTGCTAGCTTTTACACAGCACCAACAGCGATTCGCGCATTAATGGCAGCAGGCGATGAACCTGTTAATAAAACATCGCGTAAGTCATTACGTTTGCTTGGCACCGTTGGTGAGCCTATAAACCCCGAAGCTTGGGAATGGTATAACAACGTGGTCGGCAACAATAAATGTCCGATTGTAGATACTTGGTGGCAAACAGAAACAGGCGCACATTTAATGACACCACTACCGGGCGTTCATAGCTTAAAACCCGGTTCTGCCATGGCGCCTTTCTTTGGTTGTGATCCTATTTTGTTGGATGATGAAGGTAATGAAATCACTGGAAACCCTGCCGCAGGTAACTTAGCGATGAAACAACCGTGGCCATCAATGATGCGCACACTTTACGGTAATCACGAGCGCTTTTACGAAACTTATTTTTCACTGTTCAAAGGCTATTACTTCACAGGTGATGGCGCACGCCGCGATGAAGATGGTGATTATTGGATTACTGGACGTGTTGATGATGTACTCAATATTTCAGGACATCGTTTAGGCACAGCAGAAATAGAATCAGGTCTTGTATTACATCCAAAAGTTGCCGAAGCCGCTGTTGTAGGTTATCCACATGAAATTACAGGCCAAGGAATCTATGCATATGTAACACTGATGACAGGTGAGACCGGCACGGATGAATTAAAAGCTGATTTAGTCGCATTGGTAAGAAAAGAAATTGGCCCTATCGCTAAAGTGAATATTATTCAATGGGCTCCAGGTCTACCCAAAACACGTTCTGGCAAGATTATGCGCCGTATTTTACGCAAAATTGCTGCCAATGAAGTGGGCGAGATGGGCGATACATCAACGCTCGCTGATCCTTCTGTGGTTGAAGATTTGATTGGCGACCGTGAGAATAGATAAAGCGAGTTCTCATACTATTAATCAGTAACCTCTAAAAGACCACCGTCATTCTGGCGAATGCCAGTATCCATTTTGACCGAAATAGTATTTCTCAATATAGGTTATGGTATTCCCAGAATGACGGCTTTATCTAGTAGCACACCCCCCCACTTTTACATGATGTTTTAAAAAATCATGTAAAAGTGGGGGGGTGTGCATCACATATTAATGATAAAGCCTCTGCTCCTCAGGCTTCATCTTCAACCAAAACACGCTCATAATAATAATCATAATAAACGGTAATGCAGCATAGTTGACCATTTCCCAGCCCAGTTTGTATTGGAGCATTCCTGCCGATAGTGATGCAATGGTTACCAGTGTAAATACGGCAAAATCATTAAAGCCTTGCGCCTTTGATTTTTCTTCGGGTCGATAGGTTTCGGTTAGCATCGCCGTTGCGCCTATGAATAAGAAATTCCAACTAATGCCCAAAGCAACTAATGCCGTCCAAAAATGCCATACTGTTTGCCCCGTTAGATTGATAGCAACAGTGGCAACTGCCAAGACAGCGCCGACTAAAATCACATTTAAAACACCAAAGCGTTGAATGATACTGCCGGTGAAAAATGACGGCGCGAACATCGCCAACACGTGCCATTGAATCACAAATGCCGTATCACCAAAACCATGTGCGTGGTGCTTCATTGCCAGCGGTGTAGCCGTCATTAAATACGACATAATGGCGTAGCCCAACATGCCACAAATAACCGCCGTGATAAACATCGGTTGGCGCGCTATATTTGCTAGTGGGCGAGGCTCTACTTCTTCTGCCTTTGCTGAGAGTGCATCAGGGAATTTTAGAAAACTGATCACCACAAAAACTAAGACGTAAATAATAACCGCATAAACAAAGCCGCCTGCAAAAGGTTCTTCTGGAAACATGCTTCTTCCAAAATTTGCAAGATTTGGTCCAATAAATGCGGCAATGACACCACCCACTAATACATAAGAAATCGCTTTTGGGCGATTTTCTTCGCTCACCATATCCACCGCGGCAAAGCGGTAGTAAATACCAAAACCGTTGAATATCCCAATCAAAAATGAGCCAACAGCAAACAACCAAAATAGATGATTGAAAACCGAATAAACTAATATCGACGCACCAACAACACCAAACAAAGTACCAATCATAAACCCTTGCTTACGTCCTAAGCGCCCCATTAACATCGATGCAGGCATACTGGTTAGCATCAAGCCTAAAAACTGTAGCGACAAAGGCAAAGTCACCAAAGACTTATCAGGCGTTAACGTCAAACACACCAACGAGGATGAGGTAATCAGTAGACTGGTGCTACTCATCATTAACGCTTGGCAGAGCGCGAGCAGGTAAACAGAATATGGGATAGATCGAAATGACATAAATTCAATATTATTTTGATGATTCGAGTACACGAACAATAGTTCCTATGCGATACTACGTCCACCCAATTTTTTGTATTACTTATTGCCCCCATTTCAACGAGAAGGAATCACACATGCCTGTTCAACGTGCTTTATTAAGCGTATCTGACAAAACTGGTTTACTCAGCTTTGCTAAACAACTTCATGCTCGCGGAATTGAGCTACTTTCAACAGGTGGCACTGCCAAGTTGCTTAGCGATAATGATGTGCCTGTAATCGAAGTTTCTGATTACACGGGTTTCCCTGAAATGATGGATGGTCGTGTAAAAACCTTACACCCAAAGATTCACGGCGGAATTTTAGCGCGCCGTGGCACGGATGATGCGGTGATGGAAAAGCATGATATTCCACCGATTGACCTGATTATCGTCAACCTATACCCTTTTGCAGAAACTATTGCGAAAGAAGATTGCTCCTTAGAAGATGCGATTGAAAATATCGATATTGGCGGACCAACCATGGTGCGCGCGGCGGCTAAAAATAATGCACATGTGACGATTGTTGTTAACCCATCTGATTACAGTTTGATTGAAGAGGAGCTAGAGAACAACAACGGCAGTATCTCAAAAGACCTGCGTTTCAAACTAGCCACGCGCGCATTTGAGCACACCGCACAATACGATGGCATGATCGCAAACTACTTAGGTGCGATTGTTGAGAATGATAACAAGCCACTCGCGGTAGGCGAAAATGTATTCCCAACTACATTCAATGCACAATTTAAGCTACAACAAACCACACGCTACGGTGAGAACTCACATCAAAAAGGCGCGTTTTATATCTCTGGAAACCAAACAGGCGCCAATATTGCGACAGCCCAACAACTACAAGGCAAAGAGCTTTCTTACAACAATATTGCGGACACCGATGCGGCGCTTGAATGTGTAAAGCAATTTGAAAGCCGCCCTGCTTGCGTTATCGTAAAACACGCAAACCCCTGTGGTGTTGCGATAGGTGATGATATTTTAGATGCTTATGAGCGTGCTTTTAAAACAGATCCTGAATCTGCCTTTGGCGGCATTATCGCTTTTAACAAAAAACTAAACGGAAAAACAGCTAAAGCGATTGTTAAAAACCAATTTGTTGAAGTGATTATCGCACCAAAAGTTACAGCAAAAGCGATTAAAGCCGTCAGCGCAAAACAAAACGTGCGTTTATTGGAATGTGGCAAGTTTGAACATGCTCAACCACGCCTTGATTACAAGCGCGTGAACGGTGGTTTATTGGTGCAAGATGCTGATTTAGGTTTGTATGAAAAATTAGAAATCGTTACCAAACGTAGCCCAACCGATCAAGAAATGAGCGACCTATTATTTGCTTGGAAAATCGCCAAGTTCGTAAAATCAAACGCCATTGTTTACTGTAAAGATCATATGACGATTGGTGTAGGCGCAGGTCAAATGAGCCGCATTAACTCGGCGCGCATTGCAGGCATTAAAGCTGAACATGCAGACTTAGAAGTCACAGGTTCTGTCATGGCATCTGATGCCTTCTTCCCTTTCCGTGATGGCATTGATGCAGCAGCAGAAGCTGGCATTGTTGCCGTTATCCAACCAGGTGGTTCGATGCGTGATGATGAGGTGATTGCAGCGGCGGATGAAGCTGGTATGGCGATGGTAATGACAGGAATGCGACACTTTAGACATTAATAACTAATATCCTAAAGTAAAAAAAAGGCAGAGCGAAAGCTCTGCCTTTTTTTTAAATTGAAGTTTTAACTTCAATCCGTTCATTGCACACTACTTATCATGCGTTGCTTCAACGGCAGCTTTCATTTCAGCTTCTACCGCATCATCGATATGCAACTCTTCATCCTCATCATATATACCTGCATTGGGATCATTAAAGACAGAAACATCCATCTTTCCTTCACTCTTAGCAACGATAGATGAAACTGTCGCATCACCAGATACATTTACTGCTGTTCTAATCATATCCATCAAGCGGTCAACACCAAGAATAAGACCTATACCTTCTACAGGTAGGCCAACTTGTGTAAATACCATCGACAACATGATCAAGCCAACTCCCGGAACACCCGCAGTACCGATTGAGGCTAATACTGACATCATGATAACGGTCAAATATCCAGAGATACCTAAATCTACGTTGTAGACGTTAGCGATAAATACCGTTGCCACACCTTGCATAATTGCCGTTCCATCCATATTGATGGTTGCACCAAACGGTACGGTAAACGATGCTACAGAGTTATTCACACCAAAGCGCTCTGTTACTGTTCTCATGGTCACAGGAATTGTTGCGTTAGAACTTGCCGTACTAAATGCAAATACCTGAACATTCCTGATTTTCTTTAAGAACATCGCAGGGCTTAAACCTGAGAAGACTTTGAGTACAATCATCAATGTTATAAACAAGTGGAACATTAATGCGCCTACAAGCACCCCAACATAGCCAGCAAGTGATGCTAATAAATCAATACCTAATGTTGCTACTGCTTTGGCAATCAAAGCAAAAACGGCATATGGGGCAACAGACATAATGATATTTACCATTTTCATCATTATTTCATTAGCAATTTCAGCACCTTCAATGAAACTCTTTGCCTTTCTTCCTAGCATTAACATACTAATACCGAGCAGAATTGAGAAGAATATAATCGGAAGCATGTCGCCATTTGCCATCGAAGCAATTGGGTTTTTAGGAATAATATCAATGATAACCTGAGTTAAAGGTGGGGACTCTTTGCCTGTAAATTCAGCGGCAGTCTCAACATTCATGCCTTTACCAATACCGAAAGTAACAGCAATCAAGATAGCTGTAGCAATCGCAATTGCCGTAGTCATCATGTAAAGCGCAAAGGATTTACCACCCACTCGGCCAAGCATTCGAATATCACCAATACCACAAACACCACAGATAAGTGAGAAAAATACGAGTGGAACAACTAACATTTTCAAAGCGTTAACAAACATTTTTCCAATAACATGGAATAAACCGTTAACAATGTACTCATTAATAAACGTACCAGGGGCATTCATACCCGTGAGATTGATAGCCAACCCCACGATAATCCCTAGGGCCATGCCTAACAGTACTTTGACTGTTAAGCTCATTTTTTTAGTTTCACTCATAAACGATCTCCTTGGTTATTAAAAAAATAATTCCAAAAGATGTGCTACATTTATATTGTATAAGCTTGGTCACTAGCAATAATATCTAAATATGTAACAGGTCTTTAATCGAGTGTAGACTATGAAAATTGATATATCTCAATTATTTGTAGCAAGTTTATGACTTTTTCTTACTTCAATGTGACTGTGAGATACACCCCCATGACAAAACTACTAAAGCCTTTCTTTATAAAAATTTTCTTCCTGTTTTTTACTTTCATTTTTTTATTACCCGGCTATTCACAATCTTTCGATAAAATATTAACCGTTGGCACAAAAGTAGCAGAGCCCTTCGCGATGAAGGATAAGGATGGTAAATGGTATGGTATTAGTGTTGAATTATGGGAGAAGATCGCTAAAGAGCTTGATCTACAGTATAAATGGAAAGAATTAGGGTTAAAACCATTACTCGATGGTGTCAGTAATTCCTCTATTGATGTGGGAATTGCCGCCATTACAATCACATCAGAGCGAGAATCAAAGTTTGATTTTAGCCACTCTTATTATTCAACAGGGCTAAGTATTGTTACACTAAAAAACCTAAACGATGGTTGGCGAAGCGTTTTGAGGGGAATATTTTCCAGCAAAATGCTGTTTATTCTATTAGCATTATTCGTAATTCTTTTTATTACTGGTACGCTAACCTGGTTAGCCGAAAGAAAGAAGAACCCTGAAAACTTTAATCCCAACCCTATAAAAGGCATTCCTGCAGGTATGTGGTGGGCAGCCGTTACCATGACAACCGTCGGTTATGGCGACATGACACCTCAAACCGTTGGAGGAAGAATGATCGCATTGTTTTGGATGTTTGCCTCATTGCTCATGGTTTCTGCTGTAATTGCAGGTGTTGCATCAACTTTAACTCTGGCAAAAAGCCAGCCGCTGATTTCTGGCCCTGAGGATTTACCCAGAGCGCGCATAGCCAGTATTGAAAACTCAAGTAGTGATAACTATCTAGAAAATCGTCAATTAAAACGTGAATATTATCCCACTGTGTTAGATAGCCTTAATGCTATTGAAGAAGGAAGATCAGATGCAATGGTTTACGATGACCCTCTTTTAAAATACCTCACTGAGCAGCATTTTAAAAACAAGCTCATTGTGGTTGATAAGTTATTTGAGCTACAACAGTACGGAATTGCCTTCCCTGAAGGGAGTCCATTGCGTGAACCTGTAAATCGCACCATGCTTAAAATAATTCAAAAAGAAGAATGGCAACGTGTGCTTAAGAGCTACTTAGGACAGTAACCATTAAGAAAAAAATGGTGACTTGTTTCTTAATCATATCTTAGTAAAATGCGCCTTTAATTTTTAACTAATTATCGAGTATTTTATGAATATCATGTCCATTGCTATCGCACTTCACGTTATTGCTATCGTTGTTTGGGTTGGGGGAATGTTCTTTGCCCATCAAGTAATGCGCCCTGCAGCCGTTAAAACACTTGAACCACCACAACGCCTTCAGCTCTGGGTAGCGGGTTTTAAGCGATTCTTCCCTTGGGTTTGGGTGTGTATAGCCACTGTATTAATCACAGGTTTGTGGATGTTTTTTCAGTTCCCTAAACCACCGTTATTTATGCACATTATGCTAGGGCTTGGTATTGTGATGATGTTGATCTTCTTTCACGTATTCTTTGCACCTTACAATAAACTTAAAAAAGCAGTTGTAGATGAGCGCTGGAAAGATGGTGGTGCGGCTTTGAATCAGATTCGTATGCTAGTTGGAATCAATACGGTGGTTGGACTTATTACGATTGTGATTGCTACTGCTGGGAAGTATTTCTTGGCTTAAAAGATAAAAAACTTTTTGCCACGGAGCCCACGGGGGAAAAACATAAATACAGTCATGCTGGCGGTGTTTTTGTTTTTCTTCCGTGTTTTTCCGTGTCCTTCCGTGGCAAAAAAATCTTTTATCCTTTAGCATTCCGAGGATTCTTCCCCTTATACCCACCGCCACGAGGCTTGCCTTTAAATCCACCTTTGTTATTAGCGTTGTTAGGTCTATGCGGCACACGATCACGTGTAATTCTCTTTCTAGGCTTTACATCATCGAGCAATAAGTCTGAAGTAACACTCTCCATCGGAACTCGCATACCAATGTATGTTTCAATTTCTGGCAAATAGAATGCGGTATCTTCACAAGCAAAACTATGTGCTTCACCCGATGCTCCAGCGCGGGCTGTTCGCCCTATTCTATGAACGTAGTCTTCCGCGATTTGTGGTAAATCGTAGTTGAATACGTGTGTGACATCATCGATGTGCAAACCACGTGCGGCTACATCGGTTGCAATTAATACTTGATGCTTACCGCTAGCGAATTCTTTTAATAAGCTTTGACGTTTGTTTTGGCGCACATCGCCTGAAATCATTACCGCTTTAATATCGTTGCCACGCATGAAGTCTTCAATGGTTTCTGCATTGCGTTTGGTGTTTACGAATACGATGGCGCGATTGGGTTCTAGTTTATTGATTAAACCTAGCAGTAGCGGAATCTTTTCATCGTTTGCTGGGTAGTAAACTGACTGCTCAACCTTTTTGGTGTTTACCGCTTCGGCTTCGATTTCTACCTTTTGAGGTTGATTCATGTGTTCGTAAGATAACTCCATCACTCTATGCGATAGGGTTGCCGAGAACATCATGCTTAAACGTTTTTCTGGCTTTGGCAAACGATGTAATAAAAATCGAATGTCTTGTATGAAACCTAAATCGAGCATTCTATCGGCTTCATCCAAAACCAAACCTTGGCATTCATGCAAGTTAAATACCTTTTTCTTCCAATAATCAATTATACGACCGGGTGTTCCGATGAGAATATCAACACCCGCCTCAATCGCTTTTTGTTGTTGATCGTAGCCTGTTCCACCATAAGCTAACGCAAACTTTAAACCCGTGTTTTTGCCTAGCTGTTCTGCATCTTTTGCGATTTGAATGGCCAATTCACGTGTTGGCGCAAGCATTAAAAAACGTACTTGCGCTTGGTTACGACTATTTTTATTAGGCTTTGGATTCTTTAATAAATACTGAAAAGCAGGCAATAAAAAAGCAACTGTTTTCCCCGTGCCTGTTTGTGCTTGCCCTGCAATGTCCGTACCGTTTAAGCTGATCTTCATGCTTTCGGCTTGAATCGGTGTGCAGTATTCAAAACCTGCTTCGGCTACGGCAGATTGAATTTCGGGTAAAAGTGGAAGGTCAGAGAATTTGGTTTTGCTTAGATGAGTTGTATCCATTTATTTAGTGTCTTTTATTGTTATGCGAGCCAACTTAATTGGAGGGCTTCTAGCACAGGTTTCGTTGCGGGCATTTTCCCGCGCCATATTGAAAAAGACTCCGCCGCCTGCTCTACAAGCATCCCTAGCCCATTCATCACTTTAGCAGCACCATTATCATCGCACCAAAATTCAAATGCGGTGGGTCTACCTCCATACATCATATCATAACAATGCACGCCATCGGCTAAACAAGTCTCAGGAATCGGCGGCATAATGCCTTGTAAACTTGCGGCTGTTCCGTTGATGATTAAGTCATATTCGCCTTCAATATCTTTAAAACCACCACCCGATAACTCGCAGTTTTCGCGTAAGTCTTGCATATCGTTGGCTAGTTCCGTTGCGCGTTCTGGCGTACGGTTGGCGATGAATATTTTTGAAGGCATTTGCATTAATAGTGGCTGAAGTACTCCACGTACAGCACCACCAGCACCCAAAATTAAAATTCGTTTGCCTTGCAATAAGCTTTGGTGGTTTTCAACCAAATCACGCACCAAACCAATGCCATCGGTATTTGTGCCGTAGATTGTGCCGTCTTGATGAAACACCAGCGTATTCACCGCACCCGCACGTTTTGCATAATCACTGAGTTCATCTGCCAACTTCCAAGCTTCTTGCTTAAATGGCACGGTAACGTTCAAACCCATGCCGCCGCCTTTGCGAAAGGCTTCTACTGTTTCTTCAAATTCATCAATCGGAGAAAGCAAGGCCTCGTACAAGATCTCATCTTCAGCTTGCTGTGCAAACATATGATGAATCTCTGGAGATTTGCTGTGATTAATTGGGTTACCGATTACGGCGTACTTATCCATTTTTATAACTCATTTATACTTAAGAGACCTCAGCATAACTCAGGTGACAAGTAAAAACGGCTAAAATCATCCTGATTTTTGTTGTGAATCTTGGCAATAGCCCGCTATTATCTGCAATTCACGCCTCAATCAGAAGGATTTTATCCGTTTTTCTTTCGCCACTGAGTTATGCTGAGGTCTCTTAATATTATGATAAGTACACCCCCCCACTTTTACATGATGTTTTTATAAACATGAAACATCATGTAAAAGTGGGGGGGTGTGCTTTGTATATTCTATTCTTGATTGTTTATTTCGCCAACCACTGTGCAACTGTTTTTGCATAATAAGTCAAAATTCCATCTGCACCCGCACGCTTCATTCCCACCAACGCTTCCATCACCACGGCGCGTTCATCCAACCAGCCGTTTTGTGAAGCCGCTTTAATCATCGCGTATTCACCACTGACTTGATACACATAGGTTGGCGCTTTAAATTCATCTTTAATACGGCGTACAATATCCAAATACGGCATACCTGGTTTTATCATCACCATGTCTGCGCCTTCTTGTAAATCTAACGCAACTTCGTAAAGCGCTTCATTGCTGTTCGCTGGGTCTTGCTGATAACTGTATTTATTACCACTGCCGATATTACCCGCCGAGCCAACTGCATCACGAAATGGCCCATAAAAGCTTGATGCGTACTTTGCAGAATATGCCAAAATACGCGTATTGATATGACCTGCTGCTTCAAGCGCGGCACGAATTGAGCCGATGCGCCCATCCATCATATCCGACGGTGCAACCACATCTGCGCCCGCATCAGCATGAGAAACCGCCTGCTTAACCAACACCTCAACCGTTTCATCATTAATAATATAACCTTCATCATTCATCAAGCCGTCTTGACCGTGTGAGGTGAAAGGATCAAGTGCTACGTCAGTAATCACGCCCAACTCAGGCACTGCTTGTTTAATCGCACGCACTGCACGTTGTGCCAAACCTTCTGGGTTATACGCCTCTTCTGCTAAATCTGATTTTTTAGCCTCACCTACCACAGGAAACAACGCCATTGCTGGCACGCCTAATTCTGCAATCTCTTGTGCTTCTTTGACTAAAAGATCAATCGTTAAACGCTCAACACCTGGCATTGAGGCGACTTCTTCACGTTGGTTTTCACCTTCGATAACAAATACGGGATAAATTAAATCATTCACCGTTAAAACATTTTCACGCATTAAACGACGCGAAAAATCATCACGGCGCATACGACGCATTCTTGCGTTGGGAAATGATCCAGTTGTGATTGGCATTTGTGACTTTCCTTAACTTTTTAACTCTATAAATAGGATTAAGCCACAGCTGACGTGGCTTGTCATGTAAAACTAGGGGGGTGTGCTTTTTAAAGCACTCTCCCTTGTTTCGACCACTGCTAGGTATTGCTTCGCAATGTCTTACATACTTTCTGGCTCTTCGTGAGCCTTAAAAAAACAACACCCCCCTAGTTTTACATCACAATTGTAGAAACTATAAAGTCCCCATTTTAAAATCAAACTTATCCCGACCATTACGGCTGGGCGAACCCAACACATTAAAGGTAGAACCCGATGGATCTTTAGCAAAACCATGACAATAGAATTCTAATTTATGCTGGTGATTCACATACACAGTAGCGGCTGAGCTTATATTACAACTCGACATATTTTGCCTTGTGTAAAATACGCTTAATGGCGATAAGCTAAGCTTGCCTTGTTGCTCTACCAGTTTAGATAAACGCCAATAACCATTGCCTGTGACTGAGCCGATACCTTGTGATGAACCAGTGGTATGAACACTGTAAATATCGCCTGTACCACATTCTGTGATTAACGATAAATTCTCCGAGAAGCCAAGATTTTTTGGCCAATTGGCAGGAATACTAGAACGAGACTTACTCAGCAGCGTAAGCTTTTGTGGCATACCATTTTGTGTCTGAACTTTATAAAAATAATTATAACGCGGGCGTTTATCTTGGCTGCCCGGCCCTGAAGTTAGCACCAATAAATTATTGTTCGATAAGCGAAGCAAGCCTAATCCGCCACCATATCCGAAACGTGCTTTGGGAGTGATTCTTATGCTTTTAGTACGAGTTTGATTGACAGAGTTTATATCTTTAAAGATCAACATACCCCCATCACCATAAATAAGAAAATCACCAATTACTTGTATGCCGCTAGGATGTCCACCTCTACTTTTTTGTAACGATGCAAGGCTCATACTGCCATTGCTATTTTTCGCAACAGTAAACACACTGCCTTTGCGCTTATGGCTGTGCGTTCCCACAAAGGGGAAATGCGCTGAATTTGTACGTGCAAACCCTTGAATATGTTTATTGGGGATTCCTAAAGGATACGCAGGCTTACCATCAAATACATCTAAAGGGCGTGTACCATTAGGAGGGTATTTTTGCGGCCATGAAAAATGCCACGAAAGCTTTCGCCACCTTAATTGTCCTGCCGCCGCTCGGCTAAATTGTTGTTGTACATTTGCTGCACATATATTGCAATCGGACTCACCGCTACGACAGCTTACATCTCCTTTGATTGTGTTCGTGGTGGTAGGTCTAGGTATACGCGGTGATTGTCTTGGCTTTTCATATTCAACCGAGCTTGTCACTGTGCCTCCATTATTTGTACTTTGAGCTAATACACCTGGTGCTCCTGTACCGTGCCGATGCCCTGCTCCTATAGCGGGTAAAGAGTGAATATGCACACGTCCGCCATGCGAATGTGAAGCAGGCGGCGCTGCCTTTGCTGAGCAAGCTTGAACAGACAGTAGTAACAAAATATAAAATATACTTTTCATAAATAACCTTTTAACCGTTTGTAAGTAGGTTGGCGCTGAGCTTACGAAGCCCAACAATCAATGCCACGTTGAGCTTCGTTCCTCAGCGCCAACCTACATAATCTACTTTTACAACACTCTTTCTAAATAACAAATTCTACTTTGAGTTTTTCCTAGCTAAACGATCCTGCTCACGCAAATGCGCCAACTTCTCACCTATTTTTAATTCTAGCCCACGCGCTACTGGCTCGTAATAAACACGCTCACCCATCTCTTCAGGAAAATACGTTTCACCAGCTGCATAAGCACCCTCTTCTTGATGCGCGTAGCGGTAGTCTTTGCCGTAATCCATATCCTTCATAAAACTAGTGGGCGCATTGCGTAAATGCATCGGCACGTCTAAAGAGCCAGATTCTTTCGCATCTCTCATCGCCTGATTATACGCCATATACACCGCATTACTTTTGGGTGCTGATGCAAGATAAACCAGTGCTTGTGCTATTGCCAACTCACCTTCGGGGCTACCTAAGCGCTCGTAAGTTTGCCAAGCATCCATCGCCAATGACAAACCACGCGGATCGGCATTGCCAATATCTTCACTCGCCATACGCACTACACGTCTTGCGATGTAAATCGGGTCACAGCCACCATCAATCATTCGGCAAAACCAATATAAAGCCGCATCGGGATTGGTTCCGCGTACACATTTGTGTAAAGCTGATATTTGCTCGTAAAAGAGATCACCACCTTTATCAAAACGGCGTACACCTTCGCTGGCAATTTCTTCGATGGTTGCTAGAGTGATTTTATTATCATTGTCGCTAGCTAAATCAGCTGCTATCTCCAGCCAATTCAATCCACGTCTTGCATCACCATCTGCCGCTTTAGCTAAAAAACCTAAAGCTTCTTTATCAATTTCTAGTTTTAACTTTCCTAGTCCGCGTTCTCTATCATTAATGGCTGATTGCAAAATCAGCTTAATATCATCAACGGTTAACGCACGTAAAACATAGGTTCGTACGCGTGAAAGCAAAGCGTTATTCAATTCAAACGAGGGGTTTTCAGTCGTCGCACCGATAAAACTAAACGTACCATCTTCAACATGCGGCAGAAAAGCATCTTGCTGAGATTTATTAAAACGATGCACCTCGTCCACAAATAAAACCGTATTACGACCATCCAAAGCATGGTTCTCTTTGGCTAATTTAACTGCTGCGCGAATATCTTTAACACCCGAAAGCACCGCCGACATGGTAATAAATTCTGCGCCGCTATAATGCGCGATGAGTCTTGCCAGTGTTGTTTTACCTGTTCCAGGAGGTCCCCAGAACAACATAGAATGTAAACGGTCTTGTTCAATCGCCGCGCGTAACTGCTTGCCTTCACCCAAAATATGTTGCTGACCAACGTACTCCTCCAAGGTTTTGGGGCGCATACGTTCAGCAAGGGGTTGGTTATCTGGGTGGCTTTTTATCACGGATAAAGTATAACCTTAATCTTTAGTTTTTTGTAAATACGAAAAAATATAACAATATCATATAACAATTCAATTCATTCTTTATTGAGTACTTAACAAACTGCTTATAAATAACAGATTTATAACGAGTTATTTGTTACAATTTACTTTAAAAGGGAACTTGTTGTGCTAATAACATTCTAAGAAACTAGCGCACAACTGAGTACAAACCAAAAAACTGGGTTTAAAGGGGAAGAAAATGGAATTTAGTTCGACTGTGAAAAGAGTAGCTGTTGTTGTTTTATTGGCAACACTTACAGCTTGTGGTGGAGGCGGTGGTTCAACCAAAGCTGTAAACCCCAATGTACCAACAGCAAATACGCCAACATCAAATGACAGTGGCTTAGTTTCAGTATCAGGTAAAGCCGAAGCAGGCTCTACAATCACCGTTACTTTTCCTGATGGAAGTATTCAAACAACCGTTGCTGATAATGCAGGAAATTACTCCCTCACAAGTAACAAAGCACAAACTAGCGGTACAATCACTGTCAGCAGTACCGATAGCCAAGGTAATAAGTCTGCCGATTCTACCGTCACGTTCACTGCAAACCTAGATAACCCAAATACAATAAAAGCTATCTACTTAGCCACAGGCACAATGCCCGAACTTCCCTTTAAACCTTCATTAGGCATCAATACCGAAGGCCCACAAGGCGGTGCTGATACGGCGGGTATGCCTATGCCGTTTGTGGATATTTTTAGAACGGCGCGTCCTTTTAAAGAATCACAAAGAATAGCCAAAACAGATTCTAATGGTGATGTTATTCGTGACGAGAACGATCAAATAATTTACATTCAAAACTCAACCACTTATGATGAAAATGGCTGGCCAACAACTATTGACCCAAATAAAACTACAGTTAGTGCGAGTTTACTACAAGGTTCTTTAAAAGATTCAATTCCTGAAGGTCAATACACCGTATTATACGAAGGTTCAGGAAAATTAAGTTTTAGTACTTCGGGTTCTGTTTCAGCACAAACAAATATCCCAAATCAAAATAAAATATTGCTGGATATTAAACTACAAGATTTTATTTTTAAAGATGGTGACAGTGAAAGAGAAAAAGAGCAGACAGTTTCTGAAACAAATCAAATATATTCTTACGTAAGTGACATATCTAATAATAGCTATGTCAAAAATATCCGCATCATCATGCCCGGTGGAACCTGTACAAGTAATCCCTTTATTCGTGTAGATGAAACCGACACCTGCCCGAATGGAACGACCTACGAATCATTTGAAGAGCGTTTACAAGCTGATAGAAACGCTATCATCTTTAATCCAGATTACTTAATGCTTTTAAGAAACTTCAAAGTCATCCGTATGATGAATCTGATGGAAGCTAGCCTTAAAAAGCTTTGTTATACCGCTGCTGACTGTCCTGTTGGTGTAGGCACATGGGATCACCGTGCAAAAATGGATGATTCAGCCTGGGGTGGGAATGATGGCAGAACAGTCGATGAAGACCACAAAGGCGTACCTGTAAGCGTAATGATTGCCTTAGCCAATACGCTAAAACGCGATATTTGGGTAAACATGCCGCATGTCTCTGGCAATGACTATGTTAAACAATATGCTAAACAGGTTAAAGCTAACCTCGATACATCACTTAAAGTTTATATCGAATACTCCAATGAAGTTTGGAACTCGGGTTTTGCAGGTTATGCCTACTCAATTTCCGAAGGAAATAGACTGGGGCTAAATGATATTCCTGCTGATGCCCAACAATATTGCGATAATCTTACCGAAGAAAAAAGACTAAAAAATATTCGCTGTCACGGAGATTACTACGCGCGCCTTAATTATTACAGTAAGCGAGCGGTAGAAATATTTGATTTATGGGAAGCCGAATTTGGAACAGGAAACTCCCGTATGGTACGTGTTTTAGGCTCATTTATCGGCGATACAATTCTAACTAAAAGAATGCTTGAGAATGTTCCTACAAATAAGATTGATAGTGTAGCCATTGCTCCTTATTTCTTTGGGTGTCCATACAGAGATGCTCCCCATAATTTCTGTACAGATGCACAAAAAGTTTTAACCGAAGCAACTACAGTTGATGACATTTTTGACATTATTGATCAAACTGTAGCTATGGATAATGATGTTAAGGGCATAGATGGAACTATCGAGGCAGTAAAAAGACAGCTTGCAATTACCAATTTGTACAACCTTAAATTAATTAGCTACGAAGGTGGACAACATTTAGTAACAGGAGTATTAGGCAAAGATGTTAGTCCAAGTGATCAAATACGTCTTCGCAAGCTCTTCAACGATGCCAATCGCGACCCACGCATGAAGCAACGCTACATGACATTTATGGAAGGCTGGAAGGCTTTAGCAGACGAAGGCACTACCCTATTCACACTTTACACCATGCCACAATCCTACTACCGCTACGGCAACTTTGGAATCAAAGAACACCTGAATAAATCACGTGCGGAGTCGCCTAAATATGATGGTATTATGAGCTTCCAAGAAGCGGTAGGTAATTGCTGGTGGGAAGAGTCAGGCTGTACACCTTAAAATAATATAAAGCACACCCCCCTAGTTTTACATCATGTAAAACTAGGGGGGTGTGCTTTTGGTGATAACTAAATCAGGAAAGCCTATTTAAAAGCCCTTGAATTAATCCATTAAACGAATACCCACTTTTCGTAGTTTGCGGTTTATGCGTAATTACCATTCTCCAGCGTTGTCTACGTTCTGACATCCAATCTTGCTTGTAGTGATCATTACCCGTTAGAAAATCAATTTCTTCAATTTTATCAGTATCTATCACTGTTTCCATTAGGTATTGGGTGAGGATTGAACCAGGTGAATATTGCTTCCAATCTTCATCGTAAGCTAGCTTAAAAATACTGGCTTTTTTGTGTACTACAAACCAGAGTTGAGTGGCGACTGGCTTTCCTTCAATATAAAGAATAGCGAGTCGTGTCCAGCCTAAGTTTGAGAAGCGGGTTATAAAACCTTCCATAACCTCTGCAAACCGCTCATTAGCTTTCCAGCTTGCTTTATAAACGGCGTGGAAATCTGCCATCGCTGCTTGTACGTCGCATCCTGTGTAAAGACGAATTTCGTAACCATGCTCACGTTCAAGCTTACGTTGTTTGCGGGCGATAGTATTACGCACTCTGGACGGACGTGTCGCCATATAGTCGACAAATGTTTGACCTTGTAAGGGATAAAACCAGTTGAAAAAATGTGCGTAGCGAACGCAGAATAAGCCCGATGACTCCATGGCGTGCTGTAAGTTATTTAGTGTCTCATCATCTGCCGCTAGTGCGTCTAGTTTTAAAGATTCAAACGGTAGCTGACTTAGCCCTTTAGCCAAACAGTTGAGTATTGCTTGTTGTTGTTTTTGCTGATGGATTTTTTCCATCAACACGGTGTAAAGCGAGGTATATATATGACTGAGGGCAGTCCATTCTTTATTGTCAGAGGATATTAACGGTAGGATTGCTAGCACATTCTCTTTACTAGCTTCATTTTCTTCAACAACGCAGACCAGTAATAGGCTCTGATCATTTTCAAATGCCGTAGTAGCTAGGTTTTCAAACCATGCGCGCGAAAAAAACAGGCTGCTTTTTTCGGCTTCGGCAAACAGTGCATCGCTATTTGGTGGTAGCTGATTCCACTGGGTGAAACATTTAAACTCCATTAGAAATGACTCTCTGAATAAGTCCAATATAATAGTTCCAACAGTATTGGTATCTCGTCATCCCCGAGTACTTTTATCGGGGATCTTGTTCAGCTATCACGAGATCCCCGCTAAAAACATGCGGGGATGACGTGTAATATATATGTCTTCCCAGCCTAAGTTGGGACTCCTGATAGCGACACAGGAGCCTTCGCTTAGGTGAGGAATACAAGAAAACTCAGCGTCCTCTGCGAATACTCTTTTTTACTTCTGCGTTAAAAAACACAGTCACTTAACAAGCACACCCCCCCACTTTTACATGATGTTTCTAATCATGATTAAGAACATCATGTAAAAGTGGGGGGGTGTGCTTTAGATAATAAATTATTCCACCTCTAAACGACTCACGTTTCTATAGCCTTTTGGTAATAATTTACCGCGCTTTCCGCGCTCGCTTTGATATTCGATAAGCTCCGCACCTTGGATCGCTTTGTGTTTTTTACCTGCATGAACAATGAGTTTTGCGCCTTGTGCAAGCGCTATAATTGCGACAACTTTTTCTTCACCTGCCTTTAGCTTTTTACTAGGTACATTAATGATCTTATTACCTTTTCCTCGTGATAACTGAGGGATTTCTTTAGCATCAATAATCAACAAATGACCTTCTGAGGTGACGGCGGCAATTAGGTCTGTCTCAATATCAGTGACCTGTGAAGGACAAGCAATCTCTGCACCTGCTTTGCCTAAGCTTACGGTTGCCTTGCCCGCTTTTGCACGGCTTAGCATATCTTCAAATTTACAGATAAAACCGTAGCCGAAGCTGCTTCCTAATAAGAAGAGTTGTTCATTCTTGCCCATAATTGTCGATTTAAAGTTCGCACCCTCAGCAGGTTTGAAACGCCCACTGAGTGGATCGCCCTGCCCCCGCGCAGATGGTAATGTGTGTGCAGCGAGCGTGTAACTTCGCCCATTGCTGTCGAGCAACACTACGTTTTGGTTTGAGCGCCCCAACGCGGAGGATTGGAATTTATCGCCTTGTTTGTAGCTGAGCGCATGCGGGTCAATATCGTGACCCTTTGCCGCGCGAATCCAACCCATTTCTGACAATACGACTGTCACAGGCTCTGATGGGATTAACGCAGTTTCATCCAGCACTTGCGAAGCTTCGCGCACCACGATGGGTGAGCGACGATCATCGCCGTATTTCTCGACATCTTCTTTGAGTTCTTTCTTGATGAGCGAAGTGAGTTTTGCAGGTGAATCTAGCAAGCCTTGTAGCTCATCACGTTCTTTGATTAACTCTTCTTGCTCAGCACGAATCTGAAATTCTTCTAGCTTTGCTAAGTTGCGTAAGCGTAGATTTAATACCGCTTCAGCTTGAATATCACTGAGCGTGAAACGCTCCATCAAAATAGGTTTTGGCTCGTCATTCTCACGAATGATTCTGATTACTTCATCAATATTAAGATGCGCGGTTAGCAAGCCTTCTAAAATATGCAAACGCTCTAAGACTTTATTTAAACGCCATGTGATACGACGAACCACGGTCGCACGGCGAAACGCTAGCCATTCGGTTAAAATCGCTTTAAGGTTTTTAACCTGCGGTTTGCCATCCGTACCAATCATATTCATATTGACGCGGTAGTTGCGCTCTAAATCGGTCGATGCAAATAAATGTGACATCAATTGATCAATATCGACACGGTTTGAGCGTGGTGTTATCACTAATCGTGTTGGGTTTTCATGATCAGATTCATCGCGTAAATCTGCCACCATCGGTAGCTTTTTAGCGCGCATTTGAGCGGCAATTTGCTCTAAGACTTTTCCACCTGATGTTTGAAAAGGAAGCGCGGTAATAATAATATCGCCGTTTTCTTTCTCCCACACGGCGCGCATTTTTACACTACCTTTGCCGTTTTCGTAAATGGTACTTATTTCTTCTGGCGTACTGATAATTTCTGCGCTTGTTGGATAATCTGGCGCTTTAACAAACTCGCGTAACTCCTCTAAACTACTTGTTTTTTTCTTTAAAAGTTGCAAACAAGCATTAACCACTTCGCGCAAGTTATGTGGTGGAATATCGGTCGCCATACCCACGGCAATACCTGATCCACCGTTTAATAAAACATTGGGTAAACGCGACGGCAATAACGATGGCTCTTGCATTGTGCCATCAAAATTATCCACCCATTCAACCGTACCCTGCCCTAATTCTTGCAACAATACTTTGGCATAAGGCGTGAGGCGAGACTCGGTGTAACGCATGGCGGCGAAGGATTTTGGATCATCCTGCGAACCCCAGTTGCCCTGACCATCTACTAATGGATAACGATATGAAAACGGCTGCGCCATCAATACCATCGCTTCATAACAGGCCGAATCACCATGCGGATGGAATTTACCCAACACATCACCAACCGTACGCGCAGATTTTTTATGCTTGGATGCTGCGGATAAACCCAGTTCTGACATCGCATATACAATGCGACGCTGTACAGGTTTTAAACCGTCACCAATATTAGGGAGCGCGCGATCTAAAATAACGTACATGGAATAATCCAAATACGCTTTTTCGGTATAAGCCTCTAGCGGGATACGTTCGATGCCGTCGTGGTCGCCAGGGCCTCCGCCATCACCACCCATCTTATCTAAATTAAGAAGGTCTAATTGTGTTTTATCTACCATGCCTTTAAGAAATCCCCTAAGTGCTTTCGCCCTTTATTATTAGCTTGCGATTCTAAAGCATCACGTAATAAAGTAAATTCTTGTTCTAAAACTTCTTGGGTCATTTGCCCATCCATTAATAGGTAACGTAAATAAATCAAATAACTTTTGAGTACATCAAGTTCACAATTATCTTGGATGCCTTTCCAGTTTCTTGCCTGATATTCATCCCAAGTATTCTTTGCCTCAACACTTGGAAAACCGAGTAATTTAGCTAGCTGATTCAACGGCGCCCCAGGATCGGGAAAGTTCCCTGCCATCAATCCTTTTATATCAGAAAAATAAGGGTCTTCACGCCAATGATGCGGCAATGTAATACTGTGTTTTAATGCGCGGTATCGTAGGACGGGCAAATAGAAATTAGCCCCATTCCACGAAACCACCTCTGGCTTGCGGGTATCCATTTCGTCAAAGAATAGATTTAATAGTTCCGTCTCTGTAGTTTTCTCATCACCCAAAGACTTTACTGTAACCATATTGTCCATATCATCACCCATGCCTCGGTATAACACGGATATTGCAACTACCTTATGAAGGTGAAGCGGTAAAAAATCTGAGCCTGTTTTCTGCTGATGTATATGCATCATGGCTTTAACGGTACTTTTATCATCCAAACCTTGCAAATCAAAGATGGCTTTACCGCCTTCAATATCGGGAATGGTTTCTATTTTAAAAACTAAAACGTTCAATGTGAACAATACCTCTTTATTCTTTAAGAATGCTATTGATTAAATATGAGCTTGAGACCTAGCAATCCCATCAAGCCACTTGCAAATCGGTTGATGATTTTTTTAAAACGCGTATAAATATTTTGTGCTTTTGAAGTGGATAAGGCGATAGTAACAATCATATACCAACCCGCATCGATGATAAAAGCCATCATACTTAAAAGCGGAATAGAATAATCAGGTATTTTCTCAGGTAAAAATGCCATAAATATGCCACCAATGACGATAGCCGTTTTGGGGTTACTAAGTTGTGTAAAAAGCCCTAACACATAGGCTTTACCTAAACTGCCGTGTTGATTTGTAGATGACTGGTCTTGTGTTGCTTTTTCCAATGGGTTATTTGCGCTTTTCCACATTAAATAAGCGATATAAAACAGATATAAACCACCAATAATTTTGAGTATTAGATAAAGCGTTGGTACTGTTTGTAGAACCACAAACAGCCCCATAATTGCCACTAAAGAATAGATTAAAGCGCCTGTACCCATTCCTAAAGATGTCGCAATACCATGAGCGCGTGACTTTTGCATCGCCGTTTGGGCAACAAATATAAAGCTAGGACCGGGGCTGATTACGCCAACACCTAGCGCAATAGCGATTGGAATAAAAAATAGATAATCATGCATAATAGTTGCTGCCCTGTTACTCGTCTAAATCAATATGGTCTATCATTAAACATTGAAATTTACTTTCAATATTTTTAGCCAGTTTTTCAGACTCATCATTGAGCCCTAAAATAGCTTTAGTCATCGTATCATTTGAATCAGAATCTTTTTCTTCATCCTGCATCATGCTATCTACAAACTTGCGACTAATCTTATCTAAGCCTGCAACAAAAAAATCATTAGCTGCAATTGCATTTTCACGCGTTTTTTCTTCTGTTTCTTTTTTCTTACAAAGATAAATGTATTTATTTTCTTCTGCCTTGTCCATTAGTGTAAATTTCACACGAGAGAAGTAGACAAGCTCTAATATTGGAGAAAAACTATATCCTGACAGTAACAATGCAAGACTAACAACCACAATACGAAAGATAATACGAAACTTCATGCAGGAAAAACGCCCGTTGATATATACCGATCTCCACGATCGCAGATAATTGTCACGATCGTTGCATTTTCTACTGTTTTCGATAGTTTTAAAGCCGCTGCAACTGCCCCACCTGATGAAACTCCACAAAAAATGCCTTCCTCTGTTGCTAGTTTGTGCATGGTATTTTCTGATTCATCTTGTGTAATATCAATCTCTTTATCCATGACTGATGCATCAAATATTTCGGGCAAGTACTCAGCAGACCAACGACGGATACCCGGAATATTTTCATCATTTGTTTTAGGTTGTACACCTACGATTTGCACTGTATCACTTTGCTCCTTTAAGAAACGACCTGTACCTGTGATTGTGCCTGTCGTCCCCATCGCGCTAACAAAATGGGTAATTTCACCGTTGGTATCTTTCCAGATTTCTGGACCTGTGGTTTCATAATGTGCGAGAGGATTATCATTATTGGCAAACTGGTTTAATAGCAAACCTTTACCATCTTCGTGCATTTTAATTGCTAAATCACGCGCACCTTCCATGCCACCATCTTCTTTAGAAACAAGGATTAATTCCGCACCATAGGCTTTCATCGATGCCCGACGTTCTTCGCTCATTGAGGCAGGCATCAGCAATAACATTTTATAACCACGCATTGCCGCAACCATTGCCAGTGCAATGCCTGTGTTGCCGCTAGTGGCTTCGATTAATGTATCACCAGGCTTTATATCACCACGTTCTTCGGCGCGTGAAATCATGCTAAATGCAGCACGATCTTTTACCGAGCCTGCGGGGTTATCACCTTCCAACTTTACAAGAATGGTATTGCTTGTGTCTCCCGCTAGTCGCTGTAACTTTACTAGGGGTGTATTACCAATTAAGGATTCGACGCTTGGATAATTCATTTACGCAATCATCATGTAAAAGTGGGGGGGTGTGCTTTCATAATATCTTAAATACATGTTTTAACCTTCCAATACTACATAAGCAATCGCATATTCACGTTCATCGCTTAATGATATAAAACTGTTTTTCACACCAAGCTTATTGGCAACCTCTAAGGTACTTCCGTGTAAGGTTAACTGTGGTTGTCCATTATCATTATTGCTAATCTCGATTTCTTGAAAAGCAACTCCCTGCGCGATGCCTGTTCCTAATGCTTTTGCAACCGCCTCTTTAGCAGAGAAGCGTTTGGCAATGTAGGTTTTTGGATCTTTTAAATCCCGCATTATTTTCAATTCATTCTTATGTAAAATGCGCTCTGAAAAACCCTTTGGGTATTTTTTAAAAATACGTTTTATGCGGGATATTTTTACTAAATCCGTACCTATACCGATGATTGCCATTTTCAGGTATTCCTTGCATCATTCATAATCTCAATCATCTGACGCGTTGCTCGACTGATGCCGACAAAAATCGCGCGAGATATTATTGAATGTCCGATATTAAGTTCGCGCATTTCAGGAATTGCGGCGACTATGGATGTATTGGAATAATCTAAACCATGCCCAGCATTCACATGAATACCTTGTGCATGGGCAAACTCGGTTGCTTCAACAATGCGATCAAACTCTCTTTTTTGCTCATCACCTTTAGCATTGGCGTAAGTGCCTGTATGAAGCTCAATCACTGGCGCACCAATATCATTGACACGCTTGATGTGTTCTATACTCGGCTCAATAAAAAGCGATACGCGTATGCCTTCATCGCTTAGCTGTTTGGTTGATTTTTTAATACGATCAAACTGTCCAATCACATCAAGCCCGCCTTCCGTGGTCAGCTCTTCGCGTTTTTCTGGCACAATACAGCCATCTTCTGGACCAACATCACAGGCGATATTGACCATTTCTGTGGTTGCTGCCAGCTCTAAATTCATTCTCACTTTGCACTGCTTACGAATATCGTAAACATCTTGATCTTGAATATGACGACGATCTTCACGCAGATGGATGGTAATTGCTTGCGCGCCTGCTTCTTCTACTAAAAAAGCAGCTTCTAATAAATCAGGATAAGCTGTTCCGCGTGCTTGTCTTAATGTTGCAACGTGATCAATATTTACACCAAGTTCGATAGGACTATTTTCTTCTATAGTTTCCATATTTAAGCTCTACATTTTTCATGTTTACAGATGTAATAATTTACGTGAGTTGATAGTTCGAGGGCTTAGCAATAAAAATACCGCATCAAGAAACTGCCTGAGTTGCTTCCAGTGTTCATCATTTAGGCTTTTCATACCTTGCAAAGCAATCAATAAATCACCCTCGATATTAATACTTCTTGATTGAGGGTTGTGCAACTCTCCTGACAGTATTAATCCATCGTCTAAGCTGAAACGATAGCGCATTTTGGCAGAAATTGCTTCATCTGTTTGCGGTGTTGTTGGCATTATTAAAGGTAAACCTAAACTGGCTAATAAATACAATTCAAACTGCATCATAATCTGTTTATTAACTTCAGGATCATTGAGTTTATGTAGGGTATATTTATAAGCAGAGAACAACTCAGGAAGTGCTACATATTTTTGGGTTAACAGCAGTAACAATTCATTAAGATACAAACCCATCATCATTTCAGAAGGCGGAATTGTATGCCTACCGCGCTCATCTGCTTCTGTAAGTGTTTGTACATCACCTTTACCTATCCATTGCAGGCTCAAGTAACGAAACGGCTCAAGCGAGCCTTTTAGGATTTTTCCACGTTTTTTAGCGGGGCGTGCTACACAACAAATACGACCGTAATCTTCGGTGAAAATATCTACCAATAAACTGGTATCACGAAAGGGGCGATGATTGAGAATATAGCCGAATGATTGCAAGCTACAACTCTCTGTTTGAGATAATCCCTAACTCATTCAAATGGCGCGGATTATTTTGCCAATTCTCCTCCACTTTCACCCATTGTTTGAGCATGACTTTTTTCATCAAAAATTCTTCTAAAGAACGGCGAGCTGATTGCCCTATTCGCTTTAAGGTTTCACCTTTTTTGCCGATAATAATGCCTTTTTGATTTTTGCGGTCTGTCCAAATAACGACTTCAATCGTCACTAATTTGTCTGTTTCTTCAAAAACTTCTATTTCAACAGCTGTCGTGTATGGCAATTCTTCATGAAGATTTAAAACAAGCTGTTCGCGAATCAACTCACCACAAATAAAGCGTACCGACTTATCGGTAATATGATCTTCTGGGTAGATAAATTCTGACTCTGGCACAACCTTTAATAGTGACTCAATGAGAATATCGGTATTGATTCCTTTTGATGCTGATATTGGAATAATTTCTGTAAACTCTCGTTTCTTCCCTACTTTTTGTAAATATGGAAACAGACGATCCTTTTCTTGAATACGATCCACTTTATTAAGTAGCAGTATCACAGGTTTCTTTGTGTGCTCTAAACGACTCAGCACAAAATCATCTTCATCCGTCCATTTAAGGGCTTCAACAATCATGATAATAGCATCGACATCTTCTACCGCCGCAACGGCTTCACTATTAAGTGTTCGGTTTAATAGATTTTTAGAGTTTAGATGAATACCAGGAGTATCTGTAAATATTAGCTGATAACCTGAGTCTGTTTTCTTATCCAGCTCTGTAACAATGCCACGAATATTGGTGCGCGTAGTTTGAGGTTTATTTGCGATAGCAGAAAGCTTATAACCTACAAGGTGATTCAATAATGTTGATTTCCCCACATTGGGACGACCAATAATTGAAACTGTGCCACATTGTTTACTCATTTTTTTACTCATTTTTTTACTCATCTTTAGACCCATCAACGCTTATCCTTTTTCTTGTTCATAAACTTATCCTTAACAACCTCATAAGCATTTTGTGCTGATTGCTGTTCTGCCTTACGACGACTACTGGCAACACCTTTGGTTTTGATATCTAGCTTTTCAATTTCACATTCTGCCGTAAAAACTTGACGATGTGCATCACCTGTTGTGCTAATTAGCTCGTACTGAGGGATTTCATAACCGCGTGATTGCAATATTTCTTGAAGTCGGCTTTTGGGATCTTTTAAATCATTTTCAGAAGGGAGTTGTTCTAAACGATTGGTGTATATTTTTAATACAAAATCAGTTGCCGCATCCATTCCTTTTTCAAGATAGACACTGCCAATGACAGCCTCTAAGGTATCGGATAATATAGACTTACGTCGAAAGCCACCACTTTTTAATTCACCTGCACCCAAACGCAAAAAATCACCTAATGATAACTCATTGGCGATTTCTGCAAGTGTATTTTCATTAACAAGGGATGCACGAAGGCGAGATAGATAGCCTTCTGATGCATTAGGTTGCTGATTGTATAATGCACTGGTAATTATCAACCCAAGAACACTATCACCCAGAAACTCCATGCGTTCATTATGTTTACCATTCGCACTACGATGGGTTAGTGCTTGAATAAAGCAATCACTACCCATGTGATTCTGATCTAAGTATTTAGTCAGCTTTAATGATTGCATAATCCTCTAAACTACCGTGTTAAACAAATTATTTTAACACGGTAGTTAAAGAAAAATAGAAGTCATTGAATTTATAAAATAATTACTCTAACGAAGATTTAGACTTTTCTTCTTTCTTTCGCCAGAGCTTTTATCAATTTTTGTTTCAATAACCACATCAGGCTCACCCAATAAAACTGAATGTTTAAATTTAACCAAGAAAAATAAGTTACCAATCCAAGATTGTGGCACATCATATTGTACGGTTAAAACACGTTTGTTTTTTCCTTTACGTAGCTTTTTAAGCGAGAAAGGATTCTTAGTTTTTGTTTTTGCTGGTGTGCCAGGCTTGCTATTGTAATAAGCATCCTCAAGTGCATAGAGTTGATTAACATTTAAATGCTTTTCAATTTTTGAATTGATCTGACGCATATTGGCATTTTTAGCACCTTGGCTTCCCGCAATAACTTTCATCATGCCTTTAACATTATTAAACTCAACATAATATGGCGCTACTTTTACCACTGCACTCGCAGCCATTACCCCTAAACCGGCAACAATTAACCAACTGACTAGAGTTGCACCACGTTGTTTTCTTTTATTTATTTTCATTATTATTCTCAGCTAATTTATTATTAGTATGCATCAAGCATTATACATTGTGAAAATTAAGCTAAGCTGAATCTATATTTTTAATATGCGATTAGATGCTAATTAACGGCTGTCCCTATTCGGCTAGCTTGAAAACCATCGCCACCTTCATACCAATTCCAGTGCATCCAAACAAGAGATGCTTTACCTACTAAGTTATCTTCAGGTACAAAACCCCAAGACCGACTATCTTTACTGCCATCACGGTTATCGCCCATCATAAAATAATGTCCTTTTGGCACATCCCATTCACCTGCAACCGTAGTACCTTTGTAGAGAATCAAATCATGCGCATCATCTTTAGGTAGTTTTTCTTTAAGCTTATCAACCACAATCATACGACCACCACTACTACTCTTCGTATTATGTGTACCATTTGAAGTGTAGCTCACCGCCTTACCATTGATAATTAGTTTTTTATCCTTAGTCCATTCTATATGATCGCCTGGCAAACCTATTAATCGTTTAATATAATGAATCTCTGGTTCAGGTGGATACCTAAAAACAACCACATCACCACGCTCAGGTGTACCTGTATTCATTATTTTTTTATTTAGAATGGGGAGGTGCAAGCCGTAAGAGTATTTCTTTACAAGTATAAAATCCCCCACTTCAAGTGTTGGAATCATTGAACCTGAAGGAATTCTAAATGGTTCAGCTACAAATGAACGTAAAACGAGGATAAATAATAAAATAGGAAAAAATGACTTTGCATAGTCCAACAATATCGGATCTAACTCATGCTCTTCTTTTGATTTTTTATTCCGAGTAAAAAAGTAATAGAGTAATACCAGTCCAAAAAAAAGTAATCCGCCAACAAGGATAAACTCTAAATTAAATTTTATTCCACCCATATTTAAGAAGCCTCTGATTAATCATCTCTTTTTAGCACTGCCAAAAATGCTTCTTGTGGTATTTCAACATTACCCACTTGTTTCATACGCTTTTTACCTGCTTTTTGTTTTTCTAAAAGTTTGCGTTTACGAGAAATGTCACCACCGTAACATTTAGCCGTTACATTTTTACGCAATGCTTTTACATTTGAGCGGGCTATAATATTTCCACCAATTGCAGCTTGTATGGCCACATCAAACATTTGGCGCTGAATAACTTCTTTCATACGCTCAACCAACACCCTGCCTCTATTTTGAGAAAAGTCTTTATGCACAATAATCGATAATGCATCGACAGGCTCGCCATTGATTAAAATATCTACTTTTACTAAAGGAGCGGTTTCAAAACGATCAAGCTCATAATCAAAAGAAGCATAACCACGGCTCACTGATTTAAGTCGATCAAAGAAATCCAAAACTACTTCACTCAAGGGTAAATCATAAGTAAGCGTGACTTGATTACCAAGATACTGCATTTCTTTTTGCACACCCCGCTTTTCGATACACAGTGAAATTACATTCCCCACATATTCTTGTGGCATCATAATCGTGCCACGAATAATAGGTTCACGAATCTCTTCGATGTGATTGATAGCAGGCAAGTCTGCGGGATTATGGACTTTTATGGTTTCACCCTTGGTTGTCACCACTTCATAGATTACCGATGGCGCAGTAGTAATCAAGTCAAGGTCATATTCGCGCTCTAGTCGCTCCTGAACAATCTCCATGTGTAACATGCCGAGAAAACCACAGCGAAAACCAAAACCCAAAGCTTGGGATGTTTCTGGCTCATAGTGTAGCGATGCATCATTGAGACTTAACTTATCTAATGCATCACGCAGATTCTCATAATCCTCTGCACTCACTGGGAACATCCCGGAAAATACGCGCGGCTGTATTTCTTTAAACCCTTGCAATGGTTTAGTTGCAGAATTCTTTACGGTGGTAAAAGTATCACCCACTTTTGCCGCTTCAATGTCTTTGATACCAGCAATAACAAAGCCCACTTCACCCGGCAACAACTCATCTTTATCTTTACGTTTTGGGGTGAAAATTCCCACATGATCAACTTGGTACTCTTGTTTTGTCGACATTGGCATTATTTTAGTCTTCTTACCAATACGCCCATCAATAACGCGCACTAATGAAACCACACCTAAATAATTATCAAACCACGAATCTATAATCAAAGCCTTCAAAGGCGCATCTGGGTCGCCCTTTGGCGGAGGAATACGCTCAACCAATTGTTCCAGTAATTCTTCAATGCCCACACCTGTTTTGCCACTCACATGAATAGCATCAGTGGCATCAATACCAATAATTTCTTCAATTTCTTGTGAAACACGATCAACATCAGCAGCAGGCAAATCTATTTTATTTAAAACAGGCACAACTTCTAAATCAAGATCAATGGCGGTATAACAGTTGGCAACACTTTGAGCCTCAACACCTTGCGATGCATCTACTACCAACAGCGCACCTTCACAAGCAGACAATGAACGTGAAACTTCATAAGAGAAATCAACGTGACCAGGAGTATCAATAAAGTTTAAATGATAAGTCTCTCCATCTTTTGAATGAAAGTCTAAAGAAACACTTTGTGCTTTGATGGTAATGCCACGCTCACGCTCAATGTCCATTGAATCCAGCACCTGTGAATCCATTTCTCGTTCAGATAAACCCTCACAGGTTTGAATAAACCGATCAGATATTGTGGATTTGCCGTGATCAATATGGGCAATAATTGAAAAATTTCTTATATTTTGGTTTGCTTCAGCCATATTTTTTTCTATATACAAAGTTTTTATGTAGCGAGTGATTTTCTCAGCTCTACTTCATCAAAGAAATGATAGAAAACAACTTCACCTTGGTAAATCACTACAGGGACATCAACGTTATATCTTTCGCGTAGCACTGGATTAGTATCTATATCTATCTGCTCAATCTCATATCCCAACTCTTTTTGAAGCTGAAACAAAGAAGCCACTACCTGTTCACACAGGTGGCAGCCATCGCGATAATACACTATAAGGTGAGGTGTGAGTATGGGCATTACGGTTTATTGCAATACAGAGTTATACTCACTTAGCTGGTTCTTTCTTTGTTTCTTTTTCTTCTTCAATTTTCAGCGTTAAAAATCTTGCAGAACCTTCTCGAAAGACTAATAAAGCGTATGTCTTACCAACCACTAAGTCTTTTGATAATATTCTAAAACTCTCTACACTATCAATATTCTCATCTTTGAGCATTAATAATATATCACCACGCTCAATACCCGCATTACGAGCCGTCTTACCTTTAATACTTTTTACTAAAATCCCACCCTCAATATCCAATGATTTCTTTGCGGCATCATCCAACTTTGCAAGATCCATTCCTAAAACAACTTTTTCTTCTTTTTTAGGTTTTATGCTTTTTTTAACTGGTTTATCAATCTCGTCATCGCTAGGTAACTCAGCTAGTTTAAGGCTTAAGGTTTGAGTAACACCCCCTCTTTTGATTTTTATATCAATCGATTCTTCGATGGATGTTGAACCAACCAATACAGGTAATGCTGAAGCATTCTTTACAAACTTACCGTCAAATTCTAAAACGATATCACCTTGCTTTAATATCCCTTTTGCAGGCCCTTCTTTCATAACCTCAACAACTAATGCACCATGAGGCTTATCAAGCCCAAAAGACAAAGCTAGCTCACGCGTTACTTCTTGAATATAAACACCCAACCAACCTCTTGATACTTTTCCTTTATTCTTTAACTGCTCGACAACTCTTTTAGCAACATCAACAGGAATTGCAAAAGAAACCCCCATGAAACCACCTGTACGACTATAAATTTGTGAGTTAATTCCCACAACTTGCCCCTTCATATTAAACAAGGGTCCACCTGAGTTACCAGGGTTAATAGCCACATCGGTTTGAATAAAAGGAACATAGTTTTCTGTGGGTAAACTACGGCCTTTGGCACTAACAATACCTGCTGTTACACTATGGTCAAAACCAAAAGGTGACCCTATCGCAACAACCCACTCACCTACTTTTAATGCTTCGGAACTTCCTGTTTCAAGAACAGGCAAATTATCTGCATCTACTTTAAGCAGTGCAACATCGCTTCGCTTATCGCTACCAATTACTTTAGCAACCAATTCACGACGGTCACTTAATTTGACAATAATTTCATCCGCACCAGCAATTACATGATGATTAGTAACGACATAGCCATCTTTAGACACGATAAAACCAGAACCCAAAGAATGTGACTCATCCTCTTCTGAAAAGCCTCCAGAACCTTCACCACGGCGATCAAAAAAACGACGCATCAGCTCATCGAGCATTTCATTCTTGTCACCACCAGAGAAATCATGACTAAAAGACTTACGCATTTTGGGTTTTTTTGTGGTGCTAATATTAACAACGGCACTACTGTGAACCTCAACCAATTTCGTAAAATCAGGGAGTTCTGCTGAAACAGCACTAGACTGAAAAATAAAAAATAACAATAAAAATACTGTGCTCTGTAATACTTTTTTTATCATTATACTTTTGTTGGATAACATCATATTACTCTCTGTATATTTTAATTTGCTAAGCCTTTTTCACACATAACTTTTTAGCGCTAATGCTAAATATAGCAACCATGTAAAACCAAGGGGGTGTGCTTTAATTTATTATAAACTAGCATATGAAACGTCCATACATAAGTCTCATGAAGTTCTACTTAAAAAGTCTAGTCTTTTATTGTATCAATCTTAGCAAGAATTTTTGGTGAAAATCGTTCTGTAATAGCTTTTTGAGCAATATACTTTTTAACCAATAGCAATGCTACAAATAAACCACCTAAGCCCGCCAATATACTGAAGCCTTCCCCGCCCCATAGTTTACCTAATGCGGCAAAAAGAAAAAGAGAAAATATGGGGGAAATATAGACTAGCAATGTCCCCTGAATAAGTTTACTCGGAGCCAAGCCTATGTGAACAGAATCCCCTGCCTTTAAATCTAGGCTATTTTCTACTTTTATTGTGTACTCTGTATCTATAGTAGACTTAAATAATTTTACACTACCACACGATGCTTTAGATGAGCATTCGCCACAGGACGACTTATTAACTGATTTCAAAAATGCATGCTTGCCTTCAATATAAGCTACTTCTGCTGTTTCTTGTGGCATGGTTGAATAACCTTAATCTACTCTAGCTAATGGGTAGCATCTATTATTTTTTTTGAAGGTTATTAATAATATTACGTAATGTACTTTCAGGTACTTCACCCACTACAGTAATAATATGATCATTTTTTTCTTGTGTGACAACATTCAAAGCACCTGAATTTATTTTCACTGAACCAATCCCTGCATCCACAGATGTTAATGGAGAAACAAATACAGACAAAGAACTCAAACCATCAGAAACAACATAATGCTTAGTTTCGTCACCTCTAACTTTAGAGGGCTTCATTGAAGGTGCTTGCATAATTTCAAAGCCTACCGGAAGTGATTCCATCACCCACCCATCATCCAAATTAGTATTTGGTAACTGCCGAAGGATTGATTTCTCTTGCAGTACAGAAGTCAATTTTTTAGCTGAAATCTTAACAGGCATGACTGAACTATCTTTTGTCGCAATCACTGGTGCAACAACCTGATTAGCAATTTCCGTAGGGACATTACTAATCACTACTTGTGAATCTTTATTTTTTACAAGTGGTTCTTCGATGGACTTTTCTGGCAATGATATTTTTATACTTGTAAACATAAACTGCTCAACAGGCTTATGTGATTTTCCCACTAGCATATAATCAAGCAACATCCCTGTTTTGGTATCTATACAATACTTTTGTAAATAGCGTTTCCGGTCTTTAGGGCGTGCTGTGATAATACGGCAGGAAATATTCGCAATACGATTTTCACGTCCCATATCAAAAGAGTAAACTGCATTCATTTCGGGGCTAATGCGTGGAATCGATGCTAATGAGAAACCTTGTAGTTCTCGTGATACTTCATTTCCTTCTTCATTTAAACGTACAACACGCTCTGTTTTAACACCATTACGAACAGAATGTTCGATGTGTAAACTAGAAAGCGCATCACCCTTTAAATAGGCTAACGTTCCATTATAGTTTAACTCATGTAATGCTCTATTCATTCTATTTAACAGTTCCACCGCTGCTTCATCAGCATACACCGCAGGCGTGAGGAACAAAGACAAAACGACAACCAGCCCATTCACCTTTGTAAAGGACTTGAGAGAAGGGTATTTCAAACTAGTATTCATTATTTATAATCCGCATAAGCGATAACACGAACAGAAGGAACAAATGTTGAGGTTGATGCATATTCCATATGGCTATCAACATAGCGCTTTAAGAATGAACGAGCATGGGTATTAGCCTGACGATATTCATGCCTAGCATTCATTTTACTAGCAGCACCTTCTACAACCGTAGCTACTTGCGATGGTTTTACTACTTTTACATCTTGGGTCATAACGATAGTTCCAGTCGACTGATCAGCTTGTTGATAATTTTGAATACCAATAACCGATATCGCAGCAACAGAAGCTGCCAGTGCAAAACCACCAACAGGGCGAAGCCATGATCTCTGTTTTTTTGCCACTAGATTTGTTGCATCATTTGTTGAAGAGATTATATTTTCTTCAAATTGAACTTTATTATATGCAGGCTCTGCATCTATATGTGCATGTATACCCGCCAGGAAATTGTCATCCGCAACAGCGACCGATGTCCTTGATCGCATGGTCTCACCTATCAACGCAAAATGAGAAAGGCTTTTACACAATTTGTCATTGCCTTTTAATTCATCCAATACACGCCTTTGCTCAAAAGGCCCTGCTTCATCATCAAATAATGCAGATAGATGCTCTGTTAAAGACACCTGCTGATCTACCCCATTAGATTCTTTTTTACTGTTGCTCATTTTTCATCCATTATTCATTTAGTTATACATGCTTTAAATGCATTAATACTCTCTTATATTAAGAGACAAAAACTAAACCATTAAGTTCACCAATCTATTACTAAATTTCGATTAGTTTTCAAAGTACCTTAATTAAACTCTTTAGATCATACAACAATCGAACTTAGGTCCTGCTGAATTATACTGTTATCACGTTATTCAACCCTACTCTAATAACGGAGCCAACTCGTTTTCAATCGACTCACGTGCTCTAAATATTCGCGATCGAACCGTACCTATTGGGCAATCCATTGTTTCTGAAATTTCTTCATAACTTAGACCTTCAAGCTCTCTCAGCGTGATAGCAATGCGCAAATCGTCCGGCAGTGCATTAATCGCACTTTGTACGGTTAACTGAATTTCATCAGACAGCGCTTCACGCTCAGGTGTACTTATTTCTCTTAGCTTTCCACCACCTTCGTATTGTTCTGCTTCTTGCGCATCAATATCATCATCTGGCATGCGACGATTTTTTGACACGAGATAGTTCTTAGCCGTATTAATAGAAATTCGATACAACCATGTATAAAAAGCACTATCACCACGAAAATTCTCTAATCCTCGATATGCTTTGATAAATGATTCCTGAGAAACATCCATAGCAATATGTGGATCATGAACATAACGCGTGACAAGATTAATCACCTTTTGCTGATATTTTAACACCAACACATCAAAAGCGGATTTATCCCCTGCTTGTACACGTCTTACCAGTTCTAAGTCAGTTTGCTTTACGCCCATTAAATTCAACTACACAATAATTATTCCGTGTATGATAATCTAATACACAACTATTACAACCTAGAGCTTTTTATTAAATGTACGATGTTCTTATTATTGGTAGTGGCGCAGCGGGTCTTACACTCGCATTAAGCCTTCCCAAACACATGAAAATTGCCATTCTCAGCAAAGACGCTCTCACCGAAGGTAGCACCTTTTATGCCCAAGGAGGCATTTCTGCTGTGCTCGACAAGGCAGACTCTTTTGAATCACATATAGAAGACACCCTAGATTCAGGTGCCGGTCTTTGTATTGAAGAGGTTGTGCGCAATGTTGTTGAGAAAGGTCCCGAGGCCATTGACTGGCTCATCAAAGCAGGCGTGCCTTTTACCCGTGAAGATAATGATGTTGAAGGTATTGCGGGTTTGCATCTAACACGCGAAGGCGGACACAGTAATCGACGTGTTGCTCACGCGGCCGATGCCAGCGGTAGAGCGATAGAAACAACATTAGTATCTAAGGTTAAAGATCAGAAAAATATAGTATTATTTGAATATCATATTGCTATTGATCTCATCACTACACGAAAATTACAGCAACGAAACAATCGCTGTGTAGGTGCTTATGTGCTAAACACAGAAAACGAAAAAATTACCACATTCCAATCAAAATTTACCGTGCTTGCTACTGGTGGTGCTAGCAAAGTTTATCTTTATACCAGTAACCCAGACGGAGCAAGCGGCGATGGTATCGCCATGGGTTGGCGCGCAGGTTGCCGCGTTGCCAATATGGAATTTATGCAGTTTCATCCTACCTGCCTTTATCATCCGCATGCAAAATCTAATTTGATTACTGAAGCTGTTCGCGGTGAGGGGGGGCGTTTGATGCTTCCTGACGGAACATACTTCATGGAAAAATTCGACCCTCGAGGTGACCTTGCTCCTCGAGATATTGTTGCCCGTTCCATCGATCACGAGATGAAACGCTTGGGAATTGACTCTGTATTCTTGGACATTACACATAAATCAGAAGCATTTATTATGGAGCATTTTCCCAATGTTTATGCCATGTGCCGTAAATTTGGTTACGACATGAGCAAAGATCCCATACCTGTTGTACCGGCCGCACATTATACCTGCGGAGGTATAATGGTAGACCACTCAGGGCATACCGATATTGATAGACTCTACGCCATTGGTGAAACCACATTCACAGGCTTGCACGGCGCAAATCGCATGGCTAGCAATTCATTGTTAGAATGTGTTGTGTACGGACAAGCTGCCTCCAAGGCTATTGCTGAGCAATTTGATTTAACCAAAGACAGCGATCACGAAGTAGATATCCCAGACTGGGATGCAAGCCGTGTAACCGACTCCGATGAGCGCGTAGTCATCAACCATAACTGGGATGAAGTACGTCGTTTTATGTGGGATTATGTCGGTATTGTACGAACATCTAAGCGATTACAACGCGCGAGGAATCGCATCGAAATGCTTCTTACTGAGATTGATGAATATTACTCAAACTTCCGTGTAACGGGGGATTTGATTGAGCTAAGAAACTTAGCAGAAGTTGCAAGACTGATTATTCGTTCAGCACAAAAACGCAAAGAAAGCCGCGGCTTGCACTACACACTAGACTATCCTGATACCGATGAGCGCTTAGCAAAAGTAAACAGTATTCTTGATCCTATCAGGCGTGGCAGTGACTAGAAAATAGTAGTTGCTCTAAGTCTAACGCATAAAAAAGCACACCCCCCTAGTTTTACATGATTGCTTATAAATCATCATGTAAAACTAGGGGGGTGTACTTTGTATCTAGTAGCTATTCTAAGTGCCCTGTAAGAGAATATCCTCAGAAAAACCTTGATTCTCAAGTATTCTGCGTAAACGTCTTAGCGCTTCCATTTGGATTTGTCTAACACGCTCGCGGGTTAAACCTAGCTCTTCACCGACTTGCGCAAGTGTTGAATTATCATGCCCATGCAATCCAAAACGTCTAACAATAACTTCTTGCTGTTTCGGATCTAATTGATGCAACCAACTTTCCACAGAATCATGTACAGCTTCATCATTAATCGCTTCATCAGGTTCTAGCTCGCTTTGTTCAGAAACGAAATTTACCAGCGGGCTATTACCTTCCTTGCCGATAGTAATATCCAATGAACTGACACGTTCACCGTAGTTTAATAGTTTTTGTAATTTTTCTAAGGGCTTATCCAATGCAAGCGCAACTTCTGCAAGCGTTGGCTCTTCACCATAAAGCTGGGTCAGCTCTCGTGCTTTTCGATAATATTGATTAATTTCTTTATTGATGTGAATGGGAAGTCGAATCGTGCGTGATTGATTCATTAGTGCGCGTTCAATATTTTGTCGAATCCACCAAGTTGCATAGGTTGAAAAACGAAAGCCCCGTTCAGGATCAAACTTTTCAACCGCGTGAATCAATCCCAAGTTGCCTTCTTCAATCAAATCAGGAAGCGCAAGGCCACGATTCATATAACGACGAGAAATCTTCACCACAAGACGAAGATTACAAACAATCATCTTATGTCGCCCTACCTCATCACCTAGACGAGCTAAACGACCATACTTCACTTCTTCTTCTGGTGTTAATAACGGAGAGAATTCAATTTCTTTGAGATACAGCTGAATCGCATCTAACTCTTTACGGGGTACTCTCGTTTTTTTAACCGAGGTTGTCGGTGGGCCTTCGGGCTCTTTTTTATCCGTGGGTTTTAATTCTTTTAAGGTAGGACTTGTTTTTTGATGTTCTGAATGAATAGATTTTGAAACACTCTTAACTCGAACACTCGTTTGTGCTGGCTGCGTAGCTGGGGGCATAGATCACTCTCCGATAGCGTCTACATAACAAAGTATTACTGAGAGAGTGTTTATTTTATATCGTAAGACATAAACTGGGGTTCACTCTTTACAATAACATCCATGTTATTTCGGTAGTTGTACTACCAAAAATCCAAATAGTCAGAAAATAAAGGGGACTGGCTAATTGGCACTTTTAATTACTATGCACTTAACTTCTTTTCTATAACTTTCTATTCCCAAAGAAGAAAAGGCATATTTATAGTCCGACAGTACCAACAAAACAAATCTATATCTACCCCTTTTGGCATATATTTATAAAAAAACTTATAACCCTTAATGGTTGGCCCTGCTTTATCATTTATTTTATTTATCATTTTAATATAAATTGTTTATTATAATTGCTCTGTATTTTTCTCAACTGAGTGTTAGCATCGCCCTATTAAAAATAAAATAAAGGGCATGCAATAAAAGACACTATGACGATACTTAAAACACTATTTATGCTGGCTTTTATCCCCAGTTTTTTCACACAACCGCTCTTAGCCTTTCCACGAAATGATTTAAAACCTGGGGGCGTTGCAGTACTTGCCGTTGCTCCATCAAATAAACCCAAGCCAAGGGTGACTTACCAAAAAATCCCGGTCGCAATAGTAAAAGGCAACCAAAACTGGTTAGCTGTTATAGGTCTTCCGTTGAGTGCAAAGATAGGCAGACATCAAGTTAGCATTTACAATAATACTTCTAAGAAAACGACTTTTAAAAACTTCCACGTAAAAAACTATAAATATAGAACACAACGTTTAACCATCCCTAACAAAAACAAAGTGACTCCTAATAAAAAATCAACAAAACGTATTGAACGTGAGTTTTTCTTAAAAAAGAAGTTGAAGAAAACATACAGTGCAAGCACGCCCCACTTCAACTTCATAAGACCTGTAGCAGGTCGAGACAGTGGGCGTTTTGGACTTCGCCGAATACTTAATAAACAAAAACGCAACCCACACAGTGGCATGGATATCGCCGCTCCTCGTGGACGATCTGTTAAAGCCACAGAAGCTGGACGTATAATTTATGCGGGAGATTTATTCTTCACTGGAAATGTTGTTTATATTGATCACGGCAATGGCTTACTCAGCCTTTATGCCCATTTAAGCAAAATCAATGTAAAAAAAGGACAGCAAGTAAAACGTGGGGAAATTATAGGAAAAGTTGGCAAAACAGGTCGAGTCACTGGTCCTCACCTACATTGGTCTGTTTACTTGAATGGAAATGCTGTTGATCCCAGCCTATTTTTAGCCAAAAAAAAGCAGCATAAAAAAGCTAATAAGAAAAAATAATAACATTTACTACAAAAACCATGAATTTTTAACTAGTTGATTTTATTGTATTTTTACATTTTATCTGAGTTTATTTGACAGTAATTTATTCCGTTCAGGTTCGATTCAGGCTTATCACGCTATTATTCTCCCAACTTCAGCAAGAAAGTCACTTTTCAAAGGGGTTTGTGGTGTGACTTTTGTTGGATGAGAATTCTAAATCAAATAAAAATAATAAAGGTCATCTACACTCATGACTACTTATAGAATCTCATAACCAGCCGCTGATATGGTCACCGTACCATCAGAATCGACCGATTATTGGGGAGTTGATTTGTTGGGCTAACACGATGACACCGTTATCATTATTACGGGGGTATTAATGATAACATCTAAACTGCGAGCCTTTTGGCTCGCTTTTTTTTGCTTTCTAAATGCCCTAAGCATTAGAAAGTATATCACTACACCTACCGAAGGAAGTGTCGATATTAGTTGAAACAAGGGGCAAACTAATTACGAAGCGAACTACTCAGCTAATTAACAAAAATCAAAAGCATTAAATTAAGCACCAGCAGGAACCCTTCGACTCCGCTCAGGGAACGCTTCAAACATTTGTAGATAGCACAACCCCCCACTTTTACATGATCATTCAATCACAGCTTACAATCATCATGTAAAACTAGGGGGGTGTGCATTGTATTATTCATTAAAATTAGCGCTTAAAGATAGACAGACAATCAACTCTCACGCCTAGGCGGCATAGTAATAGGCGATTTCTTAACCCCATGCTCAACCGCCATAACAGCCGCTGTAATGCGTGAGCTAATATTCAACTTACGCAAAATCGCTTTAACATGAAGCTTAACCGTACCATCTGAAATACCTAAATTACGCGCAATCACTTTATTACTCTGACCTTCAGCCAATAGCGTTAATATTTCAAATTCACGAGGCGTTAAAATAGCAAAGGGATCTTCCTTTTCAACCTTAGGTTGATTTTCAGCCTGAACTGCACTTGCTAATACTGTCGCTAAATCAGGGGCAACCACTGTCTTTCCTGCAATAATCTCACGTAATGCTACAACAAGATCATCAGGCTCCATATCTTTTAAAAGATACCCCTGTGCGCCATTTCGTAATGCACCAACTAAATCACTTTCATCGCTACTCGTCGTTAGCATTGCCACAGGCAAATCTGGGTGTGCTTCTTTTAATTTTTTTAATACGCTAATACCGTCCATTTCAGGCATCCGCATATCCAATAAAACAATGTCTAATTCTTCTTTATCCGCTATTTTTAAACCTTCTGTGCCCTCGCCTACTGATGCCACGACTTCAATTTTCCTGCGTGTTAGTAGATCAGACAAACCTGCACGAAATAAGGTGTGGTCATCAATCAGTAATATTCTTTCATTCATAATTCTTTATTAAACCCAATCAGATTTTTTTAAAAGACTCACTTTATTATGTGTGACAGGAACATCAAAACTTAGCTGCACCAAGGTTCCCTCTCCTTCACTTTCAAATAAAATTTCACCATTAATTCTTTCGGCGCGTTCATTCATAATAGAAAGACCAATATGTTCACCCGTCTCGCTATTCGGTTTTTTACGTTTTGATAAGCCAATACCATCATCTTCTACCAAAACACTGCAATGCCCTTCCGCCGTACTACTCATTAAAATACGCACACTGGCTGCTTTTGCGTGTTTCTTAATATTGGCAAGTGCTTCTTGTACAATACGCACTACTTCAATTTCTGATTCACGTGAGAGGTTTTCTAAATCCCAGTTATGGTAGAAGAAAACATCTAAATCCGTTTCTTGTCTGAAACGTTCTGTCACCTTCTCAACTGAGCGTACCACACCTTTTCCATCAATGGGGGCTCTAAAGTCAGTTATTAAGCTACGCAGCTCTGCATAGGCATCATCAATGGTATTTTCCAAGCCTTCTAGCTCGTGCCAGATGACTTCTTCATCACCTTGATTCATTGAGTCATCAAACAAACGAACTTTAAAGCGTAAACTTGCAAGTGTTTGGGCCAATGAGTCATGTAACTCATGTGCCATGCGTGTACGTTCTTCTATAATTGACAAGATTCTCGCATCCTCTTCAACACCTGATTGCTCAATCGCCATACCTAAGTGTTGACCGATACTTTCTAATAGTTCGTGCTCACCTTCAAGAAAGTCATTCTCTTTTCGACGTACAAAAAGATTATAAACACCTAATGTTTTACCGCGATATTGCAAGGGTATCGCCAGCATTTCAATATCATCTTCATCCTCAAAAAAAGTGCTTCCTATTATCATGCCACATTGTCTGACATCGTTATTCACCATAACTTTTGCATCAGTCAATGCCTTTCCGCAAAGGCATGTTGGTGCTGGCAATAATTCTTCTTTTTTGACAACCTCATCACTCAAGCCGATGCTAGCTACCAAGCGCATATTGTCATCTTTATCCAATAACCGCACCGTGGCAGCTTTAGCTTTCACAACCGTTGTGAGTGTTTCTAAAAAACGCTGTAATAATTCATCCAGATTGTGTGACTGATTGATACAGGATGCAACATCATACAATACGCTGAGGTAATATTTTTTCTGTTCTATATGACGTGCTTGGCGGGCTAAGCGTCGCTTTTGTGAGCGGGATAATAATTCATAATCTACTGCAATAGCATTGATATGCTCTCTAATACCTCGTGATGGGCAACGGTCTGTACGGATTGGCATACGAGAAGTGAAATCGCCTTTTAATAATTGATTCACCGTCGATGACAAATCATGACTAAATTGATTAAATTGACGCCACATCCATCTCAATATCAAAAAACTTCCTAAGCCTGCCGTTAACCACATCGCTGTCATCACGGGAGCTAACCAAGAAGGAACATCATCAGAATTCACTGCCCAAAAATATGTTGCCCCGATAACAACAAAAACAACCGATAAAAAAATAAAAAACAGACGTGCAAATAAAGGAAGCTCAAGCAAAGGCTTTTGTATATCTATTGGTTCAAACTCTTGATGGGTATCTACATTACCACTGGCAAAAAGATTTTTCTGTTTATCACTGATACTCTGTTCTTTAGATAAAGGCGACGCTTCATCTTCAATTTTAACAGGGATATCGGTGAGTGCTCCTAATGACATTTATAGTAGCCAGCTTATTCCATCGGTGCTTTGTAATTAGGATCATTCGGATTCAAAAAAACAATTTCATGTTTATCCTTGATTTCCACATAATCCATCATCATGCCACCAACAAGTGGCAGGGTAGCCACATCAACAACAAACTTAATATTCTTCTCTTCAAATGCGGTATCACCATCGCGAGAACTGTCATCAAATCCCATGTTATAGTGAAAAGAGCCATCTTGATTGACGCTGATCGCCACACGCAAAGGCAGAATATCACCCTTCATCTGTTCGATTGAAATTGCAATTTGTTTTGCTGCTGTATCTGATACTTTAATCATATTAATCCTTTACCTTATTCGTTACTTATCTTACTTTTATCGCTAATATTTCTGACAAACCCCATAAAGCGACTTGCCCAATGAAAACTCTTGGTGTCACGCATATGTGAATAATTGGCCAGTAGGTTTTTATAAACCCAACCATCATGCTCACCTGTTATACCAACACCACGATGTACTTTATAAGCGAATATGCCTTTTTTCTTCATCTCATCAGTATTTTCTAAACGTGAATAGTGAAACTCGTGCGCATTAATTATTGGATCTTTAGTTTCACTATTCTTTTGGTCAATATCTCCTCTATCTTGAGTATCCCAAAGCATAGCACTAGTTTCTTCAAGTTTAACGTAACCGCGACCTTGAGGTTTGTCATGCATTTGCGTATCAGCTGGAATAATACCAACCATTGGGGCGCTTTGCTTATTCCAATATAAATTTTGTGATAAATACATCAAACCACCACATTCCGCATAAGTGGGCAAACCATTTTCGATAGCGTTATGAATACTCATCCGCATGGATACATTTTCAGCGAGTTGATTCATATGTGTTTCAGGGAACCCCCCGCCGATAAACAAACCATCTAAGTTATCGGGGAGCTTTTCATCATCAAGCGGGCTAAAGGAAATTAATTCTGCACCTGCTTGTTCTAAAGCCAATTTATCACCCGCATAATAAAACCCAAAGGCTGAGTCTTCACAGATACCTAAACGTAACTTTTTGCTAGTTTCAATATTATTAAGGTTTAGAGGCTCAATATTTTCTAATTTTTCAGCCGAGTTAGCCACCTCCATCAGCACTTCTAAATTAACAGAATCTGCCACTATTTCTGCAATATCCGCAATTTTTTGTGATGCTACTTTACTTTCATTGCTGGGCATCAGTCCCAAATGACGTTCATCCACCACCATCAATGGGTTTTTCTTCACCACACCTAAGACTGGAATATCGGTATATTCCTCCGTTATCGCACGTAGTTTTGTTTCATGACGGCCGCCATTCGACATATTGTAAATTACACCTGCGATGTCAATGTCTTTATCAAACTGCTGATAACCCAATAACAACGGCGCAACACCGCGCGTTACACCACGCGTATCAATTACCAACACCACGGGTGATTTAGTCAACTTTGCTACCGCCGCATTACTGTCAGCACCATCCAGTGCCATACCATCGTACAAGCCTAGGTTGCCCTCGATAATATTAATATCCGCGCCCTGCCCGTAATATTGCAGGGTTGATAAAATTTCATCATGGGATTGGGTATTAAAATCTAAATTATGACAGTGACGCCCACTGGCTTTTGATAACCATAACGGATCGATATAATCAGGCCCTTTTTTAAACGGCTGAACAATTAAACCTTGCTGATGAAATGCAGCGCACAAGCCAATCGAAAGCGTGGTTTTGCCTGAGGATTTGTGCGCAGCTGAAATGTATATTCGAGACATAAAACAGTTAAATTATAAGAAGAAGGTTATTAAAGCACACCCCCCCACTTTTGCAAGGAAGTGCTCTTGTAAAAATGGAGAGATGCTTACAAAAAACAACATAAATCCTTAACGCTAAGATTATCTTTTTATAAGTAGCTGTTTATGAAAAAATAGCATCATCACTTGTTCCAATCTTATCATTTAGGAAGCTAAATACTTCCAGCTAGTTTAAATTAGCTTTCACAACGAGAATTAATTTATGAATATACCTTCACAACCTTATCCAAACACTATTAGCGATAAACCAAAAGCTGTTTGCTTTCATGATGGCGAGTGTCCTCTGTGCAACATTGAAATTAAAGCAATGCAAAAAATGGATAAAAACAAGGTAATTCACTGGGTCGATATAAGTAGGGATAAGCAAGCACTAGATGCAGCAGGAATTAGCTATCAACAGGCGATGGATAATATCCATGTGCTAGATGACGAACAAAAAATGATAACTGGAGTTAAGGGGTTTCTGGTGCTGTGGCAACATCTCCCATATTACCGTCGGATCGTTCCATTCATTCAAAAAGTCCCCTTTCTATTAAGCACTATGGAAGCTGCTTATCGTTTATTTGCGCGCTATCGCTTAAAAATAACGGGTCGAATGCAGCAGAGTGAAGAATCAACATGAGCTGTGTTATTAGTCGTATTAATGTTTTTTTAAAAGTAAATGTCTTTGGCTTAAGCTTTAATCAAGATATAACAAAAACAAACAATTTAGCTATCGAAAAATTAGAATTTGATCAACACTATTTCAAACAACAGGTTTTCTGGAAAGATTTATTACATTACAAAACATGGGAAATAGTCAAAGAATTATTGTTGCCACTACCGTGGTTAGTTTTGGCGATAATAGCAAGTTATCAATCGTTGCAAAGTAACCAAACGATAGAGAACCATGCGCTTCAAAGCCCAATAATCTACTGGCAGTTTTCGTATTGGACAGTCATAACAGTGGTTGCTTCCTTTTACTTCTTTCTAACAGGCTTACGCGTCACTCATAATGCTTTTCACTACTGTATAGGGCTTTCGCGCTGGGCTACCGATATAGTGATGTTCGTTTTAAGTTGGCTCATGCTAGGTTCATTACATGCCGTTCAATACACTCATTTACAGCATCATAGACACTGTTTAGGTGATGATGATATTGAAGGTAGCGTGGCAAAACAGGGCTTTTGGGAAGCTTTAATCAAAGGCCCCTTATTTCCGTTTCGTATCCATCGGGAAGCTTTAAAAAAAGCCAATAAAAAAGCACAGCGTTGGATTGTTGCTGAACTATCAATGAATATGATTTGGATTACTGCTGTATGGTTTTGGTTGGAAGTAGATGCCTTGGTGATTGCACTTAGAATTCACATACTATTGATGATGATTGCCTACGCCTTATCTGCTTTCTTTGCCGTGTGGACAGTTCACCATAATACTAAAAATAACCAAGGTGAGATTGTTCATTGGGATAACTCACGTACCATGCGCTCTAAATGGAAAAGTATTTTATTTTATAATATGTTTTATCACACCGAACATCACTTGTTCCCCCAAATTCCAACCTGCCACTTGCCTGAGTTAGCAAAGCGTTTAGATCTAGCAGGTTATCACACACATAAATCAGTTATTTAAGGACTTAGAATGAAAATAAAAAAACTACTTTTAGTTATTATCACCCTATCAACACTATGGATCACCTTAATTGGTTTTTGGTTAGACGGAAAAGAAACACTGAGCCAAAATCAAATAATCTATGCGTTTTATCTATCAGCTATTGCTGGTCTATTACCTACCTTATTATTTTTTATGTTTAAGAATAAGGCTATATGGAAAAATATCTTACTGTCATTATTAGCATTACTTTTATGGCGTATCACTTATTTTCCTATCATGGTATTAGCAGGATATTTAGCAACATTAGGAGAATCATTAGCCCTTACTTTGTTCGATATGTCAGTGGTTTACCCATTCTTATTGTTATCAGTGGCTTTGATGAATGCATTGTCTTTATTAGTCGCTGCAACTGTGTTGTTTTTAGTCTTCTTACTATTTCGTTCTGGTGAAAAGAATAATAGAATAATTAATAAATGGTCCTCACTATCATTAATATCTATTAGTATTCCTCTAGCAGTCTTAGCTATAGGTGTTTCATTCACTCAGCCTGCTGATTGGCATGCGATACCTGATACAACTTACTTAGATGATAAACCCCTACCAGCAGCCAGTTTACCCGAAATAAACCCATATTCTACAGCGCTAGATAAACAAGGTTTAAGTTGGCAGCATAAGGTACTTTTTAAATCTGCCGAAATCACCTACGACTTAATTCCCAACAATACTCAATGGTCACAAGTTGTTAAAGGAACATTGGAAAGCGAATTTGTAAAAACAAAAGTTATTAGCACGGCTTTTTGCACCAAAGTACATCTAAGAGCATTTATGACGGCACAACCCTATTTAAACGGCAAAAAGTCAATCAATAACCTCTGATGATAATCAGAAAGAGAGAACATAATCATGTATAAAAAACGCTATCTCATCACCGGTGGTTCAGGATTTATTGGTACACAATTAATTAAGCAGTTATTGATTGAAGAACATGAAGTCACGGTACTCACACGTGATGATGTGAAAACACTGAAACTCTTTGAAAATGTAATGAAAAGCAGTCTTCTACCAAATCAAACTTCAGGAAAAATCCAAACAATCATTGATCTTGGTGAACTAAACAGTAGCAACAGTTCATCATTTGATGTGGTGATTAATCTTGCAGGACAAGGAATAGCAGATAAGCGCTGGTCAGATAGCGTTAAGCAACAGTTATTAGACAGCCGAATTAATACGACCAAAGCACTGTATGATTATTTGAAAGATACTCTAGTAAAACCAGATGTGGTCATTAGCGGCTCTGCTTTAGGTTATTACGGTCTGCACGATGATGATATTAAAATAGATGAACATGGAAAAACTGATGATAGCTTTTCCAGCCAACTATGTGTTGCCTGGGAAAAAGAAGCAAAACACATTGAAGACCTTGGTATTAGAACTTGTTTTCTGCGTACAGGTATCGTGTTAGGTAAAAACGGCGGCGCACTATCTAAAATGCTTCCCCCTTTTAAGTTTGGCTTAGGAGGCCCTATGGGTAGCGGTAAACAGTGGATGTCATGGATTCATATGGATGACCTTATTGGCATCATTCGCTATGTAGTCAAGACTGAATCAGTCACTGGCGCAATTAATGCTACAGCACCGAACCCCGTGACGAATAAAACATTTTCTAGCACCTTAGGGCAAGTATTAAAGCGCCCTGCATTTATCCCAATGCCCGCGTTTGTAATGAAATTGATGCTGGGTGAAATGGCCGAAGAATTATTGCTATCGGGGCAACGAGTGGTGCCAGATAAAATAGTCAAGGCGGGCTATCAGTTTCAATACCCCGAACTTAAAAGCGCAATTAAGAATCTTATATAGCCATCACCACTACACCCAGCCTCTTCTCGAAGAGGGCTAAAGATACGGGTTAAATCACAAAAAGACAAGCAAACCTATAACCAGGAGCACGACATGAAAATAACTACTTTGTTTGAAGCGCTTCTCCATCAAACTTAATACCACCCCAACCAGTCTTCATAAAATTACGAATATTCTGATGGTTATCCGCTTCAGGATTTTGTAAAACATCATCGCGGTAATATATTCCAAAACACGCCAGTGTTTGTTCTTCGCTTAAACCATTCAACTTGGCAAATGAAAACAACTTACATGAGCCAGAATTCTCGCTTACATCATTATGCAAGTTGCCATTATCAAATGCCGTTTCGGTAAACGTATAGTTATCATCAACCACTGCCATCAACTCATTAAAGTCCATTTCATTAGGTGTATTTTTTAGTTTCTCTAGAAAGCTTTCAATTGTCATAAATCACAAATAAGTTAAAATTAAGATTGTTCAAGTATAACAACTTCCGCATAATCTCCCGCCTTAAATAATAAGTAATCAGGGCTAAAACATGTGGTTTAAAAATCTATATCTTTTCAAATTTGAAAAAGACTTCACACTAAACGCAGAAGAGTTGCACGAAGAACTATTAAAAAAACCCTTCACGCCCTGCTCTGCCACACAGCGCGAAAGCCTTGGCTGGGTTGCGCCTATTGGCAGTGGCGATTCGATGACACATTCATCGAGTAAAAATATTTTACTTACCATGGCAAGACAAGAACGCATTTTACCCGCAGCTGTCGTCAAAGAAGCCTTGCAAGAAAAAGTTGAAGTTATTCAAGACGCTGAGAATCGCAAAGTCGGCGCAAAAGAGAAAAAGGAATTACGCGAAGAAATTGAAGATCAACTATTACCGCGTGCCTTCACCCGCACACAAAAAATCGATGCGTGGATTGACCCAAAGAACGGCTGGTTGCTACTCAACACCGCATCAGCGCCACGCGCCGAAGAGTTTGCAACATTACTACGAAAAACATTGGGCAGCTTACCCACCGGGTTGCCACAATCAGAAGTATCACCTGCCGTCGCCATGACGCAATGGCTAACCACCTGCGAATTGCCTGCGCCCTTCACTTTAGGTTATGAATGCGAACTGAAAAACCAAGGCGATGATAAAGGCACGGCCGTCTTTAAACAGCATGATTTAACTCTAGATGAAATTCAAACCAGTTTAAAAGCCGGGAAATTTGTTTCAAAACTAGCGATTGAGTGGGATGAAAAAATCAGCTTTGTATTAACGGAAGACCTACAAATCAAAAAACTCAAGTTCCTTGATATCTTAGATGAACAATTAAAAGACAACGACCCGCAAACGCACGAAGAGTATATTGATATTGAGTTTGCGTTGATGACTGGTGAAGTGGCTGGATTGCTGATTGACTTGATGAAAGCACTGGATTAATCCTCACTTTCTGGCTACATAACAAATGAAGCACACCCCCCCACTTTTACATGATGTTATTAAAAACATCATGTAAAAGTGGGGGGGTGTGCTTCTTAATTCATGTCTACTCAAAAACTCCCCAATTGTAAAGTTATGTAAAGATTTAAACCTTTTGACAGAAAACCCCTCAGAATACACATAAGTTGCACACATTATTTTGTAGCAACACTTTTGTTTAGCAAAAGAAATAATGAGGGATGTATTATGAAACACTCAATTTTAAACTGGATACTAGGAGCATCATTAGTCATCGCAGCTCCAGCAGCGATGGCTGATTACAGTTGGAAAAAGAACAAACACGCGAATAAGCACAATAAACACTTTGTAAAGAAAACTCACAGGCATAACAATTCCTGTGCCCATAACACCAGACACCAGCAAAATAACCACAACTCATGGGGCTCCAATAACAGCTGGAATAACAACTGGAATAACGGACAAGATAGACGTAATGCCATGCGAAGAGCTATTCAACGCATTCATAAGCGCCAAAACAATCAAGCCAGAAGAATCAATAAAGGCATTGATAAAGGACAGCTCGTTCGCAGAGAAGTACGAACATTACGTAAAGAACAGCGTAGGATTTCAGAGCGTTTAAGACACTTTCAATACGATGGTCGCCTCAATCGACACGAACGAAATAAAATCAATAAAATGTTAGATGTGGCTTCGAATCATATTCGAAATAAGCGTCACAACAGACTGACCCAGCGTAGCCAATACAATAATCAACATGGTTACAACCAGCACAATTACAATCAACATCGCAACCCAGAAGATATAATTTATGACTTTGTTTTAAATTGGTAAGCTGAATCCGCATTGAAGTGACGGATTCAGGTAAAAATGAGAAGAGCAGTAACTTAGCAGCAACACACACCCGCTTTATGCGGGTGTTTTTTTATTCAGCAGGCGCATCCAAAAGATCAAGCCCATCGTCCAACTCTAGCGCTTTAATCTCTTGTACGGAATTTCCAATAATGCCACGAATATCGCCATACATACCTGTGGTATTGGTAGAAATACGCTGGATTTGTTTCTCACGAGTTTTCCATAAGCTTTCCATCGCGCGCCTTTCTTTGTGAAGCTGTAAAGTCATAGAATCAAATGTATCAACAAGTGCCTCAACACGCTGGCGAAATTCATCACCAGAAAGATAAGAAAACATCATTTCCATTTTCTCATCTTTGCCCTCACCCGCACACTGTGCAAAGTTTACGGCGATTAACTGCTCACGCAAAGCAGAAACCAAGGGAATCGCCGACGATGGACTACACACCCAAACGCCGTCTACTTGCGCAAACGTCGTCATGCCCTGTGGAAGTGTTACCGACACCAGCATGGCAATATTTGCCCCTGTCGCAAGCTGATCATCTTTGAGTTTTTGTATCCAGCCCTGCGTCCATGTTTTAGTGTTTTTAGCTTCCCAAAGAATTTTTCCACAACATGCTAATTGAAGATTTATCACCGTTTGAATAATATCCGCACCACGCACACCCTTGCTGACTGGCGCTATTTCATCATGCGGAAACTGTACACGCAGCTTTGATTCAAGGTCAGCCTCTAGGGCTTCGCCTTGGGTTTCTTGCGAGCCTTGCTCACTCTTGCGTTTAGCATCTTCTAAAGATTTACGCAGGCTATCAATCTGCTGTTCTTTTTCTTTGAGTTTTAGATTTTCTTCATTAGCGTATTTTTCAGCCAACTTATCGGCAATCTCTTTACGTCCTTCATCCAGCTTACGTTCTAAGGTGATATTCAAATCTTTCTGCTTATCTTCCAATTCACGCGCCTGCTTGCGTAACGCCAGCTCAAGCTCTTGCGCCTTGGCTAAGTTTTTATTTTTATCATCAAGCTGTGATTGTAAATCCAATAACTCCGTGGCTTTTTCTTGCTCAAGAGACTGTTTGATTTGATCCGTAAGCTTTGTTTGCAAAACCTTCTCACCATCTTTAACACGGCGAGTAATTTCATCTTCCATGTCCTCTTTCTGCGCTTCAAGCTCGCGGGCTTGTTTTCGCAACACAAGGGATTCATCTTCGCGCTCTTTAAGTTGATTCTCTAAATCCTTAATCTCAAGCGTCGATTGTTTAGCAACATCCTGCTTAACCTTATCAACCGCTGCTTTTAGTTTGGAATCATTCTCAGCTTGAAGATTCTTACGCAAATCCTTCTCAAGCTGGCTAGAAAGCACCTCAGAAATTTCAATCTCAGCCCCACATTCAGGACATTGTATAGCTTGGCTTTTATTTTTTGTCATGGAGGGATAATAACTCAATTATGTAATATTATGAAAGCATGGTTACTGAGCGGAGTCGAAGTACACCCCCCTAGTTTTACATGACAATACCTATCAATAATTCAAATGTAGATTGTATAGACCCTTTTTACTTCACCCCAAACAAACCACTTTGCAACAAGCCATCAAAAATAAACTGAACAGCCAAAGCAGAAAGAATAACACCCAGTATTCTATTGATCACATTTAGCCCTGTTGCACCTAAAAGGCGCTGAACTTGCGTAGAAAGCAGCAAAAGTATCAAGGTAATAAGCAAAACAAGCAACAAAGCCGTAACCGTGGCAAGTTCTACCATCACGTTTCCTTGCGCATTCGTATGCAGTAAGATAACCGCGCTAATTGCGCCTGCGCCTGCTATAAGTGGAGTTGCGAGAGGGAAAACTGAAATATCTTCACTTTTACGCGCTTCTTTTTCTTCTTCATCCGTTGTCGAAGTGCCGCCAGAATGTATGGCGAAAACCATATCAATCGCTAAAATAAGTAACAGGATTCCGCCAGAAGTACGCAAAGCTGCCAAAGAAATACCCAAACGCGTTAAGATTCCCTGCCCCAAAAACATAAATGCCAATAGCAATATGGTAGCAATAAACACACCTTTAAATGCCATAACACGGCGATGCTTTGCATCATCATTCGCAGTTAAACTCGCAAACATAACGGCATTGCCCACAGGATCAATCAAAGCAAAAAGAGACGCAAACGCAATAATGCCAGCTTCCACAACAGCAGGTTCTAAAAAGTTTGCTAAATCCATAAGCTTACACACTCCATTGTTAAAGATACTTCGTACAAAATCTATATTATATTAAAGCACACCCCCCCACTTTTACATGATGATTTAATGGTAAAGGTTTAAAAGAATTTTTTTGCCACGGAAAAAAGACTAGGAGCTAAATCCCCCCTAGTACGTAGATACTCTGTTCAAAGTCAATCAAAAACAAGGGCCTTCCATAAGATTTACTAATTAGTTTACATTTTACCTAATGCACAAAACACTGTTCATCGAATGGTTTTTGATATTTAAACAGAGCATGTATTTCTAGGGTCATTTTACGCATAATGGCACAAACGGCTTGAAGTTTAGTGAGTCCATTATCATTAATCAAGTGCAGATGAAAAGCAGGGATATTAGAATCATGTCGGGTGGCACATAATGCCCTTATGTACAAATCTTTATGTATATAGCGGTTTCCCACGTTGCCAATATGCGTCTTTTTATTTACACTGGTTCCTGACTGAAGCTCCCTAGGGAAAAGTCCTGTATGAGAAACCCATTGTTTACCAGACCTATCTACGTGCAAGCTCATTTACAATATGGCTTAAGGTTGGGGCGGTCTTCCCGATAACTTTCTTCATAATACAGAAAAACTGGAATAGAAATAATTTATAACATCTCTCTAAACTGATCTTGGGAGGTCATATACAAGGTTGGGCTGAGGCACAAAGCCCAACAAAACTGACCGAACAGTATTGAGTAGGTTGAGACTTGTTGGGCTTCATAACGTCAGCCCAACCTACGGCGCTAACTATTGAGAGCAATCGATGCCATTTTCATCGTGCTTTCAAATGATTCTGCACCAGCAATAAACAAACCATTATGGCAGAACATGGCATCATCAAGCCCCGTTACTTCTTTAAGCTCTGCGCCAGATAACCCCGCCCATGCTTTAGGTAGTGGTTTTCTATTCTCGAATGAAGCTTGATCAACAGGCACTGTTTGTATTCGCCATTGGCCTGTTTGAGAAGGGTAAATCATGTATAGAGCTTCTTCGGAGTTTTTGATAACGGTTTTTTTCCAAGGAGTATATTGTTCTAAAACAATCACTCTTGGGTCTTCCGCATCCTCAATCGCTTTAGCCACAATTGATTTAGCACTAATCCCAGCATTAGCAGATGCGATAAATCGTGTTAAAAGACGAGATGCAAATTCCACTGCCTCATCAAAGCCTGCATCAAAATCACTCTCTTCTTGCCAGCTAGGGTTAAACATAGAAATTGTTCGGCTAAGGCTAATACCTTCAGCCCTTTCGCCATAACCACAGTCATCTGCATCAATTGTCGATACTAGGCCAGCATCAACAGCATTGGCGACCTTTTGGTTGCCATCGCATATTTCTAAACCATACTTCTGCCAAATTAAACCAAATGAAGAATAAGGGATGCCATTCTCACGCTCACCCGCACCACCACGTTGATGATGATCAAAACGACCTGCATCCGCATCATATTCACCGCCTACATCAAGCACAATATCTGCCTTGGCGATAATATCTGAATCACGTGTGCGAACTAACTTAAAAGAAGGGTATACACTCTTAAGTGCAGCAATACTGAAAACATCATCAGCGTGAAAATTACCGTTGTGCGTTGCTATCGTTAGTTCAGTCATATATTTTGTGTCATTTTAGTAAGCGAAATTTGATGGCGAATTTTATACGAAGATTGCTAACAAAAGTAGCTGATTATTAGTAATTGAATTATAAATATTGGAAGACTGTGAAATGTAGGTTGGGCCGAGGCATGAAGCCCAACAGAAATTGATTTAATTGAGACTTGTTGGGCTTCCTAACGTCAGGCCAACCTACAGTACTGTTTTAATTATATACCCAACAACGCTTGTAACTTCCCTTCATGCTCCAGCATCAGCAGCTCTTCTTCTCCGCCTATATGCTTATCGTTAATGAATATTTGGGGATAATACTTGAGCCCACAGCGCTGAATCATCTCGTCTTTTTCAAGTGGCATCAGGTCAATCATATAATCAATAGTTTCGATATTTTTCTCATCCAAAAACTCTCGGACACTAACGCATTTACTACAACTGGTCGTGCCATATATTTCTATTTTTGCGGGCATAGTTATTTGTCTCGTTGATCCTGTTTTATGATGAAAAAGATATACTAGGTATCATGCATCATCATGCCACCTGTTTCCAGAAAACATAAAATTGATATAAGGTGCATGAATAATTACCTGACTTTGTGCAAAACCAAGATCATTAAATGCTTCGGCGACATTATTCTGGCATTTAATATCAGAGGGTTTCGTTTTAAGTTCAATTAATGCAGCTAGAAGTAATTCGATTTCAGTTGGGTCTACGCTTTTCTGCAACATTTCAATAGATTCATCCAGCCTTACGATATCTACATCGATGCCTTTGTCTCCAACGCGAAAACGACCAAAATCATTTTCAATAATTTTCTGCTGTAAGCTCTTAACAAACTGATCAAATGTCTTCTTGTCTGGCTTATTGAGGAACATTTCAACCAATGGCTCTTTATTCACATTACTTATAAATGACAGCGTTGAACCAGAGATAACAGGCTCTGAATTTAATACATCGTAAAGAACGCTTAACGAATCAGTTTTGAACGGAGATTTGATAGTGTACTGAATTTCATCTTCGGCAAGTCGAAATTCACGGCTACCCTTAATAGGATGTTTTTGTACGAGTTTTGAAGTCATAATGCATGATATTTTTAAACTATAAGGTGTTTTCAAGTATACCTTTAATTAACGAAAATATGTGGGGTAAAAATTGGATATCGATAACTTAAACCTGACATGTAGCCATTTTATATTACCTCAAGCACACCCCCCCACTTTTACATGATCCACAATCTACCCAACAAGATTCCTGCTAGAAGCATGCAGGAATGACGGCTATTAACTTAATTTAGATAATAAACATCATGTAAAAGTGGGGGGGGGTGTGCTTACAAATAATAACTAGAAACAAATAGCGAAGCTATTCCCCCTCACCCCCAGCCCTCTCCACTCCTAATAAAGAGCGGAGAGGGAGCTACAAAAACCAAACAATAAAATAAGTAATATTACCGATGCAAAACCCAATTTCATGAGCTACCCTTCAAAGGTAACAAAAAACAATCACAACACTTGCGTGTGCAAGAAAAAAACTAAACCAAAGAGGATGGAATAGTATGGATAGACGTAAAGCTTTAAAAGGCGCCGTTGTTGGTGCAGCTACTGCTGCCGCAGCTGTCGCTACAGTGCCAGCAATCGCTGCAAAGCATGAGAAAGTAATCAAAATCAATATGGTTTCTACTTGGCCTAAAGATTTCCCAGGCTTAGGAACAGGCGCGCAGCGTTTCGCTAAGAGCATCACGGAGATGAGTGGCGGACGTATGGAAGTTAAATACTACGCGGCTGGTGAGCGTGTTAAGCCGTTTGACTCGTTTGATGAAGTAGCTAAAGGCAACTCTCAAATGTACCACGGCGCAGAATATTACTGGAAAGGTAAACACCCAGGTTTTGCTTACTTTACTTCTGTTCCATTCGGTTTGACCGTAACAGAGATGAACGCTTGGATTAACTTTGGTGGCGGACAAGCGCTTTGGGACAAATTAGGCGCTAAGTTTGGTGTTAAGTCATTAATGTGTGGTAACACTGGCGTTCAAATGGGTGGTTGGTTCCGTAAGGAAATGAATTCAGCTGATGACTTTAAAGGCTTAAAAATGCGTATCCCAGGTTTGGGTGGCGATGTGCTTGCTAAGCTAGGCGCTTCTCCTGTATCACTTCCTGGTGGTCAGATTTATGAGAACTTGGTATCAGGTGCATTGGATGCGACTGAGTGGGTTGGCCCTTGGAATGACAAGATCATGAAATTCTACGAAGCGGCTAAATACTACTACTACCCAGGCATGCACGAGCCAGGCGCCATGCTTGCTGTCGGCATGAATAAAAAGTGGTGGGATGGCTTATCAGCAGAGAACCAAGCAATCATCAAAGCAGCTGCGGCTCAAGAAAACGATACTATGATGTCTGAATACAATGCGAAGAACGGTGAAGCATTAGCATCATTAATCAAAGAACACGGTGTTAAGCTACGCGCTTTCAGTGATGAAATTTACGATAGCTTTGGCGAAGCAGCAGAAGAAGTATTTGCTGACGTTAAAAAGCACAGCCCGCTGGCTAAAGAGATTCATGAGAGTTTTGAAGCAGCGCGTGCCAATATCGGTAGCTGGGCGAAAATCTCTGACCAAGCTTATGTATCACAACGTAACCGCGTACTGGGTCTGTAGAAAGCTAAACACTTTCTAACAAAATGAAAACGGAGCCTTGGCGCTCCGTTTTCTTTGGTTATGATGACCTATTTAAAGATGTCCACGAAAGGCACGAGCCGTTAGACCAGCGCAGCTAAAAAACACGAAAGTTTAAATATATTGAATGCTTTTTTTTCGTTAATTTCGTGCTTTTCGTGGGCTTCTTTTTCTTTTGCATCATGTAAAACTAGGGGGGTGTACTTCGACAAGCTCAGCAGGACTGCTTCTTAAAATAAGTCATCATTCACTTACAACACAGTTAAACTATTTTGATAATTAGATTACTATTAGTCTACTTATCAAACTACTTAAACAACACTCCGTCATTCCCGAGTGCTTTTATCGGGAATCTGTAATAGATCAACAAGATTCCCGCTAGAAACATGCGGGAATGACAGTGGTTTTCAGTACACTTATATTAGTTTTAGTACAATACAAAGGCATCCCTACTAAATGAATTCAGCCGTTATTTCTAACACAAGCCCTAACTCGGGCCTTGATTCGAGTCCTTCTCGTTCAAAATCATTTATTCGAATAATAGGCAAAGTCCTCGTCGCCACGGTACTACTCTATCTTGCCAATCGTTATTTGATTTTTTGGCAAGATTGGCCCAACCTTGGCGAATCCATCAAAGCACTAATGGGTTCAAATGAAGCTGAACAAGACTCAACAAAAATTTATAAAGGCATTGCCCTACTCATGGCTTATTTTGCCGTTTTTGTTTTTATCATTATTCGTGTTTCTAAAACACCCAACACCACACTCACAGCAGACTCCGATACCTATAGGAAACTTGCTTTTTATATTATTCGCGCCGCATTCTGGGCGGTTTTTCTTGTCGGAGTCGCCGATACAGTTATCTCATTATTGCGCGTAGAAAACTTCCTCGAACCATTGGTTGGCACAAACATAAGCGATGCCATGGGATTGGCGACTAAACGCGGCTTGTATGTGCATTACCCTTTGATAGCACTCTCATTTGTGATTGCCTATTTTAGTAAGTCTTTAGGGTTTACTTGGCTTGCCTTCTTGGTGGTTTTATCTGAGTTTTTCATCGTTCTCACACGTTTTATATTCTCTTACGAGCAAGCCTACATGGGCGACCTTGTTAGGTTTTGGTATGCCGCCCTATTCCTTTTTGCCAGCGCTTATACCCTGTACGACAATGGACACGTGCGCGTCGATGTGCTTTACGCACGTTTCAAACCTCGCAAAAAAGCATGGGTTAATGCACTAGGTACATTACTGTTAGGTTTACCGCTGTGTTGGACAATTTTGCACTACGGTATTGGCACAAAATATAGCAGTCTTATCAGCCCGATTATCACTTTTGAAATCTCACAAAGTGGTTACGGACTGTACGTAAAATATTTAATGGCAGGTTTTTTAATCGTGTTTGCGGTGACCATGGCGATACAGTTTGTAAGTTTATTTTTAAGTAGTTGTGCCTATTTATTTAACGAAAAAGATGCGCCACTACCTGCTGGCGGAGAACACTAGATTATGGAACTCTTTTTTCTAGCCGTATTATTCGGCCTAATGATTTGGGCATTAACTTCAGGCTTCCCCGTTGCATTCGCTCTCCCTGGTTCTGCCATTCTTGCTGTCGGTGCAGCCGCCGCTTCTGGTTATATTTTTGCAGGCGACCCTAGCGCTTACTTTGCGCAAGATGGTCCATCAGAATGGCTAAGCGCGGGAGTCACCAATTTTAGAAGCTTGTATTGGATTGTTGAGCGCGATACGTTAATCGCTATCCCGCTGTTTATCTTTATGGGCATTATGTTACAGCGCTCAAAAATCGCCGAAGATTTGCTGATTGCCATGGCCCAATTGTTTGGTCCGTTACCGGGCGGGCTGGGTATTTCAGTCGTGTTCGTAGGAACTTTGCTTGCCGCAACCACAGGCATTGTTGGCGCAACGGTTATCGCAATGGGTTTGATTTCTCTACCTGCGATGCTCAAAAACAATTATTCCAAATCACTAGCAACAGGCACGATTTGTGCCTCTGGGACGTTGGGCCAAATTATTCCTCCATCCATAGTTTTAATCATTCTAGCAGATCAATTATCCAGCGCAGCGGATCAAGCCAACACCATGCGCAAAGCACTCTACAAAGAAGCGACTGGCGAGTTTTCTATGCCTTCACACTTCGATGTGGTTTCTGCTAGTGCGGGCGATATGTTTATGGGTGCGCTTATTCCAGGCATGATTCTTGTTGGTTTATATATGGCGTATATTCTTATTGTCGCCATCATAAAACCTGAAATGGCGCCGCCTGTTCCTTACGAAGGCGATTATGACCGAAAGTTTGCGCTCAATATTTTCCTGTCCTTAGTGCCACCACTAACACTTATCTTTGTTGTTTTGGGTTCTATATTGTTGGGCGTTGCTACAGTAAACCAAGCAGGTTCTATTGGCGCTATCGGCGCTATGATTATGGCAGGTTATCGTTTGCATACAGGCGCAAAATCCACCGCATACATTCCGTTGTTAATTGCCTTAGCTGCTCTCGTGGTAATTGCCTATTTCACCAGCAATTACGATCTGAATATCAAAAACATCAAAAGTGAAGAGCAATTTACCAATATCAAACTAACCGCGATTGCCGTTGCTTTCTTATTATTTTCTGTCACTTGGAGTGCATGGCGTGTCTTTAAAATTGATAATACCTTAAAAGAGGTGATGGTCGAGACTGCCAAAACGACGTCGATGGTCTTTATCATCCTCATTGGTGCTGCCATGCTCACTTCTGCCTTCCGTGGTTTTGGTGGTGAGGAGTTAGTTAAGCACTTTTTAACCACCCTACCTGGTGGTTTCTGGACGCAATTTGTAGTTGTTATGCTAGTAATATTCCTGCTCGGCTTCTTCCTCGACTTTATCGAAATTGCTGTAGTCGTTGTGCCCATCGTTGCACCTATTTTGCTATCAAACCCTGAAGCAAATATCACTGCTGTTTGGCTCGGCGTTATGATCGGTTTGAATATTCAAACCTCATTCCTAACACCGCCCTTTGGTTTCGCCTTGTTTTATCTGCGGGGTGTTGCCGATAAAGTGGTTAAAACCATCGATATTTACAAAGGCGCATCCGCCTTTATCGTCTTGCAGTTATTGGGGTTAGCCATCGTCGGCTTCTTCCCTAGCTTGGTAAATTATCTGCCTAATCGAAGCCATCTATTATCTGAAACTGCTCCGCCACCGCTGAACCCAAAACTACAGATTTGTCTGGAAGAATATACGATGGGTCAGTACGCCAGCACGGGTGATCAAATCAAAGCCAGCATCAAAAAAGCCAAAAGCTTTGATATAAGCTACTTACCTGAAAAGGCACAAAAACGTTTTAAGGAAAGCATAGAAGATGCGACTAAAGGCCTTGGCTTAGCCGAAACAATAAGAACATCAAAAGCAGCGATGGATAGCTTTATTACAGGCTACCTACCCTTGCAAAAACAAGTTTTGTACTTAAATTCGGATATTAAAAATATCACACGAAAAATTAAGGAAACAGAAAAAGAGTTAGAATATTTAGCTTCTGGCAGTAATGACAATAGTCTAGTCGCCAACATTGAAGAAAGTCTTAAAACTTTCAAGACAGATAAACAAAGCCTTGAAGAAAGCATTCCAACAGAATGGGAATCCCGCCATAAGGAATATAAAACGCTAGCCACAAAGCTAAAGAAAGACCGCCGTAGCTACTTTAACATGGTAGATTCATCCACAGAGTCACTGCATGAGCTACAACTCACCATCGCCGATAGCGAGCCACTGAATACACTTTCAGAGCGTTTAGTTGCGCTAGATAAAACCGTTATGAACATGGGCAAGAAAGAAGCCATGGCAGAAATCAAAAAAGTTGAAAACGCACTCTCCAAGCTAAAAGGCACCAGCAGTATAAAGTCTGCCTTATCAAAAGCCAGACGTGTTCTTAAAAAGGATAAAACTGACGAAGCCAAAGAAAAAGCCATGGTATTTATGCAAAAAGCCCATGAAACATTCCAAGCCGATACCATATGGCGAAAACGTGCTCATAAAGAGCTGCTGACTAACCTTAAAAACCACGAAAAAGCACTCTCCAAAACTATCGGCATACGTTTACAAGAACGTTTAACAGAAGAACAAGCCAAAGGCGTAGCGAGTTGTATGTCGCATCATAAGGATCTTTCTTTGGATTTTTAGAATGGCAATGTTCACACCCCCCTACTTTTACATGATGTTTTTCATTGTTTAAATTTCCCCTAGTCAATACTAATACTCTAGAAATAATCAATTTTTCTTAATCACTACTGACACAATGCTGTCAGTAGTGATGTTGTATGCTCTTACTTCTACAATCAAACCAATAGGAGAACTGCAAATGAACCCATATACCATTATTGAATCTTTTGAATTACATGAAGGGCAACTTGAAAACTGGAAAGAGCTATCAAAAACCATTGATACTGATATTGCCAAATCGGAAGGCTTTATCAGCCGAGATTCGGGAATAGACGCTGATAGTAGAGTCTATTGCATTGTTAAGTGGGAAGGTAAAGCACACCAAGAAGCGTTTATGGAAAAATTTATGTCTCAGGAAGGTGCTGATGAAATGATGAAACACTTTGGTAGCATTGCGAATATGGAAACAGAGATTCGACAGGAAATTGATATATTTTAGCGCGCCATAATGGCATAAGCACTTGGAACCCTTCGACAGGCTCAGGGAACGCCCTCAAACAGCGCATGTGTGCTGAGGCGGACTTGGTTTATCCTGAGCGGAAGTGAAGGGAAGCATGGTCGTGTTTCTCCTGAACTTAAGGACATTAGCACACCCCCCCACTTTTACATGATCATGTAAAAGTGGGGGGGTGTGCTTTACAAGTTAAACTTATTAGCTTGCTTACTAGATTTCTTAGCCACATTATTACGAATATAGACAGGCTGCGCCTCTTCGGGGCTTACTGCTTTGCCTTCAACAAAAAGTGGTACGGCTAGTTGAGCAATATCCTTTGCAGTGGGATAAATACTTTCCCAATGGCTTATGTTTTCTGGCTTGTTATTAGCCAATAGTTCTTCTGCGTAAGCATCCCAACCTGCACCTATGGCTAGTATTTTTACATCTTCGGTATTATTTAAAACGGCTTGCTGGAACATTGTTTGTGGTTGGCTCACTTGTTCTTCGCCAACTAATTCAACCATGCCTTCATTGTTTCTTTTAAAGACAGCCCAGTAGACTTCACCCATGCGAGCATCTAAGGCGGTTATCACGATCTCATCTTGATAATTTTTATTGCCCATAACCTGCCCTGCTAAAGCGGCAAGCGTGGAAACCGCCACAACTGGTTTGTTAACCGATAATGCTACGCCTTGCGCCACGCCTGCGGCAATTCTTAAACCTGTGAATGCGCCTGGTCCGCGCCCGAATGCGATTGCATCAATTTCATTTAATGCGATACCCGCTTCATCGAGGACTTCATCTAGCATCGAGAGAATAAGTTTTGCGTGCTGTCGTGGGGTTGTTTCTATACGCGAAAACACTTGGCTGTTTGCACCATCTGTAATCTGCAAACTTGCAGAACAGGCTTCGCTGGCTGTTTCGATGGCGAGTATTTTAGTCATCGTTCTTCACATCTTTCTTTTTCTTATCATCTTTGTCACTCTTGTCTTTCTTGCCACTTTTATCTTCTTCTTTTTTATTCTTTAGAATTTCAAAAAAGCGTTCTACCACTTCCAATTTACTGGTTCTTGGCACTCGGGGTAAACTATTTAAAAAGGTCATTCCATACGATTTTGTACGCAAACGCGGATCACAAATAACCAGCACGCCTTTATCATTATCATCGCGAATTAAGCGCCCTACGCCCTGCTTTAGCGCGATAACCGCTTGCGGTAGCTGATATTCACCAAAGGGATTCCCACCACTTTCTCGAATGGATTTAATCCGCGCTTCTAAAACAGGATCACCAGGAGATGAGAACGGAAGCTTATCAATAATCACACAGCTCAATGCTTCACCACGTACATCTACGCCTTCCCAAAAACTGCTGGTTCCTAGCAAAACAGCATTACCGAGCTTGCGGAATTTTTTGATCATATCTGCTTGTGATGATTCACCTTGCACCAAAATAGGATAATCAATTTCATCTTTTAGAATAGCCGCCGCTTCATTCAATGCGCGATAGCTGGTAAACAGCATAAAAGTGCGCCCTTCGCAGGCTTCGATTACAGGAATAGAGGCTTGAACAACCGCTGGCACAAAGTCGACATTTTGTGGCTCGGGAATATCAGGCGGCGCGTATAACAAAGCGTTGTGCCAATAATCGAATGGGCTATCGAGTAATAACTCTTTGGGAGACTCCATGCCAATGCGATGTGTAAAATGATCAAACGACTTACCCACTGCAAGCGTTGCTGAGGTTAAAATCCACGCGCAAGGCCAGCTTTCTAAATGCTTTTTAAATGTATCGGCAATATCCAGCGGCGTAGAAACCAAGGAGAATGAACGCGTGTAAGTTTCGTACCATTGCACGGTGCCTGACTTGGGGTTATTCAAGTTTTTAAGGCGCTGGTTGTGTAGCTGAACACGCTCGTAGCATGATTCCAAGCCTTTGCTTCGCTCTGCCGCCACCAATAACTGGTCTTGTAGATCATTTAAGATTTCACCCAAATGTATAATTTCTTTTTCTATCGCGGGCTTTGATTTTATTTTATACCACGGCTCACGCAAGCCTGGTTTATCCATCGCTAAACGCAAATCCAATACACACTTCTCAAGCATTGCAAGGCTATCGCGAAGCTCGGGCATGTCACCTGCGTTCGTCAAGGCCTCTGCCAATGTATCACGCCCAAATTCTAATAATTGGCGACTGCTCAATGTTTCGCTAAAAAAGGTAGAGGCAATTTCTGGTAGTTGATGTGCTTCGTCCAAAATAACTGCGTTAGCGCTGGGTAGTAGCTCGCCAAAGCCTTCTTCTTTTAGCGCAAGATCGGCAAAGAATAAGTGATGGTTTACTACAACCACATCCGCTTCTTGGGCTTCTCGGCGCGCTTTTACCACAAAACAGGTATCATAATCTGGACAGTCAGAGCCTAAGCAATTTTCAGCGGTTGAGGTGGCGTGTTGCCAAATTTCAGCATCGCGTGGCACACTGTTGAGTTCGGCAATATCGCCAGAAAATGTAATCACTTGCCAATCGGCAATACGCTGTAAATGCGTGAGTGAACGACGATCATCAAAACGCCCTTCGGTTTGCGCGCGGTGCAAACGATAGGTGCAAAGATAGTTCGCGCGACCTTTTAACAAAGCTGTTTTAGTGTCTGTTTTTAATGCATTTTTTACAATCGGTAAATCTTTAGCGAAAAGCTGATCTTGCAGTGTTTTTGTACCTGTCGAAATGATCACGCGACCGCCTGATGCTATCGCTGGCACTAAATAAGCAAAAGTTTTACCAACACCTGTACCCGCTTCAATCACGGCTGGCGAATGATTTTTTATGGCATCACCTACGGCGCAAAGCATTTCTTGCTGTTGTTCGCGCACTTGAAAACCAGGAATGGCTTTGGCTAAAGGGCCTTCTTCACTGAGTAATTTTTTCCAGTCAGCTTCTGTTTCGGGCTTTACAAAACCTTCAATGAGACCTTCAACCGAGTTTTCACTTTGCTTCAAGGATTAACCTTAAAATAATCTAGTGCCTCTTTTTGCGCGATGGCATCATCAGACTTCTTCCCTGCTTTTTGGATCAGCTTCCAGTTCTTGCCGATAAGATCATCATTGCCTGCATAGCGAATTGATTTTTTTGCCATCGTGATCGACTGTTGATAACCACTTTGATCGTAATGTGCTTTAGCCAATAAATGCCAAATATTTGGGTTTTGTGATTCTATTCTCAAACCACGCTCTAACTTAGCAATTGCTGACTGCGTGTTACCCACAACCAAATCTGCACGCGCACGTATCACTAAAGATTTAACGGCAGAGCTACTTTTAAACACCGGTGGTGTAGGGGGTGAAATGCCTCTGCTAGAGCTGTTTTCAGGAATGGTTGCATAAGGATCAATATCAACCGTCACACGCTTTTTATTTTCCATTCTCTGTATTTCAGGATCGACAGCGACAATCTCTTTTGGCGTGATAATCGTCTTTGATTTACTACTGATCGTGTATTTTTGCACTCTAGTGGCTGATCTTTTTGTAGGCTTAACAACTGCTCTTGGTTGAACACGCCTTGCAACTTGTGGCTTCACTTCAGGGATTTTAGGCATACTGCGTTGTGCTGGCCGTGAATAACCCGAGTTATAAGCGGCTGTCGAACAGCCACTCAGCAACAGAATAAACCCTGAAATAAAGGCAAATACGCTTAGTTTGTGTAAAGGTTTCATGTCATCGTTCCAGTAATTTATCAATCCAGATAGGTGAATTCTGTTTCTTTGCAGGAGGCTTTTGAACAGGCGGCCTTTTTTGTGGGCTGGGTTGTTTGATCTGCTTATTATTATCCCAAATTTTAGCAGCTTGTGCACCTTGTCTTGAGCCAGAGCTAGGCGCTACTTGATTAGGTTGTACGCCCTGCTCCCATGTCGGCGTTCCAATAACAGGACCATCTGCACCCATATATATCTCTGGTGGCGGACACTCATACACTTCATCAGGCTCTGTTCCTACCAAGTAGGGAAAAATCTCACCCTTTCCGCAGGAAGGATTATGCAACAAACCTGTCATGCTATTTATTTTAAAGAACTTAACATTGCGCGGGCGTTTTGGTTTAAAGGGCTTGGTTGGGATAGCTTTGATTAAATCACCCCATACGCGCAATGCACCTGCCGAGCCTGTAAACCCTGTTGGCTTATTATCATCACGCCCCACCCAAACAGAAGCCACATGCTGACCTGTAAAACCTGCAAACCAGCTATCCACATTTTTATTGGTTGTACCTGTTTTACCTGCTGCATTTTTCCACGCAGGTAGCGCACGCTTTAAGTACTGTGCCGTGCCTTCTTTGGTGATTTTATTCATCGCATGTGTGAGTAAATATACCGACTCTTCACTCACCACTTGTTTAACTTGAAGCGGATAGCGTTTAAGCGCTTTGCCATAAGAGTCCATCACACTACGAATCGCGGTTAGTGGCGTATACGTTCCACCTGCGGCGATAGTTTGATAAATTTGCTGAACTTCCATTGGTGATAATTCTAGCGCTCCCAACAATAATGAGGGGTTAGGTTGTAGCTCTTTTTGCAAGCCTAATGCATGAAGTTGATCAATAACTTTATCCAGTCCTAAGGTAATACCGATACGCACCGTGGGTGTATTGATTGATTTAACCAAAGCTTTTTCAAACGACACCATGCCTTTTGTTTTTTTACTGTAGTTTTTAGGCTCCCATATTTTTGTTTTGGATAGACGAACCGTCACTGCTCCCGCATCAACAGGCGTGCCTAAATTGTATTTTTTGTTTTCAAGCGCCGCTAAATAAACAACGGGCTTTATCAATGAACCTATTTGTCTTTTTGCATTTAATGCACGGTTATAGCCAGCAAAACGTGCATCACGCCCGCCAACAACCGCCAATACTTCAGCGCCCTGAACGCTACTCACCACCATTGAGCCATTGAGCTTATCCTTCTTCATACGACGCGATTTCTCTAACTTTTTAATACGAGCTTGTAAGACTTCTTCTGCTTGAATTTGAATAACAGGATCCATCGCTGTGAAGATCAACAAACCTTCTGAGCGTAAATCTTTTTCATTGTAATCACGCTGTAACTGCTTACGAACCAATTCTAAATACGATGGGAATGGGCTAACGCTGGGCGGTGCGAACGTCGTCACACCTAAAGGGCGTGCTTTAAGCCCTGCTACGTCTTTTTGTTCTAGAGCACCTTCGCGCGCCATAACATCAATAACCAAATTACGACGTTGTGTCGCACGTTTTGGATGACGACGCGGGTTGTAATACGTCGCGCCTTTGGCAACACCAATCAACAATGCAATTTGCTCAGGCCGCAACTCTTTAATCGGCTTATTAAAATAATATTGAGAAGCCATACCAAAGCCATGCACCGCACGTTGCTTGTTTTGCCCAAGAAAAATCTCATTCATATAAGCTTCGAGAATTTCTTCTTTGCTATAATGCACTTCTAACAGTAACGCCATAATGGCTTCATTAATTTTACGCTTATAGCTTTGCTCGTTAGACAAGTAAAAGTTCTTAACTAACTGTTGTGTAAGCGTACTACCGCCCTGCACTTTTCGCCCTGCTTTAGCATTTGCTACTATCGCACGAACAATGGATTTTGGATTCACCCCAAAATGATCATAATAAGTTCTATCCTCTACTGCCACCAGGCCTTTAATCAATAACGGCGAAACATCATCCAGCTTTACGAGCACTCTATCTTCGTTGTGATGTGGGTAAAAATTACCAATTAAAACAGGCTCTAAGCGCATTAAAGTAAGTGGTTCTTCACTTTCGGTATTTTCGAGTTTTACAATTTTATCTTTTTTAATTTCGATAAGAATGCGACGTGCAATTTCTTGATCTTCTGCAAACTTAAAGCCTCGCGTTTGCACATAAAAAATATTTTTATCACGCTTGAACTGCCCTGTTCCCACCAGATGTGTCACAAAACTATAGTTAAGTAGTTGCAATTCCCTCTGCAGATCATCCGCTTTAAGGCTTTGCCCTTCATAAAGCTCCAGCGGACGTGCAAAAACGCGCGCAGGCAATGCCCAGCGTTTACCCTCAAACTGGCTACGTACGAGCTCATCTTGTTGTAAAACGTAAGCCGCTGCAAATAACGAGCCGATGATAATACCAACCAGTAAGGCAATGCGTATAACACGCCAAAAACCACCCAACATCATGCCGATAAAACCAAAAAACATCATGATGGGGGATTTTTTAGCAGGTGCTGTGGGCTCAGTGCTAGGCTCAATATTTGATTCTGCACCTACATCAGCCGTAGTGTCGGCATCGTCTGTATAGAAATTTTCTTTTATTTCAAAGTTATTATCAATGTTCTCAGCTGGAGCGTCATGCGTTACAACATCATCAGCTGTGCTTTCTATGTTCTCACTACTGTCGTTATTATCTGTGTCTTCAGCAGCAACAACTGGCTCTTGCGCCACGCCATTATTAGACGTAACGATATCATCCACAGCTTGCAGATCATCAGTATCGATTGACGGATCTTTCTTAGTGGATTTATCTGAATTTTTATTGTGTTTGTTATCTGACAAGGAACGCCCCAATAATTGTTACTAAAAAATAGACTCTTTTACAGAAGTTTAGTTTCAAGCAATGAATGGTGTGAATTCTACAATAATTAGAAAAGCTCGTGTGGAATTCTTGTGCATGTTTTAAGGAAATTATCACAAAAAATAATTTTTCCTCTTATTCGTTCAGCAAGGAGTCAACATAACAGCGTTATAGTGACCCTACTATGAACTCTTTACATAATTATGAGTCTTAGTGAATAACAATAATAAATCGGGCTAAGCACATGATAATAAGAAACTATTCTATCGCGATACTCGCATCACTACTGATGAGCGCTTGTTCGCAAGTCCCTCAACGCTCAGTAAACCATCGTGTATCTTCACCTACTCACCAATCACAACCGTCACAACACTCACAACAAAAGCGAGTGCCAACACCTCGACAACGATCACAAAGAGCACAGATTCCACAGTCATCACCCGTTGCCAGCCAAAATCCTTTAAGAAATCATATGGTCAATATTGCAAGAAGCACTATAGGAACACGCTATAAGTGGGGCGGCAACAACCCACAGCAAGGTTTTGATTGTAGCGGGTTAATGTCATACGTTCATAAAAATGCATTGGGCATCAAAATTCCAAGAACCGCCGCCAAACAACGTGACCAAAGCCGCACTATTAGCTACGCGCAATTACAACCAGGTGATATGCTATTTTTTAAGACAGGACGAAAAACCAACCATGTCGGAGTTTATATTGGGGATAGAAAATTCATCCATGCACCCTCAGGTGGAAAACGTGTAAAAGTAGCTAGCATGGATATATCGTACTGGCATAAACGCTTTGTTAAGTTTGGTACGTTTGTTCGGTAGGTGATTGTTTTATCTTTCAAAAGAAAATGCCTTTTAAAAACCCACTACCTTTGTTTCAACCACTACTGGGTATTGCTTCGCAATGCCCAGCATACTTTTATTCGGCCTCGCCTCACCCTAAAGAGCAAGCTAAAGCAGTTGTCTCGAGGGCTCGGCTTGGCTCTTGGTGAGCCTTAAAAAGCAACACCCCCCCACTTTTACATGATCATTAGTCGTCTACATCGTCATTTGTAGTCTCAGTTACGCTATCAAACCATTTGATAAAATCTGCGAGGTGTTGTTCAAACTCAGCCTGTGTTTCGTACTTATGCAATTTAAGTTGCATTGATTCATCCGTATCTCGATCAATTCTTTCTTCATCTAAATGAAAGTTTTTATCCCATACAATTAATTCTGACATATAGCTTACCGTATCCACACGTACATAAGCTGAGCCTTGCCCCGAATCTCTAAACTCCATTTCAGCATTTTTATTTTTGAAACTCTTGGCGTTTTCTTTAAACCATTTATAAAGAATAGATACTGCTAACGGCTGGCTCATATTGATTCCTACTATTGTTTTTCTCAAAAGCAGTAGTATAAAGCACACCCCCCCACTTTTACATGCCTTAAAAATATTAGTCATTGAAAACTCTGATAATTACCCTATGATAGTTAATGTAAATTATTATCGAACATCAAAGGAGAGAATCATGGGTCTGTTTGACTTTGCCAAAAAAATTGGCAAGAAAATATTTGGTAGTGAAGACGAAGCACCAGAAAAAATTAAAGCACATATCGAAGAAGATAACCCCGGTATCAATAACTTAGAAATTGAAGTTAAAGACGGCGTTGCAACTATCAAAGGGGATACTGATGACCCCAGCGCTTATGAAAAAGCAGTACTCATGGCAGGCAATATATTTGGTATTTCAGAAGTCAATGCTGATGAGTTAACCACGCCTGAGCAAACCGTTGAAGTACAATATTACGAGATTGCTAAAGGCGATAGCTTATGGAAAATTGCAAAACAGTTTTACGGTAACGGTAATGATTATCCTAAAATCTTTGAAGCAAATAAAGAAGTTATCAAAGACCCTGACCTGATTTACCCTGGTCAAAAAATAAGAATTCCGATGGATTAATACATTTGCATTTTTCTTTCTAACCCCCAACACACAAAAGGAAATATATTATGGATATGAGTGATTTATTAAAAATGGGCGCATCTGCGTTTATGAACAGCAACAGAAGTGGCGATACAGGTAGCGGGCTAGACCTTGGTTCACTAACATCTGCACTATCTGGCTTAACAGGTGGGAATGATGACAATGGCGGATTTGACATTGGTTCATTGCTAGGAAAAATGCAAGACGGCGGCATGGCTGACATGGCACAATCTTGGTTAGGCGACGGAGACAACGCTCCTATGGAAGATAGCAACGTTATGGATATGTTTGGTGCAGACAAAATCTCTGACTTTGCATCACAGCTTGGCATGAGCGAGTCAGAAGCTATCGGCGGATTACGTGATGCAATGCCTGAGATGGTAAACAACGCTTCTAGCGGTGGGTCTTTATTAGACTCTATCGGTGGGATCAGCGGTGCAATCGGCATGGCTAGTAAACTGTTTGGTCGTTAATATTATTAACATCAAATAACACTGCACAAAAAAGCCACTCTTGTAGTGGTTTTTTTGTGTCTGTCATTTATCTGTATTAAGCTTATGTATGCACACCCCCCCACTTTTACATGATAAGAAACTAACAGTGCCTAAATCATTTCAAAACACACCTTGGTTTAATTACCCCGAATACCATTGGAAAACCAAACACGTCGTAATAGTCGGTGGTGGAATTGCGGGTTGCCAAATGGCTTGGCATCTTTGCCAAGTTGATTGGCAAGTGACTTTGATTGAGCGACATAACGAACTTGCTAAAGAAGCTTCGGGAAACCCTATTGGCGTGATTCTGCCTAAAATGACTTCGCAACAAAGCTTGGGTGAGGATTTTTATACACAGTCTTTTGATTATACGCTTTCTCTTTTAGATACCTTAAAGCAACAGGGTAAAACGATTGATTGGCAAAGCTGTGGCGCGTTACAACTCACCCATAATTTACGCGAAGAGAAGCGTTGGCAAGCGTTGGCACAACGCGAGTTTTCTAATGATTTTTTACAGTCATTAAATGAAGATGAAACCTCACAAATCGCAGGAATCGACCTGCCCTACAAATCCAGTTATTTCCCTCAAGCAGGTTGGATCAACCCTGCAAGTTTTTGCCAAGCCTTAAGTGATCATCCAAATTGTAAAGTGATTACTGAAAGCGAAGCGCTTATCATAAAAAAGCAAGATACGGATTGGGTAGTTTTAAACAACGACAATAAAACCATTGCACAAGCAGAAGCGGTTATTATTTGCAATGGCAGGGATTTGTTTGGCTTTGAACAATCTAATTTTTTACCCAATATGCCTGTTGCGGGGCAAACGACTTTTGCGCGGGCAAGCGATGAATCTAACAAACTTAAAACAGTCATTGGCCATGAGGGTTATTTAACCCCTGCTATTAATAGTCAGCATATTTTTGGCGCAACCTTTGAACGTGATCAAAACGCCCCCACCTTAAATCTCGAAGCAGATAAACTAAACCAGCAACAGCTAGAACGCTATCTACCTGATTTTAGTGCGTCACTTTCAAAAATCAGCAGCGCGCATTCAGCTGTTCGTATGACTACGCCAGACCGCTACCCTTATGTAGGCGCATTACCAGATAAGGATTTTTACCAGAAAAATTATAATGATTTACACCAAGGCAAACAATACAAAAAATATCCCGATGCCATGTATCAAAATGGTTTATTTATATTGGGTGGTTTAGGCTCACGCGGATTAACCACCAGTGGTTTGTGCGCAAAATCTTTATGTGATTTGTTGAACTCGGATTTTTTAGACAAAAAAACACGACCTAAACTGCTACAATATTGCCACCCTGCTCGGTTTTTAATCAAATCACTTAGAAGAAATGAGACACTATGACTGTGCGCAAATTTGAAACACACATGCCAAACATTCATCCAGCTGCTTATATTGATGAAACGGCACTGGTCAGTGGTGAAGTTGAAATTGGCGAAGACAGCTCAGTCTGGCCGATGACGGTTATTCGTGGAGACGTAAATCACATCAAAATTGGTAAACGCAGCAATATCCAAGATACATCAGTTTTACACGTCACCCACGCCAGTAATGAACACAGCGTAAAAGTTACCGATGCACAAATCGGCTATCCTCTTATTATTGGCGATGACGTCACCGTAGGACATAAAGCATTGTTACACGCTTGCACCATTGGCAACCGTGTTTTAGTCGGTATGGGGTCGATTATTATGGATGGCGTGATAATCGAAGACGAAACCATTATCGCGGCAGGTAGCTTAGTACCACCCAAGAAAGTATTGGAAAGTGGCTATCTTTGGGTCGGTAGCCCCGCCAAAAAAGCGCGTGAATTGACTGATAAAGAGAAGAAATATCTTAAATATTCTGCTGAGCATTATGTGCGCTTAAAAGTGCGCACAGAGAATTCATAATATGAAAACAATACGCAATATTATTCTAGCTATAGTTTTCTTAGTGGTATCCGCTTGGTTTGTGACAACCCAGCCGATTTTTGTCAACGCAAAGTCTGTTAGCACGCCCGATGTTAATCCTCAGTTGCTTAAATCACACGTAGTGATGCTTTCTGAAACACTCCCTGCGCGCGGTGGCTTTGAGGAAAACCTTAACCCCACGGTGGAATGGATTGAAAAACAACTACAACATTTTGGCAAAAGTACTCGACAAAGTTATAAAATTAACGATAAAACTTTTTACAATATTCTATTAGATTTCGGCCCACCTTTAATGGCAGGAGCAACAGAACCTGAAGAAATTATTATCGTAGGCGCACACTACGACACTGCTCACAGCTACCCTGGCGCAGATGATAATGCCAGTGGCGTAGCGGCACTTATTGAGCTGGCTCGGCTTTTATCTAAACATAAAGCCTCACTCACAACACGAATACAATTAGCCTTTTACAGCTTGGAAGAACCCCCCTATTTTCGCACTGAAAAAATGGGCAGCTTTATTCACGCTTCGAGCTTAAAAGAAAAACAACAGAAGATTAAAATGATGATTGCACTAGATATGGTCGGCTATTTCTCGGACAAGAAAAATTCGCAAAGCTTTCCTATCCCATTTATGGATAAACTCTATTCTGATCAAGGTAATTTTATTGCAGTTGTGGGGAACCTGAGTAATATGCTCACAACTCGTAAAGTAAAAAAAAGCATGATCAGTGCTACTGAATTACTCGTTTACTCCATCAACGCCCCAACACTAATACAAGGCATCGACTTTTCAGATCACCTAAACTTCTGGCACTTTGGCTATCCTGCGGTACTCATTACCGATACATCGTTTATGAGAAATACGGCTTATCACACTAAACAAGATACGGCAGATCGTTTAGATTATATGAAGATGGCTGAGGTGGTGAAAGGACTTTATCAAGTTGTAATTCAGTAATTGAAATCATCATGTAAAAGTCGGGGGGGGTGCTTTATAAAGTACATTATCTCTTGCTCCAAACACTACCTACTGCATCTTGCTTCGCAAGACCCTGCACACTTTTAACGCCTAGAGCACTTTAAAAAGCAACTTTTACACGATTCTTTACAAAACTATTTATCTACCTTAATCCGTGAAACATAATCAGCAATTGAGCTCAGAGTTTCATCGTCTAAATCTTTAATCAAAGCCAACATCGCAGGGTTTGCATTCTTACGTCGACCATCACGAATCCACTGCAACTGCCTGAAAGTATACGCATAATGCTGCCCTTGTATGCGTGGGAAGAAGCTACCTGCATTGCCCTGCCCTTTGTCTCCGTGACAAGCGATACATTTTTCAAGATACAGCTTCTCACCTTTTTCTAATTGTTTACCGTCACCTTGACCTACCTCTAACGCTTTAGGAAGCTGAGAAATATATTCAGCCACATCTTCCAGACCTTGTGGTCCACCGATAACATCATCTCCTGAGAATGGGTACATGGTAGGATTTTCACGATTACGTGCACGAATATCGGCGAGTTGTTTGATAATCACGCTACGGTGCTGACCAGCTATAACCGGGAAACTACCATCCTCTTTACCCCAGCCATTATCAGCATGACAACTTGCACATAGTTCGTATGTCTTTTTTCCGTTTCCAATATTGGGCGTAAGCTTCATCGCTTCTGCTGTTTCATCGGGTGAAGCTGCAAAAGCCGCTCCTGCAGAACCCAATAAAAAAATAAAGAACGAAGTAGTTATAAATTGTTTTTTCATAATTGTATAATTTCACAGGACTTGATTCATATCAATATTATTATATCATAATATGCTTATACTTAAGCAATCGTTATGAGAACTTTATGATATGAATCAATATTTTCACCATTTACACAAACTCCTCGTCGTAGGTTTATTGCTTTTATCTTTCAATATGTACGCGTCTGATGAATTCAAAACCATCACTACAGCGGATGATACAGAGATCGATATTCGTATATTTTCTGCCAAGGGTAACAAACTTCTTATTGGTTTTGCTTGCGACCAAGGTTCTAGCGTAGCCGAAGAGAAAACATCTCAAAGTCTAGCAAAAGATGGTATTGAAGTTTGGATGCCTGATATGTTGTCTGCGTATATGTTGCCTAAAGTGCGTAGCAGTTTGGCTGATATTCCTACCGATGGATTAATTAAGATTATCCAAGAGGCTAAGAAAACCAAGAAACAAATTTATCTCGTTGCCAGTGGTCCTGATACTGGATTAATTTTACGCGCAGTAGTTGACTGGGAAAAAGCACACGCGAGAGAAGATGAATTATTAGGCGGCGCAATCCTTATGTTTCCGCGCTTAAATAAGGGCAAGCCAGAACCTGGAAAACCCCCTGAATATCACGATGCGGTAGGTAAAACAAAACTGCCCTTGATGGTTTTAGAAGGTGAGCGCACGCCAAACCGTTGGGGTATTGGTCATCTTACAAGTTCACTAAAAAAAGGTGGCAGCACCGTTTACGCAAAATTAATACCGGATGTTCGTGGATACTTCTTTAAACGAAATGATCCTAACGTACCTGAAGATCTGGTTACCTCACAACTATCTGGCTTGGTTAAAGCCAGCTTATTTTTCCTAGGGAAAGCACACAAATGAAAAATCAAACCATCAAAAGTTTACTATTATCAGCCGTAATATTATTTACAAGCAGCGCCCTTCAAGCCGCAGAATTAAAGAATGTTGAAGGTGATGCAAGCACACCCGCATTAAAACTAGAAAGCCTTAAAGGTGAAATGCTCGACCTTAAAGACCTAGAAGGCAAGGTAGTCTTAGTACAGTTTTGGGCAACCTACTGCACGCCTTGTCGTGTTGAAATGCCTTCGATGAACAACCTCATCAAGAAACTCGAAGAATCAAAAACGCCTTTTAAAATCATCGCGGTGAATATGGGTGAGACCAAAGAAGAAGTACAAAAATTTGTTGATGAGGTTAAACCAGAATTTACAATCTTGATGGATTCAAAAGGTGAGAATGTACAAGCATGGAATGTATTCGCCGCACCTTCTAACTTTGTAATCGATACCAAAGGTAAGGTTCGTTACACCTTGTACGGCGGTGTTGAGTGGGATTCTGAAGAAATCATCAAAGCTATTCAAGATTTAGCGGCTGAAAAAGAGTCTTAGTATTTGAGACCTCAGCATAACTCTGGACGAGAGAAAAAAGTGAGTCACGCTTTAAACGTACATAAAAAAGCCTCCAAAACTGGAGGCTTTTTTATTACTTTTAATTAGTAATCGCTGTTACTTCAATCAGAGACCTGAAATATAAACCGCTAGTTCTGCAACTTCATCATCGCTAACGCCAGCCATAATGCCTTTCATCGTCATTGATTGTCCATTACTTCTTGCGCCACTTTTGATATCTGCCATTTGCTGTGTAAGATATTCTTTACTTTGCCCTGCTATCTTAGGGTACGTAGGCATTATAGGTGATTTAGCATCAGCCCCATGACATGCACCACAACCTTTAGATGTATAAAGTGCTGCGCCATCGGCATAGACACTTGAACTCATAACAAGCATTAAGCCTGCTGCTATTGATAGTTTCTTAACTAAATTTTTTGACATCGTTTGACGCTCCTAATTGAAAAAAAAATTCTTGTACTGGTTAATAATACCAGCAACACCTTAAAAGGGAATTGAGAATAACACCTTGAGTTAAATCAAGTCGTTATTCCTCTAAGACAGGAACTTTAAATGTAAGTTCACCTGCGTCTTTAAACTCCAGCGTTATTGTTACCTCGCCTTCTTTTTTTATAATATCATGATTAATATTCATAAACATAAGATGATAGGACATTGGCTTTAATACTAGCTCTGCCCCAGCTTCTAATACAAACTCATCAACATGATTCATCTCTGCCATACCGTCTTTAATATCGGTTTTATGTAGCATTATCATGCCCGCATCGGTGCTTATGTTGATGAGGGTGTCTGGTGCATCTCCTGTATTTTTTATTATGCCATAGGCAGAAGTGCTTCTTGCAACACTGGGAGGTAATATTACGCGCAGCTGTTCTGTTGTAATATTGGGTTTACCATCTGCCATTAAACTTGAAGCAAATCCAAAAAGGAAAACTAATAATAGTACTTTATTGAGGCTTTGCTTATTCATGGATTAACTCTCTAATTTTTCTGGCAAATTCATCTTTTGGTGTGCCCGTATATTCTAGGCTTCGGGTATAGCCTTTTTTATCAAGAAGGTAAAGTACGACCGTATGAGAAAACAGAGAGGCTTTTTCATTTTTATCACCTGTTTTCTGTGGAGTAACGCGCCTAATATCTTTAGTCGGCACCTTGCCTTCTGATAAGTCACTATATTCTGCTTTATACAACGATGTAATAAATTCAATCTGCTCTTTTGTCCCAGATAAACCAATAAAATCTTTATTAAAAAACTCTACAAATGCTTTGAGATGTTCTGGCGTATCGTACTCAGGATCAATGGTGACAAATATAAAACGCGTCTGTTTTTGTTCTTCTACCGACAAAGTTTTATATAGCTGTTTTAAATAACCCAATGTGAACGGACATATATCTGCACAGTTGGTATAACCAAAGGCCAGCACAACTGTTTTGCCTTTATAGTCACTTAGTTTTATATCTTTTCCATTACTGTCAACGGCTGTAAATTCACCGCCCACACCGCTGTAAATCGGCAACTTATTATTATCAGCCAATACATAAGAAACACTATTGACTATGACTAGAATAATGAGCATTTTTAGTATGATTGTGATTTTTAACATACTAAGCCCATCCATGGTGCAATAATGGGTAGTAAATGCTCTTCTTTTATTGAGATCACTTCCCATGATTTATCTGCTTTAACTTTTACTTTAATTTTTTGATGGATTTTTGCAATAACGGGTTTTCCTGTTTGATTGACCCCTTTCCATTCTAAAATTAAGTTAATCACAAAAATATTGGTATTAGCGCTGTCTTTTTTAACATCTAGTGATTTTAATAAATGTCCACCCTGGGTGAGTAACTTCTTTTTCTTTTCTAGTGTTGGAGCAATAGATCCTTCTACCTGTTCCGCCCCTATTTTCAATGAATAGGTAGCTTTATTTAACCAAGCTTTTGCATTCATTGTAGATGTTAGTGTTTTAACACCATCAATATAGGCTAACCATGCATAGGTAAATTCTCGCACTTTATAATGAAACTGATCATATTGATTTGTTTCTAACTTATCCGCCTCTTCCATGTTATTCAGACTAATAGTTTTTATTGGAATTATATTGGGATGAGTAAGTAGAGAACCATTAAACACAAAAGCTTCATTACGTGCTTGGGTGTGTTCTTTGTTATTTACTTTGTAAGTGACTTTAGATTTCACTTTAAACTGATAGTCATCAGACTCACTAAGTTTCATTAAATTAGTGCTTGTGATAACTATTTGAGAAATATTTTGGGGATATTTAGAGCGGTAATTACGTAACTGCTCATTAACATTCAACATGTTAAATGTTATATCGCCGCCTTTTACATCACTGCTTGTAATTAAGCTGCCGTACCAATTCATAATCACAGAAGCGACTGAATTAAGTGATGTACTGTATTCTGTACGGTCTTCTATTTTTGTGGGAACTGCAAATGCAGCCCCCGCAAATAATAATGTCGTAGATAAAACCATCATTAATACTGGGCTTAAAAAATACGCTTTTTTATATTTCATGGCTAGATCTACTTCATAAAGAACATTAAGCGATAGGAGCAGCTTTTTGGACTTGCTCCATCAGGTCATTGTTCCACTTTCCTTCAACTGAAACGTGAGCTAAAGCACCCTTCATAACTGCTTCAATCAAGTTATGGTTTACATAAGCATAAACACCTGGTTGCTTAAACGTATATAACGCCGCACCCGCTTCACCACCCAAAACTGACCATGTTTCACGATCAACCGTAGGTGTGTTAGCAAACGAACCACCTGGCCAGACAACATCACCATGACCACCTATCAAGTGGATACGCGTATCTTCATTGGCTTGCGAATGAAGAAATAAAACCGTTTCGCCGACCTTTGCTGTCATTGAATTTTTACCCGTTAATGAGCCTACTTTACCGTTAAAAGTAATATGTGTTGGCGACAAACCTTCCATTATTTTGAGCGTATCACCCATCGCAGCAATCGGAGAGCCGTAACGCTTGTATTTACCTGTCTTTTCATCAAACGGAATATACCAACCCTGCTCACCAATATAATAAGCTTTATCATAAGTCACCGACTTTCCGTTATTATCTTTCAATCCATCACGTGGTAAAACTAAAAGCGCACCGTACATACCCGTTACAACATGATATGGAATCATGATGCCGCCTGGTGCACAGTGATAAACAAACACACCCGCTCTATCACATTTAATGCGTAAAATGGTCTGTTGACCTGGAGCAACATGCGTTAAACCACCACCGCCTAATGCACCTGTTGATGCATGAAAGTCTATATTATGCGTCATGGTATTAGTTTGTGGATTTCTAAGCGTTAATTCAAGATAATCACCTTGATGAACCACCATCATTGGACCAGGGTTTGTACCATTAAAAGTCATCGCTTGAACGAATACTCCGGGCTTCACTTCAATTTCTTTTTCTTCTATATCCATTGTCACTTGGATAACTTTTGGGTCACCTTTAGCCACTTGGTCATGCTCAGGCAAGAAAGGAGGATTCACCAGTTTTTGTGTCACTCTCTCTAAATCTTTAACATCTGCCTTTACACCAATCTCTCCAACTGTTACAGCATCTCCTGCTGCCGCTGTTGAACTACTAGTTACAGCTGCTACTGCTGAGGCCGCTGCAATGGTAGAGAGTAAGAAATCTCTCCTTTTCATCTTCATCATATCTTTCACGTTATATTCTCCTATGAATAAATAATAATATTTTTATTACTGAGCAGGAGTATGAAACTTTATGAGGAAATACCACCTTGATGTAAATCAAAGCAA
>JAKIUW010000040.1 GCA_021647365.1 Cocleimonas sp. | reverse complement strand
TGAGAAGACTGTATTATGATGTGCCATGCTTGATTCCTTCTTTGATTCAATGACTTATTGCTAAGACAATTTTATCAGATTTTGGAGTCAGGCACTTACTTTTTATGTTAACGGGACAGTAGTGATTCAAAGCACACCCCCCCACTTTTACAGGATGAATTAAACGCTACGAAAATTGATATTCAAATTGTCCATCTTTCACAGCGATATGAATACCTAAAGGCTGCTCACCTTCTACCATTTTTTCAAGGAAGCGTTGTGAGATTGTCGGCAATAATGTATTGCTTAATATAGAGTCAACCACGCGCGCCCCACTGTCTACATCGTTACAACGATCTGCAATGACTTGTACGACATCCTCATCCAGCGTGAATGGGATTTGATACTTTTCTTCAACACGCTTTTTGATGTGACCTAGCTTGAGCATGATGATATATTTTAGTAGCTCTGGGTCGATTGGGTAGTATGGAATGGTGACCAAACGACCAATTAGCGCGGCTGGAAATACATTGAGTAAATGTGGCTTCATTTGCGCGGCTAGGTCATCTGGTGAGGGCTGCTCTTCTTTACCGTTACAGGCATTTAGAATAACTTCTGTGCCTACGTTTGAGGTTAGTAAAATAACGGTGTTTCTAAAATCTATGTAGCGCCCTTCTGCGTCTTCCATCCAACCTTTATCAAAAACTTGGAAGAATATTTCGTGTACATCGGGATGTGCTTTTTCGATTTCATCCAGTAGCACGACGCTGTAAGGTCTACGGCGTACAGCTTCTGTCAAAATACCACCTTCACCATAACCTACATAACCTGGAGGTGATCCTTTTAAGGTAGAAACAGAGTGAGACTCTTGGAATTCACTCATATTGATGGTGATTAAGCTTTCTTCACCACCATAAAGTGCTTCTGCCAATGCTAATGCCGTTTCTGTTTTACCTACACCTGATGGGCCTGCGAGCATGAACACACCGATTGGCTTGTCTGGGCTATCCAAGCCTGCTCGTGATGTTTTGATACGCTTGGCGATCATGTCGAGACCATGTTGTTGACCTAGTACGCGCTGGCCTAATGTTTCGCCTAATTGCAAAATAGAGGCGATTTCATTTTTAACCATGCGACCAACAGGAATACCTGTCCAGTCTGCAACTACCGAGGCTACGGCTGATTCATTTACCGTTGGCATAACGAGAGGTGTATCGCCTTGCAGTTCAATAAGTTCTTCTTGGAGTTTTGTGAATTCTGCCTTTAGAGCTTCAACGTCAATGGGTGTATCGTCTTCTGCTTCAGTTGCTGCGTTTGTTGATTCGTCTTCGGTATTTTTGTCGCTGCCTTCTGAGATTTCTTCAGCATCAGCTTCTTTAGGTGGTGTTTCTAACGAAATATCAACCTCTACTTTTGGTGCTTCTTCGGTTTCGTCTATATCATCCTTGGCGCTGCTATCATTCTCTTTAGTATCTACAATATTTTTGTGTAGCTTGGTGCGTATCTCTAATATTTTTTCTACCAATTCTTTTTCTTGCTGCCAGCGAATATCCAGCTCTGCAAGAAGTTTCTCTTCTTCAATGATTGATTCTTTTAGCTCTTCCAAACGATCTTGAGTATCAATACCTAGCGCATCTTCTTTGATGACTATGCCTTGTTCCATTTCTAGCATTTCAAGACGCTTTTGGTGGTATTCAACTGTACCGGGTGTTGCATGTTGGCTGATGGCAACACGCGCGCAGGCGGTATCTAAAACACTGATTGATTTATCGGGTAATTGACGCGCAGGAATGTAACGGTGTGATAATTTTACCGACGCTTCTAATGCTTCATCTAACACCAGCACTTCATGGTGTTTTTCCATAACGCCACCAAGACATCGCATCATTTGTATTGCTTTCTCTTCATCTGGCTCATCAATTTGAACGACTTGAAAACGACGTGTTAGTGCAGGATCTTTTTCAAAGTATTTTTTGTATTCTGCCCATGTGGTTGCCGCAACGGTACGCAATGTGCCGCGCGCAAGTGCCGGTTTTAATAGATTTGCTGCATCGCCGGTGCCTTGTGCGCCACCTGCACCGATTAGTGTATGCGCTTCATCGATGAACATAACAATAGGTATTTCAGAGGCTTGGATTTCATCAATCACTTGTTTGAGGCGTTCTTCAAACTGCCCTTTCATGCTTGCGCCTGCTTGAAGCAAGCCCATATCAAGTGTGTATAGCTCTACGTTTTTAAGTGATGGTGGAACGTCACCTTTGATTATACGATTTGCAAAGCCTTCAACCACCGCTGTTTTACCCACACCTGCCTCACCTGTGAGGATGGGATTATTTTGGCGACGACGCATTAATATATCGATAATTTGACGGATTTCTTCATCACGCCCAACGACGGGATCAATCTCTCCATTTCGTGCTTTCTCTGTAAGATTGGTGGCATAGTTGTCTAACGCTCTATCACTTTTCGGCGCATCGGAGTCCGCATCTGTGCTTGCCCCAGTTGCTGTGGCAACCATTCCAGATTCTGGAGAGTTAGAGCATATGCCTGAACAGTTGTTACTCATTTCTTCTGTTTTTATTTTTTTAAATTCGCCCGAAATTCTTATTAAACTATCATGCAGTGACTTGGTTTCTAACATACCTAAAATAAGATATGCACTTCGCACTTTTGTATCGTTGAAAAGCAAAGAGCCATAAACCCAAGCGCGCTCGACTGCATCTTCAATATGTGATGATATGTTTGGGCTTGATGATGCCCCTGATGGTAGCTTATCCAACGCCTCTAAAAGGTCTTTACTTAGACGAGTTTCATCTATACCAAAGTGTTTAATTAGCCTGTGGAGGTCTGAATCTTGCTGTTGAAATATTTGATGTAACCAATGTGCTATTTCAATATGTGAGTTACCTCGCATGGTACAAAATTTAAAAGCACCTTCTATTGACTCGTAACAAAGTTTATTTAGTTTTCCAAATAATGCTTTTCTATCTATGCTTACCATCTCTTCTCTCCTTTATTATACTTTTTACGTAAATTGCTCACTGTTTAAGTGTATGTCAGCAATATGACCATTATCTTTTAATTCTTTATTTTTTAACCAAGTAGTCCATCCTAACTGTCTATAGCTATCTTTTTTTAATAACAGTTTTGGTGTTTCTTTTTGCTCTAACAATAAAACTATATCCCATTGAAACTCCAAGCCCACATAATTACGGATGGTATCATTTATCTGGGTTGCTAATTTTTCCCCTGGTAATAGCTTTTTAAAGTCATTGAGATCCATTGCGCCCAAAATTACTCTAAATTTATACTGGCACTGCCAGCTGTATCGCCCTTGTGTAGCATTAATTCCTAATCTTTTCCCATAAGGGCCTGATTCAATTTTACACAAATCATCTTCAGGTATTTTTAGCCACTCACCCACAAAATTTTCCACACGTGTTTGAATGCCAAACATATCGGTAATCATGCATTCAATGCCTTCTTTGTAGCGTGTTTTTCCACCAAGAAATCTTGCGTACCTGAATTTTGCATAATCAGACATTTGATCGCGATGATGCTGTTCAGGCTGTGCGTAACCCGCAAGCGCACCTAAATATAGCTTAAACTTATTATGCTCGGGTATATCATTTTGCGTGGTTGGCTCTTTATTTGCCCAAGTACGGTAAAAAAGACTGATGAGCCGATGATTAAAAAGATTTAAGAAGTCTAAAAACTGTGGCCTTTTATTACCCACCATTTCAGAAAGAAATAACTCTGTGAGGTGCTTAGGTAATGGCCCATTGGGGCCCATTAGACCAAAAAAATTCACATCTAGCCATGCTTCTGAGGGCTTTTTTTTGTTTCTTCTAAGTTCTGCGATTGTAGCAGGAGCAAATGATAGGCTTACTTTTTGACCAAAAAACACTTGATCATTTTTAGGCGAGCGGTTTTCGCCCAAGCGTGACTTATCTTTTCTCTGACTTTCAATTAAGCGTAACGCAGCAAAAAAATTGTATACGTATGCATAATCCTCAAAATCCCCTAGAGTATCGGAGATTTGCCTGTTCTTATCGGCCATTTCATTATCTCTTCACGTTCTATGGTTTTTATGATGGTTTGTGTAAAGCTATTAATTGAAACATATTTTGCAAAAAATTGCTCCAGTACAGCACCAAACAAAAAGGCGCTTCCACCTTCAAATGCTTCCTCTTCCAATGTCACGGTAATTTCAAGACCACGAGCATAGGCCGCTCTACCTTCTATAATAAGCTGGCGAACTATTTGCTTTGTTTCTAGGTCGTGAATACCTCTATTTATCTGATTCTCAATCACATATTTTGACTTACCCGAATCACTCGGAGCAAAGGCAGGGGTATGCAAGCGTAATATTTCTTTCAGTGTATTTACATTTTCCTTATTATTGTTTTTATCCGTAAGTGACAAATAGTTAAGTGATAACTGACTAATAAGGCGCCAACTATGTTCGCCGTAGGAATGTGCCGGCTGAGGCGGCGTGAAGCGCGTAATATTCTTAACACCATTGGTCTTCAACGGAAGACTTTGCCCTATAATATTTAGAGTGGTTCTCTGTGAACCAAGGAATAATGGAAGCCCTCGATTGGTACACATAACCTCAACACTGAGTTCATTTATATCGCCAGAATAAGGTAGATGTGTTTTTTCATCACTTAAAGAGATATACACATCATGGGCATTATATTTTTCTTTAACGTGCGCCACCTTAAGCTCTGGTTTACGTGTCTGCGTATAAAAGCGCTGGGTTTTATTATTTATCGTTTCATTATTTAATGAATAGAAAGGCTGAAAATCTTGAGAACCTTTTTCAAAACTACCAACACCAGAGACCCTATTAATACTATGTACTTCATAGTTTCGTGAGCGTGTTTTATCAACAATTACAGGATGCCCTGGCATGTAATGAGAAAGTGACTTTTTCTCTGTTGCTTTTTTCCTAACATCCTTAGTAAGGTGTACGCGGTCTGCTGTTCGCTTAAATAAGTTTATTGCAGGAGCACAATGTAGTTTGAAATTACTTTTATCAACCTTGTTTGTTAAGTTATGATTAATTTCATCCAACATAAAATAAAGATCAATTTCATTAGTATTAAACTGGCTTAAAATATACTTTAGTTTAGAAAGCTTAATAAACATAAATCGTTCAGAAAAAGAAAAATATTCCTTTAATATCCTGTAACCCTGAAATGAGCTGTTTTTTGTTGATAATAAAGCATTCTCATCTTCAAAACCCATCGGCTCAATATGTTCATTTTTAAAAAAATGAGTAACTGTTTTGGAAGGACCTTGGGCAATAATACCTAAACAGTTGCCCAATAAGTTTTCGTACAGGTTGCCAGGGATATTCTCACTGCCATTTATATAAAAAACGATTTCATCCATATCTGAAAATTGATTGAGTTTTTCAGCTACCGTTGTTTTTAGCTTAATGTGAATAGAAGATTTTGTGTTCGTCGCAATATCACTTTGGGCAACCTTGGTGATAGATTTATCCAAATCTCCTGCTACGATGTAATGAGCTTCTTCCACCTTAATAGGCCAAAGTTCAATACTATGAGCTGTACGGTACTCGCAACTGGTTTTTCTCTCGGGTATTTCAGGTGTAAGTATTTTTGATTGCTTTTTTACTTCAGCACCTTCAATGGAAAGCGCTCCATCCTCGTCTGCATCAAATTCAATAATGGTCATAGATGGCGTTGGTGACAAGTAACCTGGATAAATAATCTCAAGCAAGTGCTGAGTAAAGTTAGGGTATTCTTCTTGATATTGCAATTGAACGCGAGCTGTTAAAAAGGCAAATCCTTCTAGAAGTCTTTCTACATAAGGATCCGCGCAGGTATCTTTACCCAAGTCTAGTTGCGAGGCCACCCCAGGATTGCTTTCAGCAAATAATTTTCCCATTTCACGAATGTAAAAGAGCTCATCATTATAAATTTTGAGTAATCTTGAATCCATTAACTATTTATTTATCCTACGTATTACTACAAGCTCAAGTGAGCTTAAAGTCACCATCAGCAACATTTAATGCTGTTTTAAATTGAAACTCGAGAGGAGTTGGGTCAGAGCAAATAGCTCCTCTAACAACAAAATCAAACGATCCTTTTTTCATAATATTTCCAAGTTCTTCTTTGGTCAACTTATCCAACCCTTGCGTAGGATCGCCCGAACTTGAAGAGGGTACAACCTGGAGGCTTTCGGGGATAATTCTTGGCTCAAAATCCAAGATGGATTGATAAACCATGTCAGCTACATCAGCCATACTGACTTTACCATTAGCCATTCCCGAATAATCTTTTGTTCCATAGTTAACTGTTGAAGTAACTACTTCATCGAAATCTGAGACTTGTTTTTCGAGACTGTCGAGCGTGCGGGTATTTAACAAAGATTGCAAATCCCGCCGCACACTATCTTTGAGTGAGTCAAATGCTAGACTTTGGATATCCTCCTTTAAGAAGCGATCTAGTAATGATGGTAAAATATTGTGCATTCAAAACCCTTATCAAATCATTCTAATTATAAAATAGTCGCAACCCATTGGGTAATAATAACCAGTATATTTTATCATTATTCATATTTGATTCATTTTCTTTGTTATACAATTGTATTTTAATGTTGAATAGTACATTATTACCTGCCATATAAAAGAAGTATATATCAGCAATCAAACAACTATTAATGTTTTTTTAAGCTTGGTGTTACTCCGATCTCCATATACCGTAGAGGATATACAAGTTATAAATCATGGATGACTTAGCGCAATTTAAACATTTACAAGGCTTTCTTGCCCCAATCACTAATGTTGCTCCCTGTGGAGAAGATCTTGACGGGAATAGTGACGAAGAGTACATGCGTATTGAGCGTGACATTGAGCAAGCTAATGAATCGCGCGAGTGGAAAAAATTAAAAAAAGATATACAAAAAATACTTTCAACAACCAAAGACTTGCGATTACTCTCTCGCTTTAGCCGAACATTACTACAAACTGAAAAATCACCTATAGAAGGCCTTGTTCAAGGTTTATATTTAACAGAAGAATATATAGATAAGTACTGGGATTGCGTATACCCACCTGAAGACAAAGATGACCCTGATGAAAAGTTTGCTGATAGAATCAATGCCGTTGCGGAATTTGGAAGTTGGTCCTCTGTAGTTTTACCACTAAGAAAGAAATGCCCTCTTCTTAGCTTCAATGGTATGGATCCTTACTTTTTAGAAGACTTGGTTTCTTTTCAAAAAGGGGATGTAGTCGCTGACAAGCAACCACCAAAAGATATATTCGACGCACTCTCTCCCGAAGAAAAAAAGCAAGTTGATGTTGCACTAGAGCACTTCATAACAGCTCAAAAAATAGCCGATAATATTAAAGAACTACTGTTGAAAAAAACAGAAATAGCATTTATAGACTTTGATACTTATCTATTACCAAACCTTCAGGAAGGAATATCTGCCCTGTCAGAGCTTAGCCCTAATGCTGAGAAGCCTCCAACTAAAGAGAACAACCAAACAACTGATACAAGTGCCCCAAACAGTAATATTCACACATTAAAAAACTCAGGATCAGTTCAAAGTCGTGATGATGTAATTAAGTTATTAGATATGATTTGTAATTATTACGAAACAAATGAACCGTCTAGCCCTATACCGTTGCTCCTAAAGAGAGCTAAGGGTATAGTCCATAAAGATTTTCTTGAGGTGTTGGAAGAGCTGGTTCCAGATAGCGTTTCGATGACAGAGCCCGTGTTTGGTCGAACTGAAAATAATTCTGAAGAATATTAAAACACTACTATAATTAAACTTACATATACTAAAGGAGAAACTTCTTATGGCAAAGGGTGATAATTCAGGACAAAAGTGGATAGGCAGGAATCGTGCACCACGCGTACAAATAGAATACGAGACAGAAACAAATGGGGCTGTCCGCAAGGTTGACTTGCCATTTGTAATGGGAGTTATGTCTGACCTTTCTGGAAAATCACGAAAAGAAGCAGGACCTGTTCGTGATAGAGATTACATGGAAATAGATGTAGATAATTTTGATGACCGTCTTGCGGCCATTGAGCCTCGTGCGGTTTTTCAAGTGGACAATGTTTTATCTGAAGACGGAGGGAAGATCCCTGTAGACTTAACATTTAAGTCAATGGAAGATTTCGATCCTGTTGAAGTAGCTAAGAATGTTGATGGTGTAAAAGAATTACTTGCAGCTCGTAAGGAACTTAAAAACCTTATGTCATACATGGATGGAAAATCCAGTGCGGAAGAATGGCTAAGCGATGTTCTTAAGGATGAGAAATTACTCAAGTCGTTGCTTGAAAGCGCGAAACCATCATCAGAAGATTCAGAATCTTCAACAGAAGAATCTGATAAATAAAAATTAAGGAGAATTTATTGTGGCTGAATTAGATAAAGCTGTTGAAGAAGAAGCAGAGGCAGAATCAGGTTTTCTTGACTTTTCTGCACTACTAGATGAAAAGTTTAAACCTACAGAAGAAGCAAAACCTGAAGTTGAAAGTGCGATAAAAACACTAGCAGAGCAAGCACTAGGAAATGCCAACCTGATTTCTGCAGATGCTTTTGAGACCATTGAAAGCATGGTAGCGGCGATTGATAAAAAATTATCCGACCAATTAAGCTTGATTATACATAACGAAGAGTTTCAAAAACTAGAAAACTCTTGGCGTGGGCTTCACTACCTAGTGAATAACACTGAAAGTAGCACCCAGATGAAAATCAAGGTGATGAATATATCGAAAACAGAACTCGCTAAAACCTTAAAGCGCTTTAAGGGTACAAAATGGGATCAAAGCCCTATATTTAAGAAGCTTTATGAACAAGAATATGGCACTGCAAATGGCGCACCTTATGGTTGTTTGATTGGTGATTATTACTTTGATCAGTCTGTACCTGACGTTGAAATGTTGACTGAAATGTCACATGTTGCTGCTGCTGCACATGCCCCATTTATTGGCGCTGCTGCTCCCTCCATTTTAAATATGGACACGTGGGAAGAATTAAGCAACCCAAGAGATATTGGACAAATATTTGATGCGCCACAATATGCGTCATGGCATTCACTACGCCAATCTGCCGATGCCCAGTACTTATCGTTAGCAATGCCTCGTTTTCTTGGCCGTATGCCTTATGGCGAAAAAACAAACCCTGTTGAAGAATTTGCCTTTGAAGAAGATGTTGATGGCACTGATCACTCTAAATACAGCTGGGTAAATGCTGCTTATGCAATGGGCGTAAATATCAACCGCTCATTCTCTATGTATGGCTGGTCATCACAAATCGCTGGTTTAGACTCTGGTGGTGTTGTAGAAGGTCTTCCTGTTCATAGTTTCGAAACTGCCGAAGGCGGCATTGATGCTAAATGCCCTACAGAAATATCTATTACCGATCGTCGTGAGCTAGAATTAAGCAATAACGGTATCACGTCTCTAGTACATTATAAAAATACTGATTACGCCGTTTTCTTTAAAGCAACATCACTAAAAGAACCTGTGAGGTATGATGATCCAGATGCAACAAGTAATGCAAAACTAGCAACAAATCTGTCGTATATTTTTGCAACCAGTCGTTTTGCTCACTACTTAAAGCACATTGTGCGAAATAAAATAGGAGCATCAACGACTCGAGGCGCAATGGAAAGAGATTTACAAAAATGGATTAACATTTATGTAGAGCCTAATCCTGAAACAGCTTCAGAAGAAGATTTAGCGACGCGTCCATTAAGTGCAGCGCGTGTACAAGTAGAGGATGACGAGGAAAACCCAGGTTTTTACAAAGCTCGGTTCCACCTAAGTCCTCACTACAAATTAGAAGGGATGACTATTTCCCTTTCACTGGTTTCTCGTCTACCAGGAAAAGATGGCGGGTAATTGCGAGTTTATTTAATTATTAATAATAGAAGGATATAAAAATGGCACATATTTATTGTAAAATTGAAGGTATAAAAGGTGAAAGCCGAGACGACAAACACAAAGATTGGATCGAAATATTGAGTTTCAATCATAGCGTTAATCAGCCTATTTCTGCTGCTTCAAGAACAGGCGGCCGTACCGCTGGACGTGCTGAGTTTCAGGACTTAGTCATTAAAAAAGTTATTGATAGAGCGACACCTGAGCTATACCTACATTGTTCGAATGGTAAACACATCCCAAAGGCTCAACTTGAGTTTTGTCTCGAGTCTGGGAAAAAGCATACTTTCATGAAATATGAAATAAAAGATATTATTGTTAGTTCTGTAACGCCAACTGGTGATAATACCGGTGATGACGTTCGTCCGCACGAGAATGTTGCAATGTCTTATGGTTCTATTAGTTGGGAATACACACCAATTGATGAGAAAGGCTCACCTGGCGCTGCTCTTAAGCGTGGTTGGGATCTTCGTACAAACAAGCAACTATAATCTGATTATAGATATTGCATTTGTTTTAAAATACCCGCTTTTTGCGGGTATTTTTTTAATTAAAAGAACGCTCTTGCAAAATAACCATGTAAAAGTGGGGGGGTGTGCTTTAATCTGTTAATAATACAAATTTAGCATGATAATTAAACACAATTTGTCTAAAATACTGTGTACAAGATAAACTAAAGGACACATCATGAATACTCCACTTCTAAGATCACTTTTTATTATTTTATGTTCAAGCTCATTCCTAATGGGCTGTAGTAAAGTGGGGGACTTAGTAAGCAATACGGGAGAGTTTGTCGCTAAGACAGGAGAGATAATTGGTGGAAAAAAGAAAGAACAGCCCCCCCTCAAAGCACCTGAAATGCCAAAAATAGAAACACCGAAAATGCCCGAGGTAATTAAAATACAAGAAGCAAAAGCAGCTACTGCTAAAGTGCAAATTAGAACAACAAAAAACTTATCACAATCAAGAATTCAAATCACCGTTATACAACTAAAGTCAGGTGGGAAATTTCTGAGCTCTCGTCTTTCCGACCTCGTATCTGATACTGAAGCAACGCTAGGATCCGACTTCATTAATAAGCAAAGTGTTAGCCTTAAACGCGGAGAGTCAAAAGAACTAAATTTGGAAATAGATCCCTCCACAAAAACACTAGGTGCTTTCGCTTCTTTTAAAGAACTAAATCAAACTATATGGCGAACTGGTGTACAATTACCCAAAGCTACTAATGCATCGTATACGGTTCAAATCAATGTAGATAGAAAACTAATATCTGCCACAAAAAAGTAAGTATTTAGGTTGTAGAAATGCACCTCACCACTTTTAATTATTATAGAAGAGAGTTACTCTAAAATGAGCATCGAAAACCGCGTATTATGGACAGAGGGTTTATTCCTTTGTCCACAAACGTTTCAACAACAAGAACGCTATCTGATGAATCAGATAGAATCTAGGAGTGCTCCTTTAATCCCGTATTATTGGGGGATAGCTGAATATGCCGTCGACGAAGATAAGCTTAAACATGGTATCTTTTCACTATTAAAATGTAATGGGGTTTTTCCTGATGGAACACCTTTTGATATTTCGGGTGAGCTTCAAGAGCTAAATATTGATGACACTGAAACCAATAAATTCATTTATATTGCGCTAGGTGCAAAACATCCTGACTCACCCGAAGTAACAACAGAATCAGACAGAGAAAAACATCAAACTCGCCGTTTCTACTCAACAGAAGGGCAAGTAAATGACATTCAAACGATTGATAGTCCTCAAAAAACAGAGCAACTACATTTAGGTAGGTTAAATATTCAACTCATACTTTCAGAAACTCCAAAGAATAACTTCACACAGATACCTTTGGCATTTTTGAAAGAAAGAGATAAAAACTCAGGGGTGAAACTTGATGACAGTTTCATACCCGCTCTTTTGTCAGTAAATGCGAATAAAGTTCTGTGTGAATATTTAGCCAATACACAAAACCTCCTATCAAGCAGAGGAAACGAGTTATCTAGTCGATTATCTACTGCTGGAACGGGTGGCATAGCTGAAATCATAGATTTTAATATGCTCCAAGCACTAAATCGAAACATACCACTGTACAATTTCCTTAATAAGCAATCTATCCTTCACCCTCGCGAGCTATACATACATTTAGCAAAATTAGCGGGAGAACTAAGCACATTTACCCGGACAGATCGTATGCCTATCACGTATCCAGATTATGTTCATGATGACTTAAAAACCAGCTTTGAACTATTAATGGCTGATTTACATGAAAGCCTTACTTACATCAATATTCCTAAAGCATACTCCCTCAACCTTGAAATTAACGAACGCTTCCCAAATATATACTCTGGGTTATTTCCAGAGAATGTACTCGAAACTTCAAAATCTTATGTACTAGCCGTATCTTCCAGTTTAAGACAAAGTGAAATATTGAATCGTATTCCTGCACAAATTACTATTTCAGCAAAAGATCAATTGTATAAACTTGTTCAATCACATACTCCTGGTATTACCCTTGACTCACTCGCAGTATGCCCAAGAGAAATACCTTACCATCAAGGTCATGTATATTTTACTGTCAACAGCAATCACGCCATGTGGAAAGATGTGAATAGTACTCGCAGCATAGCATTACATATCGATGGTAAATTCCCAGATCTACAACTAGAATTTTGGGCAATAAGAGCAGAAACTCATGAGTAATGGAGACTTTTTCAAAGGGGATAACTCCGATCATACTCAAATTTATCCCATGCCTGGCGGTAAGCGTGAAGATGTTAATAAAATGCTTAATGCCGAGCAGTCACATGCTCCACAACAGCAACAAGCATCACAATTTAATGATGGTTCACACTACACCCGCTCTACTTACAATACATTAACAGATGCTGCTTCTAGCTTACTTATATTAGTAGGTCACGTGTCTAATACTTTAGAAGCACATGACACCAACGCCCTAAAGCAAAAGGTATCCACTGAACTGAATGACTTTTCACATAAAGCTAAATCATTAGGCTTTGGGGATGGTGTTATACATGATGCAACCTACATACTGTGTACCGCTATAGATGAAGCTGTATTAAACACCCCATGGGGCGAGCAAAGTGGCTGGAGTCAAAACAGTTTATTAAGCATCTATTTCGGTAATGTCGCAGGTGGAAACTCTTTCTTTGATCGCCTAAAAAAGTTAGGAGAAGATCCTAGCAGGAACCATCAACTTCTAGGGCTAATGTATTACGCACTAGCTCTAGGATATCAAGGTAGATATCGTTCTGACCCAAATGCTCCTGCTAAGTTATCACAAATACGCCAATGGACTGCTGAAAAAATCAGACCTTTTATTCAGCTACAATCTGACCCCTATTTATCTCCACGGTGGGAAGGCATAAAACAACGAAAGAGCCTGCTCCCAAGCTTTCTCCCTATGTGGCTTATTGGAGTAGCAACTCTAGGCTTATTAGTAGCCACCTTCAGCTTTTTCTTTCTAAACCTTACTTATGCATCAGGCACTGTCATTGATAAAATGCAAGCACTTCAAGATACCCCTCCGCCCATTAAAGCGAAGGTAATTGAGCCTTACATACCAGAGCCTACTCTACCTAAGCTCAGTGTTGTTTTTGCAGGTGAAGATCGTTTACAAATTGAAGATGATGACCCATTGCATACCTCAATTCGTATTCGTAGTGATTCCCTGTTTAAATCTGGAAGTGCAACAATGACAGCTGCTATTCAACCCTTACTTAAACAGCTATCAACAGAAATGAATATTCGCCCTGGTCAAATTAAAGTAACCGGACATACAGATAACATACGAATTAGCTCTTCACTTAAGCTCAAATTCCCAAGCAACCAAATATTATCCCAAGCTCGCGCTGATACTGTTGCAAATATTATTCGTAACAAATTAGAAGACAAAGAGAGACTCTCAACACAGGGGAAAGGTAGTAATCACCCCCTTGTTAGCAATAAAACACGAGAAGGTCGTTCTAAAAACCGTCGTGTAGAAATTGATATATACAACTAGTGGAATGACTAATACCCAAAACAATGATCAATAACTTTTTAGGACACACTGCAACAACATGCGAAGCATTTTAAATTTTATAAAACAAGGTTGGTTTATTTCTCTCCTTGGTGTAATTGCATTATCCGCAATCATATTTTTTGTTCTCCCTTTATTTTTTGGTGATTACGAAAAACTAAACCTCATTATTTATATAAGTATCGCTATCATATTTAGTATATGGGCAATTGTTTATCTAGTAAAATACCTAAAGTCACGTAAGAAAAACAAAGAGCTTCTTGAAGACATTGCGGAAGAAGAACCTGAAGTTGACCCTGTTCAAATGCAAGTTGATGATGAACTTGGTGTTTTGCAAGGCAGGCTTGGAGAGGCGCTAACAGAGTTACAAGGATCAAAGTTTAAAACTCATAATGGTGACTCCAAATACCTGTACCAACTTCCTTGGTATGTGATTATAGGCCCTCCAGGCTCTGGTAAAACCACCCTACTGAAAAACTCAAACCTAGATAGCCCTTTAAGCGAAAAGTTTGGTCGTGAGTCCATCTCGGGTGTAGGTGGAACGCGTAATTGTGACTGGTGGTTCGCTGAAGAGGCTGTTCTATTAGATACAGCAGGGAGGTACACAACTCAAGATTCTAATAAAGAAGTTGATCAAAAAGCTTGGTTAGGCTTTCTTGCCATGTTGAAAAAAAATCGTCCGCGGCGCCCTATTAATGGCATCATTATTGCTATTAGTTTAGATGAATTACTGACCTCACAGCGCTTACTAAAGCACGCAAAAGAAATAAGAAAGCGTCTTCAAGAGCTCTATGAACAATTTAACCTTACTTTGCCTGTTTATCTTACAATTACTAAAAGCGATCTGCTATCTGGCTTCTCAGAGTTTTTTTATGATCTTGAGAAAGATGAGCGTAGTCAAGTCTGGGGCATTACGTTTACTGAAGATAATAAAGCTCTCTCGACTCCCCTCCCTCTTGTTGAGGCAGAACTGAACGAACTAGAAGAACAGCTCCATAAAAAAGTAGTTTATAAACTAGAAAAAGAAATAGACCTAGAACGAAGAAAAAAGATATACGCATTTCCTCAACAATTTGGTTCCATTAAAAAAACAATTAATTCTTTTGTTGACGAAATATTTTCATCATCCCGTTACCAGCATGAAATTCTACTGAGAGGTATTTATTTCACAAGTGCGGAACAAACTGGAACCCCTATAGACAAACTTTTAAGCACTCTCTCTCACGTATTTGGCTTTGAACAAAAACCAAGTACCCCCTTCCAATCTGTTGGAAAAAGCTACTTTATAAACAACCTCTTAAATAAAGTGATTTTTCAAGAAGCTGATTTAGTGGGTGTTGATGAGAAGCATGAAAACCGTAAACGCTGGTTTCAACGCAGCGCATTAGCAACAGCCTTGTTAACTATATTAATAGGAGTTGGACTTTGGTTTACCAGCTATACAAAAAACAATAGTTATACAGACATCGTTTTCAAAAATACTGAAACACTCAAAGAGACTCTCGAAAGTAGCCGTGACAAAGATGATCTGGTAACCGCAACTGCCATCTTAAATAGAGCAAGGAATCTTGCCACACCTCAACCAGAATTCTTAGCCACCTTAGGTTTAGATCAAAAAGAGCGATTAATTTCAGAAGCCGATAACACTTATCATGATTTGCTTAAATCACGATTACTTCCTCAAGTAGTAAAGGTGTTAGAAGAAGAATTACTCAACAATAAAACAAGTACTGCCAATCTGTTCAAATCACTGAAGTCATACCTCATCCTTTCTGCAAATCATGATGAACACTTCAACGCTAATAAAGGACTGATAAAAGAAATTGTAAAAAAAGCATGGTACAGAGATTATGCGACATCAATCTCTCCAGAGCAATTAAGTGCCCTTGGGCAGCATATGAATGTATTATTAGAGACAAGACCAACACAACTACCTCAACCGCTTGATAAAGCATTAATCAGTCAAACGAGGGCAATACTGGAAAAATCAAAGCTCAGCGGATTAATTTACAACCAAGTCAAATCACAATTATTATCTAGTTCGAAACTACCTAGCTTTGTTCTTGCTGGCTCTCGTGGCGTTGTCCCTAACGCAAGAAGTGTATTCCAACGAAAAAGTGGTACACCTCTGGAAGAAGGAATTCCAGGATTTTACACCTATGATGGCTATCGCGAATTTAGAAAAGTGAGCGGTGAACTCGTAGAAAGCTTCCTTGCTGATAACTGGGTACTAGGAAATGAACTCGCTAAAGTTAACCTTGTTGACACTCAACTTGAAGTGGTTGGCCTCTATTTAGAGGAATATCAGGACGAGTGGAATAATCTGCTTCAGGACATCAAAATAAAATCCCCATCAAGCCTAAAACATGCAGCAGAAATCACCAATATTCTTGCTGACCCTGTTCAGTCACCAATAACACGTTTACTTGATGAGGTTGTAAAGCAAACCTATCTATCAAAACCACTGGAGGACACATCATCTCCAGGAGGGGCAGTAGGAGGAAAAGTAGCGAAACAAACCGCCAAGCAATTAGGCTACATAGCAGCAGCAAATACGGGTCGCATAGGGCAAATACTAGAAAGCTCAATATCAACTGATGACCTAGAGTCATTAGCAAAATCAAAAACAGGAAAAAGCTTTGATATAGTTAGCGCTCAATTTTATAAAATCCGTCGCCTACGTTCAGAAGAGGGAGAACAAACCTTTAACGATGCAATCAAACGTTTAGACGGTTTAAGCACCAGTTTACGCATACTCACTGGCACTCTTGCAGATGAAATGAGAAATGAGCAACAAAGAACAGTAGCCAATGATCTTGAAACACTTAAAAGGATCGCATTACGACAACCAGCACCATTGGGAGCATGGCTACTAGAAATACGCGCAGAAGTAGCTTCACTATTAAGCGGAAATGTCAAAGGCATTCTGAATACACAATGGAAAACAAATATTTCATCATTTTGCCAGGGGAAGTTACAAGGACGTTACCCTCTACAACACAACTCACCCAAAGATATTGCAATTGATGACTTTTCAGAGTTCTTCGGACCGAATGGTCGAATAGAAGTGTTTTTCAAGCAAAATCTTGCTAGCTCTATTGATAGAACAGGAAGTATATGGAAGTGGCGTGGCACAGGCCCTTCCCCAATCTCTCCTGAAACCCTCAGTCAGTTTCAACGAGCAGATAGAATCAAAAAAGCTTTCTTCCCTCGAGGCAGTCAAATTCCAACAATCAGCTTCACCATAAAGCCTGTTAAGATTAGTGATAATTTAAGTCGTGTCACGCTTGATGTCGATGGAACCTCACTAGTTTACGAAAACGGACGAGCCAAACCCGTCGCCATGAAATGGCCAGGCCCTAAACATGCAGGTTATGTATCACTAGAATCCGACAACGCAGATACTGGTGCAGCCAGCTCAGGCTCTAAAGAAGGTCCGTGGGCAATCTACCAAATGTTTACTCGCAAAGGGCGCCTAATAAAGAAAGATGATCATACATACAGATTAATCTTTAAAGAAGGTCTAAACTATATGGAGTTTCAGGTTTCTACAACAAGTAGTGATAATTCTTTTAACATGCTTAGCGACTTAACTAAGTTTAAATGTCCAACGGATTTAGCCAAATGATACAACTCAACCACCAAACACTTGGATATTTTGGGAAATTGCCTTCACATGGTGATTTTATAAATCGCTATTTACCCAATACATTTATCAATTCATGGGATCAATGGCTACAAGAAACAATGGTCTCTTGCAAAGAGAGCCTGCCTGATAATTGGATAGCAACTTATATGACCATGCCAGTTTATCGGTTTGCCTTATCCCCAGGAATTTGTGGAGAAACAGCATGGATAGGAATTCTCATGCCCAGTCGTGACTATTCAGGTCGTTTGTTTCCTTTTACAATGGCTGTTCCACTACTACCAAACCAAACTGCAGCGACACAAATCCCTAGCTCTCATGATGCATGGCTGAATAAACTTCAAACCATCGCACTAACCACACTCACACCTAACTTCACGCAAGACAGACTTACCGATGCATTTGATCAAGCCATACGACAACTACAAACCTCATGCCCCAATATTGCGGCAGACCCATCTGAAGTATCAAAAGGTATTTTGCAAGCCCAAACTCAAAACCAGTTCGCCTGGCATACAAACCTCAATGGCTCTCATGCCAACCAAGGTATTGCTGATGCATTAGATGCGACACTCAAAGAATATTCCTTTGCCTACAGCATGTGGTGGACTAGCGAAAATACAGACCTAATGATCACCCAAGGACTACCAAAAGCGAATATGATGCCAGCACTATTTGATAATGATTGGGAGCGCTGGGGATGGAAAAATAACAAATACACCATCCTCCCAACAGCACCTAACCTAGAACTCGAAGAAGATAGCACCATCACGCTATGAATCAAAAATCCCCCTATTCGTTTGACTCGACAGGCAGCACAGACGTAGGCTGCGTTAGAAAGCGAAATGAAGACAATATCCTACTATTGCCAGACCAAGGTCTCTGGGTAATAGCAGACGGCGCCGGCGGACACTCAGATGGACATGTCGCTAGCCAACTGATCGTAGACAACCTAAAATATTTTCAAAAAACAGACAGAATTGGCAACGACGTAAACCATCTCTATAAAATACTCAATGACACTAATGAACAACTTCTTAAATTAGCACAATCCAATCAAATAATTGGTAGCACCGTAAGTGCATTAATAAGTGATGGTGATATAGCTGTAATCCTCTGGGCAGGCGATAGCCCACTTTATCGCTTGCGTCAAAACCAACTCACACAAGTTATAGAAGACCATAACCGCGTTGAAGAATTTTTACGTCAAGGCTTCAATCAAGAAGAATGTGACAAAATACCCCAATCACAGCAACTTACCCACGCTCTAGGTGCCGCTTCACCTCTCATCATAGAAACAAAAATATTAAATTTACGAGAAGGAGACTTATTTCTTATTTGTAGTGACGGGTTAACAAAAGAATTAAATGACACTGAAATATCGGCCGTTTTAACTACAAGCACAAGCATTGAAGAAAAACAAAAAGAACTCATCTCTCAAACCCTTTTCAAAGGAGCAAGAGACAATACAAGCGTTATTATAGTTGAGCTTAATCTAGATAATTAGTCAGCCCTGAAAAACTCACAACCTATTGAAGCCCCTAAGTTAATTCCAAAATAGAGGTTCTTATCGACCAAAAAAGCTATTAGAAGCGCATATTTCTGGTTGAAAGGCTGAAGTATGCTCACATCCTCAAGCACAGGTCATCAAACCAGTTTTTTTGTACAGACCTATTGCTACAGCTAGATTCCAGCGATCCTCTTATTCAATTATCAGAGGTTATTCCTTGGCCAGAATTTGAAGAGGCATTTCCTACACATTATTCAAAAGACACAGGCGCTCCTTCTAAGCCGATTCGATTGATGCTCGATTTCTTGTTACCAAAGCAATTAGAAGTTCTCAGTGATAAAAATGTTGTTATTCAATTTAAGCGGAGTCCAAATTATCAAGTTTTTTGTGACTTAACGAAGCTTAACCGTAAACTTCTTTGCGATACCTAAGGCTCATCAAAATGTATAACTCCATCAATCTAGAACATTTCTGAAAATACTACTATATTATAGGTATAACTATTAGGAGATCCAAAATGGAATCCAAAACAGTTCAGGAAAAGCTTCAAGAGGCTTATAAAAGTATGCTTGAGCATATTGAAGAGCTGATGTTAATAAGCATGCAAAACTGACCCACTTTAGGGGTTAATTGGCATCGAAAATTGACCCACCTATTTGTAGTTTAATACCAAGTTTTTAGCTTGGGGAATTTAATAGGTGATATTAATGGAAACAG
>JAKIUW010000013.1 GCA_021647365.1 Cocleimonas sp. | reverse complement strand
GAGAAGACTGTATTATGATGTGCCATGCTTGATTCCTTCTTTGATTCAATGACTTATTGCTAAGACAATTTTATCAGATTTTGGAGTCAGGCACTTACTTTTTATGTTAACGGGACAGTAGTGGCTTCAAATATCCCTTCTTCCCTATTTTTAATTACCGCATCCCAATTAAATACTTTTCCATTCATGGCTACATAAACGCCTTGTGGTAAGCACTGAACTGCGCCTAATGCGAAGCCCATATTAAAGACAGCATCTGAGTGTTTAAACACAAAAGGGATCATCGCGCCGACTAGCACGATGGTTTTATCTAACTTTTCATTTCCTAACACAGTAGCTGTTTCTACAATGGTGTCTGTGCCGTGTGTGATGAGTATTTTATTTTGATGAGAGTGACGACACGCTTCCAAAATGGCTTGCCTATCTGTATCCGTCATTTCTAGGCTATCTTTAAATAGTGCTTGTTCTATTTCAATATCTGCACGATTACGCCCAAGCGCTAACAAGTCTGGCATATGTGTTTCTGTAAAATCTAGCTCGCCATTGGACTCGTTATAATGCTTGTCTATTGTTCCACCTGTTAGAATAATTTTTATACTCATCGTTATGACTCTACAGATTTAAGCGAGGCACTGCCTCAAGTAATTTTTGCGTATATGCCTGTTGTGGATTACCACACACATCTGTTGTTAAGCCTTGCTCTACAATTTTCCCCGCTTTCATTACCACAGTTTCATCGCTTAAATATTCAACGACGGCTATATTGTGTGTGATAAATAACAGTGTTAAATCCTGCTTTTTACGAATTTCTAATAACAGCTGTAAAATTTCTGCCTGCACAGATACATCCAGCGCGCTGGTTATTTCATCACAAACAATAAATTCGGGGCTTAGTACCAAAGCGCGAGCCAAGCCAATTCGTTGCTTTTGTCCACCTGAGAATTCATGTGGATAACGCCATAAATGATCACGTTTTAACTGCATTTCTTCCAACACTTTTGCAGCTCGCTCAATACGCTCTTCTTTATTTTCACCGATGCCGTGTACTGTCATGGGTTCGATCAGTGTAGTAACAATTTGTAAACGCGGATTTAATGATGACTGCGGATCTTGAAATGCAATCTGCATACGCTTGCGATAAGGAACAAGCTCTTTATTGCTTAAACCAACCAGCTCCTCCCCATCCAACTTTACACTGCCTGATGTTGGCTCTTGTAATTGTATTATGGCGCGCCCCAGCGTTGTTTTTCCGCAACCAGACTCACCCACCAACGAAAGAATTGTGCCGCGTTTGATATTAAGGTCAACACCATCTACCGCACGAATATGATCGCTAACTTTTCTAAAAACGCCTGTACGAATTGGAAACCAAACGTTTAAATCTTTAATTTCAAATACATTATCATCGTCAGCATGATTTTTTTCAGGAATAAACTTAGCAGGTTTCTCAAGATTTTCAGGAACTGATGCCAATAATTTTTGGGTATATTCATGCTGAGGGTTCATCAATACATCGCGCATTTTTCCCTGTTCAACAATCTTACCCTGCTTCATGACACCAACTGTGTGCGCCATTTGTGCGACTACGCCAAAATCATGCGTAATAAATAAAATACTCATGCCGATATCTTTTTGCAGATCTTTCATGAGCGTGAGTATTTCTGCCTGTACCGTCACATCTAAAGCTGTTGTTGGCTCATCAGCAATTAACAAATCTGGCTTACAAGCCAATGCCATCGCAATCATAATACGCTGGCGTTGCCCACCTGATAACTGATGTGGAAAGTCACTAAAGCGCCTTGCTGCATCTTTAATTTGCACTTGATCCATTGCCTCAATCGCTTGGGCTTTAGCTGCACTATCACTGGTATCAGGATGATGTAATTGAATTGCCTCGACAATTTGCTCGCCAATATTGAGTACAGGATTCAGCGATGTCATTGGCTCTTGAAAAATCATCGCGATACTTGCACCACGTACTTTTCGTAAATCATCATCTTCGAGCGTTAGCGTATCGACAATCGCACTACCGCCCTCTTTCTTTGCCCAGTCAAAAAGGATTTTTCCTTCAGGGTGTAAGCTAATACCCGTCGGTAAAAGCTGAATCACAGACAAAGCACAGATAGATTTACCACTGCCAGACTCGCCCACCAAACAATAAGTTTCGCCTTTGTTAATTTCTAGGTTTATGCCATCAACTGCTTTGATGATTTCTTTTTTTCCTACGCGAAGGTGAGTTTGTAGGTTTTCAATGGATAGTAGCGCCATGCTATTTTAAATCTCCACTGTATAAAACATCATGTAAAAGTGGGGGGGTGTATTCGACAGGCTCAACAGAACTGTGCTTTGTATTATTCCTTTTCATAATCAACTTCTCTTCGAAGTCGTTGGATCAATCGCATCGCGCATTGCTTCACCAATCAAGTTATAGGCAAATACCGTCATAAAGATAGCACCACCAGGGTATACCGCCATCCACCAATTAAACGTAGAAGCTTTTAAAGATTGATTTAACATTCCACCCCAAGATGGCGCATCGACAGAACCTAAGCCAAGGAAGCTCAAAGTGGCTTCTGCCATAATTGCGGATGCTACGCCAAAGCTAACGCTTACTAGAAGCGGCGCTATACCATTCGGTAAAATATGACGAAATAATATCGAGCGCAAAGGCAAACCGCTGGCAATGGCGGCTTGCACATATTCTTGTTTACGCAGTTTTAAGAATTCTGCGCGCGTGTATCTTGCATAGCCTGACCAACTGGTTAGGCCGATAATAATCATAATCAGGTAAATATTTCTGCCAAAGAATGCCACAAACGTTAGCAATAAAAACAGCACAGGGACGGATTCAAACATTTCCAATAAACGCATTCCCAGCATATCAACAATGCCTGAAAAATATCCCATTAAACCGCCGATAATAATACCAATAACCAGTGCAATCCCTGTGGCGATAAAGCCGATGGTTAGCGCCACACGTGAGGCATGAATCATGCGGCTCATCACATCAGCACCATTCTCTTCTGTACCCATATAATGCGGAAAATCACTTTTAGCTAAAGGCTCACGTAAAGGCGTATCCGTTGAGTCGCGCATATAATCACGTGCAGAATATGGGATTGGCGCATTAACCGACCAGTCGTATTCACCTTGATTTTGCTTTAAACGAAAATCATCATAAATAATTAAAGCAGGCGGCTTAACAAAAATATTGGCGACTATGACTGTTATTGTCATTAGCACGACAAAGGTTGCAAAAGATTTAAAGAAAGACTTTTTAATAGGCGTTAGAATAATGAATAATAAAATGATAAAGCCCGACAAAAAGATGACATCTTCAACATTAAAATAGCGTAAAAAAGGCGCGCTGATTTCCCCTTGTTTGCTTACCAACAAGGGCACGGTATTTGCTAAAAATGGTGAGAATACGGCTAAAATAGTAAGGATCACTACCCACAACAAACCTATTTTTGCGCCCCAGCCTGCAAAAGTTTCTCTGGCAACTTTTGATACAAAGCCTGATGATCTCTTATGCTCCAGCATCTCTATCTTTTTATTAGTCATAAGATACCCTCGGATCAACAACGGTATACAAGAAATCAGCAATTAAATTTCCTATTAAAGTCAGCACGCCCGAAATTAAAGTAATGGATAAAATCAGTTCTTTATCACGACTGTTAACTGCTTCAATTGCCAACTTGCCCATGCCATCAATACTAAAAATAGATTCAATTACAACTGCACCTGCTAACAAACCCGGCAAGATTCCTGAGGATGCGGTAATTAGTGGCAACAAGCTATTTCTAAATACATGACGACGCATTACATCATCTTCGGATACACCTTTTGCTCTGGCTGTTCTGGCGTAATCCATTTCTAAATTTTCCAAAACAGAAGTACGAATGAGCTTAGCCAAAAATGCAAAAGCACCGTAAGACAAAGCTATCACAGGCAATACCAAGTGCCACATGCGATCTAGTAAATAGCCTCTTTCGGGCGTTTCTGGCATCCACATAAAGGCTAAGACAATGCCGATACTCATGCCTATTAAGCCTAAGCCGCCCACACGCAATGCAGGAAAATCAACCCAAGCAATAATCAAAAGTGTGGCAGCGCCCAACAAAGGTAATAAAACCCAATTAAGGGTCAATGTTTCTGGATGCGAGTAAGCCATCAAAGCGCCTAACAAACCACCGACCACTGTTGCAATGACTGTACGGGTACGACGTTTTGACCATTGGCTTAAAAACACCATAATCGCCGTACCAGCCAACATAAACACAAACAGTTTAGCGATAGAAACAAACGACATTCCATTGGGTAAATAAGTCATATCTTGAGCGGCTCGATCACTCAAGCCTGAGGTGGGAAACCATTGCCAATGCTGAATATTGGCAAAAAAGCCAATCAGTAAAACACCTATCAACATACTCGGGACGGACCACATTCCCAGCATCAGCACATTGGAGCCGACATCAAAACTGCCGCCTCTATCTGCCGCCGCCTTTATGCCGATAATAATGGCAATAATATAAATTAACGGAATGGTGATCACGTTGAGCAATAAGGTTATAGGCAAACGTTCTTTAATTAACGCTGATACCGAACGACCGTAGTTAAAGCTTTCACCTAAATCAGAACCTTTAGTAAATGAGAAGCTTTTGATTTTATTGTCATCATCAAAAGTGAAGCCAATAGGCGACACATTGTTTAACCAGCGCAAATACTGAATAGGTGCAGGGTCATCTAAACCGTAGCGTTTATTGTAATAATCTACCAAAGCTTTCTTTTGGGCAGGCTTTAAATCTTGCCCTTGGATTAAGCCCTGCGCACTAATACCACCAGGCGCAGCCGCCATAACTGAAAATACAATAATGGTGATCCCTAACAAGGTAGGAATCATCAATAATAGGCGACGAATTAAATAACTAAGCATAGTAATCTAATCTAGTTAGCATGCTTTTGGAGTGCTTTTGGAATGTAGTTATCACCCCCTCCTGTGGTTAAACCTAGTTTTGTCATGCGTTGCCCTTTTACACGTTTTGAAGCAAAACCTAGCTCACCTCTTCTCGTTAGAAAGGTATAAGGTAAATCTTCATAGAGAATTTTTTCAGCTTGCTGCCAGAGCTTCATTCTCTTCTTTTCATCCACAGTTGCACGCGCTTTTACTATCAGGGCATCAAGTTCTTCGCTTTTATAAGCCGTTCTGTTGTCACCTTCTTTTATTTGTGCGCTGTGAAATATTTGATACAAATCACTTTCTATTGCACCTCCCCAAGCTAACGTAATTGCTTCGAAATCTTTTTTATCCAAATGTTCTAACATAACAGGCCACTCAGATGGCACCGGTATTAGTTTTATTCCCGCTCGCGCGTACATATCTTTTAATAACAGCACCATGCGTTTGGTCGTCTCTCTATTACCAAAATAAATCAGCTTAAATTCAAAAGGCTTACCCTCTGCATCTTCAATAACACCATCACCATCACGGTCTTCATAGCCCGCTTCTTTAAGCAATGCTTTTCCTTTTTCAATATTTTGACCTCGTGGTTTCAAGCTAGAATCATGCTGTGGCCCCCCTTCACCAAAGGGACTAACTGCAGGTTTGCGATAACCTAAAAATATATCATCAGCAATTTTTTGTTTATCTATCAACCATGTCATCGCTTGTCTTACACGTTTATCTGCAAAACGCGTTGGTTTTTTGTTTAGTTCTTGATTCCATCCGATATAACTATAAGTACTCGCTGCCGCAACGTAATCAAAAGGATCACTTATTTCGTTTAATTGCTTATCATCTTTCAATTTATCAAAATCAATCGGCTGAGCATCGCCGTATAAATCTATATCACCATTTCTAAAGGTCGTTAGACGCGCACTATCATTTTGAATAATACGCCATGAAACACGATCGAAACTTGGCGTGACAGGCCCCCAATAACGGTTGTTACGAATAAGTTCAATACCATCTTGATCCGATGTCCAGTTTTTAGGATCAATTAATCGATAGGGTCCCGTTCCAATTAATAAACCTTTTGATTGATTGAATTTTTCAGGATCATCAAGGTAAGGTGCATAAAAATGCTCAGCAAGAATAGACATTCCGCCTGCAAACGCTAGGGCTTTAAAATATGGCTCTTTATATTTAAAAACCACTTCATACTTGCCATTAGCAACCACACTCTCTATTTGGCTATAGTAAGCGCGCAAGCTGGGCGCTTTGATCTTCTCATTCATAATGAAGTTAAAAGTAAATACTACATCTGAAGAGTCAAACGGCTCACCATCAGAAAAGACTATACTGTCTCTAAGTTGAAAAGTGATCGTTAAACCATCTTCACTAATTTGCCAGTTTTTTGCGAGCAAGCCTTCATATTTTAAGGTGTCCGAATTCATTGAAAGCAAAGATTCTAATACTCTTGCTTGTACTTCAGATGCATAACCAGAAGTCGAAACCAAAGGGGTAATTGTTTGAATTGTATTTGAGAAAGAATTTACAAACCACCCGCCTAAAGCGTAATCTTTCTTCTTGGTTGCCTCATAATCATGTTTAAAGACAGAAGGCACTTGATCCACTTCATTATCAGCCACTTTTACAGTATTTGATGTAGGCGTTTGCGTAGCGAGCGTTGCTTTCGATAGCTTTTGCTGTAACTTACTCACTAAACCCCGAATAGCACTCACATCTTTAGATTGCTCTGCCAGCGTGCTTTCCATTCTGGTGAGTTTTAGCCATTGTCGATCCACCTGATTCATGGATAGAAGCAAGAGGACGACAAGAAGAATAATCAAGCCGAATAGGAAATAATCTTTAGTGGTTAATGTTTTTTTCATTTTTAGTTATCTAGTGGTTAGTTTGACTAAAGAAAGGTTTTATAAAGCACACCCCCCTACTTTTACATCATGCTTTTATTCTTGAATATGCTCTTCTTGATCTTCTGCAACTTCTACGATTTCTGTAGCATCTGAATCCTCTTCAATACTATTCTCTTCCATTTTCAATTCAAGCTCAGGATATAATTTTTCAATATCTTGAATTTCGCTTAATGAGGGCATTTCGTCCAGCGACTTTAGGTTAAAGTAGTCTAAAAACTGACGAGTTGTACCAAGTAAAGCTGGGCGACCCGGAACTTCTTTATGTCCGACAATACGAATCCAGTCGCGTTCTTGCAAGGTTTTTATAATATGCGAGCTTACGGCAACGCCACGTACATCTTCAATCTCTGCGCGGGTGATGGGTTGACGATAAATAATCAGCGCCAATGTTTCTAACAAGGCACGTGAGTATTTTGCGGGTTTTTCATCCCAATGTTGCGTGACCCATTGCTTGTAATCTTCTTTGGTTTGAAAACGAAAGCCGCTGGCGGTTTCTACCAGTTCAAAGCCGTGTGATTCATAGGCTGTTTGCAGGTCTTTTAGCGCTTCTTTCACATCGTTGCGGTTGACCAAGTCTTCTGTCTCAAAAAAACCTAATAGTTTTTCTACAGACAGTGGTTTATCGCCACTGATGAGAATAGCTTCTAATATTTTTTTTAGTTTATCTGTTTGCATTTATGTCCTTTCAGTTTACACCCGCCGTCATTCCCATATGCTTTTAATGGGAATCTCGTTGTAGATGGCAAGATTCCCGATAACAACATTCGGGAATGACGCGCTTTTCTGCCCCCCCCCCCCCCCCCCCCCCCACTTTTACATGATGTTTTAGATTTGCTGTCTTTCCTGCATTTTTTTAGCAAGAATCTCTTCACAAAAAATTGAAAGCCTTAATTTTAAAACATCATGTAAAACTAAGGGAGTACGATTTCCAGCTCTTTTCCGCGTCCTTCCGTGTGTTTCCGTGGTAAAAGTGCTTTAATAGCCAAATGAAGATCACCAAAAGTTCCCCTGAATTTTTACTGCTACTAATCGCAGCAGGTTCTTCTATGGGGTTTGCTATTTGGTTAAATCTGCTTAATAACTTCGCGATTGATCGTGCGGCTTTTACAGGTAAAGAGATTGGTATATTACAAAGCTTGCGTGAAATTCCTGGCTTTCTTGCTTTTACCATTATTTACGTTTTGCTCATTATTCGAGAGCAACGAATGGCATATCTTTCTTTATTTATTTTAGGCCTTGGCACGTTACTGACAGGCTTCTTTCCTACTGCTATTGGTTTCTACGTTACGACGGTCATCATGTCAATTGGCTTTCATTATTTAGAAACGGTGCAAAATTCATTATCCTTACAATGGCTTGATAAAAAAGATGCACCTGCCTTTTTAGGTAAAATGATTGCTGCAAAATCCGCTGCGGCTATTTTTGCTTTCTCATTAGTTTGGTTATTATTTGAATGGCTAAAGCTTGATTATCAATGGATTTACTTTGTCGGTGGCAGTATCTCCATGTTGACCGCTTTATATAGCTGGATTAATTTTCCGAGCTTCCCTCAAAAAGTCTATCAAAACAAAAGCTTAATCTTACGCAAACGCTATTGGCTCTTTTATGCCTTGCAGTTTATGGGGGGTGCACGCAGACAAATTTTTGTCGTCTTTGCGGGCTTTTTGATGGTCGAGAAGTTTGGTTTTAGTGTGGGTGAAATATCAATTCTGTTTCTTATTAATGCCTCTTTTAATATATTTCTTGCACCTAAAATTGGTAAATTAATTGGTTTTGTAGGCGAACGCAAAGCTTTAATTTTTGAGTACATTGGACTCATTGGTGTATTCATTGGCTATGCGCTGGTACAAGACTCAAACTTTGCCATCGTATTATATATTCTGGATCACCTATTTTTCGCCATGGCAATCGCACAAAAAACCTACTTCCAAAAAATTGCAGATCCTGCGGACATTGCCTCAACCGCTGGTGTGTCATTTACAATCAACCATATTGCAGCCGTTGTAATTCCTGTACTCTTTGGCGCTATTTGGATTCATTCTCCTTCACTGGTTTTTTATATCGGCGCCATTATGGCGGTCATCTCTTTATTGCTCGCATTCAATATTCCTCGCCATCCACAAGCGGGTAATGAAACATTATTTGGACGTGTGCGTAGTGAAGAGTCTCTAGCATGAAAAAAATCATTCAATCCTTGCTAGCCGTATTTTTCATTTTTTACAGCGATTTTTTATTAGCAGATGAAGTAACACTCAATGGCGCTTCTTTAATCAAACAACACTGTGCTGAGTGTCATGGAGAACAAGGTAATGGCATTGGCAGCACCGTAGATAAAAAAGAAGGCATCCCCAAAATAGCAGGATTCTCTGCCATCTTGATTTTTGATATTCTCGATCAATTCAAGTCCAATGAACGCGAAGCGCTAGACGTGATGAATAAAAATAAACAACTCACGAACATGATAAAAATCAGTAAGAATTTGAGTGGCGAAAAGCTTGAAGCTATTTCACTGTATCTATCAGAGCAAACATTTTTACAGAGTAATAATACAACGAGCACTAACAAAGGCTTAGTCGTTCAAGGAAAACAGCTACACGAAGATTTATGCAATGATTGTCATATCAAAAACGGCACAAGCGCTGCCGATGACGCCCCTATTCTTGCAGGGCAAAATAGGCAGTATCTGATCAGACAATTCAAACAGTTATCTACCAGCAAACGCTATATTCCCAAACGAATGAAACGCAAATTTAGAAAACTATCAGAAAAGGATAAAGAAGCACTTATTGAATATTACACAAGTGCTCCGTAGTTAATAAAAAAGACAGAAATATTTTTCGCATCCTAACAATTATCAATGTCTATCATGTAGACTTATTCTACGATGTTACTTCTAGCTAATCTGATCATCAACCACTATCAGGCAAACAATATTCTCAATGCTAAAACCACTTAAAGCCCTCTTTGTTTCTTTGCTTGGTAGCCTACGTGATCTTACCCCTATTATTCTCGTAATAGCATTTTTTCAAATCGTGGTTCTTCAACAACCTATCCCTGATTTGATTGGCTTAATTACTGGCATTATCTTTGTACTTTTTGGCTTAACTTTCTTCATTTATGGACTTGAAATGGGCTTATTTCCCATTGGTGAATCCATGGCGCATGCCTTTGCCAAAAAAGGCAGTGTCTTCTGGTTGCTTGCCTTTGCCTTTTCACTCGGTTTTGGCACAACCATTGCCGAACCCGCCCTCATTGCCGTCGCCGCTGAAGCCGCCAAAATCGCAGCTGAAGGTGGGGTTATATTAAATAATGAAGATGCAATCAGCGGCTATGCCACAGGGCTACGTTTAACCGTCGCATTTTCTGTGGGGCTGGCTATATTGGTGGGCGTATTGCGTATTCTTAAAGGCTGGCCCATCCATTATTTAATTATTGGTGGCTATATCGGCGTGATGGTTATGACTGCCTTTGCACCAAAATCCATTATCGGCATTGCTTATGATTCAGGTGGTGTAACCACATCAACTATCACCGTACCCCTAGTAACAGCGCTCGGCGTTGGTTTGGCTAGTGCGATAAAAGGGCGTAACCCAATGGTTGATGGCTTTGGCTTAATTGCCTTTGCCTCACTCACACCGATGATTTTTGTTATGGCTTATGGGATGTTGATCTAATGTTTGATATTTTATTCCAATGGATTATTCATTTCTCAGGTGTGTTATTAGCCACAGCGCGCGATATTTTCCCCATCCTTGTTATCCTCCTTGGTTTTCAAGTCTTTATTCTACGAAAGCCTATTCCCAATTTTCGTCGTGTGATAATTGGTTTTGTCTATGTTTGGGTGGGCTTAGCGTTATTTTTACAGGGATTGGATCAGGCTTTATTTCCCATTGGACGTTTAATGGCGGAGCAGTTAACCAATCCCAGCTTTATTCATGGCGTTGAAAACTTTACTGGCGATATTAAATGGCAAGATTACTTTTGGGTATACATGTTTGCCATTGCGATCGGCTTTAGCACCACCATCGCCGAGCCTTCTTTAATGGCAGTGGCAATGAAAGCAAACCAAGTTTCAGGTGGTTCAATAGGCATCTGGGGCTTACGCATAGCTGTCGCTATCGGTGTTGCTGTGGGTATTGGCTTGGGGACATTTAGAATCGTAACAGGCTATCCCCTGCATTATTTTATTATTACGGGTTATTTCATCGTAGTGATACAAACCTTTTTTGCACCTAAAATGATTGTACCGCTCGCCTATGATTCAGGCGGTGTAACCACATCAACAGTGACAGTTCCACTGGTTGCGGCGCTAGGGCTTGGCTTGGCAGAAACCGTTCCAGGGCGAAACCCATTAATGGATGGTTTTGGGCTTATCGCTTTTGCCAGTTTATTTCCTATAATGTCTGTTATGGCTTACGCACAAATCTCAGAAGCTATAAATAAGAGACAAGCAAAGAAAACTCAATCTGAATCTCAAGATACAACCAAAGAAAATGTAAAAGAGGACTCCTAAAAATGCATTTTAAATTATTAATTGCACTGGTCGAAGATAGTAAAACCGAAGCTGTTATTAATGCAGCACGCGAAGCAGGCGCAACAGGCACAACGGTCATCAGCAATGCCAGCGGCGAAGGCATCGAAGAAAGTAAAACCTTTTTCGGCTTAACGCTTGAAACACAACGCGATGTTTTATTGATGTTGGTTGAAGAACACTTGAGCCGACACATTTTAGAAATGGTCAGCAAAGCAGGAGAATTCGACACCCAAAGTGGTGCCGGCATCGCCTTTCAAATTGATGTTGAAGATGTCGTCGGCATCACGCACCAAATGGAAAAATTGACTGAAAAAGTTGAGGAGAAATTATAATGGAAGAAAGTAAGCAAACAATTATTCGCGTACGCGATGTGATGAAGCCCAACTTCGACAAGGTTGATGGCACCGATACCGTAGAATCTGCCTTACAAAAAATGGAACACCACGACAGCCATGTGCTGATCATCAATAAACGCGACGATGATGACGAATACGGCATGGTGTTGTTAGCCGATATAGCCAAAAAAGTCATCGCAAAAGACCGCTCACCTAAACGCGTAAACCTTTATGAAATCATGTCAAAACCTGTTATCAGCGTACGCGCCGATATGGATATTCGCTACTGTGCGCGATTATTTAATAGCTTTGGGCTGAACATCGCGCCTGTTGTTGACAATGAGTCCGATGGCAAACTTGTCGGAACTGTGAGCTATAATGATATTGTATTGAAAGGCTTAGTTAAGCTGTTAGATTAACAAGAGAGAAAATTTCCCGGAATCTTATTATGAGAATATTACACACCATGCTACGCGTGGGCGATTTAGACAAATCCATCGCCTTTTATACTGATGTGCTTGGCATGACAGAACTACGTCGTAGCGAATACCCTGACGGGAAATTCACCCTCGCCTTTCTCGGCTATGGCGATGAAGCTAACAACACAGTACTTGAGCTCACCTACAATTGGGGCGTTGAAAGTTACGATGTCGGCAATGCATTTGGTCATATCGCCATTGGCGTTCCTGATGTTTACGAAGCTTGTAAAAAGATGAAGGCAATGGGCGGAGAGATTATTAGAGATGCGGGCCCCATGAACGCAGGCACAACGATTATTGCGTTTCTAAAAGACCCTGATGGGTATGAGATTGAGTTGATTGGTCGAGCGTAAATAAGAAGGAAAGCACACCCCCCCACTTTTAGATGATGTTATAAATGTATCATGTAAAAGTGGGGGGGTGTGCTGACAGGCTGTGAAATAGAATTACTTTAAGATAAAACCCAAAGCTTGCGTATGCTCAGCGGCTTTGCGTCCTAAGTCTGTTAAGTATCCGCCATCTTTTTGGGTGATTAAACCTTTGGTGTGAAGCTTTTCTGCTGCGGCAATCATTTCAGAAGATGCCTCGTGATGAACCTTTATGCCGTCTTGCTCGTTGGCTAGATTAAACTGAGAGAGTAAATTGAGTTCGTTTGTAAGGTCTGTGTTGAAGGGCATTATTATTCCTCTTACTAGGGTTTGTGTTTATATTTGTGAATAGAAATATTCTAGCACCCTTTTTTAAAATTTTCTTTGATCTCTGACTAATTCCTTACTTATTATTACTTTGCGCCCGATTAATGGTGAGTAAAAACAGCGCACCTTTCTCAACAGCAATATTCTTTATACTGCCATTTGAAACTTTTAAAATAGACTCAATAATCCCTAGCCCCAAGCCTGTACCACCTGATTCGCGACGCGTAGTAAAGAACGGCGTGAATATTTTCTTTTGGTTTGCCTCTGATATGCCAGCGCCGTTGTCATGAACACTGATAGAGACCTGTTCACTTTTACTTTCCGATTTATCTTTCGTATCCTGCGTTTTAACTTCAAGCTTAATATGTGTTGCGCCGTGTTGAAGGCTATTATCAAACAAGTTGGCCAAAATACTTTCCAGCGAGTTCTTTGAGATTGAGACATCAATATTGGTACTTGATTCATCAAACTCCAAACTTAATTTTGAATCCCCATAGCGTGACGTTAACACCTTCAAGACTTGCAACAAGTTGCTGGTTTCAGTCGACACGGACAAAGAGTCCGCCCTCGCCTGCTCTAATAATCGACTCACCAAATTCTTTAGCCGCTCGGTATCTTGTTGCAAATTATCAAGAAAGCGCTGACGCTGTTCAACAGGCATCGTGTCCATATGTTCTTCTAATAATTCCAAACTACCCTGCATTGATGTCAGTGGTGTTTTAAACTCGTGCGACACATGCGCCGCAAATTTTTCGATGTATTGCGAGCGTTCATGTAGGGTTTTCGACATTTCTGCAAAGCTATTGGATAACATAGATAACTCACGCGTACCCGGATGCTTTAGCACTTCAACCGTTTCTACTTCACCACGTGTAACTTTTTGAGTTTGATCAATCAACTCACGAATCGGGCGTGAAAGCCGTGAGGAGATAAACATCACAATCAAACTGGTTAAACCCAGTAACACCAAAGACAGTAGAAGGACTTTCTCTTTAATACTGTACAAGTGTTTGAGAATATTTTTTGGGGTGCGCGACATATACACCACACCGTAAACCGTTCCCTGATCCATGATAGGAAAAGCCGTAAACACACGAACCCCCGCGCCACGGCTCAAGGATGCAATCGACGGCGGTGGCTCATCTGAAATACGCTGGCGAAGCACCGAGGAAAATTGCCCCTTCAAGGCTTGCTTAACCTCTCGCACATGCGCCAAAGATTTATTCAGCTCGTTACTGCCTGCAACAACAATGCCATTGCCATCTAAAATACGGATACCCGAAAGCGTAACACGCTGGGTATTTTTTAAAATGCGTTGCATACTTTTACCCGCTTGTTGTGCTAGCGGGTAGCCTGCGGTTTGATTATATGATGTGCTAAACCTTGCTGATGGGCGAGGGGGTAAAATTGCGCCTTGTTTCGATAAATCCAAGCTGGGGAAAACAGGTGTGTAGCGTGGTTTTGTTTCAAGCGAATTTTTGCCGATCAGTTCACGGAACACTGTGGATAAAACGGCTGATTGTGAGATCAGCTCAATTTCTGTTTTACGCACTAACTCATTCTCGTAAAAACGAAAGAAATACAAGCTACCCAATGGCAATAACAACACCGATAGCATCACCATCCAAAGGATGGTGCGTAAGCGAAATAATCGTCTCAAAGTAGGCTTAGCATTTACTGGCATGAAGCAAGTTTATACCCTACTCCGTGTTGTGTTTCGATAATTGATTCACAGCCCACTTCAGAAAACTTCTGGCGAATATGTCGAATGTGACTATCAATGGTTCGATCACTGACATGAATATTAAATTGGTACGCGCCTTCCATAATTACCTCGCGGCTAAACACGCGTTTAGGTTGTTTTAAAATCTGTGCCAACATAGCAAACTCGGTGGCGGTGAGTGGTACTTCTTTCTCGTCCCACCAGATGGCGTGTTGCTCAGTGTCTAATTGCAAACGTCCGTGTGTGAGTTTTAATTCAGAGTTTATTCCATTGTTTATGCCATTTGAAAGCGTGCGTTTTAAAATCACATTAACGCGAGCGACTAACTCTCGCGGGCTAAACGGCTTAGTCACATAATCATCGCCACCAATTTCCAGCCCTAAAATACGATCGATTTCATCATCGCGCGAGGATAAAAATAGAATTGGCACTTCAGAGTTTTTCCTAATCTCACGGCAACATTCCAATCCATCCATCTCGGGCATATTAATATCTAACACGATTAAATCGACAGACGACTTGTTAAAGCTATCCAACGCCTGCTTGCCGTCATTGGCAAGCGTGACTTTCATATTGGCTTTTTCAAGCGCAAAACTAATCACCTCGCGAATATGCGGGTCGTCATCTACTACTAAAATTTTATTCATTTGTTCTAACCCTTAGAAGGCTTTAATAACGTATTAGGATCAATATAATACATTCGAGACTTTGCATACATGACTTTTGCCTTCTCTAACTGAGGATACAGCCAAAGGCGAGGATAAAGGCTACGGATAGAGTAATGCAAATGTGGCGATTTTCCCACTGCATTGCCCGACGTACCAACCTCCCCCAGCTTTTCCCCTGCATCGACAAAACCAATTCTGTGATTATTGCTATTTTTTAAATGAGCAAAATAATGCAAGCGCCATTTAGCACCCAACATCAAAACTACGTTTCCACCCATTGATATTTTTCCGCTAAAAATAACAAAACCACCAGTTGAAGCAAGCACAGGCGTACCCTCTTTAGCAAAAATATCAATCCCTCGGTGTACGCCCGAGCGCCCCCAGGGATGATACCAAAAAGATTTAGGGTTCCAATCCTTAACCGTCGCGCCCTGCACAGGAATTTGCAGTTGCTCAGGAAAAACATAGCCCAAGGTGAAAATCATCATCAATATCGTAATTGTTCTAAACAGTAATTTTTTCATGATGTTATTAAAACAGGGAGACATGCAGGGAGAATGATTGAGCCGTGCAAATATTGTGCAAAGTAGGATTATTGAATATTAGAGGTACACCCCTAGTTTTACATGGTTCATGATAAACATAATGTAAAAGTGGGGGGGTAATTTATAATACAAAAAGCGAGCAAAAATGTAGGATGTAACCCAGTTAATGGGCTAAAAATAATGACAAGGGGTTGAATATTCTGTAAAGTCAATCACTTATATATGTGAAGCCTTCTTTTTAATAGTTAACTAGATTTCCTTATAATAATATTAAGTGGGATAGGTGTCCTACTTAATACACTGTTAGCTGTCTGCGACGCAAAGGCATAATTACTAGCTTTAAGTAAATGTCACTGTCCTAATAAGTACGAATGCCTTACCTATACTACATTCAATACATGTAAAGTCTCTCTTATTTAAACGAATGCAGTAAAAGCTGCATTCGTATTGAAATTTATATAACTGTAGACAAACTATATTATTCAGACATATCAGTCGACCAAGTATTAGCAACAAAAGCATCATCAATAGGTGTCTTGAGGATATGATTTGCATATGTGGACATTACTTTTAAAGCAGTACCAACTATTACTTCAAGCGCTGTTTGTTTAGAGTAACCAGCCTCAAAAAGTGCATTTAGGTCATCTTGATTTACCCAGCCTTTTGTCTCATTCACACGAGCTGAATAGACACGAAGTGCTTCCAGCTTTTGGTTTTTTATAGCTACACCAGTACGTAAAGACTCTATGACATCCTCTTCTACATTTGCGCCTTGAGAGATAGTCGTATGTGCTGCCATACAATAATCGCATCCATTTAATCGATTATTTGTCATCAGAATAATTTGACGCTCCGTTTCTGATAAATCTGTTGTATTAAAAATTGTAGATAAGGATAAATATCCTTCGAGCAACGCAGGTGCCTCTGCCTGACCTGCGTATAAATTAGGTAAAAAACCGTATGCTTGTATAGCACCAACCATTAATTTTCTGCTGTCTTCTGGCGCAGAGTTTTCATCATAAAAAGTAAAGTCTGTCATTTTTCTTTCCTGTTGTGTTAAAAAAAGATAAGTTTACATAGTTTATTAAACCGATCGTTATAAACTATATATTTATTAAACTGATTGGTCAATACTACCTACTAATTTACATATGGATTGATATTTTTATCAGTCCATATGTAAATAGAGTATTGTAATGATTGGTATAAATATGTATTCTTTACATTTCTTATCTAAAAAGTGGTAAATGTTATGCCATGGGAAAAATCATTCAATGAGCAAGAAGCCATTAGAAATGCAATGTTGGTTTTTTGGGAGAAAGGCTATGAAGCTACTTCAATCGCAAATCTATTAGAGAGTACAGGAATAAATCGTGGTAGTTTTTATAATGCCTTTGGTGGAAAACGTCAGCTATTTACCCTAGCATTAGAAAAGTATGACGGAGAAACTCGCAAGCCGCTTCTTGCTGAGCTTGAAAGCCTCGACAATCCAACTTTAGCCTTTAAAACTTTGTTTAATTTATTAATTCAGCAAGCTCAAGATGATACTGAAAGAAAGGGCTGCTTCTTAGTAAATACCTCCCTTGAGTTTAAATTCCATGACCTTGATGTCCAAAATATCGTAACAAAAGGTTTCAAAGAGTTTGAGGCTTTTTTTCGTCGTGGTATAGAGGTATCACAGGCTCGTGGTGAGATGCCGCAAACACTTAACTCATCAGCGACTGCTAAAACACTTTTTTCTTTAATCGTAGGTATTCGTATATTGGGACGCGGTGTTTATGACAAATCAGCTTTGAAAGACATTACAGACCAAGCTATGCGTTTGACTACTTAATGTGTATTTTTGAGTGAGCTGATATGAACAAAAACGCGGTAAGCCGCATACAGTAGGTTGAAAGAGCGAAGCGTCATCCGACGTGACCATGTTTGTTTACCCGCCATTGTCGGACGACGCTTCGCTCTTCCAACCTACGTTATGATCTTTCCTCTGTAATAAGATAATTAGGGATAGAGTAAATTAAAAGCACACCCCCCTACTTTTACATGATCAATATCCTTGATACGAAATAGATTTCTAACAACTTGCCTCGCAACAAAAACAAGTATCACATTTCAATACCTCAAGAGCACCATTTCACTACAAATTTAAAACTCTCGGGATTATAGAATTAAAGTGATTATGATTTAGCACTGAAGAAACTAAACAAGTGATTACATTATGACATCTATTTTAGACAAAAATTCTATACCCGCAAGCCGATCTCAAAAGTTGGGCGCCTTATTAATTGATTCCTTTTTTGTTATTTTATTGGGAGTCATTTCTTATGGGCTAGCAACGTATTTTTACGATCAAATTACTTCTTCATTGGGAAGAGACTTTGTTGATTTCATGATTTTTTCTGGTCCAACAATTTATCTATTGACCAGTTCTATATCCTACCTAAGGAAAGGGGAAACCATAGGTAATCAATTGATGAAGCTTAAACTTATTGATTCCAATACAAATGAAAAACCACGATTAGGTAAATTATTACTACGCCTTTTCTACAAAACACTATTTATCTCATTACCCGCTGTAGCAGTATTTTTAATGTTTATAACTTATGCAGATATACAAGGTGGGTGGGCAAGTCTTACAATCTTTATTTATGGTTTAGCCAGTATTCCTATCGTTGTCTATATTATGCTTTTTGTCGATATACTCATTTCTAAAAACAATCAAACTTGGTATGAGCGTAAAACGAGTACTATTCTTGTTAATAATTGATATGGGTAAATTGGATCAGAGTAATTAATTGTTTTAAAACATAACCCTATGTTTCAACCACTACTGAGAATTGCTTCGCAATGCCCTGCATACTTTTTGGCTCTTGGTGAGCCTTAAAAAGTAACACCCCCCCACTTTTACATGATGTTTCAATAGTCTTAATACTTCCAAGCAGGCTCAAACAACATAGCAATGCGTAGCGCTACCGCTATAAAAGGCGTGGCGATTAAAATGATGATACTCAAAAAAATGTGAGTGAGGTCACTGCCAATTCGGAACAGTTCTTGTCTATCTGCCTTCCAAGCTTTGTAGCAATGGTTTTCACCATCTACAGGATAAAAAGCGAAGTTAATGATGCGCTCAAGGTTTTGCCAATAGAACTTACCCTTTTGGGCATTAACCGAAAAATAACCCACGCGAGCAGAAATATTGGTGACAGGATGCCCGCCTGCTATGGCATTGCCCAATTGATCGATTGCGATTAACACCGCATGTGGCCAATTTCGGTAAGGATCGTCGATATTCATGTGATCTACCTCTTATCAATACACTTAAGATAAACTTAGACTAATTTAGGAAGCTTTTATAAACAGATGGGAATCAAAAGATCATCAACAACCAAACCACAGCAACATTCACCATTGCGATAAATACAGCCGCCGATCCCATATCTTTTGCTCGTCCTGATAGTTCATGGATTTCACCACCAAAGCGATCAACTACGGCTTCTACGGCAGAGTTTAAAAGCTCGACAATCAACAGTAACAAGACACTGCCAATCATTAGCGCTATTTCAATACCATTATCGCCAAGCCAAAATGCTAGTGGCGTTGAAGCTAAGAGCAGCCAGCTTTCTTGGCGAAAGGCTTCTTCGTGTTTGTAAGCGGCTTTTAAACCCAGCCATGTAAAGCCGAGTGCTTTAACCCAGCGGGTGATGCCCATATTACCACTCCCTGCCATAATGTATTCTCTTTATATATTATATAAAAGCACACCCCCCTAGTTTTAGAGGATATTTCTCTTAATTAACGACCTTAAGTCTAAAGCTTATCGATAAGACTCAATACTCGGACACGAACATACCAGATTACGATCTCCAAATACATTATCTACGCGATTAACGGCTGGCCAATACTTACTGGATTTAATCACACCTTTTGGGAATATTGCTGTATTTTTATCGTATGCGTGATTCCAATCTTCGGTTAGGTCGATCATTGTGTGAGGCGCGTTTACTAACGGGTTATCTTCCAGCGTCCACTCGCCTTTTTCTACTTTAGCAATTTCTTCACGTATCGCAATCATCGCATCACAAAAACGATCCACTTCGTATTTTGATTCTGACTCAGTTGGCTCAATCATCAATGTTCCTGGTACGGGGAATGACATGGTTGGCGCGTGAAAACCGTAATCCATCAAGCGTTTTGCGATGTCTTCTTCGCTGATGCCGCAAGCTTCTTTGAGCGGGCGAATATCGATAATACATTCGTGTGCCACTCGGCCTTTACTGCCACGATATAAAACGGGGTAATGCTTCGCAAGGCGTTCTGTGATGTAGTTGGCGCTTAAAATAGCTATTTTTGAAACCTGTAAGTTGCCTTCTCTGCCTAACAACTTCATGTACATCCATGAAATTGGCAAAATAGAAGCACTACCAAATGGTGCAGCTGATACCGCATGTGACTGTGCATCTTCGTTGTCATTATCAATATGACCCGGTAGGAATGGAATCAAATGTTTGCGTACACCAATCGGCCCAACACCTGGCCCACCGCCACCGTGTGGAATGGCAAAGGTTTTATGTAAATTCAAGTGAGAAACATCCGAGCCAAACTGCCCCGGTTTTGATAAGCCCACCTGCGCGTTGAGGTTGGCACCATCAAGGTAAACCTGCCCGCCGTTATCATGAATAATATCGCAAACTTCTACAATCGCTTCTTCAAATACGCCATGCGTTGAAGGATATGTAACCATAATACACGCCAAATCATCTTTGTGATCTTCTGCTTTTGTTCGCAAATCAGCCACATCGATATTGCCGTTATCGTCACAATCGACCAGCACAATTTTCATACGTGCCATTGCAGCAGACGCTGGATTTGTGCCGTGTGCCGACGTAGGAATTAAACAAATATTACGATGCCCATGACCGATACTTTTATTGTAGCGGTTGATTGCCACTAAGCCAGCGTATTCGCCTTGCGCCCCTGAATTGGGTTGCATAGAGACTGCATCATAGCCTGTCACTTCTGCCAACCAGCCTTCAAGCTCATCGATCATTTGCTTGTAACCTAGTTTTTGATCCGCAGGCGCAAAGGGATGAATATTGCCAAACTCTGCCCAACTAATTGGCATTAACTCGGTTGCCGCATTCAGTTTCATGGTGCAAGAACCTAGAGGAATCATCGCATGAACCAGCGATAAGTCTTTGTTTTCTAATCGCTTTAGATAACGCATCATTTCAGTTTCTGAGTGATATTTATTGAAAGTTTCATGCGTTAGGAATTCTGACGTGCGTTGGTAAGCTTCGGGAATACCCGATTCACACTGCGCTTTTACGATTTGTGCATCAAGTGCATCGACTGTAAATTTATGATCATCGCCAAAGAAAACATCAAATAACTCGGCAACATCTTCTGGAGTTTTTGTTTCATCAAAACTTACGCCTAATTTATCGTTATCGACCAAACGCAAGTTAATGCCCTTATCTAGCGCGCGTTGGTAAATATCAGACTGGTGTTCGCCCACACCGATCGTGACAGTGTCAAACCATGAGATGTTTACAAGATATTCTGCTTGTGATAAATCACTCTGGCGCACTGCCGCAACCAAAATACTGGCAAGACGATTAATGCGCGCCGCAATGGTTTTTAGCCTTTCAGGTCCATGAAAAGTTGCGTACATACCCGCCATATTGGCTAATAATGCCTGCGCCGTACAAATATTGGATGTCGCTTTCTCGCGGCGAATATGTTGTTCACGCGTTTGCATCGCCATACGCATAGCAGGATTACCTTTGCTATCAACCGACACTCCAATGACGCGACCAGGGACTGAGCGCTTAAATTTATCTTTTACCGCAAAGAAACCTGCATGCGGACCGCCGTTACCCATCGGCACGCCAAAACGTTGAGAGTTACCGAAAACCATATCAGCATCCATTTCACCCGGTGATTTCAACATTACCAATGCCATTAAATCCGATGCTACACACACCAAGGCTTTTTGCGCGTGTGCTTGCACGATAATTGGCTCAATGTCGGTGACATTTCCGATTGCGTTTGGGTATTGCAGTAATACACCAAACACCTCATGCTGTGCTAAATCTTCTGCAGGGTCACCCACAATCAACTCAAAACCAAAATATTGTGCGCGTGTTTTCAACACTCCAAGCGTTTGTGGAAACACACCTTCATCAACAAAAAACTTGTCTGTTTTTAAACGGTTAGAACGCTTACATAAAGCCATTGCTTCGGCCGCTGCGGTTGCCTCATCCAATAACGAGGCATTGGCGATATCCATCCCTGTTAAATCCATAATCATCTGCTGATAATTAATCAAAGCCTCCAAACGACCCTGCGAAATCTCTGGCTGATACGGCGTGTATGCCGTGTACCACCCTGGGTTTTCTAGCACATTGCGCTGAATCACCGCTGGCACAATCGTGTCGTAATAGCCCTGACCTATATATGATTTATTCACTTTATTTTTATTGGCGATTTCACGCAAGGTTGCAATACCTTCCCTCTCAGTACAACTTTCACCAAGATTTAATGGCTCTCTCGTGCGGATGCTTTCAGGGACGGTTTGATCGATTAACGCTTCTAACGAAGCCACGCCAATGGTTTTGAGCATGGCAATCGCATCATCACTGTTTGGGCCAATATGGCGTGAGGTGAAATCGTTAGTTTGTTTTAGGGTGCTTAGTGGGGTGGTTTTCATAGGGTTTCTAACTGTATTAAATATGGAAGGTTTGTATTCTGTCTAAATAAATATCAAGGTACACCCCCCCACTTTTACATGATGTAAAAGTGGGGGGGTGTTAATGCTGTAAGCTAAAGAGTGATGCGACCAATGCTTCGACAAGCTCAGCAAACGTGCGGTCGTTTGAGGGCGTTCCCTGAGCCTGTCAAAGGGTTCCAAGTATTTGACTTAACAGTATTGGAGTATGCTTTAGCTTTACTATGTTTAAGCCTCTTCTTGATAGTACGCTTCATACTGATCCGCATCCATAAGCTCATCTAAGTCTTCAATGTTTTTTGGCTTGATTGCAAAAATCCAACCTTCTCCAAAAGGGGCAGAATTAATTAACTCAGGCTCGCTATCTAACTCTTCATTCACTTCAGTCACTTCCCCTTCTAGCGGAGAGTACATATCCGATGCGGCTTTTACTGATTCAATAACGCCACAGTTTTCTTCAGCAGTTAGCTCCGTTTCTAGCTCAGGCAGCTCAACGTATACTACGTCGCCTAATAAGCCTTGCGCGTGGTCTGTAATGCCGACTGCATAAGTGCCGTCACCATTGTCGCGTAGCCATTCGTGGGTTTTTGTGTATCTAAGATCACTGGGGTTTTCGTTGCTCATGTTTTTGCTCCGTAATAATTCTTTCTAAATACTTTTGTGTATAGTGTTTGTGTTTTAAAACTAAATTAAAGATTTTCCATTTCTAACAAATGGTGGTCTAACAATTCTTGCTTTAAGTTGCTTGCCACGAATTTCTACATGACAGCTATCTTTGGCTTCTGATGGGATACGCGCTAGCGCAACCGACACGCCTAAACTTGGTGAGAAAGAACCACTGGTTATCTCGCCATCACCATGATCTGTAATAACTTTTTGATGTCCGCGTAGTACGCCTTTGTCTTCCAATACTAAGCCGACTAGCTTCATTGGCGAGCCTTCGGCCTTTTCTTTCTCAAGCGCAGAACGACCGATAAAATCACGATCGCTTGGCTCCCATGCTATCGTCCAGCTCATGCCTGCGGCGAGTGGTGATATGCTTTCATCCATGTCTGTGCCGTATAAATTCATGCCTGCTTCTAATCGCAAAGTATCTCGTGCGCCCAGTCCGATTGGTTTTACACCTGCGCTGAGAAGCCCATCCCATAAGCCTGGCGCTTGTTCATTGGGGAGCATAATTTCAAAACCATCTTCACCGGTGTAGCCTGTGCGAGCAATGAAAGACTCGTCTAATTGCATACCAAAAAATGGTTTTAATGTATGGGCTCTTTTAGAGCCAATATTACCCAATAATGAAGCCACTTTTTTGCGTGCATTTGGGCCTTGCACCGCAATCATCGATAAATCAGTACGCTCGCTAAGGTCAACATCATATCCTTCAAGCTGTTCAAGTATCCATTTTAGATCATTCTGGCGCGTAGCGGCATTCACCACCATGCGGTAAAAACCCTCTTCCATGTAATAAACGATTAAATCATCAATCACTCCGCCATTTTTATTGAGCATACCGCTGTAGAGCGCCTTGCCTTCATCTTTTAATTTAGCGACATCGTTGGCTAACAAGTGCTGTAAAAAGACTTTTACCTGAGTGCCTTTAAAGTCTAAAACGACCATGTGCGACACATCAAACATGCCTGCATCTTCACGCACTTGTTTATGCTCGGTGACTTGTGAACCATAGTTGATGGGCATTTCCCAGCCTGCGAAATCAACCATCTTGCCACCCGCTTCTACATGCTTATCGTACAATGGGGTGCGTTGGGATTTGCTATTTTCTGTATCTGACATACTCTAAATTCCATAAATCACTGACATAAAAAAAGGGCGGCAGACTTTAGAGATTTTCTCTAATTCTGCCGCCCCTCTGTCCTGATACCTGAGAGATTCCTTCTCTTTTCATATAAATAAAAAAAAGAAGTTAAACCCTTCGGTGGAAACCTATGTTTCGCTCTCCAGAGCCAATATTTTTCCTGCAGTCCTTGTTACCTGAGCGTTTCCGAGCGGATTTGCGCCTTCGGTGCAGAATACGAATATTCCGATCTCTCCTGCAAGAGAATTCATTGAGGCGGGTACTTTATCAGAGCCTGCCCTGTTTTACTCGTTATTTTTTCTTAGCTTCTGCTTCTAACATCGCCGCCAATCTATCCGCTGGCATATAACCAGGAATCAGCTTTCCTGTTGATGTGATAAGTGCTGGCGTTCCTGTTACACCAACCTCTTGACCAAGGTTATACTGCGCTGCAATTGGATTATCACAGGCTTTAGATGCTATTGGTTTACGCTCTTTTGCATCTGTCATTGATTGTTTATTGTCATCGGCGCACCACATACTAACGGCTTTTGTAAATGATTCTGACTTTAAGCCTGCACGTGGAAACATTAAGTACTCAATCGTGATGCCTTTTTTATTCAGTTCAGGTACTTCACGGTGTAGTTTTGCACAGTACGGACAATCAATATCGGTAAACACAGTCAACTTATGCTTTTCATCTTTTGCTTTAAAAACGACGGGTTTATTGTCTTGTCTGTCCAATATGCCTTTGCGTACAGATTGCTTTGCAACATCTGATAAATTTTCACGGGTATTAGTATTAATCATATCTCCCGCTAAAAAATACTTACCATCTGCAGAAACATAAACAACTTCCGTTCCATACATCACTTCATACAAATTGGGAATAACACTCTTTTTGATAGAGCTTGGTTCTGTACGAAATATCTTTTTCAGTGTGGAGCTTAATGCTTTTACTTCCGCCTGATTTTCATCCACTTTCGCTTCTGTTGATACAAATATGCCTAATAAAAATAGACTTAAAGATGCACTGAGTATTGTTTTCTTCATCATGTTACGTTTTCCTAATTTTAAATTTTATAATTAATTTTGCCCTAAGCACGCAGTATACACCATCACATGGAATACCCGCTAACCCACATTATACGAATTGTTTTGATTCTTAGATGCGCTTCTCCAATCCTAGCAAAACCAACCTCAACCGCGTGGATGATGTTCCTGATGTAATGCTTGCAAACGTGCTTTGGCTACATGCGTGTAAATCTGTGTTGTGGACAAATCACTATGCCCCAACAACAACTGTACGACACGCAAATCAGCGCCATGGTTCAATAAATGTGTCGCAAAAGCGTGACGTAAAGTATGCGGGGATATCTTTTGTCGTATCCCTACGCTTAAAGCATGGCGTTTAATCAAATACCAAAAGGCTTGGCGCGTCATGCCAGCGCCGCGTTTTGTGACAAATAAATGCGGCGAGATTCCCTTGCCCTGCATAATATCGGGGCGCGCATCATCCATATATTGCTGTATCCAGCTCACGGCTTCATCACCCATTGGGACGAGGCGTTCTTTATTGCCCTTGCCCATGATTCTCACCACGCCTTGCTGCAGATTGATGGAGGAATATTCCAATGAGACCAGCTCAGAAACGCGCAAACCTGCGGCATAAAGTAGCTCAATCATCGCTCGGTCGCGTAATCCAATCGGATCATTAATGTCTGGCGCATCAAGCAATGCCTCTACTTGTGATTCACTTAGGGTACTGGGTAAAGATTTGCTTAATTTTGGAGGCTCAATTAACGCTGTAGGATCTTCTTGAATACGCCCTTCACGTAATTGATAGCGATAAAAACGACGTAAACTGGAAACGGCCCGCGCCATACTGCTGGCAGCTTTTTTCTCATTGAAACCTATAAATGCTTGAATATCAGAAAATTGAACTTGCAATAAAGTTGAGTTCTTTTCTTTAGTAAGCCAATTCGCAAAACCGTTTAAGTCACGCCCATACGCCGCTAAGGTGTTTTGACTTAGACCACGCTCAGACCAAAGCGCATCTAGGAACTCATCAATGTTTTCATCTTGATTATTTGCCACAATATCCAATGATCTCTGAAATAAGTTTGGGTATAATGCCGTGCTTACGTTGACATTACTTGAGACTTTAACATGACACCCTTTTTGAAAACAGCCATTGAAGCAGCAGAAGCCGCACAAAAAATAATAAAAAAATATTACGCAGGTGATTTTGAGGTTGAAATCAAGCCTGATGATTCACCCGTCACTATCGCTGACATCGAAACAGAAAAGACGATTAAAAAAATCATATTGGATGCTTTTCCTGATCATGGATTCTTTGGAGAAGAAACAGGAAAGGTCAATGAAGATGCAGAATACAACTGGTTAATCGACCCCATTGATGGCACAAAAAGTTTTGTACGTCGTTACCCTTTTTTCTCAACACAAATTGCATTAATGAAAGATGGCGAACTTATTCTTGGTGTATCAAACTCTCCCGAATTTAATGAAATGGCGTACGCTGAAAAAGGTCAAGGCGCTTGGTTAAATGGTAAAAAAATCAGCGTGAGTGATATTGATACTCTCAAGCTATCCTCACTCTCCACAGGTAACTTAGGAACGATTGCCTCAAAGCCACAGCAATGGAATAATCTAGGTAAGCTCATCCAAAACGTACACCGCATTAGAGGCTATGGTGACTTCTATCATTATCACCTACTCGCTAGTGGCAAAATTGATATTATTGTGGAATCTGATGTGAATATTTTAGATATTGCAGCACTTGCCGTCATCGTTAGAGAAGCGGGCGGAATGTTTACTGATCTTTCAGGCAATGAGCTGAGCCTTGATACTACAACCGTATTAGCCGCGAATAGCTCAGAGATGCACGCTAAGGTTTTTGCTGATCTAGATTATTAAAACTCTGAATTCACACCCCCCTAGTTTTACATGATGTTTAGTATTTTCAGGACACCTAGCGATTAAGTTTATCTGACACGCAAATCCCAACTAATAACTGCCTTTCAATCTCATTGCTATACTTTGTTTGATTTATCGTTCGTTGACATTGCTGAGTAGCATTCTGCCTTTTAATCTGGGTCTGTCTATTTTGTATAGAGCTTAATGAGGTCTTTTTTCTATAAATACTGACAACACAATCCCCTACTGCCAATTCTCTTAAGCCTTTATCCATCGCTGTTTTTCTGAATAATTTCTGACATCGTTCTGCAATCTGCCCTTTTGTCATATCCGCTAGCAGAGCGCTTGCCTCTTGCTTTTGTCCTTGGATAAGGCTGGGCTGAAAAACTTTGGAGTCACCTTCAATTTTTACATTATCAAACTCACCTATCACTGCTGATTGGGCTGGAATATTCAACTCAATCTTATTGGCTTTATTCTGAAAAGTTTCAACCCAGTGATATTTAATTCCTAAATAAATAAGAAGAAAAAACAATAGTGTGGCAAGGATGATGGTTCTAATGAAGGGTTTTAAAAATAACATGTTAACCATTATTGTAAATCGAAAGTCTTTTCTAGATTACCCTTATTTGAGAAAAATCTCATCCTTAAATAAAAAAACACTTCAATAATGAAGTGCTTTAGTCATAAGTATCAACACCCTGTAAAAGTGGGGGGGTGTGCTTCTCATTTTTTGACTCTAGCTAGTCGCTAAACGAGCCTGCCTTTTTGTATATTTTTGATACTTAGAATAATACTTTGTTTCTGAAGCCGGATTTTTAGCATTCACTAACAAAAATCCTGCTACATTATTATTTACACGCGCTAATTGCTCTAAGGTTGTTTTGATTCGACTCGAGTCAATCTTATCTTCTTGAGCAACCAGCAATGTCGATGTAGCCAATGATGATAAAATCAAGGAATCAGCAAAACCAAGAACAGGAGGCGCATCAATAATGACACAATCAAATATCTTAGCACCTTGTGAAGTAAGGTATGACATACGCTCATGTGAAAGCAATGTCACAGGGTTGTTGACATAATCACCTGCTGTGATCACATACAAACCTGAAATTGATTTCACTGGCTTTGTAATACCCACAAGATCAATTTCACCTTTTAGGTAGTTTGTTAAGCCTCGTCCATTATGAAGGCCTAACTTAGTATGTATTGATGAATTTCTAATATCAGCATCAACTAGCAAAACTTTCATACCCATTTGAGCATAAGCACAGGCTAAATTCGCAGCCGTGGTACTTTTACCTTCTTCAGCTTTTGCGCTAGTGATCAATAAAACACTGTCGTCTTTTTTCCCCGACATAAAATGAATATTCGTAGATAAAACACGGAATGCTTCTGCCGCAGGAGATTGAGGGTCTTTGACCGTAATCAAGCCTGCTTGCTTCTTTATAACAGAACGAGGTAAACGAGGAATTCGCCCTAATACAGGTAAACCAGATAGTCTTTGTAAGTCATCTGATGTTTTGATTTTTTGATCCAAAGCTTCGCGTAAAAATGCCAAGCCTAAACCCAGTAACAAGCCTGAAAATAAACCCAGTGCCATATTTAACTTTGGTTTTGGACGGTAACGCTTAAAAGGTGTAACCGCTGGCTCAGCAATCGTTATGCTACTGGTATTAACAGCAGATGCCACATTCACTTCTTCTAAACGCTGTAATAAGCTGTTAAATAACTTACCGTTAGTTTCTACTTCACGCTTTAACGTATTGTAATCTAGGCTACTGTCTTGCAGGTTATGCATTTTTTGTTTAAAGCTCGTAAGCTCTGAACGAATACGGGCTTCTTGGCTTTTAGAGGCTAAATAATCAGCTTCCATTGAGCGTTTAATATTCACCATTTCTTGGCTTAACTTGCTTCTTGCATTACCAATCTGCTGTTGTAAGCGCTTCATATCAGGATAGTTAGGTTTGAAGGTCTTTAGCATTTCTTGATAATCACCTTCTAATCTTACTAAGGTTCCCTTTAGGCTCGTGATAACGGGATTGGTAAGCACCGTTGAAACACTGCCCACACGCTTCATTTGTGTATATAAACTTTCAGCTTCTATTCTTTTTGTTTCTGCAAGCACTAATGCAGCATCAAGCATTTCTAGGTTTTTAACATGACGTGTCTGTTTGTCATCAAAGCCTAAAATGCCTTTTTCATTTGCGTATTTAACCAGCGCCTCTTCTGAGGTGCGTAAACGTTCACGTGACTCTGTAAGCTGCTTTGTCAAAAAATCTTTTGCGTATTGCCCTGTTTCACTTTTAGACTCAATCTGAATTTTTATGTAATTATTAATCAATGAAGTAACAACTTCTTTTGCCCCTTCTGCTGATGGCGCTTCATATACGATTTCAACCAAATGTGTGCCTGCGATTGGCTGAATCAACAAACCTCGTTGAAATAATTCATTGTAGTCGGTTGCCCCCACATTCTTTTTTGCCTTAGCATCGAAGCCAAGCGATTCTTTTAACCCTGAAGCTGACAATAATGATGACTTTGCATTGCTAGGAGATAAAACCTCTTTCAATTGAAGCTCTTCAATAACCTTTGCTGATAGCACACGGCTTTTTAGCATTTCATAGCTTGTTCTAAAATAAGGATCTTTATCAGCATCAAATGCACCTGCGGGTCTTTGTAATCGACCAGAAGTAACAATCTCTGCACCCTCTTTCTCTATCTGTATCAATGCATTGGCACGATAAGTTGAAGGTGTAGAAAGCGTGTATAAAATCGCTAATAGAAGCGTTAGTAGCATGGGTAATAAAATGCTCCACTTACGGCGTTTCATGATCCCTATTATATCGTGCAAAGTCAGCTCTTTATTTGGTGACGCTATCGATAAAGTAGGCGTATTGACAGGCACCATTGTGGGAATTAAGTTCCCATCTATTTGCTGTAACATACTGTGGTTATTCTGCTTTACTAGAACTGACATGGGTTACTTCCTTGATAACTAATGGCACATATTCTTATGTAAGATAAATATGTACTTCCTTGTGGCATATTATCTGTATTGCAAACTCCATTAGCAAAATGCGTACGACTACTCGTAAATAATATAAGATAAGCGGATAGGTAGTATTACAAAGGGATAAAAGATGGTTTTAGGTGGTAGTTTTTATAAGAGATTTATGAACGGCTAAAGGGAGTATTGGATTGTGAATATCTACCTATAATATGGGCATGTATCGCAAGCATAGTTAGCGCAAACCACATTTCTTTATCATACAAGGTATTCATCGTTATCTGGCTCACTAACGCCAATAACAACAATGAAATTAAGAAAACTTTATCATTAACAGGCGTTTTCTGAAGATAATAGGTAATGCTTAAAAGCGTTAATAAATAAAGCAGTAAGCCGATAATTCCCAGCTCTATTAAAACTTGTATATACGTATTGTGAGCACTATTAAATTCAACATGAGAGCCACTCAGCATTTGTTCTATACTCCCAATGCCCGCACCTACAATCGGTGATTTTTCCCATTGTTGAAAAGATGCACTCCATATAGCCGTACGACCGTTAAGTGTTCCTGATGATATTGACTTACTTGAAGAAAATATTCTATCCACAGAAGCTTCTGGTGCAAAAGCAAGCACTCCAACTATTGAGCTTACAAAGAAAGCTAAGAGTACAGCTTTGATCCTTAAACTCGCTTTTCTATGCGTAAATAACCAATAAGCGATACCAAATATCGCAACTATTGATGCGGTACGTGTCGCATTAAGAAAAATTGCAAACATACAGATGGGAATAGCAATGGAGTTAAGCACTTTAAATATGACGCTTTTATATTGAGTCGTTAGATAGGCCGCCATAGGAACAGCTATAGCAATCATGATGCCTACACCATCAGGCTCATAGTTTTCTATACTGTATCGCGCCCAGTATTTAGACTCTATACCATTCATATAGTTATAGAAAATAATGCCTGAGCCTACGCAGGTACCAAATACATAGCTTTGATAAGCCAGTCGTATTTTATCTCTTGTATCAATTAATAATGAAATAACAAATGAGATAAAAATAAGCTGAATAATGGTTGAAGCAGACTCTTTTCCTGTCAAAATATCTGGCGACCACAGAAGCGTTAACATAACCCAACTACCAAACATCACAAGAAACAAATGAAAGAAACTGTATTTGCGATGTGTGCCGTGTGTCACAACAACCAAGGCTGCCAAACCAAGAGAACCCATACCAAAAATACGAATAAAACCATCCCAAACGGCATTACCCCAAGGGATTAAGAAGATGTACAACAGAACCATCACCAGCGCTATTTTTTTTATAACACTCGTATCAACCAACTGGCTGTTATCAAAGTTGTTATCAAATTGATGTACAGGTATTGTTAATGGAGGCATTTGAGGCATTGGTTTTATTTTAAGTGATCAATAACTGAGCATTCTATGAGTTAATCATTAAATTCTACACGATTAGTCAGATAGGAAGAGTGAGTTTTCAGAAAGAAGGTATCAATCAAGGTGACATCACTCTTTTTCATGCTTTGGTAGCGTTAAATAATCAACAACATTCTCAGGAATAACACTTAGAACCTTCGTACCGTACGAAACGCCCAAAGAATCATTCATTCCTGTTAAGTATTCGATAATATGGTTAAGTGATTCTGTATTGATTAGCTTTCCTTTTGTCGTTTTAAATAACGTCGACAATCGTTCTTTCTGTTTGCTCCACATTACTAAAGGTATGTCATATTCCCCTTTAAAGCTTGGTGAATAACCATGACCTCCCTTTTGCACCACTTCACTGTGATCTGACAAGTAAATATATAACGAATTTTCATTAAGAAAGCGTTTGTAAATTTCAGAAATTACCCAATCGGTATAGTGAATAGAATTATCATAGTGTGTGACAACATCATCACCCTTCATAAAGGCTTTATCCGCTGGATAACGATCAGAGTAAGCAAAGTGTGACCCTAAAAGATGAATGAAAAAGGCTTGTTTCTCAGGAGTTTTGGTATCAATTAAATCGAGCGTTTTGAGTACATTGCCATCCAAGCCTGCCGTTGTGTAATCTAGATCATTTAAGAAATAGGTGTGATCCGCTTCTTTGGCAATTGAGGTTATGGTGGTATCAAACTCCCCTGTTTTACCTTGATTAGAAATCCAATGGGTTGTGTAACCACAGCTAGACAGTTTGCTAACAATGCTTTTGTTCTTGTAGAAAACATCAAAATTTTCAACGGTCGCATCCGTTAACTCAATGGCTATTGCAAACCTTGTTTGGTTAGCAGGGGCAATTGCATCAAAGGCGTAAGGTTTTATAGAATCAAAGAAAGGCGTTGTTTTCTTTTCATAACCATAGACACTCAAATGATGTTTATTGGCTGACTCCCCTTGAATAAATATAATTTTATCAAAGCTATTTGGGCAACTTATTTTAGCGTCTTCTGCTTTTTGTAAAAATGAGGCTCGCTCATTAATCACACTTAAATTATCGTACGTTTTATAAATTGTGAGAGGAAGATGCACCAACTGAAAGTTTTTCAATGTTTCAAGCGTGGGGAATATTAACAAACTGGCTACAATAGCCAAGGTAGATACAGAAAGAGAAAATTTACGCGCAAAAGAGGACAGTTCCAGCTTTTTAACAACAATATAAATGACGAACAATGAAATAATGAAATATCCCACAGTCATCAAAAAATCTGTAATACCAATATAGGTTTTAAAATATTCCCAGCGCTCATAGGTGGCTGACTCATACGATGCTTGAATCCTAGACACTAAAGAATCACCACCCCATGTTGTGACAAGGTGCATAAAAAATGAATTGATAAAGAGTGAATAAATACTAGCAACAAGAAAAATTGTTTTATGCAGCATTGCTAATATCATCAATACCAGCACCGCCATCAAGCCCTGCTTTGGGCTATATAAAAAGTAAGGCAGGCTTACTATTAGGCTAGCGACAAAGAGCAAAACTAATTGTTTTATATCGGTTTTTTTTAAAAACTTCATTAGGAATTATGATTATTAGATATCACTAATATTATATCATGGCTAAGAGTTTGAAGAGGCATATCAACTGATGATTGGTATGTCTCTATTGATGACTTTTCCAATAAATAATAACTCGCCGACTCTCAGTAATTATACTCAGCTCATCTGTACAAAATTTACCCACTTCTCTTTTATCTTTATACTCCTACAAGTTCTCTAATTATAAAAAATAATCACTACAGAGTTAATAAAACAGAATGCTTTTCCGTCATAGCAGTATTTATATACTGGCTAAAATCATCCCAGCCATTATGGCATTTGCGGCTTTAAGCCTCTATACGCATTTGCTTAGCCCCGATGAGTATGGAACCTATACCCTAATTTTTGCGGGAACTGTTCTGCTTCACAATGTATTTTTCAATTGGTTACCTGCAGGCACTTTGCGCTTTTGGTCTAATAAAGACTTTGATAGCCATACATTTACCAACACCTTGGCAAGTAGCTATATAAAAATCTCATTATTTCTATTTGTTATCGCTTTGATAGGCGTATTTTACTTTTGGAATAAACCTGCCGTAAGCTGGATTAGCAGTACCTATGTTTTCTTAATAGCGCTGGCACTTTTCACCATTACACAAAATCTATTCACCGCAAAAATAGAGCCTGAATACTATGCCTACTTAGCGATTAGCTATTCCATTCTTGCGTTAGCCATAGGTGGTATTCTTGCCTATTTAGGGTTTGGCGCTGTTGGCGTTGTTACAGGTATTACCCTTGGTTATCTCATTCCTACTCTCTTTGTATTTAAAAAAATGTGGCTCCCTTATGAGAAGAAAGCTTATAGCCCAGAGTTATTTAAAAAATTACTCACCTATGGCTTACCCTTAGCAAGTGCTACATTTCTTGAAGAAGTGGTAAAAGTCTCTGATCGTTTTATGTTAGCAGGACTGCAAGATAAGGCTCAAGCAGGGCTTTATGCCGTTGGTTACGATTTATCAGGTAATTCAATTTTAATGATAATGTCTGCAATCAATCTTGCCGCCTACCCTGTCATTATTAAGTTATTGGACACCGAAGGCAAAGAAATAGCGATGGGTTATTTTCGTCACTACGTCATTCTATTACTTGGCATCGCCATACCTGCCGTTATCGGCTTAAACTTAGTCGGCCCTGATCTGGTGTATTTATTAATTGATCCCGCATACCACGAGTCAGTCATTTACTTACTCCCGTGGATCACCCTCGCCATATTCTTAATGGGCTTACAAGCTTTCTATTTTGACTTAGCCTTTCAACTAGGTCACTACGTTATTGCCATTGTTAAGGTTGGTATTGTTATCGCAATCGTAAATCTCTCACTCAACTACTGGCTTATTCCAATAATGGGGATGAAAGGTGCGGCTATCGCAACAGTTACCTCCTTTGGGCTGGGCAGTATTTTAAGCGTTATTATGGGACGAAAACGCTTTAAGTTACCCTTTCCTTTAAAAGATTTTGCCAAAATAATGGTGGCCTCTTTAGTGATGGGGTTTTGTCTATGGTGGCTGAAAGACCTTCGCGGCTGGGGTTGGCTAGCAGTGCAACTCACCGTAGGAATTATTAGTTATGGCGCTATGATGATTGCTTTTAATATTTTAGATATACGAACGCGTATTAAAGAGTTTATGCACTAAGTATATAACCATCATGTAAAAGTGGGGGGGTGTGCTTGAGCTTGAGCTTCCCCCTACTCTCAGGAAAACTTCAACGTTGTAGTCTACAATTGTATTAAGTTATAGAGATACCCTAAAATTACCAATAATAAATACATTCGGCATTCATACAATTAATATTCATAATTTCTAGGTTTCAAGGAGAGCGAATCAAATGGCTAGCGCGGGAAACAAAGATAAAGAAAACAATATTGAAATTGATGTTGTTTTTAAGACCGAATGCGCGGTAATCAATAAACAACGAGAAATAAGAAGCAAAGCCACCCATGAAGATGAAATGCCACAACTTGGTTTGGCCTTTTCAGGTGGCGGTATTCGTTCTGCTTCATTTGCACTGGGTGTCACGCAAGCCTTGGATCGATATCAGCTCTTTGATGAGGTTGATTACTTATCTACCGTATCTGGCGGTGGCTATATGGGTAGTGCTATTACTTGGTTCCACCATCAACAAACTGAAAAGCGTGAAGGTTCTGGCCCTGAACTTGTTAACGATTCTGATAATGAATTTATTTTGGGTAAAAAAAGTATCGGAACACGGGCAACACTCGTCGAATGCGAACATAAAGATGAAGAGAATAATTTTCTCAGCTATATCCGCCAACATGGTGATTACTTAACGCCAGGAAAAAGACTAAACTCACTTTCGATGGTGGCGCAAGTTCTAGCCAATTCACTGATTGCTGTTTTAGTCTATTTTTCTTTACTCTTATCTGGCATGTTTGCACTTACCTACATTGGCTTTTTTGAGAAAGATGGCTGGTCTATTTTTAACTTTGAAAATACCACGCCTGTCGTTATTCTCGCGCTTTTACTTATCTTTTTTTCCACTGTTATCGCAATTATTTCATCCGTGTCTTCATGCGACAAGACTGAAGATACTGAGAAGGGTTATAAAAGACGTGTAAGAACTCAAAAGATATTTGGCTATTTAATGGTGGCTACCCTGCTGCTATTAGCACTCGCATCCATGGGGGTTTTACAAGATTTTCTTAAAGAAAAATCCTACTTTGGTTCAGAAGTTGCAGGGCTCATCCCACTGCTGATCGGTGGCATAGGTACACTACTTGAGTTGTCTAATATGCGTAGCGTGAAGGTGGTAAAGAGAAAAATTTCCAATATACGCATCTGGGTTCTATCTTTATTGCTTATCTATGGATTATTTTATGCATCCTATCTGATTGCCTATCATTACAAGAATGATGCATTATTTGCCACCATCGCCACTTTAGCTATCGGTTCATTCTTTGGTTGGTTTACCAACCTCAATTTATTTGGCATCAACCGCATGTATCGCGACCGCCTCATGGAAGCCTTTATGCCCAATACCAGCAGTGTTGAAAAAAACCAATGGGCGCCTGCAACCAAAGCGGATCAAGCAATGGTTGTTGATATGTGTGGTAATGGTGTTTTTAGTAAAAATACCGATGGCACAATCGATGTAAACTTGAAGAAAATAAAGTCTGCTGGCCCCTATCACATCATCAATACCAATATTGTCTTAAACGACTCAGATATAGCTAAGTTCCGTGGCAGAGGTGGAGATAACTTCGTTATTTCGCCTGCATACAGTGGTAGTGACTCGGTAAATTGGCACCCTACTTTAGATTTTGTCGATGGTAAAATGTCGCATGCAACAGCAATGGCAATATCAGGAGCGGCTTTAAATCCAGGAACTGGCGTAGGTGGTTTAGGCACAACTCGAAATAAACTGATATCTTTTATGATGGCATTTTTTCACCTTCGACTAGGCTGGTGGTTAACTAACCCAAATGCTAGAAATAAAAACAAGTTTTTTAAAAAACCTAATTTTATCGTCCCTGGGCTTACCCAAGGTGTATTTGCATACAATAACAAAGAAGACTCAACATTCATCGAACTCACCGATGGTGGGCATTTTGAAAATACGGGTATCTATGAATTAATCAGGCGTAAATTACCCATAATCATGCTTTCCCAAGCGGGTGCTGATCCTAAATTCACTTTGGAAGATATCGCCAATGTTATGGAAAGAGTACGTGTTGATTTTGGTGTTACAATCAGTTTTTTAGACGATTACGGCTTAAATGCAATTTTGCCCAATGGCGACAATAATGCTGACGCGATTGAGAAAAAGTTTAACCTATCCAAAAAAGGCTTCGCCATCGCGAAGGTAAAATACCCCGATAAAGAAAAACTCGGCTATTTGATTGTGATTAAATCACTGATGATAAAAGATTTACCACTATCATTGTTTCACTACAAGTCAGTTAATACCGACTTCCCTAACCAAACAACAGCTGATCAATTCTTTGATGAAAATCAGTTTGAAGCCTACCGCGAATTGGGCTATCAATTGACCAAACAAATGGCGGAAGAAGTTTGTAAAACAAGCGAAGACGCCAAAAGCATTACATTAACAGAGCTACAAACTTCCTTAGCTTCCTTAGCTACTCGAAAATCAAAATAAATGAAAGCCTCCCCACTTCTGAATGATAGCTCATTAGTTTTTTTCGACTGCTAGAATTTATGCTGAGTTACATGATGTATTGAAGTTAAGGATGCTCTGCATTTATCTAACCATCATGTAAAAGTGGGGGGGTGTGCCTTTAAAATATCATTATTAACTATTAGTTAGAGGCAACTCTTCTTGTAAATAATACCAAACAAATAGCGCTAGAAATTCCTCCAGATGCAAAAACCATTGCCATTACCATGATTTGATAACGTACCGCTACCAAAGGATCAACACCTGACAAAATTTGGCCTGTCATCATACCCGGCAAAGAGACTAAGCCCACTGCAAACAATGAGTTGGTGATAGGTATCATCGCGGTTCTAAATGCAATGTATTCGTCATGGTGTTTTATACTTTTCATCCATAAATAACCTCACATCCTCTTAATGTTCTTGTGTTAGTTGCTTGTATTAATTATGTTCCGTAATAGTAACCTAGTTTAGAACCCACTGATAATGACCCAATTTCCTTTCAAATTCTTTAATAAAAACCCCATAGGTCGCGACTTTGTGGTCGGCGACATCCATGGCATGTTTTCATTATTAGAATCTCAACTTGAAAGCTTAGATTTTGATCCTGAAGCTGATCGCGTTTTTTCCGTCGGTGATTTGATTGACCGCGGGCCTGAATCATACCGCGTTCTTGAGTTTTTAGATAAGCCTTGGTTTCACGCCATCAAGGGCAATCACGAAATGATGCTGATTGAAGCAAAACACAAAAAAACCAATTATCGCAGCTGGATACAACATAACGGTGGAGCATGGTGGGAGGATATAGACCCCGAAACGCAAACACAAATTCGCGAGCGCTTGGAAGAACTCCCAGTAGCACTTGAAATTGTTAGTGACTCAGGAAATATCGGCGTGGTACATGCTGACGTCCCTGTCGGTCAGTCGTGGCAAGAAATTATTCATAACATTAACAATGATGAAGAGATTCGTGATTACATCATGTGGTCACGCAATCGTTATAAATACATCAAACTCACAGGCGAGACGGTTGATGTTGAAGGTATTGACCTTGTTGTTATGGGGCATACTCCTATTAGCAAGCCGTTACATATCAATAATTTATACTACATTGATACAGGCGCTTTTTACTATCAAAGTGAAGATTTAGGACATTTGACACTTCTTCAAATCCACCCTGAACTTGAAGTTCATCAATACCCTAAGTCGCTATAGTTAAGAGTTTCTTGCACACCCCTCCACTTTTACATGATGTAATTTACAAAGACTAAACATCGTGTAAAAGTGGAGGGATGTGCTTTTGTATTAATTTGCATTAGATAGTTATGGATTTAAACGTGAGGAATCATATAATTACGCTGTGAATTTTTTTAGCCTAAAATTATTATCTCCTATACTGCTTGTCGTATCTTTTACGGCTATCCATGCAGAGATTGAAACCTCTATTGATGATGATACTAAACAAAAACCTACCGATTGGGGAAGATGTTCCGCTCTAAAACATTCACATGCTACGTCAAAACAGTATTCTACGGCTACTCAACAACCCTACCCAGATGCTATCTACCTTGAAGCAGATACAGGAATAATAAGACCTGAAGCGGCTTCCACGCTACAAGGACACATCATTATTCAAAAAAATGGCACTGTATTTAATGCTGATCGTGCCAGTTTTGATAAAAACAGTCATATTGTCACCGCAAATGGCAATGTTATTCTGATTGCACCTGAGCTGGAGTTTAAAACCCAATCGATAAAATACAATTTAAAAAATCACACAGGAACAGTTAAACAAGCGGAATACAAAGTAGGCAAACTCGATGCACGAGGAGAAAGCCAAGAGATTGAGCTAATCAGCCAAGATGAAATAAAACTCAAACAAGCAACTTTTACTAGCTGCCCTACCCCCAATCCAAGTTGGTATATAAAGTCTTCCGAAATTAATATCAATAAAAAAACCCAACAAGGTAGCGCCAAGAATGTAACCTTTAATATAAAAGGTGTTCCTGTTTTTTACTTTCCAAAATATAGCTTTCCTTTAAATGATAATCGCAAGTATGGGTTTTTAACACCTCGTGTACGCATCCAGTCAAACACAGGAATATCACTTCCTTATTATTTTAACCTTGCGCCAAACTACGATGCAACTGTCACAACAACCCTTAATGAGCGACAAGGACTCATGTTTGATAGTGAGTTTCGTTATATAACCCCACTACATAAAGGTTTTTTTGAGTACGACTTTATCCCTGAAGATAAGTCTTTTGACGATACATCTGGTAGTGCTTTTGGTAAAAAATATCGTGATTATTTCAAGTTAGAACATCACACAATATTGTCTAAAAACACCAAAATTAACTTCAATGCAGAAGGTGTCTCTGATAAGGACTACTTTGACGATCTTTCTGATTCACTTGAAACAAGTGCACGTTCCTCGTTACAAAGGCGCTTAGAAATCATCCATAAAAACAAGCCATGGACGCTAAGTGCTGCAGTGGAAGATTATCAAATACTCGATACTGATGACTCACCTTATTCAAGGCTTCCAGAACTCAAACTATCTTACAAACCTAAAACTGCGCCCAAAAAACTTAAAATGGAAATGGATATTGAGCTAGTAAACTTTGATAAATCAAATGATGTAACAGGCACTCGCTTGGATGCTAAAGTCTCTGTTTCAAAAAAATGGGGCAATGATGCATGGTTTATAAAACCCACGCTGAGCCTTCAATCGACTTTATATACCTTGAACAAGAATATCGGTGAAAGCACACTCAATCGCACCTTACCCACATTCACTTTAGATAGCGGCTTATTTTTTGACCGCGATATTACGATACATAAAAAATTAGGCATTAAGCACTACACACAAACGCTAGAGCCACACCTGTTCTATTCTTACACACCTTTTAAAGACCAAAGTAATTTTCCTGTATTTGATACCGCAAAAACCGATTACTCTGCCAGTACACAATTATTCTCAGAAAACCGGTTCACAGGAAAAGACCGTATTGCAGATACTAATCGCTTAACTTTTGTCGTTAGCTCACGCCTACAAGATAGAGAAAATGGTAAAGAATTGTTTAAAGCCAGCATCGGTCAAGTATTTAATTTCAACAATAGAAGAGTCACACTTCCAGGTGGAACTATTCAGACAGGCAAGAAGTCAGATCTTATACTAGAATTATCAGGCCCAATAAATGATAATTTCAGGGTAACAACCTCCGCTTTATGGAATCTTGATAAAAAACGAATAACTAATACCGAACTTCGTTTAAACTATCAGGATGATAAAAGACGGATTGCTAATATTAGTTATCGTAAATTAAATACTGAACTCAATATGACGGATAGTGAGTCTACTCAATTAACCTTATCGGGTGCATTACCCCTTAATGACAAATGGTCATTTGTTGGTAGTATAGAGCGTGATTTAGAAAACAAACGTAACTTAGAATCACTGGTAGGTTTTGAATATCAAGATTGTTGCTGGAAGACTCGCATCGTTGCTAAACGCTATTTAAGCTCCGATAATGTAAACTACGAAACCCCCATTTTTATCGAATTTGAACTCAAAGGAATTGGCGGCCTAGGTAATGGTGCAAGGCGCGAATTAAAGGATAAGATATACGGATATGATGATTATTAAACACTTTACCCAGCTAAAAACACTGTTAGGGACTTTATTTCTGACAATACTTGTATCTGCGAGCCACGCTGAAGATATTCAGTTAGATAAAATTGCCGCATTGGTAAATGATGATATTGTTATGTTTAGCGAAGTTAGAAAAGTTGCGCAACGTGCAAAACAATCAGGTAAGGGGCAAGTCTCTGACCAAGCGCTGATCAAAGATGCACTAGAGTCACTCATTTTACAAAAAATCCAACTACAACGTGCTAAATCATTAGGCATTGTCATTGATGACGTAGCCGTAGATCGCGCCATGCTAAGTATTGCCAGACAAAACAAACTTAACTTAGAACAGTTTCGTATCGCGCTAATCAAAGAAGACCACGACTACAAAAAATTCCGTGAAAGCATTCGTGAAAGGCTGTATTTAGATTCATTACAAAAGCGTCACAAAGGTAGCAGAAAATCGATTAGCGAATATGAGGTGGATGATCTTATCAAAGCAGAGAGCATTCAGCTTAGCCAAGGCGTTCAATATCATTTGATTGATATTCTAATGCCTGCTCCCAATGGCACACCTGTTAAGCAATTCAATAATTTACTGACTCGCACTCAAATTCTTAGAAAGAAGTTACTCGCACAATCTAGCCAAGTATCAGAGTCCCTGATTAAAAAGATGGGTGCAAGAAGCACCGACCTTGGTTGGAAAAATGCTCAATCACTAAGCCCTGCTTACATTCGCACATTAAGCCTAATGGGTGCTGGTGAGCTATCCAATGTCGTGCGTGACCCAAAAGGTTTTCATATTCTTAAACTGGTTGAACAGCGTGGCGGAAAACGTAAAGTTACCCAACAAGCACGTGTTAGGCATATTTTAATTCCTTCCAGCGAACCACAAGCCAAACTTAAAGCAACCATTTTGCGCAATAAGATATTAGCAGGTGGAGACTTTGCAAAACTTGCCAAAGAAAACTCTGCGGATAAAGGTAGCGCAGTCGATGGTGGAAATCTCGGCATGATGGACCCATCATCATTTGTGCCTCCTTTTGCAAAAGCAGTAAGAACTCTACCACTAAATAGCTTAAGTCAGCCCATTCAAACAAAATTTGGCTGGCATATATTGGAAGTCCTTGAACGTAAAGCCAGTGATCAAACACGCGAAGCACTTAAGTTACAGGCACAATCTGTCATTACACAAGAAAAGCAATCTGATGATTTTAAAAACTGGTTACAGGGCTTGCGTGATGAAGCTTTTGTGGAATACCGAATTAAAATCTAGTTTTCTCGATTAGCTTTTAGATAGTAACTTATGAACATCATCCCTCGCCTTGCCGTTACCCCAGGAGAACCTGCGGGAATTGGGCCAGATTTAATTATCCAGCTTGCTCAACAACGCCAATCAAATCCTTTTGAAGCAGAGCTAGTCGTTGTGGCTGATAAAGCCATGATGCAAGCACGTGCGCAACAACTGGATATCCCTGTTACATTTAGTGATTACCAAGAAGGCAGCGATGCAACAAACAGAGCAACCGTCAATAAAGACCTTGAAATAAAAATTCTCGATATTAAATGTTCCGATAGCGTTATTGCAGGCGAGCTAAACACCCGCAACGCCCAATATGTACTGGACACATTAACCCGCGCCACCATGGGCTGCATCAATAATGAGTTTGATGCCATGGTCACAGCGCCGCTACACAAAGGCATTATCAACGATGCAGGCGTTGCATTTACAGGTCATACAGAATTTTTAGCAGCACTCACCAAAGCTCCTCTTCCTGTGATGATGCTTGCCGCTGACAGTTTACGCGTAGCACTTGCCACTACACACTTGCCCCTTAAAGATGTGAGTGATGCCATTACTAAAGACTCACTTAAGCAAGTGATTAGTATTCTCCATCATGATCTTGTTACCAAATTTGGCATTGAAAACCCTCATATTTTAATCTGTGGATTAAACCCTCATGCAGGTGAAGATGGACATTTAGGCATGGAAGAGATTGAAACTATTGAACCTGTGATTGAAGCGCTCAAAAAAACTGGAATGAATCTCACAGGCCCTCTTCCTGCTGACACCTTATTCACACCCAAATATCTTGAAACTGCCGATGCCGTGCTTGCCATGTATCACGATCAAGGTTTACCCGTGCTTAAACACATTGGCTTTGGTCATGCAATCAATGTCACACTGGGTTTGCCTATCATTCGCACCTCAGTTGACCACGGTACTGCGCTTGATCTCGCAGGCTCAGGGAAAGCATCAACAGGTAGTTTAGTCGCTGCTTTTGATAGTGCTTTAGAAATGATTAATCCAAAAAAACTTAACTAAATTTCTCAGATAAATAACATCACAATGAAAATAAACACAATAAAAAGCATCCGCCCCGCCATGTTCATCGGACTATTAATAAGCCTTGGCATGCTTGCTACTGCACTATTCTTCCAATATTACATGGAGCTAATTCCCTGCCCGCTGTGTATCGTGCAAAGAGTTATCGTTATGGTGTTTGCGGGGATATTCTTGCTCGCACTATTACAAGGGCCAAAGACGTGGGGACGACGAGTTTATGGACTCTTGCTGACGCTCACCAGTATTGCAGGGCTTATCGTTGCGGGTCGCCATACATGGTTACAACATCTACCAAAAGACACGATTCCCGAATGTGGTCCAGGGCTTGAGTTTTGGATGAATAACTTACCTGCCAATGAGGTTATTCAAAAAGTATTTCAAGGCTCAGGGGAGTGTGCAGAAGTTGTTTGGAGTTTTTTATCGCTGAGTATTCCAGAATGGAGCTTGATAGCATTTGGATTATTCTTACTTTATAGTTTAAAACTGTTGTTTTTAGCACGATAGGATTTAAGTACATTATATAGGAAGCACACCCCCCTCTTTTTACATGGTCTTTTATATAACTAAATGCTTTTGCCTGCCTCATAAGCTTCCATCAAAGCTTGTTTGATATCTTTATTATTATCAAGATCATCAATATTCAGAACATTACTCGCTATAGCTTGTAATTTTTGTAATGTAGCCCTTTCAACTTGTAGCTGTTTAAAACCTTTCAAATCAAAGTTTTGATCCGTTAAAAAATCACCCGCTATGCCTGTTGGATTACTGAATAATTTTGGTGAAGTCTCTAACACCTCATATTCATACGAATATCGATCTATATTACTTTTCTGCACTACAAGATTAAAAGCATGTCCTAAACAGTCGTTATTTTTAATATAGTGATCCAAGTCAATAATCGCATAAGGGGTGTTTTCTTCACCCTTAAATGAAAATGGAATCGTTATTCTAATAGTGTTTTTCATGCTTGGAGTCCACTCAGTGGCAGGTGCTATTTTGTTAATGCCAAAAATAGCTGCGGTAACTTTTCAGGCAAGCGGCTAACATTATCAATCACGGTGTAATGCGAGCCGAATATATCACTCACGTATTCATCAGCTTTTGGATCAAGACTAATACAGTGTGTGTAGATGCCTTCCATATCTAGCTCACCGACGGCTTTGTGTGCATCTTTGATTAATAGTTTTGCATCGTTTACATCAATATCTGCTGGCTCGCCATCGGTTAAAATCAATAGCAGTTTTTTATCTGCTTTTTGATTGCTTAAATAATGACCTGCGTGACGCACTGCTGCACCCATTCGGGTTGAAAACCCCGCTTCCATTTTTGCTACTCGTGCCTTTACTTCATCCGTCCAGCGTTCATTAAAGCCTTTGAAGTGGAGGTATTTCACATCGTGGCGCGTATTTGAGAAGAATCCGCCAATAGAAAACTTATCATCTAAATTATCAATCGCCCAACCTAATAATGATACTGCTTCTTGGCTTAGCTCTAATAAAGTTTGCGTGCTTCCGTGCGGTTTATCATCTAACGATGCGGATAAATCCAGCAACAGCGTCACTGCAATATCACGTCCGTCGTGTTTATGACTCATATTGATACGTGGGTCGGGTTGCGCCCCGCTTTTAAAATCGATTAAAGAACGAATCGCCACATCCAAATCAAGCTCACTGCCTTCTTCTTGATAGCGCACTCGCACGTAGTTTTGAGGCTTAAGCATATCCAAAATTTGTTTAAGACGCTTAGCTAAAGCGGAGTGTTTTTCCAGAATTCCATCAATAACCGCAGGGTCTCCCGATGGGTGCAAGCTCTCATACAAGCTCACCCAATCTGGGCGATAGCTTTTTGTATTATAATCCCATTCTGGGTAATGACGTGGTGGAAGTGCGTGTAATTCCTCTTCTTCCTCCACTTTTTTAGGATCATTATCGAATGACTCTTCTTCATCACCCTCTTCAATAAACACCCAAAGACGACGATTATCATCGCGATATTCAATAATGGTATTATCAAAAAACATTTTAGCCGCTTGGTCTTCTTGGCGACGAGTTCTGGTGATATAGCCTAAACCGAGGTTGATCATATCTTTAGTTTCAGTTTTCTCGTTACTCTTCATCAACTCATGAAATGCTTCAACGGTAATTAAAATATCTTTATCTTTATAACCGTGATTTTCATTCAGCATGGCATAGGAAAGCATCGCTAAACGATGACGAATACAGGATATTCCTTCTTCGTTACATTCACCTTCAACGGGCACAGGGTGCAATGAAAGCCAGAGTTTTCGCAACCCAGGATATTCTTGAATCGCCAAGTATTCAATTCGTGAGTCTTCTAAAACCTCTATTGCAATACGCTGGAAGGGACTAAAGTTATCCGCAACCATCTGCGAACTCCAACGACGATGCGCCGCCATATGTGCTAAAACGGCGCGATAACGATCAATGCCTTTTATTGTCGTTCCTGTTGTATCGTCAACCACATCGTCATAAACATCAGGGATTCGCATCCCCAATTTATCATAATACGGCACAGGCTTGCGCAACTCATCAAAGCCTGTTGAATAAGGTACAAGATAATCTTTATCATCCCACAGGGCTTTTAAATATATGACTAAGTTGCGTTCATTGTCTGCAAATAATGTACCGTGACGTTCACGTTGCAACATCGCACGCGCATCAGCCGATTGTAGTGTGAAGTAATCTTTTTGACGTTCAGGGTGGTCGCCGTAGTTACGAATACCATAATCAATCCAATTGCGTAAACCTTCCAATGATACTTGGCTTAACAGGTAGGGCATTTGATTTAATAGATCAGGTAAACCTGGGCTAGGAAAAGTGGTGTGATGCCCATGAATCGAACCCGTAGTGCGCTCCATCATATCGAAAAGAATTTCCATATAATGAGTAAACTGATTTTGACTGCCAAGGCGACGACCTGCCTCTTGCAACGTTGCCATAAAAGGGGGAATTGCGATACCATTGGGTGTACGTGAAACTTCCCATACACCATCAGAAATTTGGTTAATAACCTCTTCGCCGAGTTTAGCGGCAAGCTCTGGAATTACTTCCATAAACTGTAAAACAGGTTCAACGCCACGCCCGATCATACAAATCAGCGAAGCACCTTTGAGGTAATCGTCCACACCTTTATTGCTCAGCTTTCTTTGAGCATCACGCATGCAATCTTCAAACACATCGTCAATCTGCTCAAAACTACATTTGAGTCTATTGCGAAAGTGGAGAAGCTCTGGCGGAAGTGTTTTTTCTTCTGTTGCGTTCATATCGAATATCTAATGAATGTTACGCAAAAGTAGCGTCAATCGCATGATCTAGGGTTTGACGAATATCAGCATCATCCGTAATCGGGCGAACAAGTGCCATTTTACAAGCATCTTGTGCATTAATGCCCTGATTCATCAAACTTGCTGCATATACCAATAAACGTGTTGAGATACCTTCATCTAAACCGTGACCTTTAAGGTTACGCGCAACACCACCAATTTTAACCAGTTTCTTTGCTGTTTCTGCATCAATACCCGCTTCTTTTGCGATAATACCTTCTTCTACTTTTGCTGGGGCATAGTCAAAATCCATCGCCACGAATCTTTGCTTGGTTGACTGCTTTAGCTCTTTCATCATGCTTTGGTAACCAGGGTTATAAGAGATTACTAGCTGAAAATCAGGGTGCGCCTTAATCATCTCACCTTTTTTGTCCAGCGGTAATTCGCGGCGGTGATCGGTCAATGGGTGAATAACAACTGTGGTATCTTGACGTGCTTCAACAATTTCATCCAAATAGCAGATCGCGCCGATACGCGCAGCAACCGTTAATGGGCCATCTAACCAACGTGTGCCATCAGCATCCAACAAGTAACGCCCTACTAAATCTGATGCTGTCATGTCTTCATTACAAGCAACCGTGATTAACGGCTTGCCCAATTTATATGCCATATGCTCAATAAAACGAGACTTGCCACAACCTGTTGGGCCTTTTACCATTACAGGTAAACGAGCGTCATAAGCTGCTTGATACCATTTAACCTCATCGCCTTGCGCTTCGTAATAAGGTTCTTTGGTGATTTTGTATTGTTCGATATCTAGCTCTGACATGGTTCTTCCTAGTATTAATTTTGATAACAGTGAGTATACAGAGAGACAAAATAATTAAAACTGATTAAAAGAGATGAAAAGATAATTAATTCTTATGAATTGATATTAAAACGTACACACCCCCCCACTTTTACATGGTTGCTACCCATCATACTTATCAAACCAAAAAATGCTCATAACTTTGTTGGTACGCACTTGCACTTTCTAAAATGAATGCCTGGAATTCAACCGCCGCTGGTGATAAGCGACGACCCTTACGTGAAACTAAATGCCAATAGCGTTCTAATGGGAAATTTTCTACATGTAAGATAATCAGCTTGCCAGCCTCTAGTTCTAATTTAATCGTATGTAAGGCTACAATACCTAGGCCTAAGCCAGCCACTACCGCGTGTTTGATGGACTCGTTGCTGCTCATTTCATACGAGCTTATAAAATCTAAGCCGTGTTTTTTAAAATGCCTGCGAATTGCAGCTTTTGTGCCTGAACCTTCTTCACGAACTACGAAAGGCTCTTTGACGACTTCTTTCATAGGGACGTTTTTGGATTTATATTTTGTGACAACGGGATGCTCAGGTGATGCGATAACGACAAGCGGATTCTCCATAATAAGTTGAGAGTCTAAATCCAGTTTATTAGGTGGTTCACCCATAATGACAAAATCTGGATCATATGCTTGAAGCTGTCTCACGAGGGTTTCTCGGTTGGTGATGTCTAAAGTAATATTGATATCTTGATGTTGACGACTAAATTCCGCCATCATATGAGTGACAAAATGATTGGCCGTTGTTGCAGCAGATATTTTGATTTGCTCATAATGACCTTTTTTTAGTTTGTTAATGGAGGCCTTTAGCACATCAAATCGGCTAATTATTTTATTGGTATGTTTACGTAGCTTTTCACCCACCTTTGTAATAACAATTTTTTTCCCTTGCCTTTCAAATAAATCTAAACCTACGGTTTCTTCTAATTGTTTCATTTGCATGGAAACCGCTGGTTGTGTCATGTGCAATTGCTCTGCTGCTCGGGTATAGCTTTGTGTTTGTACAACGGCTTCAAAGATTTGTAATTGGCGAAATGTTATATTCATAGGGTTTCTTTCTATTTTTACTAGTAATCAAATCAACATAAGCAATTGTTATGTTTTCATCTAATTTAATCAGTTTTAATTATTATATGGGATATGTATACTGCTTGCACTGGAAATTTGAAAATGATTATCCAGATACAATTGTTATTAATTTAGAAAGGAGTTCCAAATGGATCAGTCCGGTCGTTATGCAGACTTAAGTCTTGACGAAGAAACACTAATGGAAGAAGGTGGTCACCTTCTCGTAGCTTACAAAATGGAACCACAGGTTGGTTTCGGTGGTTATTTAGAAACAGCTGCTCACTTCGCTGCAGAGTCATCAACAGGTACTAACGTAGAAGTTTCTACTACTGATGATTTCACTAAAGGCGTTGACGCTTTGGTTTATCACATTGATGAAGCTAAGCTTGAAATGCGCATTGCCTACCCTGTTGAGTTATTTGACCGCAACGTGATCGATGGTCGCGCAATGGTTGTTTCTCTACTAACGCTTATCATTGGTAATAACCAAGGTATGGGTGATGTTAAAGAAGCTAAGATTTATGACTTCTTCGTACCACCTGCATTCTTACGTGAGTTTGATGGCCCTGCTACAGATATATCTGATATGTGGCGTACACTAGGCCGTCCTATTAAAGACGGTGGTTACATCGCAGGTACTATCATCAAGCCTAAGCTTGGTTTACGTCCTGAGCCTTTTGCAGAAGCTGCATACCAGTTCTGGTTAGGTGGAGATTTCATCAAAAATGATGAGCCTCAAGGTAACCAAACTTTCTGTCCTATGAAGAAGGTTCTTCCTCTTGTTGCTGATGCAATGAAACGCGCACAAGACGAGACTGGCGAAGCTAAGATCTTCTCTGCAAATATCACAGCTGATGACCATTATGAAATGCTTCACCGTGCTGATTATGTTCTTGAGACTTTCGGTGAGAACTCATCTCACGTTGCATTCCTAGTTGACGGTTTCGTTGGTGGCCCAGGTATGATTACTACGGCTCGTCGTAACTACCCTGCACAGTACTTACATTATCATCGTGCTGGTCACGGTATGGTTACTTCTCCTTCTGCTAAGCGTGGTTATGATGCGTTTGTATTAGGCAAGCTATCTCGTTTACAAGGTGCTTCTGGTATCCACGTAGGCACAATGGGCTTCGGTAAAATGGAAGGTGGACCTGAAGATAACCTTATCTGTTACATGCTTGAGCGTGATGAGTGTCAAGGACCAGTTTACTACCAGAAGTGGTACGGAATGAAGCCAACAACATCAATCATCTCTGGTGGCATGAACGCACTTCGCCTACCTGGTTTCTTCGAGAACCTTGGTCACGGTAACGTAATCAATACTTCTGGTGGCGGATCTTACGGTCACATCGACAGCCCAGCTGACGGTGCTAAGTCATTAAGACAAGCGTACGAATGTTTCATGGCAGGCGCAGACCCAATTGAGTTTGCTAAAGATCACAAAGAATTTGCTCGTGCATTCGAGTCGTTCCCAGGTGATGCTGATTCGATCTACCCAGGTTGGAGAGACAAGTTAGGTGTTCATAAATAAACCGACTCTTCAGTTTATTTAGAACAACAAAAAGCCCCGCTACTCTTTGAGTAGCGGGGCTTTTTTAATATATCAATATGGGTTTATAAGTATCTAAAAAAATCACTTTTAGTAAGCTGCCGTCAAATAAAAAATTAGATAAGCTTTAATCTAAAGGAACCGCTTTAAGATCAGCATCATTGATATAATGCGTCAATCCAAAGCCCTGAATTGCTAATCTCTGCATTTCATTAATATGCTCTTCTCCATTATTTGAGCAATCATAAATAAAGCTTTTTCTACTATGAAACTTAATTCTGATTTTTTTCTCACCCAGCTCATACGAACAGATGCCTACATTTCCTGCTAGATTTTTATATGATTTCATTATTATATCCTGCTTAAATCGTTTTATTATTTCATACTACTAAAGGTAGCCTGACAACAATAACATTGTGTTCAAAACCTCAGCTTAACAAACACTCATCTTCAAAACACCCCACTTTTACATGATGTAGTCACACCCCCCCACTTTTACATGATGTAGTCACACCCCCCCACTTTTACATGATGTCATTTTTTTTGGTTAGGCAAAAAAAATGACATTTCAAAATCACGGATACAAAAAAGCCCCACATCCGCAAAGATATGAGGCTTTTTAAAAACTAAAAAAGTCTTACTTTTTCTTCTTAGCTTCTTCTCTTTCTTTAACTTCTTTAATAACTTCTTCTGCCACGTTTTTAGGACAAGGCATGTAATGTGAGAATTCCATTGAGAATTGACCACGACCTGAAGTCATTGTACGTAAGTCACCGATGTAACCAAACATTTCAGACAGTGGCGCATCAACTTTGATGCGTACGCCTGTTGGCCCTGCTTCTTGTGACTTGATCATTCCGCGACGACGGTTCATATCACCGATAACATCACCAACGTGATCTTCTGGTGTGAATACGTCAATTTTCATGATCGGCTCGATTAACTGTGCGCCTGCTTTTGGCAATGTTTGGCGGAACGCGCCACGTGCTGCCAATTCAAATGCCATCGCTGATGAATCAACCGCGTGGTATGCACCATCAAGAAGGGTAACTTTAACGTCTAATACTGGGAAACCAGCAAGTACACCGTTATCCATCATGCCTTTGAATGCTTTATCAATTGCTGGCCAGTATTCGCGTGGTACGTTACCGCCCGTTACTTTTGATTCAAACGCATAACCTTCACCTGGCTCATTAGGCTCAATGATGTAATCGATCTTACCGAACTGACCAGAACCACCCGATTGCTTCTTATGTGTGTAGCTGTCTTCAACAAGTGATGTGATTGTCTCGCGGTATGCAACCTGTGGCTTACCTACTTCAACATCAACACCGTGAGTACGCTTAAGAATATCAATTTTGATGTCTAGGTGTAACTCGCCCATTCCACGAAGAATAGTCTCCCCACTGTCTTCGTCTGTTTCAACACGGAAAGAAGGATCTTCTGCAACCATTTTACCGATCGCAACACCCATCTTCTCAGAACCCCCTTTATCTGTTGGTGATACTGCGATTGAGATTACAGGCTCTGGGAATACCATAGGCTCAAGTATTGATGGATTTTTAGGGTCACATAATGTATGACCTGTTTGTACGTTCTTCATACCAAGTACAGCAACGATGTCACCCGCCTGAGCGCCATCAAGTTCGATTCGCTCATCCGCTGACATTTCAACGATACGACCGATTCTTTCTGTCTTGCCTGTATATGAATTAAGTATCGTCGAGCCTTTTTCTAATTTACCTGAGTAAACACGAATAAAGGTTAACGCACCGTAACGGTCATCCATAATTTTAAACGCTAGTGCACGTAATGGCTGATCGACATCAACAATTGCAAATTCTCCTGTTGGCTCACCTTCTTCATCCGTTAATGGCTGAGGATCAACTTCTGTAGGATCAGGAAGGTAATCAACAACCGCATCAAGAATAAGCTGGATACCTTTGTTTTTAAACGCAGAACCTGTGTAGGTTGGGAAGAATGTTAGGTCACGTGTACCTTTTCGGATACAAGCTTTAATCACGTCCATAGCAGGCTCTTCGCCTTCTAAGTATTGCTCCATCGCATCATCGTCAAGCTCTACTGCTGTTTCGATTAACTTTTCACGCCATTCTTCAACGATATCAACCATATCTGCAGGTACGTCTTCAATCACGTACTTCGTTGGATCATCAGAACCATCCCATATCCACGCTTTGCGTGTTAGAAGGTCAACAACACCCGTAAACTCATCTTCAACACCAATGGGAAGAACCATAACCAATGGATTCGCACCCAATACATCTTCAACCTGCTTTACAACACGGTAGAAATCAGCACCGATGCGGTCTAATTTATTGACGAAGATTATACGAGCAACTTCAGATTCATTCGCATAACGCCAGTTAGTCTCTGATTGCGGCTCAACACCACCTGATGCACAGAATACACCGATTCCGCCATCTAATACTTTTAATGAACGATATACTTCAACCGTAAAGTCAACGTGACCCGGTGTATCGATAATGTTCATGCGGTGATCTTTCCAGAAAGTACTTACAGCCGCTGATTGGATTGTAATACCACGTTCTGCTTCTTGCTCCATGAAGTCGGTAGTCGATTCACCATCGTGAACTTCACCGATTTTATGAATTTTACCTGTAAGGCTTAGGATGCGCTCTGTAGTGGTTGTTTTACCTGCATCAACGTGTGCGAAGATGCCGATATTACGGTATTTGCTTAAATCTGTCATGACTGTGTACTCTGCTGTTGCTTGTTACTTAATTAAGTTAAATTGAGTTATAAAGTGTTCTAAAAAGTAAACCGCCCAGCAAAATAAGCTAGGCGAAAAAACGCGGTATTATATAGTAATTTGCTTATAAAGGTACAACTATTCTAGTTATATTTGCTTTAAAAATAAGATAGTTTTTATATGGCTATTTCGGTCTGCCTAGTCTCCGTCTATAATCCCCTGATTATTACTTTAAACCTAATTTGGAAGCCTTATGAAATACGCCCTAAATTCACATAATAATCCCGCCACTGATAGCCAAGATTGTGTTGTTATCCCTGTTTTTTCTGAAGACAAAAAAGTTATATTAAGCAATGCGGGAAATCAGTTAGACAAAGCAAGCGCTGGAGAGATTAGTTCTATTCTTGATAAGGGTGATTTTAAAGCGAATACGTCAGACACCCAGATGCTTTATGATGTTGCAGGTATTAAAGCTTCTCGTGTGCTTTTGGTAGGCTGTGGTAAATCATCTGACTTTGAAGCTAAAACGGTGAATCAAGTTTCACAAGCTGCGAGCAAAACACTTCAAAAAACATCAATCAAAAGTGTTAGTTGCTATCTTAGTGATTCGATTACAGGTAAGCCAAAAAGCACAGCGATCACGCAAACCATCATTGGCTTTGCAGATAGTCTTTATCAATTACAAGATTATAAAAGTAAAAAGAAAGATGCACCTAGCCTCGAAGAGGTCTGCGTGTCACTCAGCAATGGTTTCGACGAAAGTGCCCAAACGGCATTAGATAACGGTATTGCAATTTCAGAAGGCATGAAGCTTACGCGCGATTTAGCCAACCATCCTGGCAATGTGTGTACGCCAACTTTTATCGCTGAAACTGCAACCAGCCTAGCTAACGACTACAAAAGTGTAGACATCGATGTACTAGAAGAAGCCGATATGGAAAAGCTGGGTATGCATTCTTTTTTATCGGTCAGCAAAGGTAGTGATGAACCAGGCAAGATGATTATTCTCCAGTATTTTGGTGCGAAAAACAAGAAGCAACAACCCATCGCATTAGTCGGTAAAGGCGTAACATTTGACACAGGTGGAATCTCATTAAAACCAGGTGCAAATATGGATGAAATGAAATTCGACATGGGTGGCGCGGCAGGTATGCTAGGAACACTAAAAGCCTGTGCAGAAATGCAATTAGATATAAACGTAGTGGTAGTTTTAGCCGCTGCAGAAAATATGCCAAGCGCAAGAGCTTCAAAACCTGGCGATATTGTGACATCCATGAAAGGCATCACTATTGAAGTGTTAAATACCGATGCGGAAGGTCGTTTAGTGTTATGTGATGCCCTCACCTACGTTGGCAAGTATAATCCCTCTATCGTTATTGATGCTGCTACATTAACAGGCGCTTGTATTGTTGCGCTTGGTCATCATATTTGTGCGGTACTTTCAAATGACGATGCTTTAGCAAATGATTTAATGGATGCTGGCAATACTATTCATGACCGCGCATGGCGCTTACCGATGGGAGATGACTACAAAAAACAACTAAAAAGTTCATTTGCTGATTTAGGCAATATTGGCGCAGGTGGCGCAGGTACAATTACCGCAGCTTGCTTTTTAGGGGAATTTACCAAAGATTACAAATGGGCGCATCTTGATATTGCCGGCACAGCCTGGAAAGGAAAGGATGCTACGGGCAGACCGGTTCCCTTGTTATCTCAGTTTTTGATCAATCAAGCTAATAAATAAGAGACAGTGAAAACTTTCACGACTTCTAAGCACACCCCCCCACTTTTACACTATGTTATAAATGCATCATGTAAAAGTAAGGGGGTGTGCATTAATACACATATCTATTTAAGATTTAAACTCAAATGACTGATATAAACTTTTACGTTAGCAAACAAGAAGGTTGGAATCATCGTTTGGCGATTGTCCATAGATTGGTTACGATTGCGACCCAGCAAAAACTCGCTATTCATATCCACACTAGCAATGAAAACGAAAGCAAGTCACTGGATGACTTTTTATGGAAACATCAAAAGTCATCCTTTTTTCCTCACACCATTCTATCGAAGGATGACCCACAACTCAAAACAGAAATCAGTATTGCGCACGATTATGAACCTATGAAAAATTGTGATTATTTAATCAATATCTCCAGCACGCGCCCTGAGTACTTCTCAAGATATATTAAAGTTGCTGAAATATTAGACCAAACGGAGGAAATACTCACCGCTGGTCGCAAACGATATGCCTTCTACAAAGAGCGAGGTTATACTTTGGGATACCATCAATTGTAGACACCGTCTAAAATGCTCGAAAATAAAAACATTCCTATAGCATCTGATTTAATTGCCTCTGGTGACCCTCTGCTAAAAGCGCAAGCTCAAAAAGAACACGCTATGCCATCGCATCTTGACGAGCTAAATAATCGTATAGACGAGCTTGAAAGCGCCATTGGCCAAGATAATTCTGGTCCGATAGGAAGAGCTTTTGCCATTCGTGCAGAAGAAAGTACCGAAGAGAACAAAGAATCAAGTAACGCAGAAAATAGCGGCACCACGATTATTAGTACGTCATCATAAAACCCACTTTGTACCAAAAAAACAACAAAAATACTAATTTACCACATAATTCACTAGATAGTATTATATAGATTTGTTATCATCCATTGAATGACCCCCTCAGCAATACATCAGGCAATTCGCCTTAGCAAGTACCCCAAAGAAATGTCTTGGATTTGTCAATCCAGTGCTGTGTTACCTGAAGGTGTGACAGAATTATTACGTTTATGCTCTTCAAATGAGAAGATTAAAGAGTTTGCAGAGAAATACCACACAGATGCAGAACCACTGCAAGAAATGCTTCTTAACTTTGTTGATACGGTATTGTTAAACGAAAGTAATTCTAACGAAAAATTACTGGGTATTAATGAACAAGCCGATACAGAAAAACGCAAATTACACTATCAGCTATTGATTAAAATATATCATCCCGATAGAAACACATCACAGGATGCAGCTTATCAAACTGCGCGTATTGCAACAGCTTATCAAGAATTGAAAACACAAAAAACTGAAGGCGAATTTAAAAATATTCGTATTTCTCGCGTACCACCCAAAAGTTTTTATAACGCAACCATGAAAGCAGAACAGCAGCTATCAAGTGTTAAAAGTGCATTTATTGCCATGCTCACCATTACCGTTATTTCAGCCGTATGGATTGGTGGTTACTTATATGAGCCTACTGCGCCAGAACTATTTTCACGTAGCAACACAGATACTACTTATAACAACAGCGACAACGATAATAGTAACCCACAAAATATAGAAACTGATCAATTTGCAATAAGCAACCACGCAACCGTTGTAAGCATCAAATCAGAACAAGATGAGTATCAACACATGCTAACCAGCATTGAAACTGCATACGAAACTGGAGATGCGGCCAAGATACAAACCATTCTTAACTCTCCAGAGATTAAACAACAATCTGATAAAGAAGTTTTCGCAAAACTTGAAAACTTGTTCAAAATAACCAGCGACCGAAAAATGTTATTGTACGATTTTGAATGGCAGAACATATCAGGACAAGTTTCTGGCAAAGGTAGGTTTTTATCACGTTACCATTTAAAAGGTGAAAACCAATGGTTAACGCGAGAAGGCGTTGCTTCTATTATTGCCAAAAAAAGCAAGAAAGGTGTGGATATAACCAGCCTAAAACTTGATAATAAAAATATAGACCAGTAGTTTTTGAGTACCAATAAGCTGAATTCAACCAAGGTCTTAAGTGTTTCTGATTGCCAAGCCAATCTTATTGAAGTGCTGCTTCAAAAATTTAATCTAAATCTCTGTTTAATATCAAAAGACACTAACATCCCAGGAAGTTATTGGGGAGACTCTGAAGCGGGCCTTATATCAAATAACGTCTATGTCCGCGATGACACCCCTATTCACTCCCTACTCCATGAAACCTGCCACTATATTTGTATGGACGAGAAGCGCCGCCAAGCTTTAGACACAAACGCAGAAGGTGATTATGATGAAGAAAATGGCGTATGTTATCTACAAATACTTTTGGCAGATGATCTCCCTGAAATGGGTAGAAAGCGAATGATGCAAGATATGGATAGTTGGGGCTACACGTTTAGACTGGGCTCAGCCGAGAGCTGGTTTAATGATGATGCGAATGATGCTTTGGCTTGGCTTAAACAATACGATATTTTAGATTCACAAGATATTGTTAATTATAGTTTACGTCCGTGATTAATACTTGAAGTACACCCCCCTACTTTTACATGATGTTTTGCCATTTCTATATTAGGCACACTCTTCTTCATTTGAAAGCCGCGACAGACTCACTATTAGTTCCGCTCTAGTCCCATTTACCCAAACATCTTTCTGAAACTTTCTGTGATAGGCATCAATTACTAAAATTGACTCTTCAACAGCATTTGATGCAGTTTCAAAAGATTTAGCGCGCATATAACCGATTAAGTAGTCTTTCTTTTCTAAAGTCACAAAAAAGAAATTTTCAACCGTCACTGTTTCATTTCCTAACGTTTCAAGTACTGCATTTTCATTATTTTTTTATGAAGTCAGCCCACTCTTTTACCTGCTCTAGGCTATTAGGTTTTAGCTCAATAACTACGCACTTAATCTCCACTCTCTTTAATCCTTTTCAAGCAAAACAACCGCATAAGCCGCAATGCCTTCGGATTTTCCTGTAAAACCTAGTTTCTCTGTTGTTGTCGCTTTTACACTCACTGCACCAATCTCTACTGCCAAGTCTTTGGCTAGGTTAGCTCGCATATCTGTAATATAAGGAGCTAATTTAGGCGCTTGAGCCACAACGGTACAATCACAATTACTTAAAACATAGCCTTTGTCGTGAATGATTTTGATGACGTGTTTCAGTAATACCCTACTATCTATATTTTCAAATTTTTCATCATTATCAGGAAAGTGATGGCCAATATCGCCCAGCGCCAAAGCCCCTAATAAAGCATCACACAGTGCATGGATTAATACATCACCATCGGAGTGTGCAAGAAACGCTTTAGTGTGTGGGATTTTTTCGCCCCCAAGCGTAATGAAACTCCCTTCGGTGAAAGCATGAACATCATAGCCATTGCCAATTCTTATCATGCGCTATTTCCCCCACTCAATGTACTTGCTGATGCATTTGTTGATAAAAGCAGCCTTGCCAACTCTAAATCAGCCGCTTGAGTCACTTTTATATTATTGCTACTGCCTTCCACTAGTTCGACGGATTTACCCATCGCCTCTAATGCGGATGCTTCATCGGTGATTAGAATACCTTTTTCAAGACAGGTTTCTAAGGCTTCTTTTAGCTCACCCAATTTAAACAGTTGAGGCGTTAAAGCGTGCCATAGATTTTCACGTGATTCTGTTTGGGTAATTTGTTGCTTATCATCTGCCCGTTTCATCGTATCACGCACAGGGCTAGCTAAAATCCCACCGACACAAGAATCACTTCGTATCGCTAACAACGCATCTATGTCTTTTTTTAGTAAGCAAGGACGTGCGGCATCGTGCACCATCACCCAGCTCTTTTCATCAAGCTGTTCGACCATTGCCAAGTAATCCAGCCCTTGCATCACCGAATCACTGCGTTCTTTTCCACCTTCAACGGTGTATAGCGGTTTTTTACTGGCTTCTGTGCTTAGCTTTATTTTCTTCCAGTAATAATCATCACTGCTCAAGACAACAATAATGCCAGCCACATCAGGATGAGAAGTAAAGCAGTTGAGCGTATGCTCAAGAATGGTTTTGTCGTTTATCTTTAAATACTGCTTGGGAATATCGGACTGCATTCGTTTTCCAATGCCTGCCGCGGGAATAACAACCCAGACTTTTTGGGTGTTTTGAGCGTTATCGGTATTACTCATCGACCTTTTTAGTCTCACTATCTTTTGTATCAGTTTTTTTATTTTTATCTTTTATTTCAATAGATTTTTTGTGTTTTTCATTAAGAGTATCGTTAGGTGCATCTGGCTGTAAAATAACTTCGTAAAAAGTCTCACCTTTACCAGTCATTCCCAACTCACTACGCGCGCGCTCTTCGACCGCGGCATTGCCCGATGCGGCATCATCCAGTTCAGCTTTCATTTTATCTATTTGTTCTTTTTTCTCTTTATTTGCCAACTCTTGAGCAGTGCTTCTTTCTTGAGTGCGCCAGCGATCAGGATAACTTCCCGTCCCCACCCATAGCCCTGCTAAAAGCAGAACTAAGAGTAAGGATAATATCGTAAGGAGTAGTTTCATAATCGTTTATAAAAACGTTTTTTATAGATGTTTAAACGCAGATTTACCTGCATAAACACCATTCGCACCCAATATTTCTTCAATACGAATCAACTGGTTATATTTAGCAATACGGTCTGAGCGAGATAACGAGCCAGTCTTAATTTGCCCTGCATTTGTTGCAACCGCCAAATCGGCAATCGTCGTATCTTCTGTTTCGCCCGAGCGATGCGAAACAACCGCCGTGTAATCAGAATCATGCGCCATTTTTATCGCTTCAAGTGTTTCTGTTAGTGTGCCAATTTGGTTGAACTTGATTAGAATCGAGTTAGCAATATTCTTATCAATGCCTTCTTTGAAAATATTCGGATTCGTCACATACAAATCATCACCTACTAATTGAATCTTATCGCCTAGTCTCTCCGTTAATAATTTCCAACCATCCCAATCGGCTTCATCCAGGCCATCTTCTATGGTGATAATGGGGTATTTATTCACCCAATCTTCCAAGTAATCTATCATACCTGCCGCATTGAAACTTTTTCCTTCTGCTTCCAACACGTATTTACCATCTTTATAATACTCTGATGCCGCACAATCTAGCCCAAGGTAAATATCTTTACCCGGTGTGTAGCCTGCATTTTCAATGGCTTCTAAAATAACTTCGATTGCTTCTTCGTTAGATGATAAATCTGGCGCAAATCCACCTTCATCGCCCACTGCTGTATTCATGCCACGCTTGCTAAGTACAGATTTAAGGTTATGGAAAACCTCCGTACCGTAGCGCACTGCTTCTGCAAGGCTTGGCGCACCGACTGGCACGATCATAAATTCTTGCATATCGACGCTGTTATCAGCATGCTCTCCACCGTTGATGATGTTCATCATCGGCACGGGTAATTGAAACTTCCCGCTTGTACCGAACTTATCGCCCAAGTATTGATAAAGCGCTTCGCCTTTATCATTCGCCGCCGCATGTGCTGTTGCCAGTGATGCCGCGAGTAAGGCATTTGCGCCTAAACGACCTTTATTGTCAGTGCCGTCTAGCTCGATCATAGCGTTATCGATGCCTGTTTGATCTTCCGCATCCATGCCAATGATCAGTTTAGCAATATCACCATTAACATTTCCAACTGCTTTTAAAACGCCTTTGCCCATAAAGCGAGATTTATCACCGTCGCGTAATTCAATCGCTTCGCGCGCGCCTGTTGATGCGCCTGAGGGTACGATGGCTTGCCCTGTTACACCGTTTTCTAAAGTAATAACTGCTTCTACGGTTGGGTTTCCGCGTGAATCTATGACTTCACGTGCTTGTATGCTTTTTATCTTAGACATTAAAATGTCTCCGCTATATTAATTTCTTTGTATATGAGATGTGCTTGAAGCACACCCCCCTAGTTTTACATGATGTATCAAGCTTTATTCTTTAAAGAGAACTTTCCAAGAAAGGCTCAGATTTCACCGTCTGGTCAATCTTCAATAACATTTCTAACAACTCGCGCATTCTCCCCGTTGGCCACGAATTTGGTCCATCACTTAAAGCTTCATCAGGGTTAGGGTGTGATTCCATAAAAATCCCTGCAATCCCAGCCGCCATTGCCGCACGCGCTAATACTGGCACATGCTGTCGCTCACCGCCCGAGCAATTACCCTGTCCGCCAGGTTGTTGCACTGAATGGGTCGCATCAAAAACTATCGGACAATTCGATTCACGCATCGTTGCCAAACCACGCATATCAGACACCAAGGTGTTATAGCCAAACGTATAACCACGCTCACAAATCATAATCTGTTCATTACCCGTGGCTTTTGCTTTATCAACCACAAGCTTCATATCCCAAGGTGCGGTGAACTGTCCTTTTTTAATATTGACAGGTAGCCCCTGCTTCGCAACATTTTGGATAAAATTCGTTTGACGGCATAATAATGCGGGCGTTTGCAACACATCAACAACCGATGCAACTTCATCAAGCGGTGTATCTTCATGCACATCTGTCACGACAGGCAAACCTAAATCATTTTTTATTTTCTCTAAAATACGCAAGCCTTCTTCCATCCCTGGTCCACGAAAGCTGTCATGTGATGAGCGATTCGCTTTATCAAATGATGCTTTGAAAATATAAGGGATGCCCAAGTCGTCCGTAATCGCCTTTAAGCTTTCAGCAATTTGCATCGTGAGTTTTTCTGACTCAACCACGCACGGCCCTGAGAGTAAAAAGAACGGTTGATCTTGTCCAACTTCAAAATTACATAACTTCATTTATTTTCTCTAACAGCTTATTAATGAACAACTTACAACTAATCTGATTTCTTATTACTAGCGCGATGATAATCCAACGCCGCATTAATAAATCCTGTGAAAAAAGGATGCCCAGTACGCGGATGCGAAGTAAATTCAGGATGCGACTGACACCCCATAAACCACGGATGATTCGGTAGTTCAACAACTTCTACCAAGGTCTTATCGTGCGATACGCCCGAAATTACCATGCCGTTTTCAGTGAGTACATCGCGATAATGGTTATTAAATTCATAACGATGACGGTGACGCTCTACAATCTCATCTTTTCCATAGGTTTTATGTATCAATGTGCCTTTAGTCAAGTGTGCCTTTTGACCACCTAAGCGCATCGTTCCACCCATATCAGAATCTTTACTGCGTTTTTCAAGTTCGCCTTTTTCGGTCATCCACTCTGTAATTAAGCCGATAACAGGATGCGGTGTTTCAAGATTAAACTCAGTACTATTTGCGCCTTCAAGCCCTGCACAATGACGTGCATATTCAATAACCGCGAGTTGCATACCTAAACAAATCCCCATATACGGTACATTGTTTTCACGCGCGTATTGAATCGCTTGTATTTTTCCTTCAACGCCACGCTCTCCAAACCCACCCGGGACAAGAATCGCATCCGCGCTTTTTAGCACATCTATTCCATCTCTCTCAATTTTTTCAGAATCAATATATACAATACGAACCTTTGATTCGGTTTGAATACCCGCATGGCTAAGCGCCTCATTTAATGATTTGTACGATTCAGTCAAATCAACATATTTACCCACCATCGCAATCGTCACTTCTGATTTAGGGAACGCCATGCCATGTACAACTTTTTCCCAATCAGAAAGATCAGCCTCTGGAAGATCCCCCAGTTTTAATTTCTCAGCAACAATTTGATCAAGGTTTTGCGAGTGCAACCACAGCGGGATTTTGTAGATATTATCCATATCAATCGCTGGGATAACTGCCTCTTCTTTTACATTGGTAAATAAGGCGATTTTCTTACGCTCTTTATCAGGAATCGGGCGCTCACTGCGACACAATAAAATATCAGGCTGAATACCGATAGAGCGTAATTCTTTAACCGAATGTTGTGTAGGCTTGGTTTTAAGCTCGCCAGCCGCTGCCAAATAAGGCACCAAGGTTAGATGCATAAATAAGGCATTACTATCCTCTTCCACACCCATTTGACGTAGCGCTTCCATAAACGGCAATGACTCAATATCTCCCACCGTTCCACCAACTTCAACCATCGCAACATCAAAGCCTTCTGCGCCAGCGCGCACACTGCGTTTAATCTCATCGGTGATATGGGGGATAACTTGAACCGTCGCACCAAGGTAATCGCCTTGGCGTTCTTTTCGAATAACGCGGCTATAAATTCTGCCTGTTGTGAAATTATTAAGCTGAGTAGCCGTGAAATTTACGAAGCGCTCGTAGTGCCCTAAATCCAAATCCGTTTCTGCACCATCTTCAGTAACAAAAACCTCGCCATGCTGAAAAGGACTCATGGTGCCAGGGTCAACATTGATATACGGATCAAGCTTCATCATGGTCACGCTCAAACCACGCGCTTCCAAAATTGTACCCAAAGAAGCGGCAGCGATGCCCTTACCTAAAGAGGAAACCACACCACCGGTGATGAAAATATATCGTGTCATATTGCTGAATCCGCGTCCTGATATTAGAGAGTTTATCAGGGACTGTATCCTAGCATACCCCATTTAAATAAACAGTAGATGGCGTTAACAATTCTGTTTTTATTATTGGTGGATATTTGGAGGTACACCCCCCTAGTTTTACATGATCAATACTCAGCAAACCCTAAATCACATAAGCAGAAATCGAAACATAGTGGCTCACGCTTCCGCCAATAACAAATAAATGCCAAATGCCGTGCGCGTGTTTCATTCGATCACTGAGCAAGAAAAAAATGATTCCAAAGGTGTACAAGCCTCCGCCTAGCGCTAGCCAAACGACTCCATTGCTAGCTAGGTTTTCGACTAGAGGTTTTAACGCGATAACAATTGCCCAGCCCATAACGACATAGATAATCAATTGGATAATTCTTTTATCTTCTCCATCTCCTATATTTTTCTTTTTTGGCAAGCTATCAAGCACTATCCCAATTATTGCCAAGCCCCAAACAGCTCCCAAAATCGACCAACCCCAAGCACCGCGCAATGTAACCAACATATAGGGGGTGTAAGTTCCTGCAATAAGCAGGTAGATTGAGATGTGATCTATACGCTGTAAAAAGCGCTTAAAGCGGCCACTATGCCCATGATAGAGAGTAGACGCAGCGTAAAGCAACAACAGCGTGAACCCATAAATACTCACGCTAACAGTTTTCCATGCGTCACCTGTTTGTGCGGCAAGAAGGATTAAATAGAGTATTCCTGGCAAGGCAATAAGAGCCCCGAGCAAGTGCGTTACGGTGTTGAACTTCTCTCCTTTTTGCATATTCATTTCTCAGTGTAATGAGTGCTTAATATAACCTAATGCACACCCCCCTACTTTTACATGATGATTAACATAAACGCCAATAAGTATATTACACAGGCTGAATAGGTATAACCTTCTCAAAGCCATCCAACTTCAAACCTTCCCCAACCCAAGCATGTCCATAAATTATTTCCCACGAGGCGGGGTACAAGCCATCAGCCGTTTTAAATTGCTCGTAAGCTTGCTCGAAGGCTTTGAGCTTTTGTTTGCCCATTAAGCCTTTACTGCGGTTGCTTTCCGTATTGCTTGCGCCAATTTGCTTGATGTCTTTCATTAGCTGACGCACATTTGAATAGGTCATGGTGATTAATTCCATGTCTGTCACGGGGTTGATAAAACCTGCTTTTAAAAGCGCATCACCAATCTCATGCATATCTACAAAGTCGCTGGTGTGGGGTGTGTCGTCGACACTTGCCCAGCTATCGCGCATTTCTTTAAGCGTGTCGGGGCCAAATGTGCTGAATAGCAATAACCCATTGGGCTCAAGCACGCTATGGAAGCCTGTAAACATTTTATTCAGATCATTGCTCCACTGAATCATCAAATTAGAAACTACTAAATCAACACTGTCAGGCTTCAATGGCATCGCTTCTGCATCAGCGCAAATCAGTTTTGGCTTACGTAACCAGCCACCTAATGCTTTAGTTTTGTGTGTCATATTTAGCGCAATATCCAGCGCTAAAACCTGAGATTTTGGGTAGCGCTTTAACAAATCTTTGGTGATAAACCCTGTGCCACAGCCAGCATCTAGCACGGCTTTTGGCTGAAGCTTTATATAGTCGAGGCGCTCGCCCATGCGCTTGGCAATTTCGAGTTGCAAGACGGCCGATGCATCGTAACTGTTGGCGGCTTTCTCAAAATGTTGGCGGGTGATTTTTTTATCGAGCATTTTATTAACTATGATCTTTTATGAAGGGTACAACACTTTCTATAAACGCTTTTGGATGCGTCATAAATGGCGCGTGCCCTGCATTTTCTAGGAGCGTGATTTGATCATCTGGGCGCAGAGATTTCAAATCATTTATCACTTCTTTTGGGATTAACCGATCTCGTTCTGCCAATATCCAATGCATGGGTATTTTATGGCTTGCCAATCTAAAGTCTGAATGCTTTAAAAGTTCTAGACCAGTATTTAATGCTTCTGGAATCACAGTTCTGCTGAGCGGAGTCGAAGCACCCCCCCACTTTTCAAGGGTGTTTATCAATTCACGCTGCATCGGCTTTGAATCTTTGATGCCCATAAACTGCAAGGCGATAAACCGTTTAAGCGTGCCTTCAATATCTTGATTAAGGTTTTTTGAGAACGTATTTAGCACATCTTCACTCATCGCGTGTGGCCAACTATCTGTTTGTGAAAACCTTAGCGTGCTTGCCACCAATGTCATTGATTTTATTTTTTCAAGATCCGTTTTAGATAGTCTTTCCGCTATTGCCTGAATCACCAAACCACCCAGCGACCAACCTAATAAATGCGCGCCATTTGGAATGTGTGGCAAGATGTAATCAACAATCTTATCCATACTGTGTGCGCTATTGTTTACAGTGATATGCTGATTATTCCCATGTCCAGGAAGATCAATCCAGCTCACGTGATAACGCGATTCAAATTCAGGGCGTATTGATTCCCACACGGCTGAATTCATTCCCCAGCCGTGAAGCATAATTAGAGGTTCCCCTGAGTTTAACCCCGATGTTTTTACAAAATACGGTTTCAAATTTGCTACACTGTTTTACATCATGTTTTTGGAAACTACATCATGCCTTATTTTCTAGTTATTCTCGCCTATTTAATTGGCTCCGTTTCAGCCGCCATAATCACTTGTAGACTACTCAATAAGGTTGACCCAAGAACTGTAGGTTCAAAAAACCCTGGGGCGACCAATGTACTTCGTCATGCAGGTAAAAAGGCTGCACTTTTCACCCTTGCAGGCGACCTGTTAAAAGGCTTGATTCCTGTCGCGATTGGTCATGCTTTTAACCTTGAATGGCAATGGTTAGGATTGATCGGCTTAGCCGCATTCTTAGGTCATTTATATCCTATTTATTATGGCTTTAAAGGTGGCAAAGGGGTTGCAACAGCCTTAGGTGTTTACATCGGTTTACAGCCCATTGTTGGCATTGTGGTTGTTATCACATGGCTGGTTTCTGCTTTGATTTTTAATATTTCATCCCTCTCAGCACTCATCGCTACTTTACTAGCGCCGCTTTACTTTTTCTGGGTGACAGACTCCCTACCACTTTTCATTATTCTCGTTGTGATGACGGGCTTTATTTACTGGCGACACCGTAGCAATATCGTTGAAATCATCAACGGTACGGAAGATAAAATCTCTGAGAAAAAAAAGAATAGTGAATAAACATCATGTAAAAGTGGGGGGGTGTACTTCAACAATACTCGGTAGAACTGCTTCTCATAAACAAGCTCAGGATAAACTCACTTGTCACTGTTAAACGACCCTGTCACTACGCTCAAAGGTGTCGGCCCAAAAATGGCTGAAAACTTATCCAAGATTGGCATCGAAAAAGTCCAAGACCTACTCTTCCACCTACCCCTACGCTATCAAGACCGCACCCGCATTTATCCCATCGGTTCTACACAACACGGGCAAGAGGTGATGATTCAAGGCGAAGTTGAACATTCCGAAATTGTTTACCGTCGCAGACGCATGATGATCTGCACCATTTCAGATGGCACAGGCAGTATCACACTACGCTTTTTTCACTTTAGTAACTCACAACAACAAGCACTATCACGTGGCACTAAAATTAGTTGTTTTGGTGAGGTTCGACTCGGCACGAACACGCGTGAAATGGTGCATCCCGAATACAAAATTTTGAAATCCGATAACATCATTACACTTACCGAAGCACTCACACCCATCTATCCAACCACTAAGGGTTTGCAGCAACGTAGCTTATTGCGCTTAGTCGGCGAGGCGATTGCAGCCATTAATAATACAGAAGGGTTAACTGATCTGATTCCTGATCAAGTCAGCCAGCAATACCAACTATCCAGCTTACAACAAGCATTGCTTATCTTGCATCAACCTAGCTCCGAGCTTTCCGTGGTTCAGTTGTTAGAACGCACGCATCCTAGCCAACAACGCTTGATATTTGAAGAGCTACTTGCCCATCATTTAAGTTTACGAAAACTGCGCGAACAACAAAAACAAGCAGCAGGGATTCCACTAAACTTTAGCAATGAATATTTTTCTAAGTTGATGAACGCCCTACCCTTTGAGCTAACCAACGCGCAACAAAAAGTGATTAAAGAAATAGATTTCGACTTAAAACAAGCATGGCCAATGAGCCGATTAGTGCAAGGCGATGTTGGCTCAGGGAAAACATTAGTCGCAGCGGCAGCGGCACTCAGCGCGATTGAGGCAGGCTATCAAGTGGTGCTTATGGCTCCGACTGAAATCCTCGCTGAGCAACATACTAAAAGCTTTAGCGAATGGTTTGAACCACTTAACCTTAAAGTCACTATGCTTTCTGGCAAACAAAAAGCCGCTCCTAAACGTGAAGCACTTGAAAACATTTCAACAGGATCAAGCCATCTAATAATCGGCACACACGCCCTCTTCCAAAATGATGTGCATTTTCAAAAACTGGGCTTGATTATTATCGATGAACAACATCGCTTTGGCGTACACCAGCGATTGGCTCTGCGCGAGAAAGGCAAGCAAGCAGATTTCTATCCGCATCAACTTGTTATGACAGCCACACCCATCCCGCGCACGCTAGCGATGACAACCTATGCTGATATGGATTACTCCGTGATTGACGAGCTTCCACCCGGTCGAACACCTGTTAAAACCGTGGTGATCAGCAATACGCGTCGCCCTGAAATTGTCGAGCGCATCAACAGCGTGTGTGAAGATGGCGCGCAGGTTTACTGGGTTTGTACGTTGATTGAAGAATCCGAAGCGCTACAATGCCAAAATGCAGAAGAAACATGGGAGCTACTCAAAGAAGCACTGCCTGATCTAAACATCGGATTGATTCATGGACGTATGAAATCAGACGAAAAAGAACAAATCATGGCAGAATTTAAAGCAGAGAAAATAAACCTGCTAGTTGCCACAACCGTCATCGAGGTTGGCGTTGACGTGCCTAATGCCTCGCTAATGATTATCGAAAATGCCGAACGCCTAGGGTTAGCACAACTTCATCAATTACGCGGTCGAGTTGGCAGAGGAAGCCGAAGTAGTAGTTGTGTATTAATGTATCAAAGCCCACTTTCACAAAACGGAAAACGACGCTTAGAAGCCCTACGCAATAGCAATGATGGTTTTGAAATCGCTAAAATAGATTTGGAAATACGCGGCCCCGGTGAGGTTTTTGGCACACGCCAAACTGGTGAATTACAATTTAGAATTGCCGACCTAATGGAAGACCAGCACCTTTTACCTAACGTGCAACAAGCTGCTCAAATGATACTCGAACAATATCCTGACAATGTAGAGCCACTGATAAACCGTTGGATCAAACATGCTGATGACTACGCTGCTGTTTAAGCTTAGCTCCCTGAGCGGAGTCGAAGGGCGCGACACTCTTGCACAAAACCTATACAAATAAAACATGACAACTAAAGCATTATTTTCGGTGATTGAATCACCCACACACCCCTTCCTCACACCACTTTATAATAAATTGGGTATCGACGAGTTATGCTTTAAGCACATGCGAAAACTCATCAGCAAGATAAAAAAAGTACAACCTGATTACATTGCGGTAGAGTTCTTTTACGGCTACGGAAATAATTACGCTGGCATAAATATCAGTAACTTAGACGTGATGCTGTACTCGCTACAACGCTACTCGCCTGATACAAAAGTGATTGTATTTGTGGATAAATCAGAACGCCAATACGTTGATAAGCTTAATGACATATTAGCTTTGCATGCAATTATTACTTTACCCATAAAAGAAGCCGAAGTAATTATTGCGTTAAAATAGAGCGAAAACCCATATACGAGTGTAAAACATGAATGGACTAGCAGCCGTCAATATCCAATGCCCCTATTGTTGGGAAACCATCGAAATTACTGTCGATTGTTCGGTAACCTCACAAGAATATGTTGAAGACTGCGAAGTCTGCTGCCAGCCAATAGTGATGGAGATTGAACTCTCTGCAGAGGGTTTACCCAATGTAGAGGTTAAGCGAGAAAGCTAAAAAAACTGTCCACGAAAAGCACGAAAAAAACACGAAAGTAAAACATAGAAAATATCTACCTTTTCGTGCCTTTCGTGGACTTCTTTTAATTCAGTTTATCGAAGCACACCCCCCCAGTTTTACATGATGATGTTGAAGTTCATAGAATGCTTGCTTCATATAAACTACAGCACTCATTTTTATTTGAACTACACTCTACAGCAATGCCATTGCTAACCATTAACAACCTCACCATTGAGTTTCCCACTCGTCACGAAACAGAAACTGCCGTCGATGATGTTAGCCTCGCCTTAAATGCAGGCGAAATATTAGGGCTTGTAGGCGAGTCTGGAGCTGGCAAATCAACCATTGGCAATGGCATCGTCCAATTACTCAGTAAACCTGGGCGAGTAAAAACCGGTGAGATCACCTTAAATGGCGAGTTAATTTCAAACTTAAGTGATAAGGCAATACAAGAGATTCGCGGATCAAGAATTGGCTTTATTTTTCAAGACCCGATGACCTCACTTAACCCTTTATTCACCATCGAAAATCAATTAGTAGAAACCATTACTAACTGCTTAGGCTTTAGCGAGAAGCAGGCGAAAACTAGAGCCATAGAATTACTCGACAAAGTGGGCATACCAGAACCTGAAATACGCATAAAACAATACCCCCACCAATTTTCAGGTGGAATGCGCCAGCGAGTTGTTATCGCTATAGCCCTTTCGGGTGAGCCTGAATTACTCATAGCCGATGAACCAACCACTGCGCTTGATGTGTCTGTTCAAGACAAAATATTGCTTTTAATTAAAAATTTATGCACTGATTTGAATGTAGGTTGTATCTTAGTTACGCACGACATGGGCGTTATTGCCAACACCACTGATCGCGTGGCGGTTTTGTATCAAGGCAAACTTGTAGAGGTTGGTACGACTAAACAAGTACTAAGCGCGCCACAACATGACTACACCAAAAGCCTCATCAGTGCCGTACCCCTAGCCAGTAAAAGGCTAGATCGCTTTCCCCTTGTAGAATACATAGAAACCGTTGAAAAAGACTTAAATCAGATTGATGTATCTACACACTGGCTTGGTCAAACTCAAAAATATGAAAGCGTCGATAAAAGCATGGATAATAACAAGAATGACTTACTCATCATCAAAGACCTTAATCTAAGTTTTATCACTCAAAATGCTTTTTTCAAAAAGAACCGCCGTAGAATTCAAGCCACCAAAAATGTTAATTTAACCATTAAACAAGGAGAATGCTTTGGCTTAGTGGGTGAAAGTGGCTCAGGAAAATCAACCATCGCTCGCATGGTCGCGGGTTTGCAACAGCCCGACTCTGGCTCCATTATTTATGATGGCATTGAGCTGATCAACAATTCCAATAAAAAAGCTGTTGCTGAAGCCCATTTAGAATTACAAATGATTTTTCAAAATCCCTACTCATCACTAAACTCGCAAATGAAGGTTGCTGACATTATTGCTGAACCCATTCTTTATCATAAATTGGCGAATAAAAGTGAGGTTACAAATATCGTAGGCGACCTACTTGACCACGTAGGGCTGGGTAGAAAATCAGGCATAAAATATCCACACCAGTTTTCTGGTGGACAACGCCAGCGCATCTCAATTGCCCGCGCACTTGCAAGCCGTCCTCGTTTATTAATTTGTGATGAACCTACTTCAGCACTGGATGTTTCAGTGCAAGCACAGGTACTAAACCTACTTAAAGACTTACAAGAAGAACTGGGCTTAACCCTATTATTTATTAGCCATGATTTACCTGTGATCAGGCAAATGTGTGATCGGGTAGCGATAATGAAGCAAGGTGAAATTCTTGAAACAGCAGACTCTGAAGACTTTTTTGAACAGCCCCAACACCCTTACAGTCAAGAGTTACTTGATCTCATTCCTCGTTTTGATCACTTTGTTGCCCGTTAAAGTTGTTAATTAAAACACTCAAACAAAAATCTTGTACTAGACTCTTAACAGAACCAACAGAACAATAAGCAGAACAATTTATACAAAAAAATTACCATATTTTTATCTTATTAAAGGAGAAAGATAACATGAAGAAACAACTCGGTTTTCTTGGAAAAACAAGCGCCCTGCTCTTAGCAGCCAGCCTGCTGACATTCAGTGCAAATGCTAAAACCCTAAAGCTCGCCTACGATGCAGACCCTGTAAGCTTAGACATTCATGAGCAACTTTCTGGCGGGATGTTACAGCTCTCTCATATGACGCATGACCCACTGGTTCGCTGGACAAAAAGCTTTAAGTTTGAGCCACGCCTCGCGACTAAATGGGAAAGAATTGACGATAGCACCGTGCGTTTCACTTTGCGTGAAGGTGTTAAATTCCATTCAGGCAGAACTATGACCGCCGCTGATGTTAAATGGACATTTGATCGTTTAAAAAGTAGCCCAGACTTCAAAGCTATTTTCGCTAATTTCAAAGAGTTAAAAGTCGTTGATGATAAGACTATTGAACTGATAACTGATGGTCCATACCCTCTGGTTATGCACACGGCGACTTACATCTTCCCAATGGATAGCAAATTCTACGAAGGTAAAGATGAGAATGGCAAAGATAAAGCGGAAATCGTTAAAGCCGGCGCATCTTTTGCATCAACACACACATCAGGCACAGGGCCTTACACCATTGAATCACGCGAGCAAGGCGTGAAGGTTGTTTTCAAACGCTTCAAAGATCATTGGGATAAAGACACCGCAGGTAATGTTGATGAAATCATCATGACGCCTATCAAAGACAATCAAACACGAGTAGCAGCGCTACTTTCGGGCGATGTGGATTTTATTGCACCTGTAGCGCCCAATGAATTTGGCCAAGTTGAATCAAATAGCAAAGTTAATTTAATCACCATGGCGGGAACGCGTGTTATCACTTTCCAGCTTAATCAAGAGCGTCGCAAAGAATTAAAAGATGTAAAAGTTCGCCAAGCCATCGTATATGCCATTAACAATGCAGGTATCGTGAAAAAGATTATGCGTGGCTTTGCAACCACCGCTGGGCAAATGAGCCCTGATGGTTATCTTGGTTACAATAAAGATCTAACACCGCGTTTTGATCTGGCAAAAGCTAAAAAACTCATGAGTGGATCAGGCTTCCCTGATGGGTTCACTCTCACTATGATGGCGCCCAACAACCGCTATGTAAATGATGAAAAAATTGCACAAGCGGTTGCTGCAATGCTATCAAAAATCAATATCAAGATTGATCTTAAAACCATGCCAAAAGCACAATACTGGCCTGAATACGATAAGCGCGCCGCAGATATCATGATGATTGGTTGGCATTCAGATACCGAAGACAGCGCAAACTTCTACGAGTTTTTAGCGATGACGCCTAATAAAGAGTCTGGCATGGGCGCTTACAACTCAGGTAATTACAGTAATAAGTTTGTAGATGAGACGACCGTAAAAGCTAACAAAGAAACAGACAATGCTAAACGTGCTGAGATGTTGCAAGCCATTGAAAAGCAAATCTACGATGATGCTGGCTTCGTTCCACTTCATTGGCAAAACCTTGCTTGGGCAGCGCGTAAAGGGGTAGATGCTGAATCTATTGTAAATGCAATGAACTTCCCATACCTTGGTGACTTAGTGATCAAATAGTTATTATTCTGTTCAAATTATAATATGAATACGACTACTCAAATTTACCTCTCCCCTTTTTACAAGCGGAGAGGTAAGTTTATATTAGAAAGCACACCCCCCCACTTTTACAGCATGTTTCTGTTTATATAAAACATCATGTAAAAGTGGGGGGGTGTGCTTTTTTAGTATCAGCAACTCACAGAGATAATCAATGCTCCAATTCCTTTTTAAGCGTTTTCTACAAGCCGTTGTGGTTATGCTTATTATTAGCCTGTTAAGTTTTTCTATCAAAGACAAACTAGGTGACCCTTTAAGAGAAATGACAGGGATGTCTGTCTCCGTAGAGGAGCGCGAAAAACTCAGAGAACAGATGGGGCTTAATGATCCATTCTTAGTTCAATACGGTCGCTTTTTAAAAGGTGCGGTTCAGGGTGATTTAGGCACATCTTACTTCCATAAATTACCCGCTATGACGGTCATCTTAAAAAAATTACCTGCCACACTAGAACTTACCTTCGCAGCCAGTCTAATCATTATTTTTCTATCAATACCTTTAGGTGTTTTTGCCGCCATAAAACCCAAACATTGGTTTAGCAAAGTCATTATGGCTGTCAGCGTAATCGGCATTTCTGTGCCTGTTTTTCTTACCGCTCTGGCGCTCATCTATATATTTTCCGTAAAACTAGGCTGGATGCCCTCCTTCGGGCGCGGTGAAGTAGTACACGTCTTTGGTTATTGGAAAACCAATTTTTTAACTACAGATGGCATCATGCATATCATTATGCCCGCTATTGCGCTGTCATCCATTATGTTGCCTTTGTTTATTCGTTTAGTACGCGCAGAAATGCTCGAAGAGCTTAGTTCAGAATATGTGAAATTTGCCCGCGCAAAAGGCTTAAGCCCGATGAAGGTGTATTTTAAACATGCGCTCAAAAACACCATGCTACCTGTCATTACTGTCGGCGGTGTTCAAATAGGCATAATGGTGGCTTACACGATTTTGACCGAATCCGTGTTCCAATGGCCAGGAATGGGCTTTATGTTTTTAGAAGCCGTTAACCGTTCTGATATTCCCTTAATAGTAGCTTACATTATGTTTGTGGGGTTTCTCTTTGTCGTGGTCAATACCATTGTTGATTTGCTTTATGGTTTTATCAATCCCACGGTTAATTTATTTGGGAAGAGTAAATGAACAATACCAATTCCCTATTCCGTCAGTTTCTTGATTCTGATTTTTTCTACTACTTTAAGCACGATAAAGTAGCCATTATTAGCACCATTATCTTTTTTGCCTTCTTAATCATGTCGGCCTTTGCGCCAATTATTGCGCCTTTTGATCCTTACGATCTAACCTTACTTGATATTATGGATTCTGAAATCCCGCCTGTATGGCAGGAAAACTCCGACCCACGTTTCTTATTAGGCACGGATGATCAGGGCCGAGACTTATGGAGCACCATTCTTTACGGAATGCGTGTTTCATTATTAATTGGTATTTTAGCGGTCGTCTTGCAAGGCATAATCGGTATTACCATTGGATTAGTCTCGGGATACTATGGTGGAAAAATTGATAGTCTCTTGATGAGAATAGCCGACGTGCAGTTATCATTCTCCACATTAATGGTAGCTATTATTATTCTCGCTGTGGTGCAAACCGCATTTGGTAGCGCCGCCTTTAATCAGTGGGCAATGATTATTTTGATTTTGATTATTGGGCTAGCCGAATGGCCTCAAATAGCAAGAACGGTACGTTCCAGCGTACTCGCTGAAAAAGAAAAAGAATATGTCGATGCCGCAAAAGTTATGGGGTTTGGTTCCTTGCGCATCATGTTCAAACACATTTTACCCAACTGCCTATCGCCCATCTTTGTCATCTCAACCGTACAAATCGCCAACGCTATTATCACCGAAGCCAGCTTGTCATTTTTAGGATTAGGTATGCCTGTCACCGAACCGAGCTTAGGATCATTAATCAGCATCGGAAAACAATACCTCTTTTCAGGCTCATGGTGGATAACACTCATTCCTGGCGGATTTTTAATCGTGCTCGTCATCGTGATGAATCTACTGGGTGATTTTTTACGCGATACTTTTAATCCTAAGTTATATAAGGACTGATTCGTATTTCGTAATAAAAAACCCGCGGGGCAAGCCCTCTCGCTATGCTCGACTTTTTCGTACCTCAAAAGCGGGGTATTGTTAGAATACTGATAGTTGGTAGCTTTCATGTAACTTTGTATATTCTTGTCCTTGATTCTTTACATAAGTGCTTATCATCTTTTCATTGCCATGCTTTCCTACCGTACTAGCGTAAAAACCATCAGTCCAAAATTCTCCGCCCCATAGTTGCTTTTTTACATAGGGACACTTCTTGAAAATTTCACGGGCACTCAAGCTCTTTATTAGTGTGACCACTTTTGTAACGCTATACATTGGCACTGACTGAACAAGAAAATGGACATGATCATCATCCGTTCCTATTTCTAAAAAATGAATTTGGTAACGCTTCTCTATTTCTAAACAAATATCAGATAGCGCCCTATCAACCCCTTTATCAAATACAGCCCTCCGATATTTTGCTGGAAAAACTAAATGATAGAGTAATACTGTTACATTGTGGCTTTTATGAATAAATTTGCTCATCCAACTATTTTACGCCCCAAGGGGCGGGGAATAAAACCCCAAGGGATTAAACGATCATGTAAAAGTGGGGGGGTGTGCTTCTCATTCATCATTATTCTTACAAAACCTACTATAACCACTCATTCGTATACACATATGATACGCAAAAGGTCTTACCTATAACCTTTCACAATATAAATAGCTTATATTGATACTTTGCTCATAATTCATTACAACATTTAGAATTAATGAATAAACAGGTATCACACGATGAATAAAACAACGAACAAAGCAACACTCAAACTAATCGCACTCCTAGCTGTACTTTATCCTTCAATCGCGTTGGCATGTATGTCTATACCCACGTGGTTATTTATCGCCGCGCCTGCTGTACACTTTTTCCCTGCTGCCCTTGGCACTATTATTGTCGGCACAGGTAAGCGCATGTGGTTTGCTGCTGTCGCATTCTTTTCTTATGTTGCTTTGTACTTACTAGCCAATTTGGGACTGTTTAATTTACTACACTCAGATATGAGTTTTATAACGATCTTCTTCTTACCCTATGCGCTTATAATTGTCGCACTGGTGAAAAGAACCAGTTCTGCAGAGCCTGTGAAGCATACCCCCACACTTTTACATGATGATTGAGTAAAATAAAGCCCGCTCGCAGTAAGAGAGAAGAGCCTTGCTGTTCATCTTAAACCCTAAAACCATTTGTTCATCCTGATATAATTAGATAATCATAAAAATAACAAACCGTTATCATTCAGGGTAAGTCATGGGATCTCTGGCTACCCGCCCACATGGGTTGGCTATTCTCGGGTTAATGGCACGACACTTCGTGCGGTTAAGGCGACTATGGATAAGAGCTAGCCCTCAAGAAAAACAGAATACTTATAATAATAAAAGAGAGAAGTCACATGAAAAACCTTAAAAGTACTATGCTTTTGTTACCACTATTAACGGTCACAAATATTGCAGAAGCAGTGGATAAAACAAGCAACTCATATCAAGTTGGAAATATTGCTGGTAAGGTTTTTATTGCTGTTCTTGTTTTTTTGATTGTGAAGAAATTTGTTTTCAAGAAATAAGTGTAATCAAAATATGAAACAAGTAGAAAAGTGGAAAGTTGTTTGTACTGGCAATATTGAGTCAGGGTTTCCCAAAGAAGATGTTGTTAATAATCTAAAAATATTACTTCAAATCAGTAATAATCAGGCAGAGGCTTTAATCAGTGGCATCTCAACGGTTGTGAAAAAAGACTTGAATCAAGCCAAGGCTTCTCAATATGCAAGCGCTTTAAAAAAAGCAGGTGTGCAGATTAGAATAGAGGGGATGCCATTAGTTCTTGAATCTGATTTTGACAGTTTGTCACTTGTACCAATAGAGGATGAAGTCACGGATGCATCTCTAGTTGAATCTGGCATTGATTCCTCTTCGTCTGTTGGTGCCCAACAAGATAGAGATATTGATCGGGATGGTTATGAAAAGGATTCAATTTGGGAGTTAGTTACAGCGAAACAAATCGGTCTTGCGTTATTGAGCCTATTTATACTTATGAGTTTTTTTGTTTGGGGAGGTAACGGTTATCAAAAAATAGGAAGTAGTTCTGAGGCAATTGCGCAATATAGTGCTTTCAAAGAAATGCAAAGTCATCCTACCCCAGATCTAGGTCACCTTCGCGGACTACTGGAAAAAGGCCATTATTCTAAAGTTGAATCAATATTGAGTGAGTTACACAACAATGTCAGTGACGATATTAGTTGGGAGATACCCTTTCGACAAACAGTATATGATATGTCATTAGAAGAAAATATTCGTCTAGGAGTGCTGAATAAATGGGTTAAAAGTACTCATTCAGCGTATGCTTATATGGTTCGAGGAGCTTATTATACTGAAGCGGGTTATAATGCTAGAGGTGCTAAATATAAAAGTCATACCACTCCAGAACAGTTTTCCTTATACGCTAAATTACATAGGAAGGCGCATCAAAATTTACTAAAAGCCAAATCCATCGATAACTCATTGTTGCCTCTGTACAGCCTATTAATTATAACTGCTAAATCGAGTGGTTCTTCCATACAAAAGAAAGTTTATCTGGATGAGGCTATTGCTATTAACCCAAAGGGCTATCACTACCGTTATGCATATATAACCCATCTGAAACCCAGATGGGGAGGGAGTTGGAGTGCAATGCAGCACTTTGTTGATGAAACAAAACCATATTTTGAAAATAATCCAAGGCTTTGGTTATTACAGGGTTATGTAGCAGCAGATAAAGGCGACATAGCAGCAGGAAAGAGGTCATACGATAATTGTATTTCATTTTTGAGCGAAGCTCTGCAATATGGAAGACAATCCGTGTGGTTATATGACCGAGCATATTGCTTATCTAGAAAAATGGATTTTGAAAAATCTTTAAAGGACGTCAATATGTCCTTAGAAATGGATGGTGATAAGAAGGAAGCCAAAGAACTCAAACGTTACCTAGATAGTAAGGTATGACATATTGAAATAACACAAATCACAAACATCATGTAAAAAGGGGGGGGTGCTTTTAAATACATGCTAGCTAGTAGCATGATCATAACTCTTTTTCAGCAATCCCAAAGCTTTATCCCCAAGCACCACTTTACTTTGACAGCCCTCAAAACCAAAAACCGCAACGGTTGTAAAACCACGCTCATTCACCGCCATATCCAATAAATCTTCTGCTGACAAACTCAAGCGCCCTGCTCGCTCTATCAGCTTAAATTGAATATCGCCTAAGCCATCAAAGGCGCGGAAGACGACTTCGGTACACACTAATTGATCTGAGCTAAAAAAGTCGAAGTCAAAGTTATAGCCTTTGCCCTCATGTTGTACCGCGCGCTCTAAGCCTTTTACTAACAACTCTTTATCCAGTTGTGGACGAATGACGACAAACTCATCTACGTCTAAGGTTTCACTCAGCGGGCGAAATAATACGCCATCTTTTTGTGCTTCTAGGCTACGGATTTCACCTTGCCAACGATTGGCTATGGCTTCTTCTATTTGTACCCCTAATGCATCACGTTCAGTATCTGATCCTATATACAATGCGGCGTGCGGCCAATAACCGGGTAGAAACAAATTGCTGGCGACAAAATCGTGGCGGGTGACAATCACATCACCTGATTGCAAAATCCCTGCAACTTGTTCTCTGATTTCATCCGTCACACGGCTATCATCATGAATACCCAAATCAGCAATCACACGCCCTGCTTTTTCTAAAATGAAAAATGAAGTGAGCTTTTTTGAAACTGCACCTCGGCGGGTTATCGCATGCCATAAGTATTTGAAGCGCAGCTTGATGAAAGCAAGCTGGCTGGGGTGAAGAGTTTCTTCCAGCATATCTAGGTTAGTTACAATTTCAGCTACGTAATCATCATTCTCTAAGGTCTTAATAAAGTCTTTATTCGCCTCAACCATATTCATCATATACTGCATTTTCATGGCGTTGTCGGTATCGCTTAATGACTGATAAATCTCTGTAAAAACCTTGGGTTGAATACGATGTTGTGGTGCGCCTTCATTGATTTTTCGTTGCACTAATTTATGGCTCGCCAACTCATCAATCAGCAAGCGCGCCATACGCACGGCTTGGCAGGATGAAGCATAGCCCAATAAAAAATGGCGCCAATCGTCGATGGTTTTTACATTTTCAATATCATCTGAAAAGTGGGCGGACATATCATTGATAATCTCCCAAAAGCCTGAACGAATCGTGAGATAACGCGAGATAAGCGACCAAACCAGATCATCTTCTTCTGGCACAAAGTAGCCTCGTTTTATCGCACCTTGAATTATAGATTGCCCAGGTTGTTCTGCTGATAATTTTGCCAAAGCTTCCGTAAGAGACAAATAGGCGCGCTGGGTTTTTCGTAAATCAGTAAACATTAGTTTCGCTCCTCTATACTTACAACAACGCTAATTTCATCATCACTCAAAACCATTTCACCCTCTTGAATATTACATTGCAGCTCCATATTGCGCTGCACCAGCGCCTCTACACCTTCGGCACTAATATGAAACACAGTGAGGTTATCAAAACGCTGTAATTTAGCCGCAATTTGCTCCCACCAAACATGGGCTTTGCGCTCGTGGTAGGTGTAGATAATTACTTTGTCGGCACGACCGCAAGCCTTGCGAATTCGCTTCTCATCAGGCTGACCCAAATCAATCCAGTATTCGATTTCATTCGTTAGCGATTTTTGCCAAAGATCAGGCTCATCATCCGTGCTTAAACCTTTGGTAAAGCTCAATGAATCATTGGCATTTGCCACAAAAGCAATCACCCGCATCATAAAACGCAGGTCAGTTTCTGAGGGATGTTGTGCGACAGTTAGCTCGTGTGTTTGGTAATAATACTGATCCATATTGGCAATATTGAGCGTGATTTTGTTGATTGTGGAGCTGATAGCCATAGCGTTATTTTATATATAAGAATGGTGCTATTAAAGCACACCCCCCCAGTTTTACACCATCATTAAAGTTGCTCCTCTTTTTTAGCTATTTTTATCTTCTGAAATAGCTATACTCTGTTGTAAAACATAACCCCAAGGAGAAACAATGAATAAGTTTATCGTGGCAGGTATCACTGCTTTAACGCTTTCTATCAGCACTACCGCAATGGCAAAAACAAAAGTTGGCATGATTACGACTCTATCAGGCGGTGGTTCTAGCCTTGGTATTGATGTGCGCGATGGTTTCAAACTCGCATTGAGCCTATCTGACAATAAAGACGTGGAGTTATTGATTGAAGACGATGGGCGTAAGCCTGCAAAAGCGGTACAAATCGCTGATAAATTTATCCAAAAAGAAAAAGTCGATATTTTAACGGGCATTATCTTCTCTAACCTTGCGATGGCAGTTATCCCCTCTGCGGTTAAAAAAGATGTGTTCTACATTAGCCCTAATGCTGGCCCTTCTGCACTTGCGGGTAAAGGTTGTCATAAAAACTCATTCAATGTTGCATGGCAGAATGATAATTTACACGAAGCTATGGGGAACTACGCCAATGATGCGGGACACAAGAAAACATTTATTCTTGCGCCAAACTACCCCGCAGGTAAAGATGCTTTAATGGGCTACAAACGCTTTTTTAAAGGTGATGTAGCAGGTGAGATTTACACCAAATTAGGACAGAAAGATTACGCGGTTGAAATTGCAAAAATCAAAGCCTCGGGTGCAGATTCTGTATTCTTCTTTTTACCAGGCGGCATGGGCATCGCGTTTATGAAGCAATACTCACAATCAGGTTCTAAGATTCCTGTCATGGGCCCTGCATTTTCTTTTGATCAAGGTATTCTCAAAGCCGTGGGCGAAGCTGCACTTGGCGTTAAAAACTCATCGCAATGGAATAAGGATTTAGATAACGAAGCAAATAAAACGTTTGTTGCCGCTTTCCAAAAAGAATATAAGCGCCTACCTTCTTTGTACGCCAGCCAAGGTTATGATGCGGCAAATTTGATATTATCGGCTTTGAAAAAATCACCTACAAGTGATAAAGATGCTTTTCGTAAAGCATTAAAAGCGGCTGACTTTGCATCACCTCGTGGTAACTTTAAGTTTGGCAATAACAACTTCCCGATTCAGGATATTTACGTGCGCGAAGTGGTTAAAGAAGGCGATATTCTTACCAACAAAATCATCAAAAAAGCATTTACAGATCATCAAGATGCTTATGCTAAAGACTGCGCACTTTAAAAGATAATTTTTGCCACGGAAGGACACGGAAAAACACGGAAGTGAAAAGCTAGAAGTTTAAAAAACAACTACATTTAATTTACCCCTTTTTTTCGAAGAAAAGAGGGTCATGTCTTTGTTTATTTTCCGTGTTTTTCCGTGTCCTTCCGTGGCAAAAAAGTCTTTTCAATATGACCTCCCTACTTCTCTTTGAGCAACTCCTAAACGGCTTACAACTGGGCATGACGCTATTTTTAATGGCGGCAGGTTTGACCTTGGTTTTTGGCGTAATGGGTTTAATCAATCTAGCGCACGGCTCGCTCTATATGATCGGTGCTTTTTGCTGTGCTTGGGTAAGCAATACCACTGGCTCTTTTTTATTGGGCTTACTAGCAGGTTTTGGCGGTGCGGCAATTGCAGGGGCGTTGATTGAAGTCGTTGTTATTCGCAAACTATATAACCGTGATCATCTTGATCAAGTACTGGCAACTTTCGCGCTGATTCTTATTATTTCTGAAGGCACAAGTTGGATTTTTGGCGCTTCTCCTTTGTATCTTAGCGTTCCAAAATGGCTATCAGGTTCACTCCCTCTTTGGGATGGCGGAAGCTACCCCGTGTATCGTTTACTCATCATCATTATCGGTTTGGTTATTGCTTACGGTCTGTATTTATTGATTACAAAAACACGGCTGGGAATGCGTATCCGTGCAGGCGAATCCGATAGAGAAATGATAGCGGCTTTGGGCGTTGATATTCGCACCATTTACACCGTTGTTTTTGCGTTAGGCGCTGCTTTGGCAGGGCTTGCAGGCTCATTAGTTGGCGCGTTACGTTCAGTTGAAGTTGGCATGGGCGAGCCTGTGTTAATTCTTGCGCTGGTAGTGATTGTAATTGGTGGTATAGGATCGGTTAAAGGGGCTTTAATTGCAGCTATTTTAGTCGGCTTTGTTGACACCATGGGTCGCGTTTTTCTTCCTTCTTTGCTTGATTTATTTATGGATAATGCCGACAACCTTGCGTCACTGAGTGCATCTTTATCTTCCATTCTTGTTTATATATTGATGGCTCTTATTCTTGCTTTTCGTCCTCAAGGTTTATTCCCTGCCAATGGATAACTCATCACAAAATACAATGCCTATTACTTCCCGCACCTCGCGTAAACGGGAAATCATTGTTAATGGCATTATCCTTATCACCCTGTTAATCGTTGCAATCGGCTTGTACCTTAGCGGAGAAAGCTACTATGTGAATCTTGTCAGCCGTGTGGTGATTTTTGCTATTGCGGGTGTCGGTTTAAACCTCGCACTAGGTTACGGCGGAATGGTCAGCTTGGGTCATGCGGCTTTCTTTGGCTTGGGTGCGTATGTTTCTGGCATCGCGGCTTTTCACTTTGGTGAAAGTTCTGAATTTATCAGCGGAGTTTCTGGTACAAACCAAATGATTCTTATCTGGCTAATTTCAATTTTAGTCACAGCATTTTTTGCATTAATCATCGGCCTAATTTCCATTCGTACCACGGGCGTTTATTTCATAATGATTACGCTCGCCTTTGCTCAAATGATTTACTATTTTGCCGTTTCATTTCCCACTTATGGCGGTGAAGATGGCTTGTTAATGTTGGCTAGAAATCAATTTCCTTTGCTTGATACCGATAACGAAATCAGCTTTTTTGCCATTTGCTTTGGCATACTTGTCATCTCACTAGCGCTCACCTCACGCATTATGGCTGCACGCTTTGGCGCAGCGCTTGATGTCGCCCGCATGAATGATATACGACTAGCCACAGTGGGCATCAACCCCTATCCCATCAAACTTACGGCTTTTATACTCTCAGCCATTATCACGGGGCTAGCGGGCGCACTCTTTGCTGATTTGAACCGCTTTGTCAGTCCTGATTTAATGAGCTGGCAAATGTCAGGCGAGATTATTATTTTCATATTATTGGGTGGTGTTGGACGTTTATACGGCCCCGTTATTGGTGCAACATTATTTGTTTTACTCGAAACCTTTATTGGCGGCTATACCGAACATTGGAAGCTATTCCTTGGGTTGATTCTGCTTATGATCGTACTATTTGCCAAAGGTGGATTAATGCAGTTACTGGCGGGAGATAAGCGCCATGACTGAGGCTATTTCAAGTAACACTGTTTCAAGAAGTACAGTTTTAAAAGTTGAAGCACTAAATAAATCATTTGGTGCATTAACTGCAACCGACAATGTAAGTTTTGACGTGAAAAAAGGTGAAATTCATACCTTGATTGGTCCCAATGGCGCAGGAAAATCAACGCTCATCGCCCAAATAACAGGCTGGCTAAAACCTGATTCTGGCACTGTTTGGTTAGAGAATAAAAACATCTCCAAGCTTAGCGTTGCTAAGCGCAGTCGTCTTGGGCTGGGCAGAAGTTTTCAAGTTTCTTGCCTAGCCATGGATCTATCTGTAAGACGCAATGTGATGTTAGCCGTGCAAGCACAGCAAGGTTCAAGCTTCCACTTTTGGAAAGCCATTAGCCGTGACAAAAGTTTAATAGAGACTGCCGACAATATTTTAAAACAGTTAAACATTGAGGAATTTGCAGACACACGAACCAGCGAACTTTCACATGGCAAGCGCCGCGAGTTAGAAGTTGCTTGCGCCCTCGCACTTAAGCCTAAAGTTCTATTACTCGATGAGCCCATGGCGGGACTTGATCCTGCAAGCACAGCGGGGTTAATTGGTTTTTTAGAAGCGTTAAAAACCGAAATTCCAATATTACTGATCGAGCACGATATGGATGCTGTCTTTCAGCTTTCAGATAGAATCTCCGTGCTACTTTATGGGAAGATCGTTTTCTCAGGCACGCCCAAAGAAATCCAAGCTTCACCCATCGTGCGCGAAGCTTATCTGGGCAAGGAGTAATAAAATGAGAGCTTTGGATGAGAGTATGCTTCTAAACATACAAAACATAGAAACATTCTACGGCGCATCCCAAGCCTTATTTGATGTGAGCTTATCCATAAAAGCTGGCGAAGTTGTCGCGTTGATGGGGCGTAATGGCGTAGGGAAATCCACAACGATTCGCTCTATTTGCCAGCTCACACCTGCGAAAAAAGGCAGTATTACTTTTGCTGATAAAAATCTTATCGGATTAGCCTCGCACAAAGCCGCGCAACTTGGTTTAGGGCTTGTGCCTGAAGGTCGGCGCTGTTTTGCTAATCTAACCGTTCATGAAAATCTTATCGCGACAGCACGAACAGGTTTATGGGATACAGCAAAAATCCACCAGCTTTTTCCTCGGCTCAAAGAGCGTAGCAATCAATACGCCGCTACGCTTTCTGGTGGCGAACAACAAATGCTTGCCATTGGGCGCGCCCTACTCACCAACCCAAAGCTTTTAATTTTAGATGAAGCCACCGAAGGACTCGCCCCCATTATTCGGCAAGAAATTTGGGCGGCCATCCAACAATTACGAAGTGAGGGACAATCAATACTGATTGTTGATAAAACATTAAAAGAACTCTTACCCGTTTGTGATAACTGTTTTATTTTAGAAAAAGGACAAACAGTTTGGCATGGAACGCCCAAAGAATTAACCGAAGATGTAAGTGTACGATACTTAGGCGTCACTGAAAGAACAATATAACCCCCTAATCCTCAGATAGAATAAAATGCACACCCCCCCACTTTTACATGATATAACATAAAAATATTTGCATAAATGAAGGAGTACTCATGAAACAGCTACTATTAACATTTATTCTATATTCAGTCTTTAGCACACCTTTCATAACGACCGCCGCAGAACCAGATGCTGAAATCCATACCGAGCTTCGTGCACTCCTTACTGGTATTGAGGCCGCCGTAAATACTGAAAAATACTCGGACTTAGCCCAATACTTTCATAAAGATTTACGCGTCACGACAGTTAATCAAAACACCATTTCATCACACCCTGAGATAGCAGCCTATTTTAAAGAATGGTTTGGCGAAGGCGGTTATTTAGTTTCGCTTAAAATGTCATTAAAGCCTGATGCACTCACTGAGCTTTATAACAATAAAACCATGGGAATCGTTCGTGGTAGCGGCATTGAAAAATACAAACTCACCGATGGTCGCGACCTTGACTTAAACACCCGTTGGACAGCAACCGTTATCAAAGACACCGACAGCAAATGGCGTATTGTTGCTTTGCATTTAGGCACTAATTTTTATGATAATGCTATTTATAATGAGATGAGAAGCTACCTGATAAAGGTAGCACTTATTGCGGGTTTAGTGAGTGTCTTATTCGGTTTTATAGCGGGTTATTTCTTACGCGCACGCAGACAAAAGCGTTAATATTATAGTACAAGCCACTACTGTCCCGTTAACATAAAAAGTAAGTGCCTGACTCCAAAATCTGATAAAATTGTCTTAGCAATAAGTCATTGAATCAAAGAAGGAATCAAGCATGGCACATCATAATACAGTCTTCTC